>NZ_JBQCHR010000101.1:0-5114 GCF_051954495.1 Trinickia sp.
TCATACGAGAAGTGCATCCCCGCATACTGCTTGAGCAGATTGCCGAGGATTTTGGGCACTTCTTGCGGCAGCGTGCTTTCTTCTCTGGGCTTGAACACCGCCGGCGTCATGCGCGGCGTGCGATTTGACGCATCGCTCGCCACATCGACGATATTGCTCGCCGGATCGAAGGCAAACCGCTCGCGGCTCCACGGGCTCGCCGCTTCGATGAGTCTGCCTACCGGGTCATAGCGGTAATCGATATACCCCCGGTTACTGTCCTCGATCTGCGTGAGTTGCCCCGCCGCATCGTAGCGGTAGCGCCGATCGACGATCGGCATCGGCGCCTTTTCTCGCTGTAGCGCCGTTTGAATCACACGGCCAGCCGGATCGTAGACGGTCTTGTGCCCGAGGTGAGCGCCCAGTGTCCGCTTAGTTTCGCGGTGCAGCGCGTCGCGCTCGAAGTGGATGCGCTCCTCACCGTCGAGCAACATCCCATGCACGTGGCCCGAGCCGTAGGTGAGCCAGTCGATCGCGTGTCCGTCGGGGCGGATCGTTTTGATCCGATTGCTCGGCAAACGCTCGCCCGCTACGAAGGGGGCGCTCTCGGCTGCCGATGTCGATGCTGCCGGCGCTGTCGCAGCTGTTCACGCTCTCGTTTGACAAGTTGATGGGGCAAACCGTCAACGGCCGAGGCCGCAAGCGCGGGCCAATGTCGCGCTTGCAACAGCACATCGCCGAGATTGAGTGGCTACCGAAGACCAAGCAGCAGTTCGTCTCGCAAATGCTCGATACCATGCTGGCCCGGGGCAGATAGAGAAGGGCCGCGTAAACGAAGCGCGGGCCGTGCGTGCGACCAACCCTCACGGCCCCCTGGCCACAACCAACTCAGCAAAGGAGTTGTTCATGGCTGGGGCCAATCATAAAACACGTCCAGCGGCGGGCGAAGAGCCGATCGCTTTCGAAGTGCCGCTACAAAGCTCGTCCGAGCTTCCAAGCGGCTCGAACAAGCCGTTCATCCCTTGGATGCAGGTCACCGACGCGCTGCTCAGTCACCTCGGCTTTATGCCCGGCGAGCGCGTCTACTTTTCCGTCGACTACGTCAAACGGCACATCTTCATCCGGCAAGCGTTCGACTGATCGCCGGCAACACTGCCGCTTGAATGACAGAGGGCCGCGCTAGCGGCCCTCTGTTTGCTAACTAAGATCCAAGAAGCTATCGTGCTGCGCGTAGTAGTTGAGGCAACGCATCACGTCATCCGCCGATGCGGTCGGCCTTTGCTTATAGGCGACATCGACAACATCTTCGAAGTGTTCCTGCATATAGCCACGCTCAAGTCCCAGCGCAATTACTGACTCTGGAAACACCTCGTTGTCGTCATCATCGAACGCAGGAACATCGCCGACGTACACGTCCATGCCGGGCGTCAAATCATCCGTGTCCTTGGGGATGTAAATCATATAGATCGCATCTCGCCCCTTCTTTTCCTTAACCAGTCGAATCAGATCCTCGATCTTGTAAAACCTATTCGTCACGAAGTCGCTGTTCATAATGGGCATCCTGTAGCTGCGTCTAGCTTCCCTTTTCGACCGGGGGCACCACCGCCCCACTTATCCCGGCCACCTGTGCCATCCGGATGGTAAATGCCGAAATTGTCCCCATGATCGTTGCGATCCACAAGATTCAATCGCCCGGAGTCATCGTTGTGGTGCCACGTCATCCCCGGTGGACTGCGTCCCAGGTCTGGCGGGTTCTTGGACCAATCAAGCAGCGCTGGATTCCGCGAAAGAATGTCTTTCCGGAAAGCCGCGTCTGTGTTCATCCTCTCGATCAGTGACTTGTTAGCTATGCGGAACTGCACGCCGTCGCTAGCAAACAGCTTGTCGTCTGGAAGGTCGACATCGTGGAATGAATGGAATTTACCTCGGCAGCCCTGCCGCTTGCGAAGCCCCAGCGGATCGACCCACTGCGTGGGACTAGGAGCATAAGCATAAGCGTTGGCTCCGCCCAGCACGCCTATCGGATCTTGACTTACGAAGCGACCGGTCGTTGCATCGTAGTAGCGGTGGCGATTTAGCGTGAGCCCCGTTTCTTCATCAACCTGCTGCCCCTGAAACCGAACTACCGAGCGCCGCTTCCCCCTTAGAGAACCCGCAGGTCGTACAGCGACGGATGGATTGCACCTGAGGGCAGTTGCTCGACGTAGATCTGCGCGGTCAAATCACTGCGGCCGTTGGTCGTCCAAAGGTCAAAATCGACTCGCTGCCTGTTTGGGTCGGCAGTCTCATATAAGTCGAGGTCTGCGAATGCGTCCTCTGGTGGTTCTGTGAGCACCTCTCGTCCGCGTAAATATCGTTGTAGCGCAGCAGCATACTCCTCCTTTGTGCTTGGGCCGAGCATATTTGCTTGCTGCAAGGCGGCGAAATCGCCTGCAACGAGCAAGGAGATTAGCTTTCTTACCGCTTCTCGAATGGAATCCGTGTCCATTTTTATCGCCTGTTTCCTGGAATTCGAAGTGGAGTGCTTGGGCCGACACCGAGTCCCGCGAAGTGCTCGTCCGCGCGCATGATGTGGCACCGCGCTTCTTCGGCAGATAGCCCTGATCGGCGTAGAGCCTTGTATCCGATACGCCGCTCCGCTGCGTATGTACCACCACCAGCCTGTTCTTGCACGCGGGTCGCGATGTAATGCTCAGAACCTACGGACGTCGATGGACCGCGGAGTTGCACAGCCGGTGCCTGCGAACGTGAATAGTCAGTTACAACTCTAACGGCAGCGTTCTGGATGATGTGGTGGGAGTCGGGGTCGACGTCTTTATATGCACCGTACCCCCTTCCAGATTTCTCGAGAATCTTCTTGCAATCCTCCGGGCACAACCGGCATTTGGCGAGTCCTAACGGGTCGATCCATTGGGTCGGGTTGGGCGCATACTGATACAGGTTGAAACCGCCAGCAAGACGTATCGGGTCGTGACTAACGAAACGGCCCGTCGTGGTGTCATAGTACCGATGCCGGTTGTAGTGCAGCCCCGTTTCTTCATCGTGCTGTTGCCCCTGAAACCGGCCGCTCGACGCTTACGCAGACGGTTCCTATTGCACGAGCCACACGTCCTCGAATCCCTGATCGTCGATGATGAACTTCGCGCCGGTAGGCAATCTCAGGTACTTGATCACTGACGGAAGTATCTCGTTGAGATGCTCGACATGCACAGGTTGATAGAAATCGGGTGCGTCAGAATATTCACCGCAATGGAAGAACCAACTGACGTTGCCGCCCGCTGGCAAAGCAATTCGAGACCCGTAAACGGGCATCCTTCCTAGCGTGGCCATAGCAACACCGACCATGTCTTCAGGCTCGGCCTCCGGAAGGCCATATTTCTTGCAGATGGCCTGCTGTTGCAGCAGTGTGGCGCGATCTTTTTCGAACATTTCAAAGTCCTAGCTTGCACTTCATGCTTTTGGAAAACGCAGACGCCATCCCCCCTTGTCGCTGAGAGCATTTCGGGCAATGCGACTGCACTGCCGCAAGACTCGATTGGATCGCTACGTTGTTGCTTCCTGAGCGATAGTACTCCACCACAAGGGCGTCCTTGTGATCGGCGACCATCTTGGGGGACACCGTGCCGCAGACCACGCAGGGCATGCCCTGCACTGACGCCGTCTGACTGGCTGTCGGTCCACACGCGGCATCTCGCCGATAAGCAGCGTTGATGTTTTGTTTGGGCTGAAACTGTTGACTGTCGGGTATTCCGAGATCGTTGAGTTGAACAGAGTTGCCAGATCCATCGGTCGTCGTGGCGAGGCCGAGCGGGTCGATCCATTGGACCGGGTTTGGTGCGTACTGGTGCAGGTTGGAGCCTCCCGCCAGGCCGATGGGGTCTGTCGATATGAACCGGCCCACCGCGGGATCGTAATAACGGTTCCTCGTGTACGCGAGTCCGGTTTCCTCATCCTCCTGCTGCCCCTGAAACCGCGTTCGCTGCCAACCCCGCCGCGGTCGCGCATCGCAGATGCACCGATCGCCGCGCGTATGTATCCAGCAAGGCGCTCGCTGTTCAAGCTATCAGAACGTCGCCAGCCGAAGAACGATCTCTGACTATGTTCTTTGTCGGCGAGGCAGCTTTCTACGAACCGATGTACTTGTATTTCAGCTCCAGGTTATCGCTTGCCCCCCTCAATTCGACGTGCAAAATGGGCTCCGCGGCCTTCCCGTCCACCCAGAGTACGCACTCCGCCCCCCACGATTGACCGTCGTCCATTTCGAACAGATCAATGTATGGCCTCGCCCCTCTCTTGCCGGAAAAGGCCACTTCGATCGGCGCAAGGCTGATGTCGGGCTTTCTGCCGAAGTAATCATCGAGGGACTCGCATATCTCGTCGAGAATCGGCTCGGTGACCCCGAACCTCGACTCCAGTGTCCTTTTGTCCATTGTATTAAGCGCGTTAAGGAATTCGGAGATCGCCTTATACGCTGGATCATTCAGTGATGTGTTCATCTCAGCCTCATACGTTTCGATGGCGTGGTCGTGCCAGAACCGGCATTTGAACCGATGCTGGAGAAATAGCCTCTTGCGCGTAGGACAGCGCACTTGGCTGCCTTGGAACTAAGTCCGGCAGCCTTCAACGAGTTGAAGGCTACTACGGTTTCGCTACCTAATGTGCCAGCGGGAGACGCGTTGTCCTGAGTCCGATTCGCACGGTAGTGGGGCGTTCCGCGAGTAGTGCCGTCGGCATTCCGGCCCTGTAGGCTGATCGCCGGGGCGTCGTTGTAGTTGTAGTTCGGTAGACCGTTGACCGCAGCGTCTTGGTAAATGTGGTGCGAATCTTGCAGCCCCCCGATCTTCTTCAGATCTCCGTGCCTGCCGGTCACGACCCCTTCGTCGGCGAGGACTTTTTCGCAGTCGTCCGTGCAGGGACACTTCGCGAGCCCGAGCGGATCAATCCATTGCGTGGGGTTGGGCGCGTATTGATACAGGTTGAAACCGCCAGCAAGACGTATCGGGTCGTGACTAATGAAACGGCCCGTCGTAGTGTCATAGTATCGATGCCGGTTGTAGTGCAGCCCGGATTCTTCGTCAACCTGCTGCCCCTGAAACCTCAACAAATTCCTCGGCGCAACACCCGCCGCCTGCGAC
>NZ_JBQCHR010000102.1:0-16159 GCF_051954495.1 Trinickia sp.
CGTGAACTTCAGCAACGATCCGAACTACCCGGAAGACGCCCAAATCGCCCAAGCTCGCGTTAATGCGCAAACGGGCAACAATGAAGCGTTCGGTGGCGTGAAAGCCGGGTCGTCCGCTTCGGGTGCGCCCGCGAAGGCCGACCCGCGCAAGTCGATCTACTTCGGCGTTTAAACGATGCTGTGCCTGAGAGTCGCGCAAACGTGCGCGACTCTAGGCGAGCAACGCCGGCGCGACGTCCGCCCCGCACACATTCCCCTCGAGATCACGTTCTCGCTGCTGGGTTGAGCGGTCCCGTTCCGCTATTCGACATAAAGAAATCGCCAGCCGTCGTTGGTCATCGGGCAAACGTGACCAAGTCCTTGAAGATCAGTTCTCCCCAGTTTTTTCCGCGCGCGTGCACGAGCAATCCACCGTCCAATAAGCCGCCAAGTTTGATCGGCGCGAAACCGAGTTTTTCAGCAAGTGCGCCAACGTCCGCCGTTGCGCCGTCATCGTCGCTCGCTAAGAACACGACTCGCCTGCCGCCTTGCACGGCCGGGTCCTGTCCGAGGACAGCAGCAACCAAATGATTGAAGCCTTTCACCAGCCTGGCTCCGGCGAACGCTCTCGCGATGAAAGCAGAGGACGGGAAGCCGCCTAAGTCCTCGAGCGGCGCCTGCGTGTTCATCACGTCGATGACAGTCTTCCCCTCCCAGTCAGGCAGCGCTTTCACGACCTCCGGGTGCGACTCGAAACGCACAGCCAAAAAGATCACGTCCGCCTTGACGGCTTCCGCCAAGGTTTTGGGAAGGATCGTCTGTCCAATCGCGGCCGCGTCCGCGGCAAAGCTTTGCGGGTCGCGCGTCGTTGCAACGGCCACTTCGATGCCGTTGCGGGCAAACGCCTTGGCAAGGGCGTGCCCGATCTTGCCGAAGCCAATGATTGCGTAGCTCATCTGTTTCTCCTTGGTTTATCAGCGGTCCGACTGCCTTTGGTTGATTGGCTCATTTCGTTCGTCTCCTCAGAGTTGTGCCAACCCACCGTCAACGGCAACCTCGCTGGCGGTCATGAAGCTGCTGTCCGACGACGCAAGAAAGGCAGCCGCCGCCCCGATCTCCGCGGGATCGGCCATGCGCTGGAGCGGATTGAGCGAGGCGAAGGCCTTCATGCCTTCCTCGCCTAGCGCTTCCTTCGCGAGTTCGGTCGCGGTCGGCCCGGGCGACAGTACGTTCACCCGGATACCGGTGCCCTTGAGGTCCTCCGCCCAGGTCCGCGCGAGGTTGCGCACGGCCGCCTTGCTCGCGCTGTAGGCGCTGAACGCCGGGGCACCTGTGGTGCCGGCGCTCGATCCGGTCAAGATGATCGAACCGCCCTCACCCATCAGCGGCAGCGCCTTCTGGACCGTGAAAATCGAACCCTTCACATTGGTGCCGAAGATTTCGTCGATGTGCTCGGCGGTGATCTTGCCTAGTGGAAGCTGGCTTCCCGTCCCGGCATTGGCGAACACGATGTGTAGGGCTCCGCGCTCCGCCTTTACCGCTGCGTAGAGCCGGTCGAGGTCGGCAAGATCCGAAACGGAACCCTTCACCGCGCGGGCATTGGACCCAAGGTCGGCCATGGCGGCGTCGAGCGCCTCCTGCCGGCGTCCGAAAATGAAGACGAAAGCGCCCTCCTCGATGAAGCGTTTCGCTGCGGCACGGCCGATGCCGGTAGCGCCGCCGGTGATCACCGCAGTCTTTCCATCCAGTCTGTTCATGTCATGCATCCTTCAAAACAAAGTCGACAAACACGATTCTGCGGCGCTTGATTCATGAAGACAATTGACTGAATATCTATCAGTATCATCTACTTTATTGATAGCCATGCTCGACAACGTCACCATCAATCAACTTCGGGCGTTCGTCGCCGTGTGTGACGAAGGGAGCTTTTCCGGGGCTGCACGGAAGCTGCGGCGTGCGCAGTCGGCGATTAGCCACGCCGTCAGCGCGCTGGAAAGCGCGTTCGACGTGCTGCTGTTCGAGCGCAACACGCGCAAAGCGACGCTCACGGCCGCGGGTCGCAACCTCTTACCGGACGCGCGCGCGGTAATCTCCCGCACCGAGGAAATGAAGATGCGCGCGGTTGCGATTGCTGAAGCCGGGATTCCACAAGTGTCGCTTGCCGTGGACACCTATTTTCCGCGCGCACACTTGATTGAAAGTCTGCGCACCGTCCAGGCGGGCTTTCCAACGGTTGCCATCGATCTGCGCATGACGACCATGCAGGGTGGCGAGCGATTGGTTCTAGAAGGCGCGTGCGCCTTGGCGGTGACCATCGCGGAAGTGCCCGAACTGAGCCCAGGCACCATAGAACGGCAGCATTTATGCGACGCGAAAATGGTGACTGTCTGTGCGCCGTCGCATCCGCTGGCCGCGATCGCGGGGCCGATCCCGCGCGAAGAATTTAGCCGGCACATCCAGCTCGTCGTAACGGACAATCAACCCGATGCGGACAAGACGCAACAGGGAGTCGCTAGCGAACGTCAGTGGTGGGTGAACGATCTCGGCGCGAAGCATGATCTGCTCAGGGGAAGCTTGTGCTGGGGCCACATGCCGCACCATCTGGTCGCAGAAGACCTCGCGAAGGGATCGCTTGTCGAACTCCAGCGGCGCGCGTGGCACATGCGTCCCCTGACGTTCATGATCTCCCAGAGGCGCGGGTACTCGTTTTCCGAGTGCGAGACGCGGCTGATAGAACTCCTCAGCAGGCATCGTCCCTATCGACGGGTGAGAAGGCCAAGGTCGGCGTAACACGCGGTCGCGAAGAGGTCTGCATCGAGACGCTGTGCGATCACCGCGAGTGCAGCTTGAATCCTTCGCCGCCGAAACCTGCCCTGTCCACCGCGGAAATGCGATTGCGCCCTTGCTCCTTGGCCTGATAGAGCTGCGCGTCCGTCAGATTGATGAACGCCGTTAAATCGACGCCTTCGTTGGGCGCAACGGTGCCCACTCCAAAACTTGCCGTGACCCGCTGGCCGTGCGGCGAGCGCAGATGCGGAATGGCTTCGTCGGCGATCAGGGCGCGACAACGCTCGGCCACGCGCACAGCCTCATCGGCGTCGGTTTCCGCCAAAACGAGCATGAATTCCTCGCCGCCGAACCGGCTCAGCAACGCGTTCGACCCGGCAGCCTCGCCCAGCACGCGAGCAATGCGCTTCAAGCATTCGTCGCCCTGGAGGTGGCCGTAATAGTCGTTGTACGACTTGAAAAAGTCGATGTCGACCATCACGAGTGAAAGCGGCTTGCCCGATGCCGCCGCACTTGCCCATTCGCGTGCAATGGCCGTGTCGAACATGCGACGATTGCCGACACCCGTCAAACCGTCGGACAGCGACAGGCGCTCCAATTCGCGCTGAAGCTGCGCGAGCCGTTCCTCCGTGCGCTTTCGTTCGCTGATGTCGAACATGAACCCGATCAAGGCATCGACGTCGCCGTTGTCCTTGCGCACGACGTGGACAACGTCACGAATCCACACATAGCCGCCGTCGGCGGTCAGCGCGCGGTAGTCCGCTTCGTGATCGGTGCCCGCCTGCGACTGCGCGACGCAAAAATTCACCACGGATTCACGGTCGTCCGGATGCATACGCGCGGCCCAGTCCTCGACCGTTTTCCAGGTGGACGGCGCATAGCCGAGCAGCGCTTCGATCTGCGGACCGATATAGGTGAACTGCATCGTCGCCCAATCGATCTTCCACGGGATCGCCCGCGTGGATTCGAGCAGCGTGCGATAAACGGCGTCGTTGTCCTCGCCGAGCAGGCGCTCGGACGGTGCGAGGCTATCGTCGTGACGCAGGAATGCGGCTTGAAGCGAACTGCCGGCCCAATCTTTGTCTTCGTGGCTCATGGTGATTGTCGAGTAACGCGTAAGCGCGTTAACGGCCGGCAGCGGCAGCGCCTTGAATGACGGCACAGTGATGGCCTGCCGGCGCTCGATCCTTTTACAGATTGGCCACCCGCACTTGCCGCAAGCGCTGAACACTCGCCCCGCCCCACTGGTCGCCGCTGATTGTGAACGAATCTGCAACGATCCGAACCACCCATCTGCAACGATCCGAACTACCCAACTACCCGGAAGACGCCCAAATCGCTCAAGCTCGCGTTAATGCGCAAACGGGCAACAATCAAGCGTTCGGTGGCGTGAAAGCCGGGTCGTCCGCTTCGGGGGCACCGGCAAAGGCCGATCCGCGCAAGTCGATCTACTTCGGCGTTTAAACGATGCTGTGCCTGAGAGTCGCGCAAATGTGCGCGACTCTAGGCGAGCAACGACAATGCATCCGTAAGCGAGAGCACGGTCGTGCGTGAATCGAATGCGGTCGAGAACAGATGTTCGTGCACTACCTCGTCTGGGTCGTAGCAGCAATCCCTGACGGTGTACAACTTGAAATCCGCGTCGCTCGCATAAGCCACCGACGAAAGCATCACACCGGTCGACGCAATGCCGACCATGATGAGCGCATCAATTCCCTTTGCCGAAAGTCGTACCTGCAGATCGGTACCGAAGAAGACGCTCGCTCGGTGCGCGACGATCAGCGGTTCATCGCTGCGCTGGCCAAGCTCAGGCGCCGTTCGATCGTCGATAAATAGGCCCAACCGTTTAATCCCCCGCCCGTTCTTGTTCGACGGACTGACTTCCGGATAGCCCGGGCTGAACCGAAGGTTGACGAAATAAACGCCGACACCCTTAGCCCGCGCCGCATCGCATAGCTTGCGCGTATTGGCGAGCAACGCCGGCGCGACCGACGGAAAAAGCCCTAGGATGTCGGTCTGATAGTGCATGACCAGAAGCGCAGTTTGCGTCGGGACAATCGCGGGGATATCTGAACGCACGGGCTGCTGTTCGGGCATGCGGCCGATTTCGTCTTTTCCGGTGTCATGGGAAGTCACGTCGATTTCCATCGCATCCAGTCGAGCGTTTTCGAAGGCAATGACGGTGCCGGCGGCGTCACTTCGCTTCCGCGGCGATCTGCCTGATAGCTTGCTCGAATACTTCCGGCGGCTGGCCGCCGCTTACCAGATAGCGCCGGTTGAAAATCACGGCCGGCACCGACTGAATACCCATGGCCTGATACTCATGCTCCTCGGCACGGACCTCGTTAGCGAACTGCTCGCTTTCGAGCACTTCACGCGCACGCTGCGCATCGAGGCCGACGGACCGCGCGGCATCGACCAACACCTCATGGCTGCTCGGGTCTTTTCCATCGCCATGGTAAGCCTGCAACAGCGCCAGCTGCAGCGGTACTTGCTTGCCCTCGATTCCCGCCCAATACAGCAGCCGGTGAGCATCGAACGTGTTGTACACGCGCGTGCGCGCACCGAACGTGAAGCCGACGGCAGCGCCTCGCTCGCGAATCATCGCCTGCGTCTCGGCGATCTGCTCAGGCGTACGCCCGTACTTCTTCGAGAGATACTCGACAACGTCTTCCCCTTCGGGCCCCATCCCCGGATTGAGCTCGAACGGATGCATGACCACGCGTGCCTCGACGTCATCGCCCACGCGCGCAAGCGCCTGCTGCAGCGAAGAAAGCCCGATCGCGCACCACGGGCAGGCGACGTCGGAGACGATATCTATTTCAAGCGGCTGTACTGGCATTGCTGCCTCCTAACAAGACTGACGTGTCGCGAAATGCCCTGGCCTCGTCGCGCAACCATGCTGTGAACAATCGAAGCCCCTTCTTCGGCCGCTTCGACGACGGCACGAGGCGATAAGCGAACCCCGGCAGACTGGCGCCGTCGATTCTACGCAGCCGGCCGCTACGCAGCGCCTCCTCGATCAACACGTTGCTGCACATCAACGGGCCGAGGCCGCATTCCGCCGCGTACAGCGCAAGCATTTCCTCGCTGTACCAAGACAGACGAAAGTGTACCGTTTGATCGTGTTCGGTGTGCGCAAGCCACGTCGACCAATCCGGCGCATTCAGCGCACGATTTCCCCACTTGTAGGCGAGCAGCGGATACTGGCGAAAATCCTCGATCGCCGGGTTCCTGCCTTCGGGACAAATGCTCCGATCGGCCACGGCGATGTAGCAGTCCTCCAAGATCACCGATTCTTGCTCATCGACTTCGACAGGCCCGTAGCGAATCGCCAGGTCGATGTCTTCCGCGCGCAGGTCGACAAGATTTTCCGACCCATGAATATGGACGGTGACGTCCGGATGCAGCGCATTGAATCGCGCAAGCCTCGGCATCAGCCAACGCTCCGCAAACGCGCGGGTGGCCGAGATCTGGATCGAGGCTTCATCCGAAGGCGCATTGACGGCTTCGAACGCTCGAGCGATCTGGTCGAACCCGTCTCTGACGAGCGGGTAGATCGTTTTGCCCACGGGCGTGAGCGTCACGGCGCGCCCCGTTCGTTCGAACAGCTTGTGACCGAGACGTGCCTCGAGTTGCCGAATTTGGTGGCTTACAGCCGTGATCGTCACGGAAAGTTCGGCTGCCGCCGCCGTGAAGCTTTGATGCCGAGCCGCCGCCTCGAATGCGCGGATCGAATTGAGCGGTGGCAACTTACGCATCGCAAAACACCTTCATCCGATAAACCAGCCGGTTGCGGTAAGGGCATTCTACCGAAACCGGCGCGCGGGGCGGCTCGCGCGCGAGTTGGCTCAACCCAGCCACTAATGCGCATCCGTCGGCGTCATGCCGTTGACCGCGGTCACATCCTGCGGGCAGGCGGACATGACGATGATCGAGTCCATTTCCGCCCGCAATACGACGTACTGTCCCGCCTGACTGACCGGCGGCACGAACTTCAACTCCCCGCCAGCGCTTACCGGGACATTCATGAACAGATTCAGCGGACAAGGCGTTTCGCGGGTCTCCAGCCCCAGCGTCGCTAGCGCGGCGGCCAAGTTGTCGGTGCAGTTGTCATGGTGGCCCACGACGCCCAGTTGCGCGTAGCGATGTCTGTCGCAAGCGGCGATGAGCGTGTCGTGCACGCCGGGCGTCGTGTCTTCGACAAGCGTCAGAATGGGGCGCCGATGGTTCGTCAACAGCGTATCGCCCACTCGCGGTATGACCTTGAGCAGCGCCGTACGGCTATGTTCCATCGACATCGATTCTCCGATGTCGTCTTGATTGAATGCCCAAGTATCGACAACCTGGCGACCGTGCGTATTGATCACCTTGATCGTCGTGCCTTTTGCTAGCCGCACCGCCACGCCGCTGCGCGCGGGAATACGGATGGGAGCAGGGTCGGCGCTGGGGGATGTTGTATTCATACGGATTCTCCGGAGGGTTCTCAATGAATCTGGCTCGCCTGCAACACCCGTTCGACGGCGAGACACGTGCGTAGCAATCGATCGTCGTGCCCTTGCGGGACGGAAAAAAGCAGCGAAGTGGGCAACCCATCGCGATCGACGCCGCACGGCATGGCGATACCGGGCATGTCGAGGAAACTGCCTGGCATCGTCAGCGCTAGGGTCTCGACATTGAGAGCGGCGAACAACCGATCGTCGACCGTCAACGGCGCAAGCGGCGGCGCGACATGCTTGACCGTCGGCGTGATCAGCACCGAGTGTTCGCCTAATTCATGCTCGATGTTCCGCATCAGATCGACCCGCATAGCGCGAAGGCGGCCTTGCGCGCGCGGATCGATGGTCTTTGCCGCCAATAGCCTGTCGCGAACCCGAGGATCGAGTCGGTCGCCGTACTCGCTTTCAACCACGTCTCGATGTAGCGACCACGCCTCGATGGCCCCGAGCCAGCCTTGCGAAGCAATCAGCTCGCGCGTGCGCGTGAACGCCTCGACAGGGCGCTCCTCCACACACGCACCGCATCGCCGCAACCGCTCGACGACACTGCAAAGGTTGGCGACGACATCGGACTGCAACGCCGTATCGTCGAACACGGAAGTATCGACGACGAACCGAACACGGTCGAGCGCCGCGGCGTGCGCGCCGACATGCGCCAAACCGCGCATCGCGCCGTCCAGCAATACACAGTCTTCCACGGTATGCGCGATCGGCCCGAGGGTATCGAGCGTGACAGCGAGCGGATGCACGCCGCCCATAGCGTAGCGGGCGGTCGATGCACGAAACCCAACCAATCCGTTGAACGCCGCGGGCACGCGCACGGACCCCGCGGTGTCCGTACCGATAGCCGCCGCCACGATCCCGCGTTGCACCGCAATCGCAGACCCCGAAGACGAACCGCCGGGCACGCGCGGCGCGCCGTGACAAAAGCTCGCCGTAGGCGTGCCGAAGTGCGGATTGAGCCCGAGGCCGGAGAAGGCGAATTCGCTGAGGTTCGTCTTGCCGATCGGAATCATGCCGACCGCACGCATCGCCGCGATCACCGCGGCGTCCTCCAAAGACGGCGGCGCACCCAAGCGCATCATCGATCCGCACGTCGTCCTGCTGCCCGCCACGTCGAGCATGTCTTTCACGGCGAACGGAATGCCGTCGAGGGGGCCAAGCGGCAACCCCTCGCGGCGGCGGCGCGCCGCTTGTTCGGCAGCTTCGAGCGCGTCGTCGATCAAGGAGATGAAAATGCCATCCGTCCGGCGCGATGCCTCGATCGCCTCACTGACCAATTCCACGGCATCAGTGCTTCGCGCTTGCAGCCTTTGCGCCAACTCCGCTATCGTCGGGTGACTCTGCATGGCGTTCGGGGCTCTACGCAGCCGAGCGAGCGAGCGCCAACTGTTCGACGAGCGCCGGCACCGCCGCGAACGCATCGGCTACCGACGCTTCATGCCGCCCGTCGCCGAATTCCTGATAGCTGATACTGATCGAGTGGCTTTCTTCGACACCCAGGTAGTGTGCGCAAGTCAGGATGTGCGTCTCCAGGTGGTTCATCTTTTCTCGTACGCCGCCGGGGCCGAAGCCGAATTCGCCGTGCGAACTCAGAATGACCAGCTTCTTGCCGCTCATGACAGGCTCGAGCGGAAAATCTCCGCGGGCAAGGTCGAACGTAAACGTCTTGCGCACGCGGATGACCTTGTCGAACCACGACTTCAGCGCCGCGGGCATGCCGTAGTTGTACATCGGCGTGCCGATCACGATCACGTCGGCCTGGTCGATTTCGTCGATCAGTTCATCCGACAAACGCAATGTTTCGCGCTGCGCCGGCGTCTGATCCGCATCGGGCGTGAACGCGGCCGCGATCCATTCTTCGGTAATGATCGGCGGGGGATTTGCGCCAACGTCCCGCGAAATGATTATCGACGTGGGTTCGACACGCATCCATGCGTCGATGAAGGCGTTCGAAAGCTGGCGGCTGAGCGATCTGTCCTTTCGCGCGCTGGCCGTGACATGCAAAAGAGTAGTCATCGTGTGGGTTCCTTTTAGATCTTGCCGGTTCCTTTGCAAGCGAAACCGAGAAGGCGGGAACACCGATTTAGCCACGGTGCGTCCCATCGCGCGATTGATGAATTTGCTTCGTGTCTTGACGAAAACTCAACTGTGGCCTCGCTGCGCCGGAGGTCGCGTTTTTCTCAACCTCCGTTGAGAAATCATCGGTTTCGCCTTTCATTTGTCTCCGCTCCAATACGTGTTCGGCAATACCGCGTAGCGATACTAGGAGGAGACAGTCGTGTCATCGAACCATCAAATGTTGCAAACACAGGAAGCCAGCGGCACGGCTTTCGACGTGCACGGTATAGCGCCCGTGCCTCATGGCAGCAGAACGTCCGGGCAGTTGGATCAGTTCTGGATTTGGGCTGGAGCCAACGTCGCGCCGATCAATTGGGTGCTCGGTGCCATCGGCATTCAATTGGGGTTGAGTCTGCTTGAAACGCTGGCGGTCATCGCAATCGGCAACGTTTTGGGTTGCGCGCTGTTCGGCGCGATGTGTGTGGTCGGGCACCGCTGCGGCGTGCCGCAAATGGTGCTGTCGCGCCTGGCGTTCGGCCGGCGCGGCGCGTGGCTGCCCACGCTCATGCAGGTGCTGATGCCGATGGGCTGGGTGGCGATCAATACGTGGATCGTGCTCGATCTGGCCGTGGCGGCGCTCGATCGTATGGGGCTGAGCGGCGGCATCGAACTGAAGTACGCGATCGCGGTCGCGGTCATGCTGATCCAGGTTGGCATCGCGACTTGGGGCTTCCACGCCATCCGCTATTTCGAACGCTACACCATGCCGTTCGTATTGCTGATCATGCTTGCGATGACGGCGCTCGCGTTCACGCATGTCGACATCCGCTGGCACGCCGCGGCCGCGCACGGGATTGGAAAGCTCGCCGCAATGAGCCAGTTGATGACGGCGATCGGCATCGGCTGGGGCATCTCGTGGCTCGTCTATGCGGCCGATTACACGCGCTTCACGCGGCCCGCACTGACGAGTCGACAAGTGTTTCGCGCGACGTCCCTAGGCATGTTCATTCCTACCGTCTGGCTCGCCTTCCTGGGTGCGGCAATCGCATCGTCGGGCAGCGGAGCCGATCCGGCTCAGCTCATCATCGCCGTATTCGGCGCGATGGCGTTGCCCGTGTTGCTCGTTCTCGTGCACGGCCCTGTCGCAACCAATATCGTCGTCATTTATTCGGCGGCGCTCGCCACGCTGTCGCTCGATCTTCGGATTCCGCGCTGGGTCGTCTCCGTCGTATCGGGCATCGTCGGCCTTTTGATCCTCTATCTGTTCCTGCACTCGGGCGCGTTTGCAAACACATTCGAAAACGTCATGGTTTTCTTCGTCGTCTGGATTGCGCCGTGGGCCGGCATCGTCCTCGTGGATTTCTTTCTGATCCGGCGTGGCCGAGTCGATGTCGATGCACTGTACCGCCACCATTCGGTCAGCGAATGCGGCGACATCAAGTGGTCTGGGATGGCGGCGCTGGCGTTGGGCGTGACGGCGGCCTGGCTATGTCAGGTCGGCAGCATCGAATCGATGCAAGGCCCGATCGCCATGGCGCTCGGCGGGATCGATCTCTCGTGGCTAGCCGGGATCGTCGTGGGCGGCGCCGCCTACGCTCTTTTTCACTTTACTCGGCGCGGGGCTCGTTCGGCTCGAACGTCGCTTGCCGATACTCGGAGCTCGATATGAACCACGTACGCATGGACAACATCAGCTGGGTCGAATACGCGCGGCGTATCGATGAGGGAGCCGTCGTCTTTCTGCCCTGCGGTGCAACCGAACAGCACGGCCCCCATCTTCCGCTTGGAACGGATGCGTTGCTGGCGAGTGCAATCAGCGAAGACGTCGCGCGCGACGTGGGCGGCATCGTGGCGCCGGCGATCTCATACGGCTACAAATCGCAGCCGAGGAGCGGAGGCGGGCAGCATTTCTGCGGAACGACCAGCGTGGACGGCGCGACGCTGAGCGGATTGATCCGCGACGCGGTGCGAGAGTTCCACCGCCATGGGGTTCGACGTCTCGTGATCGTCGTGGGGCATTTCGAAAATCAGTGGTTCGTCACGGAGGGGATCGAACTCGCCATGCGCGACATCGGCGAGCGCAACGGCATGGAAGTCATGCGCGTCGAACATTGGGAATTCTGTCGCAAGGACACGCTCGACGCCGTTTTCCCCAATGGCTTCCCAGGCATCGCACTCGAACATGCCGCCGTGATCGAGACGTCGATGATGCTTCACTATCACCCGGAACTGGTAGCGCTCGAGCGCATTCCCGAGCACGGGCCCGCCCAATTTCCGCCTTACGATATGTATCCGGCGCGAACGGCGTGGGTGCCGTCGAGCGGCGTGCTCTCGTCCGCCAAGGATTCGAGCGCGGAGAAGGGGCGCTTGCTCGTGGCCGATGTCGTGAGCGGCATCGCGCAAGCCGTGCGTCTTGAATTCAAGCTTTCGTCCTAGCCGAGTTTCTCCATGACCTTCCCGCCGAATTCGAGCAGTGCATGCGCGGCTAGGGCAGCGCCGGTCGCGATGGTGGCGAGCCAACACAGCGCGCGCGGGAGCCAGTGCGCCTTCATCGAGCCCACGGCGTCGCGATGGCTGCTGAGCAAGACGAGCAGGATGAGCACGGGGGTCACGGTCATGCCGTTGGTCAGCGCCGTCCAATAGCAGGCCGTGAGCGGGTCCACGTTGAACGCGAGCAGCAGCCCCGCGAGCATGGCGCCGACGACCATGAGGCCGATCAGCACAAGGCCGATGCGGCGGTCGCGCGCTTCGCTCTGCGGCCATCCGAACGAACTGGCCGCGGCATGCGCCGCCGAACCGGCCAGCGGCGGCAGCGCGAGGAGCGCTGTGCCGAGCAGGGCGAGCCCCAGCACGATCGGCGCATAGCCATGCGCGGCGGGCTCGAGCACGCCCGCCGCATCGCTTGTCGTTCTTAGAGGCTGGTTCGCCATATGCAGCGTGGCGGCGGATGCGATCATCACTACGGCGCTCGCCGCATTGGAAAGCAGCGTGCGCGCGAGCGTCTGCCGCCGAATCTTGCGAAGCTGGCTCGTTTCGGGCGTGCGGGCTTTTTCTCTGTTCGGCTGCGAACCCTCATGAGAACGCTCTTCGACTTCCTGCTCGGCCTGAGAAAAAAGCAGGTACGGGCTGATGGTCGTTCCCAGCACCGCCAGGAGCATCGCCAGAAATTCTTCCGACCACTGCACGTCGGGCACGATGGCTCGCCAAGCTACGGTGCGCCATGGCACATCGGCGAAGAAGAGCGTTGCCGCGTAGCAGAAAAGCGTGAGGGAGAGCCACTTCAACATGCCCGCATACCGCGCATAGGGCACCCACCATTGCAGGATGAGCGACGTACCGCCGAAGATCATCGCGAAAAGCCCGACCGAGCCGCCGAAGATCAGTTTCGCGGCCTCGCCCATTGCGAGCATATCGGCCGCAATGTTCAGCGTATTGGCGATTAAAAACCGAGCGACAGCGAGCAGGAAGAGCCAGCGCGAATAGTGTTCGCGCATGTTTTCCGTCAACCCCTTTCCGGTGACAGCGGCCACGCGCGCCGCGATCAGTTGCAGTGCGACCATCGACGGGTACGAGAGCACGCAGACCCACAGCAGATCCAGCCCGTAACGCGCTCCCGCGAGCGAATAGGTGAGCAGGCCGCTCGGGTCGTTGTCCGCCGCGACGGTGGCGAGGCCGGGGCCGACATCCGCCGCCCAGGCATGCGCCGGCCGCTCGCTGCGATTCGTCGCGCGGCGTCGCAGCCACGCAGGGACGTGGGTTTCCATTGGGGTGGTCGATAACGCTGCCGAATCAGCGACACCCCATGCAGAAACCATTCCCGCCGGTCGAGGCTTGCTCGGGCCGACACCCTACCGCTCGCCGCACCGCCTCTTACACGACGTCCACCACGCTCTTTCCGTGCGCGGTGGCGTTCGTTATCGCTTCATAGGCGAGTTCCGCGGATGCCAGGTCGAACCGGCGAGGATCGAGGTTCGGCGTGAGTTTTCCGGCTTCGGCCAGACGAGTCGCCTCGCGCAGCATTTCGCCGTGGTGCGCGCGATGTTTGCCTGACAACAGCGGATAGAGGGTGAACACGCCCGAATACGTCGCTTCGCGAAACGACAACGGCGCGAGCGCGTGTGTGCCCCACCCCAGCGCGCTGACGACATGCCCGAAGTGCTTGACCGCGGCGAACGAAGCATCGAGCGACGGGCCGCCCACGGTGTCGACGACCAGGTCGAACCCCTCGCCGTTCGTGTAAGCATCGACGTATTGTTCGACGGATTGCTCGCGATAATCGATGGGGGTCGCGCCCAGGCGGGCAACGAGACCGTGGTCGCGCGAACTCGCGGTCGCAAAGACTTGCGCGCCAAGGGCTCGCGCCAATTGCACCGAGATATGCCCGACACCGCCCGCGCCGCCCTGAACCAGCACGGTTTGCCCTGCTTGCAGATGTGCGCGGTCGACGACGCCCGAATACGATGTGATGAATGCCAAAGGCAGGGCCGCGGCTTCTCGCATCGAGAGATTGGACGGCTTGATCGCGAGCAGGTCGGCATCGACCGCCGCATACTGCGCGAGCGACCCCTGAATGCCGCCCACGCCGCCTGTCATCCCATACACCTCATCGCCGACCTTGAACCGGGTCACTCCGGCGCCGACAGCGTCGATCACGCCGGCCATGTCGATGCCCAGCACCAGCGGCAGCGGGTGCTTCGCATGGGCCGCGCTGCCGGCGCGGATCTTCGTGTCGAGCGGATTCAAACCGCTAGCCGCGATGCGCACGCGCACCTGGCCGGGCCCAGGCTGCGGCATCGACATCTCCGTCAATTCGAGCGGGCCGTTGTAACGATTGAGGACCAGCGCCTGCATAGTCATGTTCAACTCCTTTCCAGTGGAATAAGTCCCTCGATGAGTTCATAATCGGCTATGCTCAAAAGCATGTAAATCGACGTTATTGCACGAATCCCATACATAAATGCATAGCCAGGCGCTGGACTGGAGCGACGTCCGAATCTTTCTTGCTATCGCCCGTTGCGGTACGCTGGGCGCGGCCGCGAAGCACGTCGGACAGACCCAGCCGACGATGGGCCGACGATTGCGCGCGCTTGAGGACGCCGTCGGACACACGTTGTTTCAACGCACCCGCGACGGCTTCGTTTTGACGGATGAGGGCTCGGCCGTCTTGGCCTACGCCGAAAGGATGGAAGAGGAGGCGCTCGGCTTCACGCGTGCGCTGACCGGCAAGGAGACGCAGCTGACCGGCGGGCTGCGGGTTTCTTCTTCGGACTGGTTCGGTCTGCACATTCTGACGCCGGTCTTCGCACGCTTTCTGGCGAAGCATCCGGGCATTTCGCTCGAACTCGTCACGGATGCCCGCTTATACGACCTTGCGCGGCGCGAGGCCGATCTCGTGTTCCGCATCACGCCTTTCAACGAACCCGATGTCATTCAGCGCAAGCTGATGCACATCGACTACGCCGTATACGGTCATGTCGATTTGGTCGAGCCGCCGCGCGGGAAGGGAGAAGGCTTGAATCTGATCAGTATGGACAGCGCGTTCGGCGCGCTGCCCGATGTCGAGTGGATCAAGCGCATGCTGCCCAGCGCGAAGATCGTGTTCGGCAGCAACAATCGCGGCGTGCAGGCGCGCATGTGCGCTGAAGGAAACGGCTACGCCGTGCTGCCCTGCCCGCTGGGCGACGCAACGCCAGGCCTTCGGCGGATCGATCTAGGCGAGGCACCGCCCGGGCGAGACGTCTGGCTCGGCTATCACCGCGATCTGCGGCGTGTTGCACGCCTGCGCGCGCTTTTGGACGCGACCATCGAGGCGCTGGCGAATGTTTGATCGGCTTGGGGGCGCATCGATGCGGAACATTGCCTGGCGCTAGACGCGCAGCGCTCTGGCAAAATCACGCTTTTACGCACTTGCTTACGCACCTGCATTGGCAGGTTTGCCGTTGAAGACCGCGCGAAACTACAAATGTCGGTGCGTACGAGCGATGAACATAGATGGGCGTGTCGCTTCACTTACACTAGGCTGTCGCTGCGCTACACCTTGCCACGGAAAAGAGAGATCATGACCGACGAAGCACCTCAGCCCGCACAGAACGTCGAGAGCAAGAGCCGTCGCCTCACGCTGGCGCTGTCGAGCCTTTAGTACGGTACAGATATCAAGGAAATCGCAGCGGCATTCGTTTTCGATGCGGACGATTCGTTGGCCCTTCGCGAGGCGAGCTTTGTGAAGGAGTATGCGGGGCTATTGGGTGACCTACCGCCGCCGACTCATGGCGCCTGGGTCAAAGATCCGTTTCCCATCGGACTCTACGTCTTTCACGATGAAGCGACGAAACAGGGAACGCTCGAAGAAATCGTTGCACCGCTCGTTGAAGCGGAATGGGGTGCCCGTTGGAAGGAGGCCGGCATCTACCTGAGCAACAATGCGGTGCCTGCGGACCCTGTATCCGCCAAACGATCCGAATTGCTCAAGGCTCAGATCAACGTGACCGGTCAGTTCCTGTTTCCGGGCGACCCGATGAGCGTCGTCATCGGCAAACCGAGGAGGGGCGCATCCGGCCTTTCCGACACACACTTCGCCGGCCCAGAGTCGCAGTCGCTCGTCACCTTTCTCCGAGGCGTGCCTTGGTGACTTCTCTACGTTTGTCACCTCTGTCGACCCGCGACGCTTGGACAATTTTGCTGCTGGCGGCCGGACTTGCCGCCAGCTCGGCGGCTTACGCCGCCGCACCGCCGGCCGGCAAATCGCTGGCAACATACGCCAACATCCGCTACGGCTACACGATCGAATACCCCAAGGATCGTCTTGTTCCGGGCGAGGAAGCCGACGACGGCGA
>NZ_JBQCHR010000103.1:0-9846 GCF_051954495.1 Trinickia sp.
AAATCGCGACGATCGAGCCGATCAGCTTCATCTTCAACCCCGAGAAATCGAGCGTACCCATCCAGCTCGGCCGGTCTTCGCTGTTGCCCGTGTCGATCTTCGAAATGAAATTCTCGTAGCCTGAAAAAATCACGATGACGACGAGGTTGGCCGCGAGCGAAAGATCGATGAGCCCAAGCGTCGCGAGGATGATCTGCTCGGGCGTGGCGGTTAAAAGCCCCTTCAACCCATGGACGAGCTCGCCCACGAAGGCGACGAGCAGCATGACGAGCGAGAGCACGAGACCGACGTAAAACGGCGCGAGCAGCCAGCGCGATTTGAAAAGAGAAAACTCGAGCAGTTTTTCGAAAGCGTTGCGTTGATGCATGGGGCGGTGTTCCTTTATGGGCGCGCATCGGCATGCATGGCTTGCTTGCCGTACGAAACCGCAATTTTACAATCACCTTGTGACAGCGCCGATGGAACGTTCAGTCGAGATGGGACACGCGCGGCGAAGCTGCGGCCGACGAAGCCTTGCGCTCACGGATTGAGCAACCCGAACACCGCGACACCGTTCGTCGCTCCCACGTACACATGTCCGCGCGCGATCATCGGCGCAATGAACTTGTTGCCCGCGCCGAATGTGTCGCGCGTGCCCGACTGCTTGCTGTTGTACAGCTCTTGAGCGAGGTTGCCGGCGTCGAAAGCGTGCAGCGCGCCGACGCTGCCGTTCTCCGCGGCCCAGACGATCGCGTTTTGTGCGCCGTTGGCCGACACGCTCGGCGTCGCGCCCGGATAAGCGAACGTACCCGGGCTTTTCGAACTGGGCGTCGTCGCGAGCTTGGCCGATGCAATGGGAAACGCTTTTAGGTTGTCGCCGACCGCGCCGTAGTAGACGACGTTGCCATAGTAGGCCGGCATGGCGAACACACCGCCGTTAAGCTGTCCGTCGATTTCCTGCCAGATCGCGTTGTGCGTGCTGTTGAATTTGCCCATCGCATTGCGCTCGACGACATAGATCTTCGCGTCCTTGCCCGCACCTACCGCGAGCTTGCGCGTCGCACCGCTCGCATCGGTCATGTCCGGAAGCAGCAGCGCGCCGCCCGAGCCGAGGTCGACGTCTTGATTCGATTGCGCCACCGTGTCGAAGGGGGCGAAATAGTCGGCGACCGCGAGCTGCGGCGCGATCGATAGCTTCAAGAAGGTATTGCCGAAGTCGGAATTCGATGGGAAGCCGTCGCCGTTCAACGTCGTCTCGAACGTGCCGTTCGCATCGAGAAAATAGAGCGCAGCACCGTCCGAAGCCATGCCCGCGCCACTCATCCAAATCGAGCCTTCGCTGCCGTTCGGCGTGACGTTCACCACGCTCGTCTGCGCGAGCGTGTCGGCGCTGTACGCCATCACCCAGCCTGCGTACGCGCCTTGGTCGCAGTGCGAGGTCCAAGCGAGATAGACGTTGCCGCCGACGAGCGTCAGCGCTTGGCGTTCCGCGTATTGTTTCGGATCGAATGCCGTCACGCCGTTCGTGCTGCCCGCGCCGGCGCCCGGATACGTGGCGGCGATTTCCGTGGGGCCGCCGAGAACTTCGGCGCCCGAGGACAAATCGAGCGCATGCAGGCGTTGATGATAGCCGCCGTTTGCGTCCTTGCTCATCGCCACGGCGTACAGGACGCCGTTGGCGCCGCGCGAGCGGTCGATGACCGGCGTCGACGTGATCCCGATCTCGGGCGTGATTTGGCCGCAGTTTCGGTCGTCGCTCGTCGTTTCGCCGCTGCCGAGCAGCGAACGTTGCCATAGTTTCGTGTTCGTGTCGGCATCGTAAGCGTAGACGCTGGCGTGTTCGGTGACCACGTAGATGACATTGTGCGTCGCGCCGCTCATCGGCACATTGCCCACATATAGGGGTTGCGCGTCGACTTTGCCGTCGGCGGGCAGAAACGCCACTTTGCCGAAATGCGCCGCGTTCACGTTGGCGGGGGTGAGGGTCGTCTCGGCGAGATACTGGCCCGTGCGCGCCAGGTCGTTGTGATAGGTGAGTACGTCGGCGGCCGACGCCATACCGCCGTTGCCGCCGGAATTCCCTGAACCGCCGGAGCCGCCCGCACTGCCGCCGCCCGCGCTGCCGCTGGGGGCGGGCGCGCCCGACGAGCCGCCTCCGCCGCTGCATGAAGCGCACATAGCGGCAAGTGCGCATGCAAGGGCGCTTCGCGAAAGGGTGCTGACTAAAGGGGAAGGGCGGTGCGCGTGGTTCATGACGTCCTCCGCAGAGCGGGCACGGCATGGGAACAGCATATCCCGTGCCGTTAGGGGCGGGCGCGGGAGGTTACGCTGCCGATCGCCCTTTGCGCTGCCGCCTTTTCATCGGAAAAGCTTAGGCGCTCGGTGCGAAGCGAGCCACGACGAAGTGCCGTCCGGCTACGCCACGTGCGGTCTTGTCAGGCGCTTTCCGAACAATCGGCGGAGTTGGCGCGAGACGCTTGCAAATCGTCGACTTCGATCCCGAAGTATTCGCGTAGCGCATCCCACCCCGCCGGCGTGACGATGACCGCACGAGTTTCAGGACCTCGGCGGATCCAGTCTCGCGCGCAAAACGTGTCCATCAATTGCGCGCCCAGCGGCCCGGAAACATGGTATTGCCGCTCCGTCCAGTCGAGGCACCGATGTGCTTGGACGGCGCCGTCCGAGAATGCGACGCTCGTGTCGGCGCCGATCCGCTGCAGCAGCGAATGACCGGCAGGCGTCAATTCGTACTCGTATTCGTTGCGCTCGGCGAGGTAGCCACGCGTCAGCATGGCTCGGGTAAGGGCCACGCCTAGCTGCCCGGCGAGGTGGTCGTAACAGCAACGCGCGAAGCGCATCTGTCGTGCGCCGCGCGTGACCGGTGATCGCCATGCCCGCGTAACAGGACCGACCGATGCGAGGCTTTCGAGCACGCGCGGGATGTGCGGCCCTGCAAGGCTGTAGTAGCGGTGCCGCCCCTTGTTCTCGACGCGAAGCAAGCCGCCGTCGAGCAACTTCGAGAGGTGGGCGCTTGCCGTCTGCGCGGTGACGCCCGCGGCATTCGCCAGCACGCCCGCCGGCCGGGCGCGGCCGTCCGTCAGCGTAATCAGCATGACGGCGCGCACGGGTTCCGCGATCAGGTGCGCGACGGTGGAAATGTTGTGCTGACTCAAAGTTGCCCCTCGGGTTCGCACGATCTACACGTTGCAGTGCGTGGGAGTTTCGCATTGCTGCTGACGCTTCGATACGCGTCGAAGCATTCTCGATGTCCCCTGCCCTATAGTCAACGAACTCTTCCCCCGAACGAATGCATGCACGTGAACGAGAAACGTCGATATGAAAGAAGCGTGTTATGGGCGACGAGCTTGAGCTATGTCGTCGTCATTCTCGACACGACGATCGTCAATATCGCGCTGGCTCGCATCGCGGCGGCGATGAGCTCGGACGTGGCCGGGCTCCAATGGGTCGTCAATGCGTACACGCTGACATTTGCGAGCTTGCTGCTCACGGGCGGGCTGCTCGGCGACCGGCTCGGCGCCCGCAATGTTTACGTGGCTGGCTTGCTGATATTCGGCGCGGCCTCTGGGATTTGCGGCGTGGCGCCCAACATGGCGATGCTCGTCTCTGCGCGCGTCGTGCAGGGCGTTGGGGCAGCGCTGCTCGTGCCCTGTTCGCTCACGTTGATCCGCGCCGCCTATACGGACGAACGGCGGCGCGCGGGCGCCATCGGCGTGTGGGCCGGGTGTGGCGGTGTCGCGATGGCGGCGGGGCCGCTCGTCGGCGGCCTTCTGATTCACTGGCTCGGATGGCGCAGCATCTTCCTCGTCAATGTGCCGATCACGATCTGCGGCGCGTTGCTGGCCTTGAACATACCGTCCGCCGCGCGCAAGCGAGTCGAACACATGGATTTTTCCGGCCAAGCGGCAGCCATCGTTGCACTGGCCTGCTCGGTCGCGGTGCTGATCGAGGGCGTCAAGCTGGGTTGGACTTCTAGGCCGATCATGGCTGGTTGCGCTGCGGCCGTCGCCGGGTGGATTGCCTTCATCGCGATCGAACGCCGCCGGCTGCGGCCGATGTTGCCGCTCGCCTTGTTTCGCGAGCCGATTTTCTCGGCATCCGTCATCGTTTCGCTCGTTTCGGCGCTCGTGTTTTACGGGTTGCTGTTCTTGCTGAGCGTCTACTTCCAAGAGGGACGGGGCTGGCAATCGCTCAGAACGGGGCTTGCGTTCCTGCCGCTGACCGTCATGGTGACCGCGGGCAGCTTCTCGGCGGGGAAGTTGGGTACGGCATACGGGGCACGGCGGGTCGTGGTTGCAGGATTCTTGCTGTACGCGGCCGGATTTGCCGGATTACTTTCGCTGGCTGACGATGTGTCGTACTGGCGAGTGGCGTTGTGTTTTCCGGCGATCGGTTTCGGGGCCGGCGTCATTACGCCCGCGGCCACGGCTTTGCTGCTCGGCGCGATCGACAAGACGCACGTCGGCGTCGCGGCTGGGATGCTGAACGCGAGCCGTCAAAGCGGCTCGGCGTTCGGCGTGGCGATTTTCGGCTTGCTGGCGAGCGCTGTGCAACCGGCCGCGGTCGGCGTGCGCGTGGCGGTCTGGATTGCCATTGCGCTGTCGCTGCTGGGTGCTTTGTGTTGGCGGATGATGGTGGCGGAACCTGGACGGTCCCGCGGAGCGGTTGAATCGTGAGGGGGAGGGAATCCGTTCAGTATCTGCTCAGTATCCGCTCATTTCTGCAGTATCCGCTCATTTGCGTTAGTATCTGCTCAAATTTGAGCGGATACTGAGCAGATACATGAGCGGATTGACCCCTGCAATGGTCCTCGAGGCCATCCGGCGATTGGCGGACGAAGGCAGGCTTTCGGTGTCTTCGACCGACGTGACTAGGGTCACGCAAGCGAGCTCGTCGACGGTTCGTCGTCATCTGGAGGCGCTGTGCGTCAACGGCCAACTCACGCGCAGCGGGGCGGCGCGGGCAACGCGTTACCGGCTTGCCGGGTCGGCGTCCAGCCCGCTGACATCTACTCAGGAGCTTCCCGTCGCGCCGGGTCCAGTATGGTCGCCGGCTGCCGTTGAGCTCGGCCGAAAACTCGATCTTCCGTTAGGTGCCCGCTCCCCGGTCACTTATCGGCGCGAATTCGTCGAAGCCTACGTTCCCAATGAGACGTGGCTGATGCCGCAATCGCTGGCGCGGGACCTTTACCGCGATGGCCGGCTGCGGGAGCAGCAGCCGGCGGGAACGTACGCGCGCAAGGTGCTGGAGCAACTGCTCATCGATCTGTCGTGGTCATCGTCTCGGCTAGAGGGCAATCGCTACACCTTGTTGGCGACCGAAGATCTGTTCAAGCGGGGGACGGCAGGCAGCGACACCGACGCGGTGATGCTCCTGAATCACAAAGCCGCCATCGAGTTTTTGGTGGATGCCGTGCCGATGCAGGGCCTGTCGACGGCCCTCATTCGGAACTTGCATGCGGTCCTCATGCAGGACCTGCTTGCCGATACCGATGCATTGGGCGTCATCCGCAAGAAGCTGGTCAATATCAGCGACACCGTGTACGTGCCGACTCAAGTGCCCGGCTTGCTGGAAGAAATGCTGGAGCGCATCTTGGCCAAGGCAAGGCTCGTCAAGAATCCCGTCGAGGCCGCCTTTTTCCTTTGGGTGAATCTGGCTTATCTGCAGCCGTTCGAGGACGGGAATAAGCGCACGAGTCGCCTCGCGGCGAACATTCCACTGATGCTCTACAACTGCGCGCCATTGTCCTTTTTGGACGTCAGCCCGCACGACTATGCCCAAGCGATGCTAGGTGTGTACGAATTCCTCGACGTTTCGCGTGCGGCGGATCTGTTCGCATGGACTTACCGGCGCTCGATGAACAAATACGTTGTCGTGATGGAGTCGATCGGCGCCCCGAATCCGTTGCGGCTGCGGTATCGGGAGTATTTGACCGAGGCCATCGGGTTAGTGGTTCGCGACGGAAAATCGGCGCAAGCCGCGGTGCAAGAGCTCGGGCTAACCGAGGCCGAGGCGCCGGGTTTCGAGGCCATGCTGCTTGATGAGTTGAAAAAGCTCGAGGTATTCAACTACGCGCGTTATCGGCTGACGCTCACGGCCACGCAGGCTTGGATCGATGCGGATCGGCCGCATTAGGGCGGTTGATGGGCCGATGGTCCGGGAAGCTTAGGCCGACTACCGATCCGCTTGCCGGACGCTGCGCGGCGTCGATGCGCGGACGTGGGGATGCGCGCGCAGGGTCAGCGAGCCGTCACCGGCAACGGGATGCCCTCATCGTATTGCGTCCGACCATCGTCGATCGAGAGCCAGGCTTGTTTGCAGGACGTCCAGATATGCTCCATGGGCTCGAATGCATCCGGTTCGTCGAGCGAGCCCAGCGCGATGCCGACGGTCCCGGCCGAGGGGCGCGCTGAAAACAGCGTCGAACCGCACTGCGAGCAGAAGCCGCGACGCAAACCGCTTTCGGCTTCGTACCATGAAACTGGTCCTTCCACTTGCATGCCGTCGAACGGCACCATCACGCGCGCGTAAAACGCAGAACCGGTAGTTTTTTGACACCGCCGGCAGTGGCACGCGCGCACGTTGAGCGGCGTGCCGCCTGAGGTGTATCGGCACGCGCCGCACAAGCACCCGCCCGTGATGCGTGTTTCCTGGTTCATGGCAACCTCTTGTTGATTCGGTGAGGCTGATTATCGAGGATTGCAGTGGGCGCGGGCACGTGACGACGGTATCCGATTTCGTGCACAACCATTCCGGCACCCATTTTCCGTGACGAAATAAATGAGTGACGACGCCGAACGTAACGCGGTCATTCGGTCCTAATGTCAAGCCCAGCCAGCCACGCAGCACGCGGCGCGGAAAGAATTGGGTCGGCCAATTTCCGAGAACCCGGGCTTGCGCGACAAAGGTAGTTCTCGGATATCCACCACTGTTTCGATGCCGTTTTCCGAGAGAAGCGAAATGAACGCGTCGATGTCCAGTCCTTCGTAGCCTATGGTGGACACAGTCATCGCTTACCTCCGACGAGCGACGGTATCGCGAAGAAGAGGGTGCCCCACGAAACACGACGCCAAAAACGACAAAGGGTTACAGCCGCGTAGGACTGTAACCCTTTGTTTTGTTTGGTGGCGAATCAGGGAGGAGACTCCCTGCTGCGTCTAAATGGCCTTACCCTTTAATAATCAAAGGGTTGTTGAACCGACCGCATCACGCTTTGTACCCGGACTTTGTACCATAAGCCGACCGTTATCGCAAGGCACGTCCTCATTCCATAGCGTGCGACCGAATTGCTTGTTTGCGACGGCTAACGAGCGCTGGGTGCAAGGAGATGATTGGGCAGGGGGAAGACAGGCGCCGCCCTCAAGCTCGCGGACCTCAAGGGCACAGGTGGCAAGCATCGGACCCGTCTCACCGCAAGCAGCTATACGGGGACCAGGTTGTTCTCGTTCACTGAGGCGGGACCGTCGAGTGCTTCCAGGTCCATTTCCGCCCGTCGTGTCCCGGCAGCGGACAGCTTGAAGTGCCCGGCGCGGGTGGAGTGTTCCGCGAGAAATCCTGTCTGACTGAGCAGGTACAGCGCATGTAGCAGAATGTCATGCATCTCGATGGCCCGGGTCAGCTTGTGGCCCCTGGACTGATTGCGTTCAAGGCCTTCATCACCCATCAGAATCCGGTACCGGTCTTTGACGGTTCGCCCCGCGCTGTAGTCTTCTTCGCAACGTTCCCGCGCAACATCGAAATGCAGATTGATGACATGTTCGCTGATGAGGGCGACGAGAAAGTCCTCCGGAGTATCGTGCAGGAAGCGTTGTACCAGCGCCTGCAGCACATCCAGCGATAACCGGTCGCCATCCTCAACAATACAGGCCGAGGGCATATAGCGCGCCTGAACTGCACACCACAATACGGCAAACAGTGCACTCCCGACGGCGTCACTTTCCCGCTCGTCGGTCATACGGAACTTTGACTTTTTTACGAGGTAGGCCAGATTGCTGGCTAGGTCGATATCCTTGTCCTTCAGACCCGCACAATAGAGGTCGGGCGCATCCTTGCGACGTTCCTCGATAGCGTCGAGCAGTCTTGCAACCGTGCCAGCTTTTTCACCCAGCAAACTCTTGCTGCCAACTTCGGCCACCGCGCGTGCGATGGATTCAATATCCCGGTTAATGTAATGCCGTCGACCTGACGCATCGGTCTGGAAAGACCGGCTTATGGCGTGGTGAATCCGGACTTCGCAGGACCTGAAAAGTGTCTCCAGAGCAACTTTCAGGTACTTGCGGATTTGCAAACTCTTCCAGACAAGCTGTGTCGTCTCCAGGCCTTTCAGGTTCAAGGGCTTTCCGTCAGAGCCGACACCTCGCGCCATGGTATGCCGGATGCGGCCAACATCCACATACTTCCCCGGTGTGGACTGCTCTTCTGCTGCGAGGGCGCGCAGCGCCAGCATGATGCCGTCACGCCGCAGCGCAAAATCAGGCGAAAGCGCGGACGTCGGGGTATCTGGAAAAAGTTGTTGAGCAAAAGCCTCCCGTTCATCGCGGGTGGTCTTGTCCAGCCGCAGCACCTCCCACAGGGCGTCGACGCCTGAGGCCTTAATGGAATTCCTGGAAGGGTCGCGAAGCCACTGTGCTTTCTGGGGGTAGTGTTCCCGCAACAATTTTTCAAAGGACTCCGCCAGCGCCTCGCCTGCCTCGGTCAGCTCGAAGACCTGATGGTAGCCCTGCCAGCGGCTCAGAAATTGAAGGCCGTTGGTGATGCTTGGCGCGTACTCGTCAGGCCCGAGGAACGTGGTGCCGTCGGGCCCAGCGTCGTCGCTTTCTTCTTCCTCATCATCCGCATCCAGAGCCGCGCTTGAGCCGCGTGTTGGCATGGCACTGTAGGACAGCACGCCAGGGTCATTGTCGGTGGGCCACTTCCGACTCGAACCGGGAATAGCGCGGACGTTCCAGCGGGTATTGCCCCATACCAGCAGCAGTTGAATCTTGGGGATGCCTGCGTCAAATGCGGCCTGGATAGCTTCATCAGATGCGTCGTCGTCCAGCGTATCCCATATCTGCGACACCATCCAGCAAATCGCGGAGTAGACCCGGGTGTATCTTGCGCGATTATTCAGCCCGGGCAAGACCTTGCGGTAAAGGCCCATGATAGTGGACTGCATACCCAGCGGGTCCGGCCCGCGTGCGCCTTCCGGCCGGGGCACATATTGGGGATAGTCAAGCATGGGTTACTCCTTGAGTTCGGGGCCCACGTAGCCAAATAAGGCACGCGGGATATGGGCTGTTTCCAGTTTTTCGCGGTCAAGGCCAACGAAGACCGGCTTGTTGCAGCCTGGCGAGTGCAGGGCGACGCCATTGTGTGAAAGGAGGGCGACCATGTCCCGTGTGCCGAGAAGCGCGTTGCAGGCCGGGCATCGCGTGTTCATTGTCAGTGGGCTGAGTTCCGCACTGATAATCCCAAAGAGCCGCCCCGTCTTTCCGCTACGGACCTGGTTGCGATGAAGCGTGCCCAACTGGTCGTGAATCTTCTGGTAACGCGGGAAACGCGGCTCGGTGCTACTGTTCTCGCTCAGGGTCGCAATGACCAGTGATTCCAGTACTTGTCGCGTTACCAGCGTTTCTGCCAGCGTGAGTGCGCCATCGAGGACGTGCTTGCGTGTGGTCGCATCGAGAGCCTCGAAGGGTTGCAGCTCCAGCGCCTTGTCAGCAAGGTCCAGCCACTCGTAGCTATCGAGCGGACTCTGACGAAACGATTCAAGCAGTTGCTTGAGGCGCGGAGGGTTGACAGCCTCGCCCCCAAAGAACACGGCGCAGGCCGCCACACCACAAAAGAGGCCAATCAGTCGGGCACGAT
>NZ_JBQCHR010000104.1:0-8687 GCF_051954495.1 Trinickia sp.
ACTCAATTCTTCACTCGCGCAAACGGCGCGTGGAAAGACGGGTCGACCCGACTCGCGTTACACCGCGGCGGCGCCGCCCACGATTTCCGACAATTCCTTCGTAATCGCGGCCTGGCGGCTCTTGTTGTAGACGAGCTGCAATTCGCTGATCACCGTCTTCGCGTTATCCGACGCAGCCTTCATCGCCACCATGCGCGCCGATTGCTCGGACGCCATGTTTTCCGCGACGGCCTGGTACACGAGCGCCTCGACGTAGCGAACGAGCAGCTCGTCGACGACAGCCTGCGCATCGGGCTCGTAGATGTAGTCCCACGCGGAGTTCGGCGTGCTCTCGTCACGCTCGAAATCCTCGGACGCGAGCGGCAGCAACTGCTCGATCACGGGCTCTTGCTTCATCGTGTTGACGAAGCGCGTGTACGCGAGATACACGGCCGAGACCTTGCCTTCCGAGTACAGGTCGAGCTGCACCTTCACCGCGCCGATCAGCTTTTCGAGGTGCGGCGTATCGCCGAGCGCAACGACGTGCGAGACCACCTTCGCGCCGACGCGGCTCAAGAAGCCCATGCCCTTGCCGCCGATCGCCGTAGCTTCGATGGTTTGGCCTTTCTCTTCGAGCTCCTTGAACTTGCCCACCGTCGCGCGCAGCACGTTCGTGTTCATGCCGCCGCACAGACCCTTGTCGGTCGTGACGAGGATCATGCCGGCCGCCTTCGCGCCTTCGTTCGACACCATGAACGGGTGACGATACTCGGGGTTCGCGCGGCTCATGTGCGCAGCGATGTCGCGGACCTTGTCGGCGTACGGGCGAGCGGAACGCATGCGCTCCTGCGCGCGGCGCATCTTCGATGCCGCCACCATTTCCATGGCCTTGGTGATCTTGCGCGTGTTTTGCACGCTCTTGATCTTGCCGCGGATTTCCTTCATTCCAGCCATTGCTTGCTCCTTGATCGAAGCGGCGAGCGCATCGTTGAAACGACTTCGTCAAAACGTGCGGTCACCGCTTCAAGGTCCTCATGCCTCGATCAATAAGCACCCGACTTCTTGAAGTCCTTCAGAGCGGCGTGCAGCGCTGCTTCGTCGTCCTTCGACAAGTCCTTCGTGTCTTCGATGCGCTTGATGAGGTCGGCATGGCTCGTCTTCAGGAATTCGCGCGCGCCCTTTTCGAACGACAGCACGTCCTTGACTTCGAGATCGTCGAGATAGCCGTTATTCGCGGCGAACAGCGACATCGCCAACTCCCACACTTGCAGCGGCTGATACTGCGGCTGCTTCAAGAGCTCCGTCACGCGGCGGCCGCGCTCGAGCTGCTTGCGGGTGGCTTCGTCCAGATCCGACGCGAACTGCGCGAACGCAGCCAGCTCGCGGTACTGCGCCAAGTCGGTACGGATACCGCCCGAGAGCTTCTTGACGACCTTCGTTTGAGCGGCGCCGCCGACGCGCGACACCGACACGCCCGCGTTGATCGCGGGACGGATACCGGCGTTGAACAAGTCGGTTTCGAGGAAGATCTGGCCGTCCGTGATCGAGATCACGTTCGTCGGAACGAACGCCGTCACGTCGCCGGCTTGCGTTTCGATGACCGGCAACGCCGTGAGCGAACCGCTCTTGCCCTTCACTTCGCCGTTCGTGAACTTCTCGACGTACTCTTCCGACACGCGCGCGGCGCGCTCGAGCAGACGCGAGTGCAGATAGAACACGTCGCCCGGGTACGCTTCACGGCCCGGCGGACGGCGCAGCAGCAGCGAGATCTGGCGATAGGCCCAAGCTTGCTTGGTCAAATCGTCATAAATGATGAGGGCGTCTTGGCCGCGATCGCGGAAGTATTCGCCCATCGTGCAGCCCGAGTACGGCGCGAGGTATTGCATCGCGGCCGATTCCGATGCGGACGCCGCGACGACGATCGTGTACTCCATCGCGCCCGACTCTTCGAGCTTGCGCACGACGTTCATGATCGACGAAGCCTTCTGGCCGATCGCGACATAAATACAGATCAGGTCTTTGCCCTTCTGATTGATGATCGCGTCGACGGCCACGGCCGTCTTGCCGCACTGGCGGTCGCCGATGATCAGCTCGCGCTGGCCGCGGCCGATCGGCACCATCGAGTCGATCGACTTCAGACCCGTTTGCACCGGTTGCGACACCGACTTACGCCAAATCACGCCCGGGGCGATCTTCTCGACCGCGTCGGTCATCTTCGCGTTGATCGGGCCCTTGCCGTCGATCGGGTTGCCGAGCGCGTCGACGACGCGGCCGACGAGTTCCGGGCCGACCGGCACTTCCAGAATGCGGCCCGTCGTCTTGACGACGTCGCCTTCCGAAATGTGCTCGTATTCACCGAGAATCACGGCGCCGACCGAGTCGCGCTCGAGGTTCAGCGCGAGGCCGAACGTGTTGCCCGGGAATTCGAGCATTTCGCCCTGCATCACGTCCGACAGGCCGTGAATACGCACGATACCGTCGGTCACGGAGATCACGGTGCCCTGGTTGCGAACGTCGGTGCTCGCTTCAAGGCCCTGGATCCGGCTCTTGATCAGCTCGCTGATCTCAGAGGGATTGAGTTGCATTATTCGCTCCTGATAGTCAATTCTGTTGCGTGCCGTGCGCGTGCGCGCCGCTTTACGCGGTGAGCGCCGTGCGCATGTCGGCGAGCCGTGCGCGAACCGAGGTGTCGAGCACTTCGTCGCCGACGGTGACGCGCACGCCACCGATCAACGAAGCATCGACTTCCACCGTCGGCTTGAGCTTGCGCTCGAACTTGCGCTCGAGGCTCGCGACGAGATCGGCGAGCTGGGCCTCTTGCAGCGGGAACGCGCTGACGATCAGCGCATCGGCCGCGCCTTCGCGAGCGTTTTTCAGTTCATCGAACTGGACGGCGATTTCGGGCAGCAGCGAGAGACGGTGATTGTCGACCAGCATCTGCACGAAGTTCTTGGCCTGCGGCGAGTCTTTCAACGGGGACTTGGCTGCTGCGAGCAGCAGGTCGACGACCTGTGCGCGGCTCACCTTCGGGCTCGAGGCGACCGACATGAGCTCGGGCAGACGCGCAACCTGGCCCAACTCCTGCACGAGGGCGGACCAGGCGGAGAGGTCACCGCCTTCGGCTACGCTGAACAGCGCCTCCGCGTACGGACGGGCGATGGTTGCAAGTTCGGCCATGATCAGAGCTCGGTTTTCAGTTGATTGAGCAATTGCGCATGCGCGGCCTGATCGACTTCGCGCTTCAGGATCTGCTCAGCACCCTTGACCGCCAGCGACGCCACTTCGGCGCGCAGCGTTTCACGAGCCTTCACGACCTGCTGCTCGGCGTCGGCCTTGGCTTGAGCGATGATGCGCGCGGCTTCGGCTTGTGCATTGGCCTTGATTTCCTCGGCCACGGCGAGCGCACGCTTTTCGGCGTCAGCGATGCGCTGCTGACCGTCGTTGCGCGCCTTCGCCAGCTCTTGGTCGACGCGCTTGTGCGCGGCTTCGAGTTCCGTCTTGCCCTTTTCGGCGGCCGCGAGGCCGTCGGCGATTTTCTTCGCACGCTCGTCGAGGGCTTTGACCATCGGCGGCCACACGAACTTCATCGTGAACCACGCGAGGATCAGGAACACGACCATTTGCGCAATCAGAGTTGCGTTGAGATTCACGGTGTTTCCTTAATCGTTGCTAATTCGGAAAGTGAAACGGCAAGGCGCTCATCGACGTTACGTACGATCAGCGCCCCAAGCCTCCGTTTCGCCCCTTGCGCCGACTTGAAGCCGCGGCGCAAAACTCCGAGGAACCTTTAGCCTGCCAACTTCGAGAGCAGCGGGTTCGCGAACGCAAACAGCATTGCCACACCAACGCCGATCAGGAACGCCGCGTCGATCAGACCAGCCAAGAGGAACATCTTGGTTTGCAGCGGGTTCATCAGTTCCGGTTGACGCGCGCAAGCTTCGATGTACTTGCCGCCCATCAGGCCGATACCGATACAGGCGCCGATTGCACCCAGGCCGATGATGATGCCGATACCGATGGCGGTCAGACCTTGGATGTTGGCGATGAAAGCTTGCATGATCACTCCTTTGTAAAAGACTTTTTGGAACTGGATTTAAAGAAACGGAAAACGAATCTGCTTACGCCGCGATACGCCCTTGGGTTAGTGCGAGTCGTGCGCCTGGCCGATGTACACGAGCGTCAGCATCATGAAGATGAACGCTTGCAACAAGACGATCAGGATGTGGAAGATCGCCCAAACGGTGCCTGCGATCACGTGACCCACGAAGCCGAGCACTGTCGCGTCCGCGCCGAAGGTCCAGAGGCTGCCGAGCAATGCGATGAGCAGGAACAGCAGCTCGCCCGCGTACATGTTGCCGAACAACCGCAACGCGAGCGAAACCGTCTTGGCGACGAACTCGATGATGTTCAATGCAAGGTTCGGGATCCACAGCAGCGGGTTCGCACCGAACGGGGCCGAGATCAGCTCGTGGATGAAGCCGCCGGGGCCCTTGATCTTGATGTTGTAGTAGATCATCAGCACGAACACGCCGAGCGCGATGCCGAACGTGCCGTTCAGATCGGCCGTCGGCACAATGCGGTGATGCGTAATCACGTTCGACAGACCCAGCCAGCCGATCACGTGGCCCGGCAGATCGACGGGGATGAAATCGAGCGAGTTCATCAGCGCGACCCACACGAACACAAACAGCGCGAGCGGAGCGATGAACGTGCGATTGCCGTGGATGATGGCCTTCGATTGGTCTTCCACCATTTCGACGAGCATTTCGATCGCGCATTGGAAACGGCTCGGCACGCCGGGCGTGGCGCCGCGGGCGGCCATGCGCAGGATGAAGATCGCCACGAGACCGCACACGATCGACCAGAACAGCGTGTCGATGTTCAACACGTGCATGTCGATGATCGACGTCTGGTGCGAAGTGGCGAAATTCTGCAAGTGGTGCGAGATGTACTCGGACGGATCCAAGTGCGTGCTTTCTGTAGCTGCCATATCGTTATTGCCACCTAAATTATCGAAAACTCTTCGATGCTCGCACCGCGCGGGCGAAGGCGCCCTGCGTTGCGCGAAGGAGCCGAGCGCGAGCGCGCCGCGCATTTTCGCGCGCACCCGCAGCCGACCACCGTCATCCCATTTTCAGCGCCAAGCGAGCGCCAGCCAGTACGTCTGCAGCGTGACGAGGAAAGTCACGAAGAGCGGCAACCACCGCACGTCGTGATACCACACGGCTACCGCGACGAACATCGCAACCGTGGCCCCCATCTTGAGCATCTCGCCGATCATCCACGTGAGGATCGATCCGGCGCCGCCCGCTCCTTTCAGACGTGCCGCGAACAACGCGCTCGGCACCCAGCAAATCGCTCCCCCCAACAAGGCCGACAGCGCAGCCGCGCCCGGCGGCTCATAAAACAGCCACCAAACCAGCGTGACGACGAGGGACAAAGCCACTTGCGCCGCCACGACCTTGAACGGCGTCGCGCGCGAAGGGCGGCTCACATCGGAGCCAAAGAGCTTTTCAGCCTCGGCCCGCGTGAGGGGAACGAAATTCTTATCTTGCTGCTCGGCATCCCACGCATCGTCGAACGTTTCCGAACGACCGGCTGCGCGAGCGGAAGAAGGATCGTGTCGCGCGCGTTCGTCGTGCCTTGTGCCCGGCTCTCGATCCGCCATCGCTCTATCCTGCAAAACCCAGTATCCAACCCGCAGCTTTCGCTGTGCTTACGGGACTGCCTAGCAAATAAATCCGGGCGATTGTAAGCGATAGTTGCAGGCGATTCAAGACTTTAGCCGCGACAAAAAACTGCGCAGAAACGACGTGCAAGCGGCTTGCCGGGGCACGCCATCTGACTAAATCGAAAGGTGCCGCGAACCCGTTCGAGGCCCTCCCCGCCTCCACGTCAACGATTCAGCAGCAACCACCCTCCCAGCACGCCGGCGACGAGCCAGAACGGGATCGAGACAAGATGAAACGGCAGCCAGACGCCGCGCTCTTTCGAAAGACGGACGGCGATGAGATTGGCGAGCGATCCGATGGCGATGCCGAAGCCCCCGACGCTGACGCCGTAGGCCAATGCCCGCCAATCCTTCGTGAACTCGGCGAGCATGATTGCGGCGGGCACGTTGCTGATGCCTTGCGACAATACAGCGCCTGCGACATATGCGCGCAGTGGCGTGTGCAGCCCCAGATGCCCGACCGTTTCATGCACCCAGGGGAGCGCGGCCACGCTGCGCAGCACGATGAACATCAGCACGAAAATCAGCAACAGCGCCCAGTCGATCTTGAGCACCGCGTCGCGTCGCCACAACAGGAAGCCGCCAGCCACGCCCGCCAGCCCGATGCCGGCGTGATGCGAATCGGCGAGCAGCACGAAGGCGACGAAAAGCACCGCGGCGACGCCCGCGTAGGCGCGGTCGACGGGCTCCTTGGCCGCATCGCCCGACAAATCGAGCGGCCTAGCCTTGAAGGCGAACCACGCAAGAGCGTAAAGCAGCGCCGTCAGCACCGCGCAAAGCGGCGCCAACGCCCACACGAAGGCGCCGAACGACGCGCCGCCCACTTGCCAAAGAAACAGGTTTTGCGGGTTGCCGAGCGGCGTGAGGATCGAACCGGCGTTGACGGCCAACGCAAGAAAGATCGTCAAGCGTTTGACCGGAAGCGCCGTCAAGGCATGCAGCGACAGCACGAGCGGCACGACGACGAACAGCGCGACATCGTTCGTCACGAGCATCGACAGCACCACGGCCAGACCGATAAGCAAGCACGCAAGCGCTCGTTCGGATCGGACGTGGTGGACCACGCGATGCGCGAGCCACATCAGCAAACCCGAGCGTTCGATCGCTTTGGTGAGCATCAGCAGGCCGGCTAGCGTCATCACCGTCGGCCAGTCGACGAGCCGCGGCAGTGTGGGCCACGGCTGCGGCCGCGTGCATTGAAGCGCGACGAGCACGACGACGAGAATCGCCAAAACCGGCTCTTTGAGCGCAAATGCAATCAGCTTGCGCAGCACGGACGTGCGCGCGATATGCACCTCGTCGGCGTTCGGCATAGGCAGCGGAAAAAGAGAGGAAGAAGCAGCGAAAAGAAGGCAGGCCGATAGCGACGGCGCCTTTGCATCGTCGCTATCGCTATTGGTCCGGGCAGCGCGTCACGTCCGTCAGGCAGCGCCGTTCGATCCGCCGCGCAGCCTGAACAGAATGCCGTCGAGCGCGTCCAGGCTGCCGAACTCGATCTGCAATTGACCGCGGCCGCGACGGCCCAGCTTGATCTTCACCGCCGCGGCCAGCAGATCGGACAGCTCCTCTTCGAGGCGGCGCGTATCTCGGCCGCCATCTTGGCTCGTGCGCGCCTTTACGGCAGGCTCGGCTTTCGTCGTGGCCGTAACGAGACGCTCGGTCTCGCGCACCGACATGCGCTTGTTGACGACCTGGTTGGCCAGCGTGATCTGCGTCGCCGAATCGACGGCGAGCAACGCGCGTGCATGCCCCATGTCGAGATCGCCGGCGAGCAGCATGGTCTGCACGGGATGCGCAAGGTTCAGCAAGCGCAGCAAGTTCGATACGGCGCTGCGCGAGCGCCCTACCGACTCGGCGGCTTGTTCGTGCGTGAAGTCGAATTCGTCCAGCAAGCGCTGGATCCCTTGCGCTTCTTCGAGCGGGTTCAGATCCTCGCGCTGGATGTTCTCGATGAGGGCCATCGCGGCGGCCGCTTGGTCGGGCACGTCCTTGACGAGCACCGGCACCTCTTCGAGCCCGGCGATGTGCGCCGCTCGAAAGCGGCGCTCGCCCGCGATGATCTCGTACTTCTCCTCCGAGACCGGCCGCACGAGAATCGGCTGCATCACGCCTTGTGCACGGATGCTCGCGGCGAGCTCCTGCAAGCTGCCCTCGTCCATGCGCGTGCGCGGCTGATACTTGCCGGCCTGCAGCCTGCGCAGCGGCAAAACGTTCGGTTGCCCTTCGCTACGCACGGCCGTCGTAATGTCCGGGTTGCCGCCAAGCAACGCCTCGAGCCCGCGGCCCAGTCCCTTCTTCTTCGCTACGGCATTCATGAGTTGTCCTCGATCCGCCTTCTTATCGCGCTGCGCCATCGTCAAAGCGCACGCACGCGTTCAATCATTTCAGCGCCGAACTGCACGTACGCCTGCGCGCCGCGCGAGGCGCGGTCGAACACGACGCCCGGCAACCCGTAGCTCGGCGCCTCGGCCAAGCGCACGTTGCGCGGGATCACGGCATCGAACACCTTGTCGCCGAAGTGCTCCTTCAGCTGATCGGATACCTGCTGCTGCAGCGTGATGCGCGGATCGAACATCACGCGCAACAAGCCGATCACCTTCAGATCTCGATTGAGGTTCGCATGAACCTGCTTGATCGTGTTGACGAGATCGGACAGCCCTTCGAGCGCGAAATATTCGCATTGCATCGGGATGACGACGCCGTGCGCGGCGCACAGGCCGTTGAGCGTCAGAAGCGACAGCGCGGGCGGACAGTCGATCAGCACGAAATCGTAATCGGCCGCGACTTGCTCCAACGCTGCTTTCAATTGCCTTTCGCGATTCTGTACGCTGACGAGTTCGATTTCGGCGCCGGCTAGTTCACGGTTGGCCGGGAGCACGTCGTACTTCACGGCTTCGGACTTGATGCGGGCGTCGGCCACCGATACGCCGTCCACGAGCACTTCATAGACGGTGTTCTCGCACTCGGCCTTATTGAT
>NZ_JBQCHR010000105.1:0-87785 GCF_051954495.1 Trinickia sp.
GAGATGATCCTCGACGCGTTCAACCACTGGGACGACATCGACGTTCATTTCGGCGGCCGCACCATTCGCTCGTCGGGCCACGGCTTCTGCGGCATCGGCCGCAAACGTCTGCTCAATATCCTTCAGGCGCGCTGCGAGGCGCTCGGCGTCAAGCTCGTCTTCGAAACGAACGTCACGAACGACGACGAGTACGACGCCGATCTCATCATCGCTTGCGACGGCGCTAATAGCCCCATCCGTCAGAAGTACGCCGATACCTACCGTCCCGACATCGACCTGCGCGACTGCCGTTTCGTGTGGCTCGGCACGCACAAGCTGTTCGATGCGTTCACGTTCGCCTTCGAAAAAACCGAATGGGGTTGGTTTCAAGCACACGCGTATCGATTCGACCAAGACACTTCCACGTTCATCGTCGAAGCGCCCGAGCGCGTATGGCGCGCCGCCGGCCTCGACGAAATGAGCAAGGAAGACAGCATCGCCTTCTGCGAGCGGCTGTTCGCGAAGTATTTGGACGGGCATCCGTTGATGTCGAACGCCGCTCACCTGCGCGGCTCGGCCCAATGGATTCGCTTCCCGCGCGTCGTGAATCAAGAGTGGGTGCACTATCGGCCGCGGGCCAACGGCGGCGTGACGCCGATCGTGTTGATGGGCGACGCGGCGCACACCGCACACTTCTCGATCGGCTCCGGCACGAAGCTCGCACTCGAAGATGCGATCGCCTTGGCCGATAGCATCGATGCGCATCCAGACGATCTACGCGCGGCGCTCACGCACTACACGCAAACGCGCAGCGTCGACGTGCTGCGCATTCAAAACGCCGCCCGCAATTCCACGGAATGGTTCGAGCACGTTGACCGATACGCATCGTTCGAACCGGAGCAATTCGCCTATTCGCTGCTGACCCGCTCGCAGCGCATCTCTCACGAAAACCTGCGCGAACGCGATGCGGACTACGTCCGCTCGTTCGAACAATGGCTCGCAGAAAAAGCGGGCGCACGACACGCACGCGACGCCAAGCAATCGATTCCTCCGATGTTCACGCCATTCCGGCTGCGCGAGGTCACGCTCAAGAATCGTGTCGTCGTATCGCCGATGGCGCAGTACTTGGCCGTCGACGGTACGGTAGGCGACTATCACCTCACGCATCTGGGCGCGCGAGCCATGGGCGGCGCGGGGCTCGTCATGACGGAGATGACCTGCGTCTCGCCCGAAGGCCGCATTACACCGGGCTGCCCGGGCATGTACACGCCCGAGCATATGCGGGCTTGGCGCCGCATCGTCGATTTCGTGCACGGTACGAGCGATGCGAAGATCGGCATGCAGCTAGGCCACGCCGGTGCGAAGGCCTCGACCCGCGTGAGCTGGGAGGGCATCGATCAACCGCTGCCCGAGGGCAATTGGCCGATCGTCTCCGCATCGCGCCAGCAATACCTGCCCGGCATCAGCCAGTGGTCCCACGCCGCCACGCACGAGGAACTGCGTGAAATCGAAGCGCAATTCGTGCGCGCCGCGAAGATGGCCGACGAAGCCGGCTTCGACTGGCTCGAACTGCACTGCGCGCACGGATACTTTCTCTCGAGCTTCATTTCGCCGCTCACGAATCAGCGCACCGACGAGTACGGCGGCTCGCTCGAGAATCGCTTGCGCTATCCGCTGCAAGTCTTCAAGGCGATTCGAAACGTCTGGCCGCAAGGCAAGCCGATCTCGGTGCGGATTTCGGCGAACGATTGGGTCGAAGGCGGTACGACGCCCGACGACGCGGTGCAAATCGGGCGCGCCTTCAAGGCAGCCGGCGCGGATATGATCGACGTGTCGTCCGGGCAAGTCAGCAAGGCGGAAAAGCCCGTCTACGGCCGCATGTTCCAGACGCCGTTCGCCGACCGCATTCGCAACGAAGCCGGAATCGCCACGATCGCGGTGGGCGCGATTTCGGAAGCCGATCACGTCAACAGCATCATCGCGGCCGGCCGCGCCGATCTGTGCGCCGTCGCCCGGCCGCACCTCGCGAATCCGGCCTGGACGCTGACCGAAGCGGCCAAAATCGGCTATTTCGACGTTGCCTGGCCGAAGCAGTACACAGCCGCGAAATCGCAGCTCGAGCGCAACTTCGAACGCGAACGCGCGATGCATGCGGCGCCGGTCGCAGCAGCCGCCGCGGCGGAGGCGGCGCAATGAACGCCCATCCGCATTCGGCCACACGCGCACTCGACGATATGCATGCAGTCGTCACAGGCGGCGGCAGCGGAATAGGCGCGGCCATCGCCCAGGCGCTCGTCGATGCGGGCGCACGCGTGACGCTCATCGGACGCGACGCGGCGAAACTCGACGCCCAGCGCGAGCAGCTCGGCGCATCGCCGCTCGTCCACTGCGCGACCGCCGACGTCACGAAAGCCGAGGAAGTAGAGGAAGCATTCGCCCAAGCGCGCGATGCACTCGGCCCCGTCGACATTCTCATCAACAACGCCGGCCAAGCGCAAGCCGCCCCTTTCGCCAAAACCGATCTCGGCCTGTGGCAGCGCATGCTCGACGTCAATCTGACGGGTGTCTTCCTCTGCACGCAAGCCGCATTGCCTTCGATGATCGAACGCGGCTTCGGGCGCATCGTCAACGTCGCGAGCACGGCTGGGCAGATCGGCTATCCGTACGTCGCGGCGTACTGCGCCGCCAAGCACGGCGTGATCGGCTTGACGCGCTCCCTCGCGCTCGAAACCGCGACGACGGGCGTGACCGTCAACGCCGTCTGCCCCGGCTATACGGAAACGCCGCTGCTGCAGACGTCGCTCGATCAGGTCGTCTCGAAGACTGGCCGCAGCGCGGACGACGCACGCACGGCGCTGCAGCGCTCGAATCCGCAACGGCGCTTCATCACGCCCGATGAAGTCGCGCATGCGGTGCTGTGGCTCGTCATGCCCGAGTCGGGTTCGATCACAGGCCAATCGATATCCATTTCCGGTGGAGAAGTAATGTGAGCGAAGCCATTCGCGCATCGACGAAGAAAAAGGACAAAGACAAAGAGAAGGACAAGGCCGGCACGCGCGTGCAACGTGCGGAGAACGTCGTCGACCTCGAAATGAGCACCGGCGCGGACAGCCATATGAGCTTGCGCCTCTGGTTGCGTCTTTTAACGACGACGAACCTCGTGCAAACCGAGCTGCGCCGTCGGCTGCGCGCGGAGTTCGACACCACGCTGCCGCGCTTCGACTTCATGGCTCAGCTCGAGCGTCATCCCGAAGGGCTGAAGATGAGCGAGATCTCTCGCCGCCTCATGGTGACGGGCGGCAACGTGACCGGCTTGACCGATCAGCTCGAAAAAGAAGGGCTCGTTGCGCGCGACGCCGATCCCAACGATCGGCGCGCGTTCACAGTTCGGCTCACGCCCGCCGGCCGCACGCTATTCGACAAGATGGCGCAGGCGCACGAGCGCTGGGTGGTGGAGTTGTTCGGCGGGCTGGGCATCGACGACAAATCGAAGATGCACCAGCGCCTGGGCAAGCTCAAGGCGCATCTGCTCGATTGCATCGACAGCCAAAGCTGACGATCGAAATGCGCCGCGACGCTGGCCCGCGAATGAATAGGAGAACGAATCAATGACCGATGCTGCCTTCAACGCCGACGCTTTGCGTGCCGGCAATCGCACGACGCTCGTCTCGTATTCGCCCCACCACTTCGGCTGGCGGCTCGAGGCGGGCGTCGGGACGATTCTGTTGAATCGCCCGGAGCGCAAGAACCCCCTCACGTTCGATTCCTACGCCGAGCTGCGCGACTTGTTCCGGGAGCTCGCCTACGCGACGGACGTCAAGGCCATCGTCATCCATGGCGCGGGCGAAAACTTCTGCTCGGGCGGCGACGTGCACGAGATCATCGGCCCGCTGATCGGCCTGCCGATGCCGGAGCTGCTGATGTTCACGCGCATGACGGGCGATCTCGTCAAAGCCATGCGCCATTGTCCGCAGCCGATCGTCGCGGCCGTCGACGGCGTGTGCGCCGGCGCCGGTGCAATCATCGCGATGGCGTCGGATATGCGGCTGGCTACCGCGCGCAGCAAGCTAGCATTTCTCTTCACGCGGGTGGGCTTGGCCGGCTGCGACATGGGCGCCTGCTCGATCCTGCCGCGCATCATCGGCCAGGGACGCGCCTCCGAATTGCTGTTCACGGGCCGCTCCGCCTCGGGCGACGAAGGCCTCGCCTGGGGCTTCTACAACCGCCTTTGCGACCCCGAGCAATTGCTGGCCGACGCCGATGCGCTCGCCCGCTCGATCGCGTGCGGCCCGACGTTCGCCCACGGCGTCACAAAGAAGATGCTTCATCAGGAATGGAGCATGAGCGTGGACGAAGCGATCGAATCCGAGGCGCAGGCACAAGCGATCTGCATGGCGACGCGCGATTTCGAGCGCGCCTATCGCGCCTTCGCGGCCAAGACGCGCCCCACGTTCGAAGGGAATTGACATGATGCACACCGATCAGGCCTGCGGTTCGGACATGCTCGACTGGCCGTTTTTCGAGGATCGGCATCGCCGCTTGGCGCGCGAACTCGAAGCGTGGTGCCGGGCCAATCGAAGCCTGCTAGCTCATGACGAGCCGCCCGAATCCGGTCCGCATGGGCGGGCGAGCGTCGATGCACACTGCCGGCGGCTTGTGCGCGCGCTGGGCGAAGATGGATGGCTGCGCTACGGCGTGGGCGGCAAGGCGTTCGGCGGCCACGGCGATACGATCGATACGCGCGCCGTTTGCCTGCTACGTGAAACGCTCGCCAAGCATGCGGGTCTGGCCGATTTCGCGCTTGCCATGCAAGGGCTCGGCTCCGGCGCGATCTCGCTCGCGGGTACCGACGAGCAAAAGCAACGCTATCTGCCGCGCGTGGCGAGCGGGCACGCGATCGCCGCGTTCGCCCTGTCGGAGCCCGATGCCGGTTCCGATGTCGCCGCGCTCGCGCTCGCAGCCCGAGATGAAGGCGATGGCTATGTGCTCGACGGCGAGAAGACGTGGATCTCGAACGGCGGCATCGCCGATTTCTACGTCGTCTTCGCGCGCACCGGCGAGGCGCCGGGCGCGCGAGGGATCACCGCGTTCGTCGTCGATGCCGATACACCCGGCTTCGAAATTGCCGAACGCATCGACGTGATCGCGCCTCATCCGCTAGCCCGCCTTCGTTTCAACGGCGCGCGCGTGCCGAAGTCCCAAAGGCTCGGCGCGGCCGGCGAAGGCTTCAAGCTCGCGATGCGCACGCTCGATATCTTTCGGACGTCGGTGGCGGCCGCTTCGCTCGGCTTTGCCCGCCATGCGCTGGCCGAAGGGCTCGAGCGCGCGGCGTCGCGCCGCATGTTCGGGCAGACGCTCGGCGATTTTCAACTGACGCAAGCGAAGCTCGCCGAGATGGCGCTGACGATCGATTCCGCGGCCCTGCTCGTCTATCGCGCGGCGTGGATGCGCGATCAAGGCAAACGCGTGACGCGCGAAGCGGCCATGGCGAAATGGCACGCGAGCGAGGGCGCGCAGCGCGTGATCGATGCGGCCGTGCAGCTTTGGGGCGGTCAAGGCGTCTGCAGCGGGACGCCCGTCGAGACGCTTTATCGCGAGATTCGCGCCCTGCGCATCTATGAAGGCGCGACCGAAGTCCAGCAGTTGATCGTCGGGCGCGATCTGCTCAAAGAGCATGCGGCGAGCAAGGGCAATGAAGGCTCACACCCAGGCGGGCAATCGTCATGACCGAGCATGCCCCTGTCGTCTTCGAACGCCCGGTGCGGATTCGCTTCGCGCATTGCGATCCGGCCGGCATCGTGTTCTTCCCGCAATATCTGACGCTCACGAATGCGCTCGTCGAAGATTGGTTCACCGATTCGCTCGGCATCGACTATGCCCACATGATCGGCCAACGCCGCGTCGGGCTGCCCATCGTCAAGCTCGAATGCGAATTCGCGCGGCCGAGCCGGATGGGCGAGACGATCTCGCTCGCGTTGACGCTCCTGCGCATCGGGCGGCGTTCGCTCGATATCCGCATCGTTGGCCGCGGCCCCGACGAGGTGCGCTTCGCCGCCAATCAGGTGCTCGTCACGATGTCGCTCGATACAGGCGAATCGATCGGTATTCCCGATGATATCCGCGCGGCCCTCACGCACGCGGCCGCCCACCCCATTCACCCCGAACACGAAGGCACGACATCATGAAACGTCCGCTCTTACCGGCCGGATGGCCGAAACCGCGCGGCTATGCAAACGGTGTCGCCGCGCACGGCACGCAGATCTTCATTGCCGGCCAGATCGGCTGGGACGAAACGGCGCAGTTCCGCTCCGATTCGTTCGCCGATCAAGCACGGCAAGCGCTCGAAAACATCGTTGCCGTATTGAAGGAAGCCGGCGCGCGCCCCGAGCATCTGGTGCGGATGACCTGGTACGTGACCGATAAGCGCGAATACCTCGCGGCTTCGCGTGACATCGGTCAGGCGTTTCGCGAACTCATCGGCGATTACGACATCGCCATGAGCGCGGTACAAGTGGCCGCGCTCATCGAAGACCGGGCCAAAGTAGAAATCGAAGCCACCGCCGTGATCCCTGACTGACACCGGAGCGAGCCATGGAACCGTCAGCCCATGTCGATACGTTTGCGCGAGACAACCTGCCGCCGCAGGACCTGTGGCCGGTCTTGCTGCTCGATCAACCCGACATCGCCTATCCCAAGCGCTTGAACTGCGCGACGGAACTCCTCGACGCCACGATCGCCGCCGGCCATGGCGCACGCGTGGCGATCTGGTCGGATGACGGCGGAGCGCCCCGTGGCACGAGCTACCTCGAATTGAAAGCGATGGTCGATCGATGGGCCCACGTGCTCGTCGAAGACATGGCGCTCGTTCCGGGCAATCGCGTGCTGCTGCGCGGCCCGAACACCTTGCAGATGGCGGCGGCGTTCTTAGCCAGCCTGAAGGCGGGCCTTGTCGTGGTTCCTACCATGCCGCTGCTTCGTGCGAAGGAGCTCAAGCAGATCATCGACAAGGCGAGGATCCAAGCCGCCCTGTGCGATGCGCGGCTGATCGAAGAGATCGAGCGGTGCCGCAATTCGGAAAGCGAGTTTTTCTGCGCCGACTTGGCGGACGTGCGCGTGTTTCATAGCGACGCGCCGGAGGCGATCGAATCGCTTGCCGCGAACAAGCCTGCCGAGTTCTCGGCTTGCGATACGTCGGCCGACGATGTCTGCTTGATCGCCTTCACGAGCGGCACGACGGGCGCGCCGAAAGGCTGCATGCATTTTCATCGCGACGTGCTCGCCATGTGCGATCTGTTTCCGCGCCATGTCCTGCGGCCCACGTGCGACGACGTCTTTTGCGGCACCCCGCCGCTCGCTTTCACCTTCGGGCTCGGCGGGCTGCTCTGCTTCCCGATGCGCGTGGGCGCATCGACGGTGCTGATCGAAAAACTCACGCCCGAGACGTTGCTGCAAACCGTCGAGCGCTTCAAGGCGACGACGATGTTCACCGCCCCAACGTTCTATCGTCAGATGGCCGCGCTCGTCACGCGCTTCGATCTATCGAGCCTGACGAAAAGCGTATCGGCCGGCGAAGCGCTGCCGGATTCGACGCGCGATCTTTGGCGCAAGGCCACGGGAATCGAAATGATCGACGGGATCGGCGGCACGGAGATGATTCACATCTTCATCTCGTCGGCGGGCAAGGACGTTCGGCCTCACGCAATCGGAAAAGCCGTGCCCGGCTACGAGATCGCGGTGGTGGACGACGAGATGCGCCCCGTGCCGGTGGGGACAGTCGGCAAATTGGCCGTGCGCGGCCCCACGGGGTGCCGGTATCTAGCCGACGAGCGTCAAAAGAAATTCGTGCGTGATGGATGGAATCTGCCCGGCGACGCGGTCTATGTCGATGCCGACGGTTACGTGTTTTATCAAGCGCGCGCGGACGACATGATCGTCTCGGCCGGCTACAACATCTCGGGGCCGGAGGTGGAAAGCGTATTGATGCAGCACGAAGCCGTCGCTGAATGCGGCGTGATTGGCGCGCCCGATGACGAGCGTGGCCAAATCGTGAAAGCATTCGTCGTCGTGAAGCCTGGCTTCACAGCCGACGACGCGCTTGTCGCCCAGTTGCAGGCGTTCGTCAAACAAACGGTCGCGCCGTACAAGTACCCGCGCGTGATTCAGTTCATCGATGCCCTGCCCCGCACGGAGACGGGCAAGCTGAAACGGTTCGCGTTGCGAAGCATGTAGAAGCGGCTAATCCAACGCAAAGCGCATCAAGCCTCGCAAGCGGCTTGTACGGCAGGCGCCGGAGCCGCTGATCGTGCCGGCATCGGTCAATGCGGTGTGGTCGATGGATTTCATGCACGATCAGTTGAAGGACGGGCGCAGTATCCGGCTGTTCAACGTGATCGACGACTTTAACCGCGAAGCGTTGGGCATCGAGATCGACTTCTCGTTACCCTCTGCGCGCGTCATCCGGGCCCTGGAGCAGATCATCGGCTGGAGAGGAAAGCCGCTGGCGATAAGGTGCGATAACGGTCCGGAGTACCTGAGTGATGCGATCACGCAATGGGCTGCCACGCGGGGCATCGCGTTGAACTACATTCAGCCCGGCAAGCCGCAGCAGAACGCCTACGTGGAGCGATTCAACCGGACGGTACGCTATGAATGGCTGTCGCAATACTACTGGGACGACCTTGCGCATGTACAGCACTTCGCAACCGAATGGATGTGGCAATACAATCACGAGCGCCCGAACATGGGCCTTGGCGGCATGGCGCCGAAACAGCGGCTCATGGCCGCAGCATAGTCCCTACTTCTGACTAGCGTTAAAAGCGGGGGGATTACCGTCTCGCTTTGTGTGAGCGTAACGTAGTGCTGAGCAAGCGCCTGGCAGCAGACGAGTTAGATTAACACCGAGGTTTGCTCAGCGTTCCCTCGCGCTGCCACCGTAGTTTGAAGCAAAATTCCATTTTCGCTGATAGAGATTATTCGACAATAGTGACGTGCCAACCAGCAATGCCCCAAGTAACTGCCTCGAATCAATTGGCGCACCGGTCAGCGCAGTGATTGCAAATGCCGTCAAAGGCACAATGTCCAGAAACAGCACCCCATTGACAGGGGAAATAATCTTGTTTCCCATATTCCAGCACAGCACCGCCAGAACGCCCGCAATCAGCACCATATAGAAAAGATGCGGTAGGACAGACATGACGGTTTCCATGTTTGGCCGGGAATGGAAGGCAAGCGCAATCACCGCCTCATTTGAAGCCAGAATGGTGATGAGCCCAAGAAGCGTGGTGATCGCAGTATAACGATATGCACTCCACGTTGGAAAAAACGAGCCGCCCACAGTATAGAAAGCCCACGACACAGCACCCAATAGCAAAAACGCGGTGGATTCAAAAGTGATTGAATGCGCCAGTAGCGTCGCTGGGTTTCCCTTCGTAAGCACCAACATAACACCGACGAACGACATGACTATGCAACCGAAGGAAGTCGCAGACGGACGACTGCCACGTAATATCCAGTTGAGAACTTGAGTAAGCATTGGCGTTGTTGCTATCATGACAGAAGCCGATAGGGCGCCAGATTTTCCAGCCAACTGTTGACCGTGAAAAATAAAGAAGCCGTAGCCACAGAAGCCTGATGAACCTAGTAGCCACGCAAGCACGAAGCGCTCGCCTTTCAAATTTAGCGCTTGGGTTCCCTCCTTTGAAATAAGCAAAACCACGAAAATTGTTGCAGCTGCGCTGTATCGCATCGCCGTGAAGCTGAAGGGGTCAATCGTCGCGAGAGTCTCATCCATTACTGGAAATGAAATACCCCAAGACATTGCCGCGACCGCGCAGAGCGCTATGCCTGTCATGTACGTTTTTGGCACGTCTACTCCTTATAGGAATCGTCTCGATCATGCAATTCTAGGCTGACAGAAGCAGTACAGAAATGGACAGATTGAGTATAATTCAACGTACTGTCCTGCTCAAAAATGGAATACAGATGAGGAGTTTTTCGCGATCGCTCGTGTCTGATCAAACGTTGATCGAGCAAGTGGTTCGTTACCTTTTCGAGTCGATTGAATCGAACCGAATCCTTCCTGGCACCAAACTCCCGTCCATCAGGGAATTTGCGGCGGCGAGCAAGATCTCAAAGTCAACGGTCGTGGAGGCGTACGATCGGCTCGTTGCCCTAGGGTTCATATCTTCCAAGTCAAAGTCCGGTTTCTATGTGTTGGGGCGTCCTGCTGTATTGGACATTTCTAGACAAGGAGCCATGACAGATCGCGAAGTGGATCCATTCTGGATGCTGCGGCACTCATTGCAACTACCACCGGAATTTCTGCGCCCCGGATGCGGTTGGCTACCTACGGACTATTTGAATGGGGAAGGCATACGACGCGCTCTAGGGAGCATGCGTCGCGAGTCTGATACCACGTTGACAGAATATGGTCACCCTGCAGGCTTTCGAAATCTGCGTGAGCAGCTACAGAGATATCTCGCTGCTCGTGACATCGAGGTGGGAGTTGACCAGATTGTGCTAACCGACAGCGGCAGCCAAGCGTTGGATCTAGCCATCCGCCTGCTCGTTCAGCCTGGCGACACGGTACTCCTGGATGATCCTTGCTATTTCAATTTCCAGGCGAGTCTAAAAGCTCACAGGGTTAATGTGGTCGGGGTCCCCCTTACGCCAAGCGGACCGGACCTGACCGAATTCGAGCAGGCTGTCGCCCGGTCACGCCCTCGTTTATACATTACCAATTCGATTCTCCATAACCCGACCGGCGCATCCTTTACACCTGCCCATGCGCATAAGGTATTGCTCTTGGCGAGACAATATGATGTCTCGATTATTGAAGACGACACCCTCGCTGATTTAAACGAACGTCATGGAACGAGACTTTCTTCACTCGACCAATTACAACGCGTGATATACGTGGGCAGTTTTTCGAAGACTCTGTCAGGCGCAGTACGCTGCGGGCATATCGCAGCAAAGCCCGAATGGATCGACTCACTCGTTGACTTGAAGCTAGCTACGTCGTTTGGCAACAACGAATTGTCGGCAAGGCTGATTCACAAACTTCTTATTGATGGAACCTATAGGAAACACGTTGATGGCATCCGTCAACGTCTACGCCGCACCTCCGTCACTACGCGCAAACAGATAAAGAATTGCGGCATGAAGATTTGGGGAGACCCTGAGGGCGGCCTTTTTTTGTGGGCGGAAGCGAGCAAAGACTGCGATAGCTCCAAGATTGCACAGAAGGCTCTGCAGAATAACATTCTCCTCGCACCGGGAAATGTTTTTAGCGTCACCAAAGCAGCCAACCGCTTTTTCCGCTTTAACACTGCCAACTCACAAGATTCGAGAATTTTCGAGTTCTTAAAGAGTGAGCTCAACGTGCGTTAACGCCACGCTGTTATATACAACAACGCGACCGGTCCGCGGTGGCGAGAAAGGCGGTTTGGTTTGAATGACATAGCGCCGCGCTCGTAAACTGTAGGCGGATGTCGTTCACTCCGTGTCGTGATACACAAGTGTCGGCATCACCGTCATCGCGCAATAAGCGCATGGTTTCCGCGGCGATATGAACTTTCATAAGTGGTCGGACCTGAACAATCGTGCGAGGCGTATGCAGTAAGGCTGTGAAGCTAAAACGGTGTTGTTGGATTCGCAGGAAGCGGGCATATTGATGCACGTATCCTGCAAATCCTGACGAGATGTCGATGGGTCCGAAGACGCCGGTGCCAGAGGGAGATTTCTTCCGCCAACCGCTGCGCGAGCAGATCAACTTGAAGCATTCGTTGGTTCGCCTTGCCGACTTGATCGACTGGGAGCGGTTGAACGCGGTGATGAGTGCGAGTTTCGTGTCGCACCGAGGCCGACCGGCAACGTCGCCGCGGTGCATCGCCGGGCTGCTGTACTTGCAGCATGCCTTTGACCTGTCGGACGAAGAGGTGGTCTGGCAATGGCTTGAGAACCCGTATTGGCAGGTGTTCACCGGCGAGACGTACTTGCAGACGCAGCCGCCGGTTGATCCGTCGAGCCTGACGCGCTGGTGCAAGCGGCTGGGCGAAGCCGGCGTCGAAGAGTTGCTGGCCCAGGCGATCGAAGCGGCCAAGCGTGCGAACGTCATCAAGACGTCGAGCCTGAAGCGGGTAATCGTCGATACGACGGTCATGGAGAAAGCGATTGCCCATCCCACCGATTCGCGCCTGCTCGAACGTTGCCGGGAGCATCGGGTGAAGGCTGCTGCCCAGCATGGGCTGAAGCTGCGGCAGAACTACAACCGCGAAGCGCCGCGGCTGGCGGGCCAAATCGGCCGCTACGCGCATGCGAAGCAGTACAAGCGGATGAAGAAATCGCTGCGCACCTTGCGTTCTCGAGCGGGACGCGTTATGCGCGACGTCGAGCGGCAACTGGGCGACGTTGCTCAGCAAAGCCCGGCGGAGCTGGAAGATCTGATTGCCCGCACGAAGCGCATTCTCACGCAGAAGCAGAAGGACAAAAACAAGCTGTATGCGCTGCATGCGCCGGAAGTCGAGGCAATTGGCTTAAGGGTTCGTTGGGCGATGCGATTCATGCGGTGCTGTGCGGCGCTGGCCACAACCTGCGCATGATCCTGCGCAAGCTGCGGCTTTTTTACGCCCCGATTCTGGTCGCTTTGCTTAGCTTCAAAACCGCTACGCCGTCGGCAGCGTGAACTTTCTTGCCGGGTAAAACGAATTGTTCAGGGCCGACCAGCTAGCCGCGTTCCGCTCGAAGGTGGCCGTCCCGCTACGAACAGCCACCCGGGAGGAGCGGGCCCGTGTTTGCGCCATATTGCCGGATCGCGCCTTAGATGTTGGAGAAGAGCTTGTTACGCATGCAGAGCATGCACAGAACAGTCATCCAAGCGCGCTCCTTAGCGCAGCACCTCCTATCCAATCGGGAGAAGCCATGCAAGACGATGATGGAAACCGAACGCCATGTTGACGAAATCGAACAGATCGGCGGCACGTATGTGCTAAGTGCGAACGGGCGGCAGTACTCGATAGTCCGCCCAGAGGCCCCTTTCGCCTCCCGTCGCGGCCCAGGAGGCCGCCACGCAGCGCGCCCATCGACGCCCTCAACTCGCCCGCAACGCCGTGGCGATCGGCACGCGGGCCGCGCGTATCGCCGGCAACAAGCCGCCCAGCATGCCGATCGAGCACGCGACGAACACGCCGGACACGAGCAACGACGCGGTGACGGTCAAATGAAACACGATTTGGCTGAAGCCCGCGCCGAGCGTGTTGACCGTATTGCCGTTGAAGAACAGCCAGGCCGCCGCCGATCCGATCGCGCTGCCGATCACCGATAGCAACAGCGATTCCACCAGCACCGAGATCACGATCGGCATGCCGCTGAACCCGATCGCACGCAATGTTGCGATCTCCCTTGTGCGCGTCGACACGGCCGTATACATCGTATTGAGCGCCCCGAAGCATGCGCCCAGCGCCATGATGCCGCCGACGAAATACGCGAGCAGGTTCAGGAGTTTCGACAAGTTGCGCGATTGGGCCGCGTAGTAATCGGCTTCGCGCTGCACGCTCACCTTCAGCGTCGGGTCGGTCGTCAACGCGCCTTTGAAGCGGTCGAAGGCCGCGGCCGAATCGAGCATCACCGTCACCGATTGGAACCCGTTGCGCCGGTAGGCCGAGAGCACGGTTTCCACGTCGCCCTGCAACTCCGATTCGTGCGCATCGCCGCCGCTCTCGAAGATACCGACTACCGTCCACTCGGAATCGCGAAACGCGATGCGGCTGCCCAGTTCCAGCCCCTTGAACTGCGCGACGGCCGATTTGCCCACGATCAACTCGCGTACAGCCGGATGGAACATGCGTCCGGCGATCAAATGCATCTCGGGCCGCAGCTTCATCGCATTCGCGCTCACGCCGCGCAGCGTCACGTTCGCGTCGGCGTTGTCCTTTTTCTGCGGAAGGGCGACGATGACGACGGCTTCAGCGGAGGCGACGGGCCGCCCCGCTTCGTCCTTGCGCACGCCGGATGCATCCATGATCGTCTGCGCGTTTTCGCGATCGATCGTGCTTTCCAGTTCGGCCTGCGAGCCGGCACGCAGAACGATGGCCCGGTCGGCGCGCGCCGTGCCTTTGAGCGTGTGCTGGAAGCCCGCCGCCATCGCCAACACGGACACTAGAACCGCCACCGTCACGGCAATGCCGATGACGATCACCCAAGCCGTGCCGATGCGCTGCGGCAAGCTGCGCAGATTCATCGACGTCACCGCCAAAATTTGCTTGATCATGAGCGCAGCGCCTCCACGATGACGAGCCGCTTGGCACGCCAAGCGGGAACGATGCCCGTCGCAATCGCCAGCAACGCGGCCATCAACACACCCTCGGCGATGACGGTCACCGGCATGCTGACGACGCCGAGCGTGTTGCGCAGCATCGGAAACATGAGATCGGCGAGACCCAGGCCGAGCAGCGCGGCCACGACGCACAGCGTCAGCGATTGGACCAGAACGAGCACGAGCATGCGCGTGTCGCTGAAGCCCAGCGTCTTGAGCACCGCGAGTTCGGGCACTTGCTCGCGCACGGCCTGCATGACGGTGCTGCCCACGGCGAACAGCAAAGCGAAAAACACCGCAAAGAGAATGTACGTGACGATCAGATTGATGTCGCCGATCTGCTTCATGAACGACTGCTGGAACTCCTTCTCCGTTTGCGTCTTCGTTTCATCGGGCGAGTTCGCGAAGCGGCGGTCGATTTCCTGCGCGATCTGCGCCGATTGGCTCGGGTCCTTCAGCTGAACGATGTACCAGCCGACCTTGCCCTTCGCAAAACTGCGCGCTTCGTCGAAGTACTTGTAGTTGAAGAACATGGCGTCTTCGCGCGAACGCTCGCTTGGAACTTCGTAAATGCCGACGATGTTGAAATCCCAATCGGAATTGCCGTCGGCCGCTTTCACCCAGATCGTCGAATGCAGCGGGATATGGTCGCCGATCTTCCATCCGTACTTCTTGGCCAATCCTGCGCCGATGATCGCGCCGTCACGCGTGTGCTCCAGCGCCGTCAGTTGATCCTTCGGCACGACCATTTCCGGGTGGACCGGGAATTCGCGCTCGGGCTCGACCGGGAACGCCGCGATGAAGTTCTTCGGGTCTTGATAGTACGGGCCGAACCACGACTCGTGCGAAACGCCCTTCACGCCGGGGATCGTTTCGATCTGACCCATGTAGGCATAAGGCAGGCTCTCGGTGATCGAAATCTTGTTCGTGACGACGAGTCGGTCGACGTTGGAGCGCTCGATCGTTTGCTTGAAGGCGGAATTCACGCCTTGCAGCATGCCGAACAGCAAGAACGCGATCAGAATCGACAGCAGCGTGAGCGACGTGCGCACTTTCTTGCGCCACAGCATCGCCCATATCAGCGGTATGAATTTCATCGGCGCCCCCGGTCAGGCTTCGGTCTTTTGACGCTCTTCGACGAATCTGCCCTTGTCGAGATGAAGCGTATGGGTGGCGAAGTCGGCCGCCTTTTGGTCGTGCGTGACCATGACGATCGTCTTGCCGTACTCGCGGTTCAGCACTTGCAGCAGGTGCAGGATTTCGTCGGCGGTGGTGCGGTCCAAATCGCCCGTCGGTTCGTCGCATACGAGCAGCTTCGGATCGGAAACGAGCGCGCGAGCAATCGCCACGCGCTGCGCTTGCCCGCCGGAGAGCTCCGAAGGCTTGTGCTTGGCGCGATCCTCCAAGCCGACGACGGCGAGCGCGGCGCGCACGCGCTTCATCCGTTCGCCCTTGGGCAGCGAGGTCAGCAGCAGCGGCAACTCGACGTTGCGCTCGGCGCTGAGCATCGGCATCAGGTTGTAGAACTGAAACACGAAGCCGACCGTGTTCGACCGCCAGCGCGCGAGGCTGCCGCCGCGCAGTTGATCGATGCGCTCGCCGGCGACGAAGATCTCGCCGCTCGTCGGATGATCGATACCGCCGATCAAGTTGAGAACCGTGGTCTTGCCCGATCCCGAGGGACCCATCAAAGCGACGAAATCGCCGTCGGACACCTGCAGATCGAGACGATGCAGCACCTCCACCAACTGCTTGCCCCGCGTATACGTCTTGACGACGTTCTTCAACGACACCATGGCAGTCATTTGCTTCACTCCTCGTTCGAGCTAGGCGCCGATATCGGCCATCGGCCCAGCCCGGTTATCGATCGACGACTTTCACGTGCTCGCCGTCGGACAGTTTCGTGAAATCGCCGACGGCCACGCGCTCGCCGGCAGCAAGCCCCGCCAGCACCGTCTGCGAATCGCCGTCTCGCGCGCCGAGCTTGACCTCGCGGCGCTCGAGCGTGTCCTCGTGCAACACATATACGGTGCCCGTGGCCGCGCCCGCGCTCGCCTGCACCGCATCCGAAGGCAGCGTGACGCCGGGCGCGCCGCTCCCGCCGCCCGCCGCGTTTTGCTCGCGGCTCAGGAACGATACGCGCGCCCCCATCTCGGGCAAGATGCGCGGATCGCGCGACTTGAAGCCCACGCGCACCTTGACCGTCGCTTTGCTACGATCGGCCGGGGGCACCACGGCGATCACATAGGCGGGAATCTGCCAGTCAGGATAGGCGTTCAACTTGAGCGTCGCCGGCTCGTTCGCGCGCACGCGGCCGATGAAGTTCTCGCTGACATCCACTTCCACCTCGAGCGAGTCCATATCGACGAGCGTGCATATCCCGCTGCGCGTGAAGCCTCCGCCCGCGGACAGCGGCGACACGATTTCGCCGGGCTGCGCGTTCTTCGTCGTCACGACGCCCGTGAACGGCGCCCGCACGATCGTATCGTCCAGATCGCGCTGCGCGATCTCGAGCGCGGCCTTGCGCACGGCCAAGTTGCCTTCCGCTACCGCCACGTCGGTCTGCTTCGCGTCGTAATTCGCCTTGCTCTGCTCGAGCGCCGTCGCGCTGATCACACTGGCCGCAGCCAGCTTGCGGTCGCGCTCGTAGATCGGCGTAATGTCCGCCGCCGCGGCCTTCGCCTGCAACAGCGCGCTTTGCGCCTGCTGCACGCCGGCCTTGGCCTGCAGCAGGTTGGCCGTCGCATTGCGGTTGTCGAGCGTCGCGACGACGTCGCCTTCCTTGACATGCACGCCTTCTTCGATGAACAGCTGCTCGAGCTTGCCCGTGATCTTGGCCGACACGGTCGCTTGCCGGCGGGCGACCACATAGCCCGACGCGTCCAGGATCGATGCGCCGCTCTGCCCAGCCGCGCCCGACTGCAACGGCTTGGCGACCGCGACCTTCACGGCGGGCGCCGCCGAGCGCAGCCATAAATACGATGCGGCCCCGATCGCGAGCAGCAGCAGCACGAGCACGAGCGCCCACCACCAACGCCGCGAAGAGGCTGCTTGCGCCGGCCTTTCGTCGCGCTCGATCCGCAACTGCCGCAACAACTCCGATTTGTCGGTCATGTCGAAAACTTCCGCGATTGAAATGTTTGAATCGTTGCCTTGCGGCGCACTCAGCGCTTGGCCGATACGGCCTCGCCCGCCTGCTTCCAGTCGCCGCCCAGCGCGAGAAACAGCGCGGCGGTGTCTTGGTAGCGCGCCGCCAGCGCCTGCACGTAGGCGACGCGCGAGCGTTGATACTGCTGCTGCGCGACGAGCAAGTCGAGGTGGTTTGCGCCGCCGAGGCCGAAGCGCTGTTCGATCAGATGCAAGCTGTCCGCGGCGGACTGTTGCGCGCGGTATTGCGCAGCCAGAGTTTGTGCGTCGGCGTCGAGCGCACGCAGCGCATCGGCCACATTCTTGAACGCGAGCAGAACGGTCTGCCGATATTGTGCGAGCGCTTGGTCATAGGCAGCGATGGCGCCCCTGCGTTTCGCGCTCAGGGCGCCGCCCTGAAACAACGGCTGCGTGATGTTCGCTCCGAGCGAAAACACGTTGCTCGAAAAAATCGACCGGAACGACGACGTCGAATCGCCATAGCTTCCGGTGAGCCCGATTTGCGGCAGCATGTTGGCCGTGGCGACGCCGATCTGCGCGCTCGCCTCGTGCAACTGCGCCTGTGCGCGCCGGATGTCGGGCCGCTGGCGAACGATCTCCGACGGCACCATCAACGGAATATCCAGCGGCAGTTGCAGCGAAGCGAGATCGAATTCACGCTCGTCGTACTCGCTCGGCGGCTTGCCCAAATACACGGCAAGCTGGGTGCGCGCGGCGGCGAGCTGCTGTCGCAGCGGCGGCAACGTCGCTTGAACCGACGCCAGATTCGATTCGGCGGACAAGACATCCGAGCGCGCGGCGCCGCCCAGCTCGAAGTCCTGACGGCTCAAATCGACTTCATGCTGCGCCGATGCGATGAGTTCGTTCGTGGCGTCGATTTGCGCGCGCAGCGAGGCTTCGAGCACGGCGGCCGTGACGACGTTCGCCGCCAGCGTCTGGTAGGTCGCCTGCAACGCCTCGCGCTGCGCATCGCGCCCCGCCTCCTGCGCCTCGATGCCGCGCCGCACACCGCCGAACACATCGAAGTTGTATGACAGATTGACCGAGGCGTTATAGAGCGTGAACAGAAAATTGCCGGCTTGCGGAAAACCTTGGGACGCGCCGTTGATTTTTTCCCGCGCCGCGCCGATGCTGCCGCCGACCGATGGGAACAGCCCGCCGCGCTGTGCGTTGACCTGCTCTTGCGCCGCGCGCAGCGCCGCTTGAGCAGAGGCGATCGTCGGACTATTGGTCAGCGCTTCCGATACCAGCCGATTCAATTGATCCGACCCGTACGACGTCCACCATTGCGACGACAGAACGGCGGCCGGATCGAAGCTTTGCGCCGCGCCGCCCGCGACCGGCGTCGCTTGCGTCTGGGCGGGCAACGGCTCGCGCGTGACGCTCGACGCCGAGGGCGCCGCGGGCGCGGCGAAATCGGGACCGACCGCGCATCCGCCGGCTGCGAGCGCCGCGACAAGCAAGAGCACGGCAGCCGCCGCCCGCTCACGCAACGTGCTCGATTCGCAGGCGGACATCGATCCGCGCAGTTGGCCTCGCTCGGTCTTTTCCATAATCAGAATGGGGGGTTCAACATAATTCCCCGTAATTGGGAGCGGGGAAAATGAAACGGACTATCGGTATCGGCAATGAAATGCGGCACAGAGTATAACGCCCGCTCTACGTTATCGATAGTCGCATTCCGCAATCCGATGTGTGGATGCGTTCAAGCGCCGCACGTTTCGGCTTAAGTCGTGCGCCCGCTCACCGACGCCTGCCCGCGCGGCATTAGGTGTCCGCCTATCCCTCCTTTCACTACGAAAAGCCGTGGCAGTCATTTTGCATTCGATTAGACATGTGCGGAATACACCCTGAAAAACCCAATCCTGCGAGATCGCATTCCGCCTTATGTTCGTGACAATTCGAAGGCGGTGCGTTCGTCGCCGGCAAGCACGGAACTTGGGCGCATGCGAGACAAAATATTACGAAACGCTTTCACATGCAATACGCGGATGGCAAGTGCGGCGGCCAGCCCTGAACGACGCGTCGCGGCGCGCGCACTTGTCCCCATCCGGCGCGAGGCGGATACTCGCTTTCGTAGGAGGCGAGCGCTGAAAAACCGTGTGATGCGCACGATGCCGCGTATCATATTGGCCTGGACTCACCATACGAATCAACAAGGCCGCGCGCGGCATTAGGCCATGCCGGAGCGCCGGCCAGCCCCGAGCAAAATCGTCGCGATGGCGCCGACGCTGCGCGCGCGCCAGACCCACTTCTGCCGACAGATCTATATGTCCGACCAAAGCCGAGGACGTTCGCTCCCAAGCCGATTCGCGTTCCCCGTTGTGGGGATCGGCGCTTCGGCCAACGACATCGACGCATTGACGAAGTTTTTCGATGCGATGCCGGCCTCGCCCGGCGCTGCGTTCGTGATCGTCTTGGATGCGCCGGTACAGCCCGGCGAGCCGTTGATCGACGGTATCCAACCGGCCACGGCGATGCCCGTGGTACCGGTGCCGCAGGCCAGGCAGATCGAGCCGAATCATGTGTACGTCGTCGAGCCTCCGCTCCTGTGGACGATCGTCGAGCACGAATTGCGCGCCCGGCCGTCGAACGGCGCGGACGAACTGCGCAATGCGAGCGCCGTATTCTTCGATTCGCTGGCCGCAGCCTACGGCGAACGAGCGATCGGGGTCGTCCTCGCGGGCGCCGACCTGGACGGCGCGCTCGGCCTGATGCGCCTCAAGGAATTGGGCGGCATTACGTTCGCGCAGGACAACAGCGCGATGCGCCTGGACGGAGCCGCCTGGCCCCTGGGCGTGACGAGCGCGATCGATTTCGTGCTCGACGTCGGAAAGATGCCGCAACGCATGCTCGATTTGTGGGCCAACGCGAAGAAGATCCGCTTGACGCGCGTGCCCGGTGCGCCAGCGCCCGACGACGACGACGAAATCGTCGAGCCCGGCGCGGGAACGAGCAACGACGAACGCACGCTGCGCGAAATCATGATGATCTTGCGCAATCGCACAACGCACGATTTTCGGCATTACAAGCGAGCAACCGTCCTGCGGCGAATCGAACGCCGACTGCAGGTAAGCGGACTGTCCGACCTGCAGCAGTACCGCGATTATCTGCAGTCGCACCCCGAGGAAACGGCCACGCTGCTGCAGGATATGTTGATCAGCGTGACGAATTTCTTCCGCGACAAGGAAGCCTACGACGTTCTCACCGATCACGTCCTACCCGCCATCTTCGAGAATCGCCGCCAGGAAGAGCCGATCCGCGCCTGGGTCGTCGGCTGCGCCACGGGCGAGGAAGCCTATACGGTGGCCATGCTGCTGCAGGAGGCGTCGGCCCGCGTGCGCGAACCGGCGCCGTTCCAAGTGTTCGCCACGGACATCAGCGAGCGTGCCGTCGCCGCGGCGCGGGAGGGGCTCTATCCGGCGTCGATCGCGGCCGATGTCGACCAGAATCGTTTGCGTCAATTCTTCACGCGCGACGGCGATCACTTTCGCGTGAAAAAAGAATTGCGCGAACGCGTGCTGTTCGCGCTGCACAACGTGCTCAGCGATCCGCCGTTCTCGCGGCTCGATCTGATCTGCTGCCGCAATCTCCTGATCTACCTCGATCGCGAAGCGCAGATCGATACGTTGCGTACGTTCCATTTCGCGCTTCGCCCGGGCGGCAATCTATTCCTCGGCAGCTCGGAAACGGCCGACAGCGTCTGCGGCCTGTTCGCCGTCGTCGACAAGAAAGCGCGCGTCTATCGAGCGAGCGTTGCGGTGCGCACCGATACCCCCGTTCCCGTGGCCGCGCCCGGCTCGCTCAACGCGCGTCCCGCGATCGCGCATTTGCAACCCGTCGGCAAGCGCAAGTTCTCGTTCGGCGAATTGCATCAGCGCGTGGTCGAACAGCACGCGCCGCCGAGCGTGCTCGTCAATCGCGACTCCGACATCGTGCATCTTTCCGAGCGCGCCGGCCGGTTTCTGCAATACGTCGGCGGCGAGCCCTCGCACAACATTCTCACGGTCGTGCGACGCGAGCTGCGGCTCGAGTTGCGCTCGGCCATTTATCAAGCGCTGCAATCGGATATCAGCGTGGAATCGCGGCGCGTTCGGCTCGATCGAGACGGCCGGTCGTTTTACATCAAAATGACCGCGCGTCCTGTGCACGACGAAGGCGCCAATGCCGATTTCGTGCTCGTCTTGTTCGATGAAGTGGAGGACAGCGTAGGCGAAGTCGACGAGGCAGTGCCGGACGATCAGCGCGATCCCGTCATCGCTCAACTCGAACGCGAACTGCAGCGCACGCGAGAGCAATTGCAGGCGACGATCGAACAATCCGAAACGTCGACAGAAGAGCTGAAAGCGTCGAACGAAGAGCTGCAGGCGATTAACGAGGAATTGCGCTCGGCCACCGAGGAACTCGAGACGAGCAAGGAAGAGCTTCAGGCGATCAACGAAGAACTCACGACGGTCAACGCCGAACTGAAGGCCAAGGTCGAGGAAACGAGCAAGATCAACGACGACTTGCAAAACCTCATCATGGCCACCGATATCGGCACGATCTTCGTCGACCGCACCTTGTCGATCAAGCGCTACACGCCCCGCGCCGCCGACGTCTTCAGCATCATCGCGACCGACATCGGCCGCTCGTTGCTCGACATCACGCACCGGCTCGAATACGACAAACTGGCGGACGACGCAGCCGAAGCATTCGGCTCGCTGCGTTTGATCGAGCGTGAATTGAGGAGCACCGACGGGCGCTGGTACCTCGCGCGAATCTTGCCGTATCGCACGACGGAAAACCGCATCGACGGGGCGGTGCTCTCGTTCATCGACATCACCACGCGCCGCGCGGCCGAGGAGCGTTTGCGCAACGTGGGGCAAGCGAGCGTCGACGAAGTCGAGCGGCGCCGCGACGAATTTCTCGCCGTCGTTTCGCACGAACTGAAGCATCCGTTGAACCTCATCAGCGCGAGTACCGAGCTGATCGGCCGCTCCGCCGAGGCGCGCACGAACGGTTCGATCGCGCGGGCCGCCGACACGATACGCCGTACGGTGCTCGGGCAGGCGCAGATCATCGACGATCTGCTCGATATGTCGCGCCTGCGCACCGGCAAGTTGTCGATTACGCGCCGGCCCGTCGATCTGAAGGAAGTCGTGCAGCGCATTTGCCACACGATGCAGGATGAGGCCGAGCGCAAGGACATCGACTTTCGGTTGTCCGTGCCGGACGAAGCCGTTTCGGTCAACGCCGATCTCACGCGCATCGAGCAGATCGTCTGGAATCTCGTCAGCAATGCCCTGAAGTTCACCGAAGACGACGGCAAGATCACCGTCCATCTCTCGCTCGACGAGCATTACGCCGTGCTGAGCGTCGCCGACAACGGCATCGGTATCGACCCGCAAGCGCTGCCCCACATCTTCGAGATGTTCGAGCAAAGCCGTAGCACCGCCTCCGCCGTACGCGGCGGGCTGGGCATCGGGCTGTCGCTCGTCAAGGATCTCGTTTCCATCCATGGCGGCGACGTGCATGCGGACTCGGACGGCATCGGTCATGGCGCGACGTTCACCGTCAAGCTGCCGCGTATCGTCGAGACGGTCGATCATCAGATGGGCGGTTCTTACCCCACCACCTTCCTGAGAGGGGAGCACGTGCTGCTCATCGACGACGATCAGGAAACGGTCGAAACGTTCAGGCTGCTGCTCGAAATGGAAGGCGCCCGGGTAACCGTCGCCACGAGCGGCGAAGAAGGCCTCGATCTGCTGGGCAAGCAAGCGCCCTCGCTGATCTTGTCCGATCTCGGCATGCCCGGCATGAGCGGGTTGGACTTCATCGAAGCCGTGCGGCGGCGCCGCGAGTTCGACGGCGTCAAGGCCATCGCGCTGAGCGGCTTCGGCCGACCGTCGGATGTAGCCGAAGCCACCCGGGCCGGCTTCGATGGACATCTGACCAAGCCCGTCATGCTCGATGCACTCCTCAGCGCGATCGCGCGCGTGCGGTCGAAGCATTGAGCGTGCACAAAGACAAAGACGGCTGGCTCATCGCGCACATCGAACGATGAACGTCGAACGTTGAACTTGCCGTGGCGCACCTCGCGCTATAGCAAGTTCGGCGTGCCGACCCACATCAGCAGCGCCTCGCGCTCGCCCGTATTGCGCCAATGATGCGGGTCGGTCGAATCGTAGTGCGCGCAATCGCCCTCGCGGAACACGTAAGTCGCGCCCGCCAGAGTCAGCGTCACGGCGCCCGAGAGCACGTACCAGAACTGTTCACCTGCACGCGCCGTGATCTCGCCCAGCTGCTGGCCCGGGGGTATGCGCACGAGCAGCGCCTCCATGCGGCCGCCTTCGGTCACGCGCGTCAAGCGCGCGAAGCGCTTGGTCGCATCGGCAAAGCCGAAGAACGTCAACCGGTCGCCGCGGGCGACATAGCGTTCCTCGCGTGGCGCGTCGAGCAGGTATTGAATGTCCACGCCCAGCACCCGCGCGATCGCGACGAGCGTCGCCACCGAGGGCCGCGCCAGCCCACGCTCGACCTGCGAGAGAAACGGCGTGGAGATGCCCGCGCTCGCGGCCGCTTCGTCCAGCGTCAGCTGCATACGCTGACGCAGCGAGCGAATCTTCGGGCCGAGCACCGTCGAGTTCGGGCGCTCGTCCTCGAACCACACGCCACGCTCGTCGGTTTTGCGGCGCCTTCCCCTGCCGTCCTTCATGAAGGCTCCGTTTCAGGGTCGGCCACGCTTTCGCCCGCTTCCCCTTCGGCATCCGTCGCGCGCTCGGCATTCGGCGTCGAGCCCCGCTGCGTCGCACGCATGACCACATAAAACGCCACGGGCGTGAAGACGAGGCCCAGCACCGTGGCCGCGATCACGCCGCCGAATACGCCCGTGCCGATCGAATGCCGACTTTCCGCGCCGCCGCCGCTCGAGAACACGAGCGGCACGACGCCCAGCAAAAACGCCGCCGAGGTCATGACGATGGGCCTGAAACGCATCGCGCACGCCGCGACGATCGCATCGACGAGCGCCGTGCCGCGCGCTCTTGCATCGCGCGCGAACTGCACGATCAGAATCGCATTCTTTCCCGCGAGACCGATGACGGTGACGAGGCCAATCTTGAAATAGATGTCATGCGGCATGCCGCGCAGGTGCATCGCAGCCACAGCGCCGATCATGCCGAGCGGCACGACGATCAGCACCGAAAGCGGAATGGTCCAGCTCTCGTAAAGGGCGGCCAGCACCATGAAGACCGCGAGCAACGACAAGCCGATGAGCAGCGGGGTCTGGCGCGCGGCCTGGGTCTCGGCCAGCGCAGCGTCGGCCCAGTCGAACGCCGTGCCCTCCGGAAGCTGCGCGGCGAGCCTCTCCATCTCGGCCATCGCCGCGCCCGAGCTGTAGCCGTCGGCGGCCCGTCCGGTCACGTCGAGCGACGGATAGCCGTTGTAGCGCGACAGCATGATCGGCCCGCGCGACCACTTCAACGAGGCGAACGCCGAGAACGGCACCATCTTGCCGAGCGCATTGCGCACGGACAGGTTCAGCAAATCGGCATCGGTCATGCGGGCGGACGAATCGGCCGCCACCAGCACGCGCAACATGCGCCCGCTAGCTGGGTAATCGTCGACGTACGACGTGCCGAACGTGCTGGCCAGCACGGCATCGATCGCATCGAACGAGACGTCCATCGCATAGGCTTTCGAACGGTCGATTTCGAGCACGACGCGCGGCGCATCGGGCAGCGTCTCCGAATGGACGTCCGCCAGGATAGGGCTTTTCTTGGCCAGTTCGAGCAACCGTTCGCGCGCGGCATCGAACGCTTCCTTGCCCAAGCCGCCGCGATCTTCCAGATGAAACGTAAAGCCTTCCGCGTGGCCGAGCCCCGGCACCGAAGGCGGCAATTGCGCCGTGACCTGGGCATCGCGGATGTTTTCGAACGACTTATTCAACGTATCGCGCAAAGTCAGGGCGTCCATGCTTCGATGCGACCAATCCTTCAGGCCGACGAAAGCCATGCCGACGTTCTGCCCGCTGCCCGCGAAGCTCCAGCCGATGACGCTCGTCACATTGGCCACGGCGCTTTCCCGATGCAGAATGTCCTCGACCTGGCGCACGACTTCGTAGGTGCGCTGCTGCGACGCGCCAGGCGGCAATTGCACCATGACCTGAAGCTGGCCTTGATCTTCGGTCGGCAGAAAGCCGTCGGGCAACGACGCGTACATCAGCGCCCCGGCGCCGATCAACGCAATGTGAACGGCGAACACGCGCTTCCATGAACGAAGCAAGCGGGCAACGAGGCCGCGATACCCCACCGACGCACGCTCGAAGCCCGCCAGGAACCGCCCCGCCAACCCCGAACTTTCGCGATCCGCATGCCGTGGCGGCTTGAGCAAATTGGCGCACAGCGCCGGCGCGAGCGAGAGCGCCATGAACGCCGAGACGAGGATCGCCGCGATCATGGCGATCGAGAACTGCCGGTAGATGCCGCCCACGCCGCCCGTGAAAAACGCCATCGGCACGAAGACGGCGGTCAGCACGGCCGTGACGCCGACGATCGCGCCGCCGATCTGCGCCATTGCCTTGCGTGTGGCCGCTCGCGGCGAAAGCCCCTCGTCGCGCATGATCCGCTCGATGTTCTCGACCACGACGATCGCATCGTCGACGAGAATGCCGATGGCCAGGACGAGCCCGAACAGCGTAAAGACGTTGATCGACAGGCCGAATGCATACATGGCGGCGAACGCGCCCATCAGCGCGACGGGAATCACGACCGTCGGCACCAGGGTGTAGCGCAAATCGCGCAGGAACAGCCACATCACGCAGAAGACGAGGACGACCGCTTCCACGAGGGTGAGGAGCACCTCGCTGATGGCGATCTTCACGAAGTGGGCGCCGTCGTACGGGATCTCCACGGCGATGCCGGGCGGCAACGTCTTCGACAGCTCGGCGATTCGCCGGTGAATGGCGTTCGACGTTTCCAATGCGTTGCCGAGCGGCCCGAGCTGAATGCCCACGGTCGCGGCCGTCTTTCCATTCAAGCGCGACCAGAACGTATAGCTGTCACGCCCGAGCTCGACGCGCGCCACATCGCCGAGCCGCACGACGGAACCGTCCGCCCGCGCTTTGAGGACGATCGCCGCGAACTCTTGCGCGGAACGCAACTGCCCGCGCACGCTGACCGACGCCGTGATCGCCTGCCCGTCGACAGCGGGGGCATCGCCGATCGCGCCGGCCGTCACCGTCGCGTTCTGTGCGCGGATCGCCGCGCCGACATCGGCCGGCGTAAGGCCGTACTCGCGCAGCTTCATCGGATCGAGCCAGACGCGCATCGCGCGGTCGGCGTCCCATAGCTGCGCGGCGCCCACGCCCGGCGTGCGTTTGAGCTCGCGCAGCAAGAAGCGGTTCAGGTAATCGCTGAGCGCCGTCGAATCGCGCGTGCCGTCCGTCGACACGAGCGTCACCAGCATGAGAAACGTATTGGCCGCCTTGAACACCGAAATGCCCTGCTGCACCACCTGCTGCGGCAAACGCGGCTCGATTTGCTTCAAGCGGTTCTGCACGTCGACCATCGCCAAATCCGGGTTCGTGCCCGGCGCGAACGTCACGTCGATTTCGACTTCGCCCAGCGCGTCGCTGGTCGTTTCGTAGTATTGCAGACCGTCGGCGCCGTCCAGGCTCTGCTCGATCAAGCTCGCGACGTTGCGGTCGACCTCTTCCGCCGAGGCGCCCGGATACGTGGCGTCGATGATGATGCGCGGCGGCGCGAGCCGGGGATATTGAGCGACCGGTAGCATCGGCAAGGCCAGCGCGCCTGCGACGACGATCGCGAGCGCGACGATCCATGCGAAGACAGGACGGTCGATAAAGAATGACGGCACGTACGGGAACCCTCCATCGTTATCACAAGGTGCATGCCGCGCATGCTAACGCTGGAATGCCGCCGACCGACGGCGCGTGTTCCCTCCTAGGACTATCGGCATGCCGCGAGCAGCGATTGCGTGTACGGGTGCGAAGGCGAATGCAACACGTCGAGTGTCTCGCCCGCCTCCACGATGCGCCCCGACTTCATCACCACGACGCGATGCGCCATGGCGCGCATTACCGCCAAATCATGCGTAATGAACAAATAGCTGAGCCCGTACTTCTTCTGCAAGCGCGTCAGCAGCGCGAGCACTTGCTGCTGCACCGACACGTCCAGCGCACTCGTCGGCTCGTCGAGCACGAGAAGTTCGGGCTCGACGGCGAGCGCCCGCGCGATCGCGATGCGCTGGCGCTGCCCACCCGAGAATTCGTGGGGATAGCGCAAGAGCGTGTCGGCCTGCAGCCCCACCTCTTCCAGCAGTTCGACCACGCGCGCGGCCCGCGCTTTCAAGTCGAGTTGCGGCCGATGCACGCGCAGCCCCTCCCCGACGATCTGCTCGATCGTCATGCGCGGCGACAGCGAGCCGAACGGATCTTGAAACACGACCTGCATGCGCGCGCACAGCGCGGACCACTGCGCGCTGGAAGCTCGATAACTGGCGAGCGGTTTTCCGCCGATCCTGATCTCGCCGGCCGATGCACGCGTAAGCCCGAGGACCGTCGAGGCCAAGGTGGATTTGCCCGACCCCGATTCGCCGACGATACCCACCGTCTCGCCGCGCCGGAGCGCCAGGTCCACGTCCTGCACCGCGCGAAACTTCGCGCTGCCGAACAACCCCCGCAGCCCCTTCGCGCGTGTTCGATAATCGACCGCCAGCCCCTCGATTTCCAATACGTTCCCAGATTGCGCGTCGACCGGATCGACGCACCGGCGCGGCTCGCTGTCCAGCAGCCGCTTCGTGTACGGGTGTTGCGGATTCGAGAACAGCGCGTCGGTCGTATTCGCTTCGACGAGGACGCCCTTCTCCATGACGGCCACGCGCTGCGCGAAGCGGCGCACGAGATTCAGGTCGTGCGTGATCAACAGCACCGCCATGCCGCGCTCGGCAGCTTCCTGCTCCTGCAGCTCGATGAGCAAATCCACAATTTGCTGGCGCACCGTGACGTCGAGCGCGGTGGTCGGCTCGTCGGCCAACAGCAGGCGCGGACGACAAGCGAGCGCCATGGCGATCATCGCGCGCTGACGCTGACCGCCCGAAAGCTGGTGCGGGAAGCTGTCGATGCGCCGCTCTGGCTCGGGGATGCCCGTGCGGCGCAGCAGTTCGATGCCGCGCGCACGCGCGGCGTTGGGCCGGAGTCCTTCGTGCAGGCGCAGGCTTTCGGCGATTTGCTTGCCGATCGTGTAAAGCGGATTGAGCGCCGTCATCGGCTCTTGGAACACCATCGCGATATCGGCGCCGCGGATGCCGCGCATCTGCTGCTCCGTCTTCGCCAGCAGATCCTGCCCCTCGAACAGAATGCGCCCCGACACCGTCGCATGCTGCGCAAGACGCAGAATCGACAGCGCCGTCAAACTCTTCCCCGAACCCGATTCGCCGACGAGCGCGAGGCGTTCTCCGCGCGCCACCGCGAGGCTCAAATCCTTGACGCACACCTTGGCGCCGAAGCTGATCGACATATGCTCGATACCGAGCAAAGGCTGGCCTTGCATCACTTCGCCCCCCCGAATGCCGAGCCGCGATTGCGCGTATCGAGCGCGTTGCGCAGCGCGTCGCCCATGAACGTCAGCAGCAGCAACGTCACGACGAGCGCCGAGAATGCCGACACCGAAATCCACCAGGCGTCGAGGTTGTTCTTGCCTTCCTGCAGCAATTCGCCGAGGCTCGGCGTGGGCGGCGGTACGCCCAGCCCGAGAAAGTCCAAGCTCGTCAGGGACAGGATCGCGGCGCTCATCCGAAACGGCAAGAAGGTGATGACCGGCGTCAAACTGTTCGGCAACACGTGACGCCAAATGATCTGCCAGTTCGACAGTCCCATCGTGCGGGCCGCCTTCACGTAGTCGAGCGAACGGTTGCGCAGGAATTCGGCGCGCACGTAGTCGGACAGCACGAGCCAGCCGAACATCGAGAGCAGAACGAACAGCAGCCACAGCGTCGGCTCGAAGATCGAGGCGAAGATGATCAGCAGATAAAGGTCCGGCATCGAACTCCAGATTTCGATGAGCCGCTGCCCGATCAGATCCGTGCGGCCCCCGTAAAAGCCCTGCAGCGCGCCGGTCAGCACCCCGAAAAACACGCCCGACACGGTCAGCGCCAGCGCCATCAGCACCGAGACGCGAAAGCCGTAGAGCAGCCTGGACAGCACGTCGCGGCCGAACTGATCGGTGCCGAGCCAATTCGCCGAAGATGGCGGCGCCGGAAACGGCCGCACCGCGAAGTAATCGATCGTGTCGTAGTAGTTGTGATTCGGCGGATAGATCGCGAAGTTGCCGTTCGATTCGATGCGCGAGCGGATGTACGGATCGAGGTAGTTCGTCTTCGCGGGAAAATCCCCGCCGAACTGCGTCTCGGGATACACCTTCACGATCGGAAAGTAGTAATGCCCTTCGTAGCGCACGAGAAGCGGCTTATCGTTGCACAGCACCTCGCCGAGCATGCTGAGCACGAACAGAGCGACGAAAATCAGCAAGCTCCAATAGCCGAGCCGCTGCCCCTTGAAGCGCAGCCACGTGCGCCGCCAAGGCGAAGGCGACGCCACCGGCGTGCCGGCCGCCTCAGCGGTCCATGCGGTCGAATTGGATACGGGGGTCGACGAGGACATAGCAAACGTCTGCGATGAGTTTGGTTACGAGGCCGATCAAGGTGAATAGAAACAGCGAGCCGAGCACCACCGGGTAGTCGCGGCGAATCACCGAGTCGTAGGAAAGCTGGCCCATGCCGTCGAGCGAAAACAGCGTCTCGATCAGCAAGTTGCCGTTCAGGAAAGCGCCGACGAACGCCGCGGGCAACCCCGTGAGCAGCGGAATCGCAGCGTTGCGCAGAACGTGCTTCCACAGCACGTCGCGCTCGGGCGCTCCTTTGGCCCGCGCCGTGAGCACATATTGCCGCCCGATTTCATCGAGGAACGTGTTTTTCGTGAGAATCGTGACGATGGCGAAATTGCCGACGACCGATGCCGTGACCGGCAGCACCATATGCCAGAGATAATCGAGCGCCTTTCCGATCGTCGTCAAATCGTCGAAGTTATCCGAAGTCAACCCGCGCATCGGAAACACCTGCCAAAACGTGCCACCGCCGAACAGCATCAGAAGCAGCACGCCCAGCACGAAGCCAGGGATCGCATAGCCTGTCAGCACGAGCACGCTCGTGACCGCATCGAAGCGCGAACCGTTGCGCACGGCCTTGGCAATGCCGAGCGGCACCGAAATCGCATAGGTCAGCACGATCGTCCACAAGCCCAGCGAGATCGACACGGGCAGCTTGTTGCGAATGACGCGCCACACGCTCGCATGCTGGAAATACGATTGGCCGAGGTCGAACGTCGCGTAGCTCTTGAGCATCATGAAGTAGCGCGCGAGCGGCGGCTTGTCGAACCCGAACTGCTTCTTGATCTGTTCGATCTGCTGTGGGTCGACGCCTTGGCTCGCGTGGTAGCCGCCGCCACCGCCTCCGCCGCCGTCGCCCCCGTGATTGGCCGCGCCATGGCGCAATTGCGTCACCATCTGCTCGACGGGACCGCCGGGCACGAACTGCGTGACGACGAACGTCAGCGTAACGACGCCGATCAGTGTCGGAATCATCAAGAGCAGACGTCGAAGAATATAGGCAAGCATGAAAGTCCTCGGCCTCTCGAAGTCTCAATGCGCCGAAGCAAGCGCAGCGGCGGGGGAAGCCGGCGCCCTGGCGCCGCTTGCGGTGGTGGCGCGCTTGCTCGCCGGAAACCAATAATCGATGATCCAATCCTCCGACTGATACGAATCCGGCACGACGCGCGGGTGCCCGATGGTCGTCTTGTAGGCGATGCGCACGTTGCGTTCGTAGTACTGCGGCACGACGTAGTACTCGTTGATGAGCACACGGTCGAGCGCACGCGTCGCCGCTTCGAGATCGTCGAGCTTCGTCGCCGAAATCGCGGCCCGTACGAGCGCGTCGACAGCCTTGGAACGAATGCCGGAGTAATTCTCCGAACCGACTTCCGACGCGGCCTTGCTGCTGAAACGACGCTCCAGCTCGATCCCCGGAATCGTCACGGGCGGATAGATGTACGTGGTCATGTCGAACTGGAAGCTGTCGATCCGCTTCTGATAGAGCGCGCTGTCGATCTCGCGCATGTGCGCGTCGATACCGAGCGTCTGAAGTGCTTGCATGTACGGAATCAACAGGCGGTCGAAGCCGGGCTCGTCGTCCATGATCTCGATCCGCATCGGCTCGCCCGCCTCGTTGCGCAATGCGCCGTCGCGGTAGTGCCATCCGGCCTCGCCCAGCAGTTCTCGCGCTTGCCGCAGATTGGCGCGCAACGAGCCCGGCGGTTTCGTGCTCGGCTGCTGCACCATCGGCCCGAATACCTCCGGCGGCAGTGTCGCGCGGAACGGTTCGAGCAGCTTGAGCTCCTTCTCTCCCGGCATGCCGGTCGCGCCGAACGGGCTTGCATCCCAGAAGCTGTTCAGGCGCGTGTATTGGCCATAGAACATCATCCGGTTCATCCAGTCGTAATCGAAGGCCAGCGCCAACGCGTGCCGCACGCGCCGATCCTGAAACTCGGGCTTGCGCGTGTTGATCATGAAGCCTTGCATCTGCGCGGGACCATCGGGAAACGTCTCTTTCTTGAGCAAGCCGGAATCGAAGTTCTTGCCGACGTACTTGCGGGCCCATTGCGTGGCGCTGTACTCGCGATCGACGTCGTCGTTGCCGGCCTTGAACGCTTCGAGCTTCGTGTACTGATCGAGGTACAGCTTGAAGACGATGCGGTCGAAATGAAACATGCCGCGCCGGGACGGCAGATTCGCCGCCCAATAGTTCGGATCGCGCCGGTAGACGATTTCCTTGTCGTTCTTGCGCGCCTCGACCAAGTACGGGCCGCTTGCGATAGGCGGCTCGATCGAAATTTGGTCGAACGGCAGCCGCTTGCCGTCCGGCTGCATGCCCCACTTCGGCGAAAACACCGGGATGTCGCCCGCGATCAGCGGCGCGGCGCGCGAATCGTCGATGAAATCGAAGCGCACCGTCGAGCGATCGAGCACCGTTGCGCGCTTGATCTCGGAAAACTGCGAGGAGATCATCGGCGAGGCCTGCCGGCTCTTGAGCGTATCGAGCGAATACTTGACGTCGGCCGCGGTGATCGGGTCGCCGTTCGAAAAGCGCGCCCTCGGGTCGATATGAAACGTGGCCGACATGCCGTCCGGCGCCACCTCGACATTGTCCGCGACGAGCGGATACTCCGAAGCCAGCTCGTCCCAGCTGCGCTGCATCAACGTGTCGAACATCAGGTTGCGCACGTCGGGCGCGAAGAGCCCCCGTACGATGAACGGATTGAGCGAGTCGTAGCTTTGCGACTGATCGTACTTCTGGAAATTGAGCGTGCCGGTATTCGGCGCATCGACATCCGCATAATCGAAGTGCGTGAAATTCGGCGGATATTTAGGATCGCCGAACTGCGCGATCGCGCTCTTCGCCTGCGCGCCGACCGCGCACGCCAAACCCAACGCCATCGCGAAGGCCAGGCGAAACATGGAAGATCTCATTGATTCAGTGCGTGTGTGGACGCACGCCGGCGCGTACCGGCGCGTAATTCATCGGAGCGGTAAGGGGCGAACCGATAATGAGCCGTCGCGGGGTTTGCAGCGCCCCGCGACGGCCGCCCCTAGCGCCGCCTCACTTCGACGCTACCAGCAACCAGAGCCGGGCCAAATCGCTCGACCCGTCCGTGCCCTTCACCGCGCGAAACGCCTGAACGGCGCGCGCCTTTTGTCCGGCCACGTAATACGCGACGCCCAAATGCAATTGCGCCTGGTCGGGATGCTGAAGTCCCCCCTTCGCGATGGCGGCTTCCATCATCGATAGGCCGTCTTTCGCTTGGCCGGAGAAGACACGGTTGAGCCCATCGTCGACGGGCGATAGCGGATTGGCCTTGTCCGGGCCTGCTTGCAGGCGCTTGGCGGCCAACGCCTGCAGCCGCTTTTCGCGCTCGGCCTGCGGATCGTGCCCGAGCACGCCCGATGCGAAGCCTTGGTCGATCACCTGCTTCGCTTCCGCCGTGCTGCCCGCGACGAGCGCGAGCTGCGTCATCTCCATGTAATCGTCGACACTCGTCAACGCGCCGGTGGCGCGGCGCAAACGGTAGGTGTCGATGTCGAGCCGCGACGAATACCCCGGCTTGTTGCGAATCGCCGACAGCAAATCGTCCCAGTACGACTCTTTGGGATGATAGGCGACGAGCGCCTCGAGCGCGCCGCGATACGCCGCATCGTTCTTCGTGCGTTGCGCGCAGGTGCCGAGCAACTGCAGCTGCGATTCGTCGGGCGCATGGCCCGCCTTCGTCTGCGCATCGATGCCGGGCTTGAGCAGATTGACCACGCTCGCACAATCGTTGGATAGGTAGTACGACTGCACGAGCACCATGCGCATCTGCGGATCGGCGCCGCCCGCCTTCATGTAGCGCTGCGCGGTCACGATGGCTCGCGGATAATTGCGCTCCTGAAAATAGATGCTGGCAAGCGTCGCGGTCACGCGCTGCTCGTCCTCGCCTTGCAGCTTGCCGCCGGCCAATAGCGATTCGTAAGCCTGGGAAGCCAAGGCCGTATCGCCGGCGGCCATCGCCGCGGCCCCGCGCATTTCCTCGACCATGTACGTCTCGTACGGCGTCTTGCCCGATACCGCCGCCGCCTGGGCGATTTTGGCGAGCGCCTCCTTGTACTTGTGCGCGCGATACAAGGTTTGCGCGTCGTTCAAGGGCTTGCCCACTTCAGGGGGAAGCGTATCGGCCGCATAGGTCGAGGACGGCGCGGCGGCCAGTGCGAACAGCGCGCAACCGAGCGCCGCGAGCGCGGCCTGCTTGAACCGTCGATGGATCGTTCGCATGACGCCTTCCTTATTGCATGTATTGCTCGTTGCCGATCAACCCGATTTTCGTCGCGCCCACGCGCTGCGCCGCCGCCATCACGGCCGCGACGTCCTTGTAGGGCACGAGCTTGTTCGGCCGTACGTGAATCTCGTCTTGCACGGGCTCGGCGGCCACTTGCGCAAGCTTCGATTCGAGCGCGGCCTTGTCGGGAACGGGAGCGCCGTTCCACGTCATCGTGCCGTCGAAGTCGATGTCGATCTGCACGACCTGCGGCTGCACCGCGGGCGGCGGCGGGTTGCCCACCGGCAGGTTCATCTTCACCGCGTGCATCTGAATCGGAATCGTGATGATCAGCATGATCAACAGCACGAGCATCACGTCGATCAACGGCGTGGTGTTGATGTCGACCATCACTTCCGGTTCGCCGCCGCTGCCGCCCGAGGAAACGTTCATTCCCATAATCGACTCCTAGCCTCCCCGCGCGGGCGGTTCGGTGATGAATGACACCTTGGCGATGCCGGCGCGCTCGCAGGCCGTGATGACCCGCCCGATAAATTCGTAGCGCGTGCTCTGATCGCCGCGCACGTGAATCTCGGGCTGCGGCGCCATGACCGACACCGTCTTGAGCTTCGTCAGCAGCGTCGGGCCGTCGACGTGGGCTTCGTTCCAGAAAAAGTCGCCGTCCTTGTTGACTGCGATTTCGATGCTCTTGGGCGTCGTCTGCAGCGGTTGCACCGTTTCCTTGGGCAGCTGCAGCGGCACCGTATGCGTGACGACCGGGATGGTGATCAAAAAGATGATCAACAGCACGAGCATCACGTCGACGAGCGGCGTCGTGTTGATGGCGGCGATGACTTCGTCGTTGTCGTCGTCCTGCCCCACGCTCATGGCCATGGTGGACCTCGCTTATCGGTGCGGGATTACTGAACGAGCGACGCCGCGCGGTTCGCGGCGCGCGCCGGCCGCTTGCCGCCAGCGAGCACGACCGTATGCAGTTGAGCGCCGAATGCGCGCACGCGCTCCATCACCGACTTGTTGCGGCGAACCAGGAAGTTGTAGCCGAGCACGGCCGGCACGGCCACGGCCAGGCCGATCGCCGTCATGATCAGCGCTTCGCCGACCGGGCCCGCGACTTTGTCGATCGACGCTTGGCCGGCGATGCCGATCGCCGTCAGCGCGTGATAGATCCCCCACACGGTGCCGAACAGGCCGACGAATGGCGCGGTGGAGCCGACCGTCGCCAGGAAAGCCAAACCGTCTTGCAGTCGGTTCGAGACGTTCGTGATGGCGCGATCGACGGACGCATCGATCCACGTATTGCGATCGACCGCTTCGAGCAGCGCTTCGTCGTGATGCTCGCCGGCTTCGATCGCCGTCTCGGCGATGAAGCGGAAGGGCGACGAGTCCTCGAGCTGCTTCGCGCCTTCGGCCAGCGACGGCGCGCTCCACAGTTGCTGATCGGCGGCCTTGGCGCGGCGATTCGCGCGGAATTGCTCGAAGAACTTGGTGATCATGATGTACCAGCTCCCCATCGACATGATGACGAGCAGGATCAGCACGAAGCGCGCGACGAAATCCCCGTTCTTCCAAAGCGCGCCGAGGCCGTAGGGGTTATTGACCGTTTCGGTAGCGGCGGGCATCGGGGGCGGAGCCGGTTGATCGCCGGCGGGGGCCGCTTGCGGCGCGGCGCTCTGACTCGATGCCGCCGCCGTTGCGGCGGTGGCCGCCGCGTCGCTTGCTTGCGCGTAGGCGGCTTGCGGCAGGGCGGCACTCGCCGTGGCGACGGCGATCAACGTGGTGGCGGCCAGTGCGGCGAGGGAATGCTTCTTCATGATCTGCTCCAGTCCAGTTCAGTTCGATCGTTGAACTCGTGAAATCCGTTGTGCTGACTTCGTTCGAGTGAAGGTGTCCGCGGTCGCTCGATGCTCGACGCTCGACTTCGCGGCCCGTTGCCGGGGCTCTGCTCAGTTGAGGTTGAACGAGAACGGCACCTGCACACGAACGGCTTGACCTTGTGCGATACAGTTGAATCGCTTGACCGCTTTGAACGCGGCGTCATCGAGACTGTCGTGATCCGACGACTTCGCCACGCGCTCGTTGGTGACGTGACCTTGCGGGTCCACGGTGAATTCGATGAGCACGTCGCCCGTATCGCCGTTTTCCTGCGCATCCTTCGGATAAGCGATCGAGCCGCGAATCTGATCCGAATTCGGACACACCACGCCGACTTCCGTGTGTACGACGCTCTTGGCCGGCGCGGGTGCGGGCGGCGCGAGCACGGGCGCGGATTGCACCGGCGTCGCTTGATGCGTGATCGTCGCTTGCGGCGGCGCCTGCACCGGCACTTCGGGCGGAGGCACGAACGGCGGAGGCGGCGGCGCGAACTTCGGCGGCGGCAGTTGCACGGGCGGCAACGGCGGCGGAGGCGGCGGCTTCACCGGCTCGATGATCTTGGTTTCGATCGGATGCTGGATGACGTGCACGACCTTCGTTGCAAGGCCGTTGAGCAGCGCATAAACGAGCACGACATGCAAACCGATGACGACTGCGATGCCGCCAAAGCGGCGCGCGGGGCTTTGCTGCTTGCGCCCGAACTCCCGTGGCCGGCCCGACCACGCCAGCCCAGGCGCCGCACCGGGCGATTGTCCTTCCACTTTCATACCCACCTTCGATCCTCCGGGGCGTGAATCGACTTGTTCCGTGATGGCGGCGCTCGTCATGTAACGAACCGCGGGATGAGGCCGATCACAACGCACTCTTTGCTACGCTCTGCAAAACAAGTCCACCACCTTCGCGCGCTTGGCGTCGCCTTCGTTGCCGGCATTGCGTAGACGGCGAAGGCGGTGGACCGACCAGCTCTCTCGAGACGCTTTGTCGTTTTAGAACTTATAGGTCGCGCCGATCTGCGCGAAACGGCCGATGTACGTATAGATCGATTGGTCGTAACCGTTCAGATCCAACGTGCCTTGCGCGAACAGCGGGTCGTACGGGGGCGTGCGATTGAAGATGTTGTCGATGCCGCCGTAGATCGTCCAATGCTTGAAGCCCGTGTACGTCATCATCAAGTTGAACTGGCTGTACGAGCCGACTTTTGCCGGAGCGGGCTGCGGCAACAGGTTCTGCGCGTACGGACCCGTGAACTGCCACGTCAAAGCCGCATCGAACTTGTGATACGTCCAGTCCAGCGTGGTGTTGCCGCGCCAACGCGGGAAGCTGCCGCCGAATGGCTGCGTGAGCGTGTAGTTGTTGCCCGCGCCGTCGATCGGCGCGCGCCCCGGGAAGCCGATCTTGAACTTATCGACGTACGCCCAATCGCCCAGCAGCGTGAACGTACCGACCGACGTCGGCACCGCTTGGCGGAATGTGCCCTCGAAGCCGTTCGTGTCGAGGTAGCCCAGGTTTTCGTACGGGATGAACTTGTACAGGATGTCGCCCGTCGCCGGATCGGTGACGATTTGCGACGGCTTGCCTTGGCCGATCACGTTGTCGACGCGAATCTTGTACCAGTCGAAGCCGATGTCGGTGGTGCGCGTCGGCGACAATTGAAAGCCGATGTTGAAGTTGCGCGTGCGCTCCGGCGACAGGTTCGGGTTGCCGACCGTGATCGATGTGTAGTTCAGGCCCGTAGCCGGATCGATCTGAATCCCCATCGTCTGCGACTTGCTGTCCTCGACGAACGTCGGGGCGCGGAAGCCGCGGTTGTAGGACGTGTACATCGTCAGCGCCTGAACCGGCTGATAGCGCAACGCGAAGCGCGGCGAGAACGCGCCGCCGACATCGCTGTAGTGGTCGTAGCGTCCCGATTGGCTGAACGTCAAATTGCGAATGATGGGCACGTCGATCTGGTAGTACACGGCGCCGACGTTGCGTTGGCCCACCACTGTCTGCAGATCGGGGTTGAGCACAGCGCCGCTGGAAAACTCGGAGCCCGGCGTCAACGCGATGCTTTGGTGCGTGAATTGCGCGCCGAAGCCGAGGCCGACGTCGCCCGTCGGCAGATGGAACAGATTCGGCGTGGAAATCGTCGCGTCGATCGTGTCCAGCTTCGAGATGCCGAGATTTCCGGCGTTCTGATACAGCCCGGCGAGGTTGTTCGCCGTGGGGCCGTTCTGATAGATGTCGTTCAGCGCGGCGACGTTCAGCTGATTCGTGAACACGTTCGACACGACGCTTTGCGAATGGCTGATCGAGGTCGCCCAGTCCCAATCGCCGCGCGGCAGCGAAAACGAACCCTTGACGCCCGTGGACGCCCGCCAGTAAGTCGCATCGGTCTTTTCGGCGATCGTGTTCGGGAACGAAAAGGTCAGCGGGGTCGCCACCCCGAACGGGTTGAGCGGGTTGCTGGCCGGCACCACCGTACTGAACGGTCCGAGCTGCTGAGTCGCCGGGTTCCAGACGAGCGGCGGGTTCTGCGGGTTGCCTACCGTGTTGCCCCAGATGCCGTCATTCGTCGTGGTTTGGTTGCGGCTCACGAGGAAGTCCGCGAATGCCGTCGTCTTGTCGTCGATCTTGAAGTCGGCGTGAATCTTGGCGTTCAGGCGTTGCGTCTGCGGCAGAATCGACATCCCGCCCGCGGTGTTGATGCCGCACAGCGTACCCGCCATGCCGGGCGTGAGCGAGTTCGTCGCCGCGGGTTGAACCGAGCCGCCGAATGCGCACGAACTGAATGGTTGCGCGCTGCCGTCGGGCATGTTCCAGTAAGACGGCGCGAGCACCGACAGGCCGCCCGGTTTGCCCGTCCAATCCTCGTTGCGCGTCGAATCGCGATCGGCCAGCGTGAAGCCGCTCGATTGATAGAAGCTCGCTGCCGCCGTGACGTTGAAGCGGTCGCTGTTCAGATTGCCGAAGCCGGCGAGGATGCCGAACTTCGTCGTGCCGTCGCCGTTGCCGCCGTTGATCGCGCTGCCATAGCTGCCGTCGAGTTGCACGCCATGAAAGTTGTGCTTCGTGATGATGTTGACGACGCCGCCGATGGCGTCCGAACCGTATTGCGACACGGCGCCCGTCTTGACGATTTCGATACGCTCGATGTCGTTCAACGGCAGTGTGTTCAAGTCGAAGAACGAGTCGACCGTATTCGAGAAGAACGCGAACGGTGCAACGCGCTGGCCGTCGACCAGGACGAGCGTGTACTTTTCGCTCAGCCCGCGCAGCGCCATGCCGGCCGCGCCCGCCGCGAAGTTGCCGGTTTGACCTTCGCTCCAGCTATTGGCCGAGTTCGCCGTGGTGTTGCGCAAAAAATCGGCAACCGTCGCCGCGCCGCTTTGCTGAATCTCCTTGGCCGTCACCGTTTGAACCTGATTGAAACCGACTTTGTCGGAGCTTCGGATCAGCGAGCCCGTGACTTCGAAGCGTTGCAGCTTCTGCACATTGCCGGTCGACGCCGCCGCGGCGCCGGAAGCCGGCGCGGCAGCCGCTGCCGCTGCACTAGCCGGGGCAGCGGCAGCGGCCGCGCCCGATGCGCCCGCAGGCGCCGCCGCCGTCGAAGGCGCCGCGGTGGAGGGTGCGCCCGCGGCCGCGGGTTGACTTTGAGCGAAGGCGACGGAGGTACCCAATGCAGCCGTCAACGCCATCTCAGCCCAAACGATCTTTCGTATGGCCGATCCTAAAGCCGTCAGTTTCATTTTTCCCCTTCTCTCGTCAGTAACGCCAAGTCGTTTTATCGCGAAGGCCTGGCTCACCTTCAGCGCTTGCGGCACCCCTACACCGCCCCTTTGACTGCACCGTTCTTTCACTGCGCGACAACATCCTTGACCGCCACCGCGTGCCAATTCTTTGGGCCAAAAGGGTGCGGTTATCCAGCTAGTTAGGACTCCTAACTCATTGATATTGCATAAAGCGCGCTTGCCGATCGACGGCGTGCAAGCGTGCGACCTCGGTCGCAATCAGGGCGACGAGATTCGCTCGGATCGATGGTCATTCGCTCAATATTTAGGAATTCTTTAGGATTCCTAACTGTCATGCAAAGACCGTCACCCGCAAGGAAAACGAACAGCGGTTAATCAAAACAATCTTGGCGTTCCGACCCAAACGAGCACGGTCTCGTCGCCGGCGGTATTGGCCCATCCGTGGGGAACGGTCGACTCGTAATGCGCGCTGTCCCCCGCGTGCAATACGAAAGTCGCGCCCTCGAGGCTGAGTGTTATTTCACCGCGCAGCACGTAGAGAAACTCTTCTCCCGCATGCGTCGTCACTTCCGACGGCGGCTTCCCCGCGGGCAACCGGACGAGAATGGCGTCGAGTTGCCTGTCCCCCGAGACGTTCGTGAGCCGGGCGAAAAGGTTGGCCGAATCGGCAAAGCTAAAGAACTGCAATTCGTCCGCGCGCCTAACGGATCTAGCTTCCGTCGGCGTGTCGACGAAGTATTGCACCGTCACTCCAAGCGCTCTCGCAATGCCCGCCAACGACGTAATGGACGGGGTTGCCAGCCCTCGCTCGACCTGCGAAAGGAACGGCTTCGAGATGCCCGCCGCCGTGGCCGTTTCGTCAAGTGTGCGTTGGAGCCTTTTACGAAGCGCCCTGATTTTGCTGCCCAGCACAAGAGCAGCGCATGTCTTATCTTCAGTGTGCGGAACCATAGCAGGACAGAAACGGGTCGTCAAAAATTGTTTGATAGAAGCAAATTACGTTTACTGGCGCCTCATGCTTTTCTCTTTGCACCGCTTCAGTGCCCATCGCACACCCTGCTCGCGGCAGCGGCATATCACGCGACTCGTCCAAGCGCGCGAGCGAAAGGCAGGTGCAACCTCGGGATCGACCGGCCGATGCGGGGGGCATAGCCCAACGGATAAGGCTTATCGAGCAAATCGAATTGACTCGCCAAGCGCCTATACCACTCGGTATGGGCATGGAGTTGCAACCGAATTTATATAATTGCAACCCGCACCAATGCCATGCGGTCTTTTAACCGTCATCACGATAGCAGGATGACATTCACAATCGGAGCGACGACATTTAGAGTCCTTCATCTAACTTTGTTAACCCAGATATTTCAATTACCTTTCTTATCTCTTTCGCATTCAATTCCATAGTTCATCTGCCGTCAGGTCATCGACAACCTCGTGCGTTCGTCTAATATGCTGCTCCGCACCATTCACGTTCGATAACCCTATGCCGATGGCGCATCTGCCTTCAGTTCGCGAACGGCAGCAATCGAGCAAGCCGAATACTTCATATTGATAGGAGTCCTAACAATTTTCTCGGCTGGCGAAGAAATCGATTCGCCATCGGCCCCGACATCGCTATACTTTGCGTCCCTTTTCCTCCACTCCTTTCCGCAACGACTCCCCTCGATGAAGAAGCTGTTCGCCGCTTTATGGATCGCCGCCAGTGCACATGTGGTCGCCGCACCGGCGTGCTCGCAGTTCGTGCCGAACGCGCAGTTTCCCGTGCTTGCCAACGCGAAGTTGGCCGCCAAGACCCGCATGCTTTGCTATTCCGATTTCGCCGTGTTGCATTCCGGCGTGACGCACGGGCCGCTGTGGTCGGCCGAACATCTGACGCGTGCGCATCTGAACGATGCGAAGGAACAGGTGCGCACGAACAAGTTCTTCGAAGACCCGACGTTGCCGCCAGGCGAAGGGGCGACGCTGGCCGACTACAAACGCAGCGGTTTCGATCGCGGCCATATGAGCCCCGCGGGAGATCGCTGGAACGACGAGGCGATGGCGCAGTCGTTTACGCTCGCCAACATCGTGCCTCAGGACCGCGAAAACAATCAGCACCTGTGGGCGCACATCGAATCGGCTGTGCGCAAGATCGCGATGCGCTACGGCGATGCTTACGTCGTGACCGGCCCGCTATTCGCCGGGCAAACGCTTCGCACGATCGGTCCCACACGCGTATTCGTACCGACGCAGCTGTTCAAAGTCGTGTATGTGCCCGCGGCGAACGAGGCGTTCGCGGTCGTCGTCGATAACGTCGCGACGAACCGTTACGATGTGAAGACCGTGCACGAGTTGGAAACGATGAGCGGCATCCGGTTCACCGGTATTCCGGAGGCGCTCAAGGATCAACGAATCGGAGGGCTCAAAGGTGTCTGACTTTCATGCGTTCGCGAACGACGAGGACGTGCTCAATATCGAAGGCGATGCGCTGACGGTATCGAACGGCACGACGAATATCGAGGTGGCCGGAACGCTGCGGATCGGCAAGGACAAACGCGGGGTGAAGGCGGCGCGCGCGTTGAAGCAGGCGGTAGATGATATCGTCGCCGCGCTCGAGCGCGAAAAGGCGCTGCCCGATGAATCGAAGGACGAACCGCCGGCGCCCACGGGCAATGTCCAGAACCCGTTCGTGTAAACGACGGTGCGCGCTACGCGAAGGCGCGATGGGGCATTCGCCCACTCGCGCCAGACGGATGTACATACCGGTGTTGCACATTCATGCGTGCGCGACCTTCGTCGTCAATTCGAGACCCAACGCATTCATGACCGCTAGGATGGTTTTGAGCGTCGGGTTGCCTCGCTCACTGAACGTGCGATAGAGCTGCTCGCGCGAAAGCCCAGTGAGCCCGGCGATCTGCGCCATTCCTTTGGCTCGCGCCACCACGCCGAGCGCATGCGCGATGTAGCCGGCATCGTTTGTCTCGAAAGCCTCGGCGACGAAAACCGCGATTGCTTCCTCGCTGCTCAAATCCTCAGCGGGGTCATAGGTCGTAAGCTTTTCTGCCATTTCACTCTCCCAACTCATTTGCCAGGCGCTGCGCCGCCTCGATGTCCATCGCCTGCTCACCCTTCGTTCCACCGCACAGCAACACGACGATCGAGTCGCCCCGGCGCTGGAAATAGATTCGGTACCCCGGACCGTAGTGGATACGTAGCTCGTGAACGCCTTGTCCGACGCACCGGGCGTCCCCAACATGACCGAACGCCAGACGGTCCAGCCGCGAAGCAATCAGCCCTCTAGCACGCTCGTCCTTCAATCGGGCACGCCACTTTCGAAACGTCTCGGTTTGCCGCAAGGTTATCGTCACAAAGAACATTGTATTTTAAAAACTACCATCGAACAAGAGGTTTATGGCAGCGAGCAACAAGCGGCGTGCTGAGCACCGAAGCCGCATTGGCTCGCCCTGAACCGCCTATGCTGGCGCGACGCGACGGTGCGTCGACAAGGTTGGTGGAAAATAGGAACAAGTAACGGCGCCGCTAGCCGATCGGTCTAACTCTTGGCCCCAGCGAGGGGAAGCCTTCCCCTCCGCTTTTATGCGAATCCCACATTCAATCGCTTGAGGATCCGCGCGGCTCGTGAGAAGGTTCGATCGTTCTAGACGGCTTGCATCGGGAAGGACCGACCTACGTAAGATGAAGACGCTCACCGACCAACTCGCGCAATACGCTTCCTATCATCGCGACAAGCGCAACATCGCCACGCACTTCGTCGGCATTCCGATGATCGTCCTCGCCTTGGCGATATGGCTGAGCCGGCCGCAATGGCCGATCGCGGCGTGGCCGCTCGGCGCGTCGCCCGCACTCGTTCTTTTCGGCTGCGCCACGCTCTACTACATCGTGCTCGATAGAGCGCTCGGCCTCGCCATGGCGGTCGTATCGGCCGCGTGCCTCGTCATAGGGGCACAGCTTGCCCTGGCGTCAACGGCCGTCTGGGCCGGCAGCGGCGCCGCGCTGTTCATCGTAGGGTGGGTATTTCAGTTCGTCGGGCATGCCGCCTTCGAACACCGCAAGCCGGCATTCGTCGACGACGTGATCGGTCTCGTCATCGGGCCGCTTTTCGTTCTGGCGGAAATCCTGTTCGGCTTCGGCTGGCGCAGCAGCCTGCGCGACTCGATCGAACGCAAAGCGAGTGCGCTGCGTGACGCGCAACACGAGCGGCATCAGCCGATCTGACGCACGCCTTCCCTCGTGCGCAGCAGCAGCACGCTATGCACCGCGGTGAGGGCCACGGCTATCCAAATCGGTACGTAAGTGCCGATTTGCTCGACCGACAACGATTCGCCGAGCAGCGTCACCGAGAACAGCACCAGCAGCACCGGTTCGACATAACCGAGGATGCCGAACAATGCCATCGGCAATAGCCGGCTCGCCTTCAAATAACTCGCGAGCGCCACGGTGCTCAATGCGCCGAGCCCGGGCAGCAGCAATGCGCCCAACATCGGATCGTGCAGCGCGGCCTGCGCCTTCGCGCTCAATGCAATGATCGGCACCGTGACGGGCAGCAAAAGGAATATTTCCAACGCGAACGTGGCCAGAGAATCGCCGCCGAGCCTGCGGCGCAGCACGAAATACGGCGGATATCCGAGGGCCACGACGAGCGTCGGCCAAGAAAACGCGTGCGTCACCCACAATTCGTGCGCCACGCCCAGCGCGGCGAATGCGACGGCGAGCCACTGCAAGGGAACGAGCGGCTCTCGATAATAAAAGCGCCCGACGAGCACCATCGATAGCGGCAGCAGAAAATACCCAAGCGACACTTCGAGCATGCGCCCGTGCAACGGCGCCCACATGAAGAGCCAAAGCTGCGTGCCGAGCAGCACGCTTGCAAGCAGCAGCATGAGCGCCCGAAGCGGTTCGCGCAGCGCAGCGCCTGCGAGTTGCCTCAATTGCGCGGTGCGTCCTCGCAGTACGACGAGCAGCGTCGCGCCGGGCGCCGTCCAAACGATGCGCCAGGCAAAGATGTCGAGGCCGTCGAGCGGACGCAGCATACGGGTATACACGGACAACAGCGCGAAGAGTGTCGTGGCCGCGACCGCTAGCGCGATGCCACGCCCCGTTTCCTGTCGATTCATGACCTATGCGGCGCGCCGCCGAAAGCGTCGCTCGAGCTCATCGATACTCAATGTTGTTCGAAGCGAGCGAATCGCTTGTCGACTTGGCGCTCCTCGCTCACGACATCGGTGACGCGCGCGGAAGGCGGCCCGCGCCGCATCCATTCGAGCATGCGATCGATTTGGTTCGCGCTTCCCTGCAGCATCGCTTCGACGGAGCCGTCCGAAACGTTCGCCACCCAGCCTGTGATCCCAAGGGCGTGCGCTTGTCTAAGGGTCGCATGCCTAAATCCGACGCCTTGGACGACGCCGCGCACTCGCACGTAATACGTTTCCATCTTTTTGTCCAAATCCGGACCGTCCATCGCTGCCTCTAATGCTTTTACGCCAATCCCCGCATTGTAGACGCCAACGTCAAAATGCTTTTTTTAAGGCATCCCTTGCATCCGGCGCTAAAGAAAATGCTCGAGCCGGTCGTTATATGCATTGATTGCGTATGCGCGACAGCTCATTTGGCAAGGGGAGAGGAAACGGTGGCGCTACAGGATCACGCGGCACGGCTGCGCAGCCGCTTGCTGGGAAGCTGGTTCGACAAGCACAGCACCGCCATTCTGAGCGTCGCCGTCTGCGCGATCGCGGTCGGCATCGTCGCGTTCGGCGCGAGCCAGATTTTCGCGGCGCGCGAGCTCGACGACGCGCAGCTCACGCGGGCGTTACAGATTCGTGACAACGTCGAGCAGCTCGAAGCGCTTTATGCGGACGCCGACGCGGACTTTCTTCGCTTGGTTGCCGACCCTGCATCGGATACGGCCCCCTGGCCCGTGCCACGGGTCGAACGCGCGGAGCGGGCGCTCGATGCCCTCTCGAAGACGTTCGACGCGTCATCGAAGCAGGCCGCCCGCATCGACGCGCTTCGTCGCGCCACGCACGAATGGCAGCTCGGCATCGCACAGGCGTCGGTCGGCGCGCGCTCCGACGGGCAAGCCGTTCTTTTGCCGCGCGACGCACTGCTTGCGATAGAGGAAAGCCGGCACCGCGTCGCCATCGGTCTGCGCGCGCTAGACGCCGAGCAGCAAATGTTCACCGGCGCGCGTTCGACCAAGCTGGCGCGCCGCTATGCGTCGGAGCGGGTCGCATTTGCCGCCGCCGTGGCGGCGGCCTTCGTCTTTCTCGTCTACGGTTTTCTCGCCAATCATCGCATCGGGCTCGAACGCGCGCGCGCGCGGATCTCGGCGGAAGAAGGCGAAGCGCGCTTTCGCGAATACTTCCAAGAGCATCCGCTCCCGATGCTCATCTACGACGTCGAAACGCTCACGATCGCGGCGCTCAACGGCGCGGCGGTACGCCAATACGGTTACTCGGCCGATGAACTCACGGGGATGCCGATCTCGGCGCTGCGACCGCCCGAGGACGGCGCCGCATTCCTCGCGAGGTTCCTCGAACTCGCGTCGACGAAGGGTGCAACGGCAGGCTCGACCCAGTTCCGCACGCACGTGCGCAAGGACGGCTCGCGCTTGTTCGTGGAGCCGTCTTATCACTTCCTGACCTACGCCAATCGCCGCGCCTGTTTCGTCGTCGCCATCGATGTCACCGAAAAGGAGAACGCGAAGGAGGCGCTGCGGCAATCGAAGGGAATGCTCGAGGCCGTCATCGACAGCGTGCCGCAGCGGATCTTCTGGAAGGACACCGAATCGCGCTACCTCGGCTGCAATCGCGCGTTCGCGCACGATGTCGGCCTGGCCGACGCGTCGCAAATCGTCGGGCTCACCGACTACGATCTGCCATGGCGGGCGGCGGCCCCCAATGCACGGGCGCGTGACCGGGCGGTCATCCAAAGCGGCGAACCGATGAGCAACTACGAGGAGTTCGCCCCCTCCGCCGGTGGCGCATGGCGATGGCTGCGCAAGACGAAGGTGCCGCTGCGCGATACGCAGGGCGAAGTCATGGGTCTGCTCGCGACCTACGAAGACGTCACCGAGCGCAAAAGCGTCGATCTCGCCCTTCGATTGCGCAGCCGCGCGCTCGACGCCATCGTCAACGCCGTGCTGATCACGCGCGTAACCGAAGACGGCAACCTCATCGAATACACGAACCCCGCGTTCGAACGGATCACGGGCTACGCGGTGGCCGACGTCAAAGGGTTGGACTTTCGCTTCCTGCAAGGCGAGGATCGCCAGCAAGAAGGCATCGAATCGATCCGGCGGGCGCTGGCCGAGGAACGTGAAGTCGCCACGCTCTTGCGCAACTATCGACGCGACGGCTCGCTATTTTGGAATCAGATCTATATCGCACCGGTACGCGACGACAACGGCCTCGTCACGCATCACATCAGCGTCGTGAACGATGTGACCGAGCTGGTCCAATCGCGCGATTTGCTGAGCCAGCAAGCGAACTTCGATACGCTCACCGCGCTGCCGAATCGCCATCGGCTCAATGAACGTCTGGCGCAGGTCATCGGCGATGCACAGCGCGACAGCACGCGCGTCGCGGTCGCCTTCATGGACATCGATCACTTCAAGGATGTCAACGACAGCCTCGGCCACGGCATCGGCGACCGCCTGCTGCAGGAGATCAGCGCCCGTTTGTCGGCATGCGTGGGCGAGGCCGACATCGTCGCGCGCTATGGCGGCGATGAATTCGTCGTCGTGGTGTGCGAGGGCGCGCAAGAAGACCGGCTGACCGAAGTACTTGCGCGGGTCTCGCAAGCCTTCGCGCGTCCCGTCTGGATCGACGATACGGAGTTCTACGTCGAGACCAGCATCGGCGTGGCCTGCTTCCCGAGCGACGGCGACGACCCGGAAACGCTGCTGCGCCGCGCCGATCTGGCCATGTACCGCGCCAAATCGAATGGACGCAACGGCCTGCAGAGATTCACGCCGGAACTCGGCCGGCGCGCGGACGAGCGACTCGCGCTGTCGCGCCGCATGCGGGCCGCCTTGGCGAACGGGGAATTCAGGCTCGAATATCAGCCCCAGGTCGATCTGCAAACCAATCGCGTGACCGGCGTCGAGGCCCTACTGCGATGGACCGACAAAACGCTCGGCCCCGTCAGCCCCGCGACGTTCATTCCGATCGCGGAGGAAAACGGGCTCATCGTTCCGATCGGCGAATGGGTCATGCAGCAGGCATGCTTCCAAGCGCAGGTTTGGCAAGAGACGCTGCCCGGGTTGCGCATGTCGGTCAATCTGTCGCCGCGGCAATTCGCGCGCGGCGACATCCTGCGCGTCGTGCAGCGCGCGCTTACACGGGCGCGCTTGTCGCCGCGCCTACTGGAACTCGAAATCACCGAAGGCGCGCTGATGTCGCTCGGCGCGCTAGACGTGCTGCGCGCATTGCGCGCCATGGATATCGATCTGGCGATCGACGATTTCGGCACCGGCTATTCGAGCCTGTCCTACATCCGCAACTTCCATGCGGATCGGCTCAAGCTCGACATGTCGTTCGTCTCGGGCATCGGCCGCCATCGAGAAGACGAGGTCATCACGAGGGCAATTCTCTCGCTCGGCCGAGCGCTCGGTTTCAAGGTCGTCGCCGAAGGCGTCGAAACCGACACGCAGCTCGCATTTCTGCGCCGGCACGGCTGCGGCGTCGTGCAAGGCTACCGCTTCGCGCGGGCAATGCCCGCCGCCGATGCGCACGCATTCATCAGGCATTTCAACGAAGGCGCGATCGCTTATACGTGAGCGGCGAGCACACCAAGTACAATTTCGCCGCATCACCGCAACAACCCGCGCCATACTGCGCCATACTGCGCAATACGCACCACATACCATGACCGAATCTTCCCGCGACCTCGTGCTCGTCACGGGCGCATCGGGCTTCGTCGGCTCCGCCGTCGCCCGCGCCGCGCTTGCGCGCGGTATGCGCGTGCGCGTGCTCGTGCGTGCAACGAGCCCCCGCACGAACGTCGAAGCGCTCGACGCCGAGATCGTCGTCGGCGATATGCGCGACGTATCGTCGATGCGCGCCGCGCTGCGCGGCGTGCGCTATCTCTTCCACGTGGCCGCCGATTACCGGCTCTGGGCGCCGGACCCTTTGGCAATCGAACGCGCCAACCTCGAAGGCGCCGAAGCCACCATGCGCGCGGCGCTCGCGGAAGGCGTCGAACGCATCGTCTACACGAGCAGCGTCGCGACGTTGAAAGTCACGAGCGAAGGCCGCGTGGCCGACGAATCGGCCCCGCTCGCCGCGCAACAGGCCATCGGCGTCTATAAGCGCAGCAAGGTGCTGGCCGAGCGTGCCGTCGAGCGGATGATCGAGCGCGACGCATTGCCGGCCGTCATCGTCAATCCGTCCACGCCGATCGGGCCGCGCGACGTGCGCCCCACGCCGACGGGCCGCATCATCGTCGAAGCCGCGCTCGGCAAGATCCCCGCGTTCGTCGATACCGGCTTGAATCTCGTGCATGTCGACGACGTGGCGCAAGGGCACTTGCTCGCGCTCGATCACGGGCGCATCGGCGAGCGCTACATCCTCGGCGGCGAAAACTTGCCGCTGCAGCGCATGCTTGCCGACATCGCGGGCGAAACGGGCCGCAAGCCGCCTACCATCAGCCTACCGCGTTGGCCGCTCTATCCGCTCGCGCTCGGGGCCGAATGCGTGGCCAAGTTCACGAAGCGCGAACCGTTCGTCACGGTCGACGGCTTGAAGATGTCGAAGAACAAGATGTATTTCTCCTCGGCGAAAGCCGAGCGCGAAATCGGCTACCGGGCGAGGCCCTACATCGACGGGCTGCGCGATGCGCTTCAGTGGTTCCGCGAAGCGGGTTATCTGCAGCGCTGAGCGCTGGATGTGCATTTTGTTACAACTCGAAGGCACGGGGCGCGAATGCACTCGGCACGCAGCCGGTAGAATCGCGTCTCTTTGCCTGAGAAAGCCCGCATGAACCTGGAAGAACAGATCGGTGCGATCGACGCGCAGGTCGATCGGCTCAGCGAACTCGTCCGGCTCGCACAGGCCGCCGCCGAGCGCGACCAGACGCAGCGCGCCGAAATCGAGCGCGCACAGACCGAACCCATCGCTTCGCCCGAGACCGAGCAGCCTGCGCCAACACCCGCGCCTGCCGCCGACGAAACCTCCACGCTGCGTGTCGCACGCCCTTCGCACAACGAACTCACATTGAGCATCGGGTCGCAAACCGTCACGCTGCGTCCCGAGCAGATCGGTCAATTGATCGAGGAACTGGCCAACGCGCGCGCGTCTATGACGCCGGAGCCGCCCACCGCGCTTGCCCCCGGCTGGCGTTTCGCCTCCACGAAAAACCCGATGATGGCGATGCAAAAGCAGCCGAACGGCGATCGTCTGCTGATTGCCCGCCACACCGGCCACGGCTGGGTGCCGTTCACGTTTTCGCCCGATGCGGCCATCCAGCTCTACATGATGCTGACGCAGAAATGATCGGCGCTGTGGCTCAGCGGCCCTGAACGGGCGCCTGCACACGCGCCTTCCACTGGCCGCCCTTGCCGCGCCAATAGCGTACGGCGGACGCCACGGTCGCCCCCACGTAAAACAACGCAACGAGCGGCAACGCCGGCGCCCACCAGGGCGAACGGCCGTAATAGCGCAGCATGGGCGCGTAGGCGCAGCACATGGCGCCCCAGGCAAGCCATGCCGGCCAGCCCAACGGGCCCAGGGCCACGGCCACGACGGGCGGCACCAGATAGATCACCGTCATGCCGGCCAATGTGCCGGCCAGCAGCCAGGGCGAATAGCGCAATTGCGTGAAGGCCGTGCGCGCGATCATGTTCCAGATCTCGCTTGGGCCGTCGTACGGCCGCAACGAACGGCTGCGCGCCGCCACATCCAATCGAATGGCATGGCCGCCCTGGCCGCGATGCTTGATTTGCGCCGCGAGCGTGCAATCGTCGATGAGGGCCGCGCGAATCGAGGCCATCCCGCCCGCTTCTTCGAGCGCCGCGCGCTTGACGAGCATGCAGCCGCCGGCCGCGGCGGCGGTCTTGTTGCGCGGATCGTTGACCCACCGGAACGGGTACAGCTTGGCGAAAAAGAAGACGAACGCCGGAATCAGCGCTTTTTCCCAGATGGAATCGCAGCGCAGCCGCACCATCAGCGAGACCAGGTCCCGACGCTCGATCGTGGCGCGAGCGACGAGTTCGGCCACGGCCTCGGGCGGATGGCCGATGTCGGCGTCGGTCAGGAGCAAATAGTCGGCCGACAGCGCGCGCGATGCGACGGCCGCGACGCCTTGCGATTGCGCCCACACCTTGCCTGACCAGCCCGCCGGCAGCGGCTCGGCCGCGATGACGGTCAGCCGCTCGGGTTTGCCCAGCGCGAGGGCCGTTGCGCGCGCGGCGTCGGCGGTGCCGTCGGTGCTGTGATCGTCGACGACCACCACATGAAACTCGCCCGCATAGTCTTGCTCGATCAGCGAGGCGACCGCGGCGCCGATGACGTCCGCTTCATTGCGCGCCGGCACGACGGCCACCACGGCCGGCCACGCCTCGAACGCCGCTAGCGCCTCGGGCGCGATCGGCGGCGCGCAGCGCGTGCGCCAGAAGCCGCCCCGCGCGAACAACAGGACGGCCCAGATGACGAGCGAGACGACGGACAACCCAAAGAGCGTCGCGATCATGCGCGCTCCCGCAAACGATATGAATAATGAGCCGAAGGCATCCTACGAGCCTATGCAAAGAAATTGAACTGAAAGCGTCCGCGTAATGCAATCGTAATAATGCTCGCGAGATGCGGTAGTTTAGCGGGTCGCCGCCCGCGGCGGCATCGATCTCGACGGCGAATTCGCTGGCATTCTTGCAACGCCCGACTACCGGCCCGGAAGCGTTCGCGTCCCGATAGCGTTAGAATGCGCGTTTGGGTTGGTTTGCCGGCTATCACGCCCGCTTTCTAATAAATAGTTGGAATCTGGGCGATCGCTGCTAAAAGGCCGGCGGTTCGATACCCCGATTCGGTCGGAGTTCGCCACACATGCGAGTCATCCTTGCTCAACCCCGCGGCTTTTGTGCGGGTGTAGTACGCGCGATCGAGATCGTCGACCGCGCGCTGCAGCGGCACGGCGCCCCCGTGTACGTGCGCCACGAAATCGTGCATAACCGGCACGTCGTCGAAAACCTGCGTAATAAGGGCGCGCGTTTCGTCGAAGAACTCGATGAAGTCCCGCACGGCGCCGTGGCCATTTTCAGCGCGCACGGCGTGGCGCAAAGCGTCGAGCACGACGCCCAGGCGCGCGGGCTCGACGTGCTCGACGCCACGTGCCCGCTCGTCACGAAAGTGCACGTGCAGGGCCGTCAATACGTGGCGGCCGGGCGCACGCTGATTCTCATCGGCCACGCGGGGCATCCGGAAGTCGAAGGCACGATCGGTCAAATTCCGGGCAAGGTACTGCTCGTGCAAAGCGAAGCGGAAGTCGAGAAGCTCGATCTGCCGCTGGATACGCCGCTCGCCTACGTGACGCAAACCACGTTGTCGGTGGACGACACGCGCGGCATCATCGAAGCGCTGACGCGGCGCTTCAGCAATATCGTCGGCCCCGACACGCGCGACATTTGCTACGCCACGCAAAACCGCCAGGCCGCGGTGCGGGAGTTGAGCGAGCAGGTGGATGTCCTGCTCGTGGTCGGCGCGACGAACAGCTCGAACTCCAACCGCCTGCGCGAAATCGGCGCCGAATCGGGTGTCGCGAGCTACCTCGTCGCCGATGGCACCGAACTGAAGGCCGAATGGTTCACCGGCGCGCAAACGGTCGGCATCACCGCCGGCGCGTCCGCGCCCGAGGAAATGGTCGAGCACGTGATCGACGCGTTGCGTGCGCTGGGCCCCGTCGAAGTTTCGACGATGGCGGGCCGTGAAGAAAAAGTCGAATTCAAGCTGCCGTCGAAGCTCACCGAGCCCGACGCCGCACGCCAAGTTTAAGGAGGTTGCTTTGTCGATTCCGCTTTTGCAAAAGGTTCGCGTCGGCGCTTATATCACGCGCCAACATTTCAGCGGCAATAAGCGCTATCCGCTCGCGCTGATGCTCGAGCCGCTCTTTCGCTGCAATCTCGCCTGCAACGGCTGCGGCAAGATCGATTACCCGGATCCCATCCTCAATCAACGGCTGTCCGTCGAGGAGTGCCTCGGCGCCGTCGATGAGTGCGGCGCCCCGGTCGTGTCGATCGCCGGGGGCGAGCCGCTGCTGCACAAGGACATGCCCACCATCGTCAAGGGCATCATCGCGCGCAAGAAGTTCGTCTATTTGTGCACGAACGCGCTGCTGATGGAAAAGAAGATGGACGACTACCAGCCGAGCCCGTATTTCGTCTGGTCGGTCCATCTCGACGGCGATCAAGCCATGCACGATCACTCGGTGTCGCAAGAAGGCGTGTACGAGAAGGCCGTCGCCGCCATTCGCGAAGCGAAGCGCCGCGGTTTTCGCGTCAACATCAACTGCACGTTGTTCAACGACGCTCAGCCCGAGCGCGTGGCGGCGTTCTTCGATACGCTCGGCCCGATGGGCGTGGACGGCATTACCGTCTCCCCCGGCTATGCGTACGAGCGCGCGCCCGATCAACAGCACTTCCTCAATCGCGACAAGACCAAGCAGCTCTTCCGCGAGATCTTCAAGCGCGGCAAGCGCGGCAAGAACTGGTCGTTCAGCCAATCGGCCATGTTCCTCGACTTCCTTGCGGGCAACCAGACCTATCACTGCACGCCGTGGGGCAACCCGGCGCGTACGGTGTTCGGCTGGCAACGTCCCTGCTATCTCGTCGGCGAAGGCTATGCGAAGACCTTCAAGAAACTGATGGAAGAAACCGATTGGGACGCCTACGGCACGGGCAACTACGAAAAGTGCGCCGACTGCATGGTGCACAGCGGTTTCGAAGCGACGGCCGTGATGGATACGGTGGCGCATCCGCTGAAGGCGCTCGGCGTCAGCCTGCGCGGCCCGAAGATCGAAGGCGCGTTCGCGAAGGACATTCCGCTCGACAAGCAGCGTCCCGCGGAATACGTGTTCTCGCGCCACGTCGAGATCAAGCTCGAGGAAATCGGCCGCGCGCCGAACGTGAAGAACTCGCGCACGGCCGCGGCGCACTAAAGCGCATTTCGTTCGCTCGCCGAACGATGAGCGGCGCGGTCCGAACGGGCCGCGCCGCTTTGTTTTCGATGGATCACGCTCCTGTCGATGATGAAGATCAAGACGAAGATCTTTCTGCTGGCGATCGTCCCGTTCCTGGTGGCGATAGCGGGCATCGGCATCGGCGTGCGCATGCAGGCCGCCGCCCTCGCCAAGGCGCAGCGCGAGAGCGTCGAAGCGGCCTACATGTCGAGCAAGCAAGCCGAGCTCAAGCACTACGTCGAGCTCGCGACGAGCGCGATCGCACCGCTCTATGAAGCGAGCCGCGATGCGAAAGACGACACGGCCCTCAAGCGCGAAGCGCTCGCCATGCTGCAGCGCATGGACTTCGGGCCCGACGGCTACTTCTTCGTCTACGACATGCGCGGCGATTCGCTGATGCACCCGCGCGAGCCGGATCTCGTCGGGCACAACTGGTGGCTGCTCAGGGATCCCAAAGGGTCGCTGACGATTCAGCAGCTCATCGCCGCCGCGAACCAAGGCGGCGGATACGTTCGCTACCTGTGGCACCGCCCGTCCACCCATCGTCTCGAGCCCAAGCTCGGCTACGTGGTGCCGCTGCCGCGCTGGGGCTGGATGATTGGAACCGGCATTTATTTGGACGGCGTGACCGCGGCGCTTGCGCGCATCGATGCGACGGCGTCGGCCAATATCGCGCGCACGATGACATGGATCGGCGCCATCGCGCTAGCGGGCTTCGGCGTCATCATGGCCTGCGCGCTCTTCCTGAACGTCTCCGAATACCGCAGTGCCGATGCGAAGCTCAAGCGGCTCGCCCGGCAAGTGGTCGAATCGCAAGAGCACGAGCGAGCGCGCCTGTCGCGCGAACTGCACGACGGCATCAGCCAGATGATGGTGTCGGTGAAACTGCTGCTCGAATCGGCGCTCGCGCGTCTGGAGCATGCCGGCCATCCGCACGTGCGCGTGCCCAGCGCGGAAGCGGCGCTCGGCACGGCGCTCGGACGTCTATCGCACGTCCTGCGCGAAGTCCGCCGCATCTCGCATGCGTTGCGCCCCTCGATGCTCGACGATCTCGGCTTAGCCGCCGCGCTCGAACAATTGACGCGAGAGCTGGCCGAGGAAACCGGCATCGACATGCGCGTCGAAACGGACCCGGCATCGCGCGCGGCCGAACTGCCGACCGCCGTCAATACTGCGTTGTTCCGGATCGCTCAGGAAGCGTTGACCAACATCGTGCGGCACGCGCACGCCGCGCATGCGACGCTGACCTTCACGGTGCGCGACGCGTCGGTCCTGCTTGCGATCGCCGACGACGGGCAAGGCTTCGATCTGGCGCGCGTGCAAGCCGATGCACGCGGCGGCATCGGCCTGCGCAACATGCGCGAGAGGCTCGATGCCCTTGGCGGCGCCCTCGTCATTGCCTCGCAGCCGGGCAGTACGATCGTGACGGCGTCGGCGCCGCTCCCCCACTCGGCACGTTCGCGTACCGCCGCTTCTTCGCAAGACGACTCGCCCCCATGAACGCGCCCGCCTCTACCCGCTCCGCCAATATCATTCTCGTCGACGACCATCCGCTCGTACGCGACGGCCTGCGCCTGCGCTTGGAAGGCGTGCCGGGCCTAGTCGTGGTGGGCGAAGCCGGCAACGCGGACGAAGCGCTCGCCCTGGCGGACAGGCTTTCGCCCGACCTCGCCTTGATGGATGTCGGCATGAACGGAATGAGCGGCATCACGCTGGCCGGCATTTTTCACGAACGCTTTCCGGCGGTGCGCGTGCTGATGCTGTCGATGCACGACAACATCGAGTACGTGACGCAAGCCGTGCGGGCCGGTGCTAGCGGCTATGTGCTGAAGGATTCGCCGGCCACCGAGATCGTCCATGCGATCTCGGCGGTACTGGCGAACCGCACGTTTTTCAGCGCCGGTATCGCTGCGCGCATGATCCAAGCCAGTTCGCTGCAAACGCCGGTGGAGCGGCTGACGCCGCGCGAGAGCGAGATTCTCGATGCGTTGGCCGAGGGCCTGTCGAGCAAGCAGATCGCCGAGCGCTACGGGCTTTCCGTGCGCACGGTGGAAACGCACCGGCTGAACATCAAACGCAAGCTCGAAATCGAAGGGCAAGCCGAATTGATCAAGTTCGCCGTCGAACGGCGCCGGCGTTGACCGACGCCGAAGCTTGCATCGCCGGCTTATTGGGCGCGCGCGTTGTGGGCGGTCAAGAATTTGATGAGCCCGTCGATGCCGCCTTGGCTCAATTGGCTCTTGAATTGGTTCTGATACACCTGGATGAGCCAGGCGCCCGACATGTCGATGTCGTAAATCTTCCATTCGTTGCCCGCCTTGCCGAGGCGGTAACCCACCTGCTGACTGTCGCCGGGCGTGGTGACGGTGGACATGACGAGCGCGTCGTTGGCGCTTGCCTCTTCCGGCTTGAACGAGAAGTGGGCATCTTGCGTGCCGAGCTGCGCGAGCGACGCCGCGTAGGTACGCGTCATCAGGACTTTAAATTGCTTCGCCAGCTCTTGCTGCTGTGCAGGCGTGGCCTGCTTCCATGCGTCGCCCACGGCAATACGCGCCGTGCGGTCGAAGTTGGTCGACGGCAAGAAGTGGGATTGGACGATTTGCGAGATCTTGGCCATGTCGCCGCCGCGCGCGGCTGGATCTTGTTTCATCGCGTCGACGGTGCCGACGACAGCCTGCTTGACCACGTCCACGGGCGCCGTTTGCGCCCAAACGGCGGCGCTGACGAACATCGCGGCAAAAAATGCGAACAATTGACGTTTCATGGAATGTCCAACTCGATTGAAAGGAAAGCTGTAACGCCGCTCGCGCATAAGCGCGGGGACGGGTCGATGCCCGGGCGGAGAACGGGCGGTTCGGGCAGTATACCCACCCCCGCCGCCGGCCGCGCCGGCTTGCTTCCCGTTTCGACGCCTACCGGGGGGCAACGGTTCCGCGCCGTACTGAGCGGTAGGCGGAGCCGGCGCGCCGACCCCCGGTATACTTAGGCGTTTTGCCCCTTACGTTTCCGTTGCCGGCCGATTCCGATTCATGCTGACGCCCCTTATCGTTCGTCTCGTTGCCTGGTCCGTGCGCCGCCCGGTTTGGATCGTCGCGCTCGCGCTCGTGCTGGCCGCGGCGAGCGGCGTCTATACGGCGCGGCACTTCAAAATCAACACCGACGTCAGCAAGCTCATCGAGACGGACGCACAGTGGTCGGCGCTCAGCACCGCCATGGATCGCGCGTTCCCCGATCGGGACCAGACGATTCTCGCGGTCGTCGACGCAAACGCCCCCGAAATGGCCGACGCCGCAGCCGATGCGCTCGCCGCGGGCCTGTCGAGCCCCGCGTATCGCGCGCAAATCGGCGCCGTCTCGCAGCCTGGCGGGGGCCCGTTGTTCGAACACGGCGGCATGCTGTTCCTGTCGAGCGACAGCGTTGCGAGCACGACCGCACAGCTCACGCAGGCGCGTCCGCTCGTGAACACGTTGGCCCACGATCCGAGCGTCACGGGCCTGGCGACAACGCTATCGACGATGCTCGGCCTGCCGCTGCAATCGGGACAGGTCAAGCTGCCGGGCATGGCGACGCTCTTCACGCGCGCCGCCGATACGACCGACGCGGTCCTGGCCGGCAAGAACGCGGCATTTTCCTGGCGCGCGCTCGTCGATCCCGATTCGGCCCGGCAGCCGGCGCACGCCTTCGTCACGGTCACGCCCGTGGTCAACTACAGCGCGTTGCAGGCGGGCGCGCAGGCTTCTGACACCATTCGCAAGGTGGCGCGCGAGCTCGATCTGCAAAAACGCTACGGCGCAAGCGTGCACCTGACGGGCGAGCAGCCGCTGGCCGATGAAGAATTCGCCTCTGTCGCCGACGGCGCGGCCGTGAACGGCATCGCCACGCTCATCGTGGTCCTGGCCATCCTCTGGCTCGCGCTGCGTTCGAAACGGATGATCCTCGCGGTGCTGGTCACGCTGGCGGTGGGCTTGCCGATCACGGCCGCGCTCGGCCTGATGATGGTCGGCTCGCTGAACATGATCTCGGTCGCGTTCATGGTGTTGTTCGTCGGCCTGGGCGCCGATTTCGCGATTCAATACGGCGTGAAATACCGCGAGGAGCGCCACCGCGACGAACGGCTCGATCACGCGCTCGTCGGCGCGGCCCATTCGATGGGCCTGCCGCTGACGCTCGCCGCCGCCGCCGTGGCCGTGAGCTTCTTCTCGTTCTTGCCCACGGCCTACAAGGGCGTATCGGAGCTCGGGCTGATCGCGGGCGTCGGCATGATCGTCGCCTACTTCAGCACCATGACGCTGCTGCCCGCGCTGATCAAGCTGATGGCGCCGCCCGGCGAGCCCTCGCGGCCCGGCTTCGCGCGCTTGGCGCCGGTCGACGACTTTCTACAGGACCACCGCAAGCCCATCCTGCTAGGGGCGCTCGCCGTCGTGATCGGCGCAACGCCGCTGCTGCTGCATCTGCGCTTCGATTTCAACCCGCTGCATTTGAAAGACCCGACGACGGAATCGATGGCGACGCTGCGCTCGCTGAAGAACTCCCCCGAAGCGTCGGTCAACGATGTCGCCGTGCTGGCGCCCACGCTTGCCGCGGCGAACGCGACCGCCCAGCGCTTGAGCGCGCTGCCGGAGGTCGGGCGCGTGACCACGCTCACGACCTTCATCCCGCCCGACCAGCCGCAAAAGCTTTCGCTGATCGCCCAGGCGGCGCAAACGCTGCTGCCGGCGCTGACGCAGCCGCCGGCGCCCCCGTCGTCCGATGCGCAGCGCGTCGCCGCGTTGAAACGCGCGGCGAATCAGCTCTCGTATGCCGCCGATGACTACCCGGGCCCCGGCGCGAAGGAAGCGAAACGGCTTTCGGCATCGCTGGCCAAACTCGCGGCCGCCGACGCCGCCGCGCGCGATCGCGCCGAGGCCGCTTTCGCCACGCCGCTGCGGCTCTCGCTGCATCAGCTGACCAACTTGCTGCAACCGTCCCCGATCACGCGCGAATCGCTGCCGCCGGCGCTCGTCCACGAATGGGTCGCGCCCGACGGCCGCGCGCTCGTGCAAATTTCCCCGCGCGTCCCGGCAGGTGTCGATTCCGACGACGATGCGATGCTGCGCCGCTTCGCTCATGCCGTGAAGAAGGCCGAGCCCGGCGCGATCGGCGGTCCGATTTCGATCCTGCATTCGGCCGATACGATCATCAAGGCGTTCCTGCAGGCCGCCGGATGGGCGGTGCTGTCGATCACGCTGTTGCTATGGATCGCGCTCGGCCGGTTCGGCGACGTGCTGCGCACGATGATCCCGCTGCTCGTATCGGCGCTCGTCACGCTCGAGCTTTGCGTCGTCTTCGACATGCCGCTGAACTTTGCGAACATCATTGCGTTGCCGCTGATGCTCGGGGTGGGCGTCGCATTCAAGGTGTATTTCGTCATGGCGTGGCGGGCGGGCCAAACGAGCCTGCTGGCGTCGAGCCTCACGCATGCGGTATTGTTCAGCGCGGCCACCACGGCCACGGCATTCGGCAGTCTTTGGCTTTCGCACCACCCTGGCACGGCCAGCATGGGTCGCCTGCTCGCGCTGGCGCTCACCTGCACCCTCATAGGCGCGGTCGTGTTCCAGCCCGTGCTGATGGGCAAACCTCGCGCCGCGCGCGCCCAAAAGAAGGAATTAGAAGGAATCGATGGATAACCTGCTAACCTTGGCCGCGCCGTTGACCGTCGCGGCGCTTTTGGCCGGCTGCGCGAGCCCCGATCAACGCACGGCCGGCGATCCGCTCGAACCGATGAACCGCGCGATCTTCAAGGTCAACGATACGATCGACCGTACGATCGCGGTGCCGATCGCGAAGGGCTATCAAAAGGTGACGCCGCACCCGCTGCGCACCGCGATCAGCAACTTCTTCTCCAATTTGGGCGACCTGAACAATTTCGCGAACGCGTTGTTGCAGCTGAAGATCACGGACGCCACGGAAGATCTCATGCGCTTCGCGATGAACACGACGTTCGGCCTCGGCGGCCTCATCGACTTCGCCACGCAAGCGCGCCTGCCCAAGCATCATCAAGACTTCGGCTTGACGCTCGGTCATTGGGGCGTGCCGTCGGGGCCTTACCTCGTGCTGCCGATCTTCGGGCCGAGTTCCTTCCGCGACGGCGTGGGGCTCGCCGTCGATACGCGGTTCAGCCCGTTCATCTACGCGCCCACCGATTCGCGCAGGCCGCTCTACGCCATGCAGTTCGTCAGCGCGCGCTCCGATATGCTCGGCGCCACGAACATCCTCGAACAAGCCGCGCTCGATAAGTACTCGTTCGTGCGCGACGCCTATACGCAGCAGCGCCGCTCCGCGCTCGGCGCCGATGCGTCCAAGCCGCCCGCGCTGCCCAATTACGGCGACGAGGAGGACAGCAGCGCGACGCCGGCCGCGCCCGATGGGGCAAGCGCAGCGAGTGCTGCCGGTGCAGCAAGCGCGACGGCTCCGGCCGAACCTGCTTCGGGCGCCTCTGCTGCAGCCGCGCCGGCGGCGGCTTCGGCCACGCCCGCATCTCCAGCGCCTGCTTCATCCGCATCGGCCCCAGCCGCGGCATCGGCCGCCGCGGCATCGGCCGCCGCGGCATCGGCTCCAGCCGCCGCGTCGGCGGTGCCAGGGGTGCCCCCCGCCAATGCACCCGCCGGCGCGCCGCCCTCCAACGGCATCGGCAACAAATAACGACTCTTAGGCAGATCACACTCATGTTTCACGCGGCTTGCTGTCAGGGCATGTTGAGCTCCACGTTGCATGCGCTCCATCCCTACGCCCTGGCCGGCATCGTCGCCGCACTGATCGTGGGCGGCGCCGTCAAAGGCATCGTCAGCATCGGCGTGCCGCTCGTGGCGATGCCGATCCTAAGCCAGATGATGCCGGTCAAGCAGGCGGTGCTGCTGCTCTCGATGCCCGTGATCCTCGGCAATATTCCGCAAGCCCTCGAAGGCGGCGAAACGTTCGCCACGGCGCGCCGCATCGCCGCGCCGCTCATCGGCACGGTGCTCGGCAACATCGTCGGCGTGTCGATCCTCATCTCGCTCGAACCGCATCATGCACAGGCCGCCGCAGGCGCGTTGCTGGTCTTTGCGTCCGTGTTGCTGCTCGCCTCGCCGCGGTTTACGCTCGCGCCGGCCTGGGTCAAGCCGGTGGGATTCATCCTCGGGTTCGGCGCGGCGCTCATGGAAAGCATCGCGTCGATCCCCGGGCCGTTACTCGCGATCTATCTGATCTCCACGGGCGCGCGCGGCAAGGATTTCACCAAGCAGATGGCGATCATCCTCGTCGTCTCGATCTTGACGTTGCTCGTCGCCTTCAAGAGCGGCGCGCATGCGTCCGGCGGCGATCTCCTGATTTCCGCCGCCGCCAGCATCCCCGTGATCGCGGGCATGCTGATCGCACGGCCGCTGCGCGACAAGCTGCCGCCGCAGGCCTTCCGCCTCATCGTATTGCTGTTCGTGCTCGGCGCAGCCGCGCAGATGATTCGAAAAGCGTTGGGGGCATAACCCAGCGCACGCCGCGTCGTTCCCCCGGTCGTCTCGCGATTGCCGGGTACGCGGTCGTTGGCGCGCACGAGCACGCGCCATCTCGGGCAATACTATACAACTCGTTCTATTGCGCAATAATTGCCGAATCGGCGCGCCCGCATTCAAGGCGCCCGTATTTTTTTCTTCAATTAATTAATCGGGCGCCTCAAAAACTGCAGATAAATCTCACTCCGCCGCTCGATTGGGCGTTTCGAGGAGAATAGCTATCGATTTCGTCATGCAGGTCTATTAAAATTTGCGCCTCCCTCGCGCTGCCCGCGATGCAGCCTGCTCTGAAAGGAATGGCGCATGAATTCCGACACGCTTTTCGACGCGCTTTATTACGGCGCGGCCCAACGCAATCGCCTGCTCAAGCTCGATACCCCGTTGGGCGACGATTGGCTCGCGCCGCTGCAAGTCAAAGGCACGGCGCGCCTCGGGCGCGATTACGAATTCATCGTCGATGCGGTGTCGATTCACGGCAATGAAATCAAGGTCGACGCGCTGATCGGGCAAGCGGTCACGTTGTGGCTCCAGCAGGCGGACGGCAACTATTTGCCGCATCACGGCTACGTGCACGCGTTCAGCCGATTGGGCACGGATGGATCGCTGACTTACTACCAGTTGCGATTTTCGTCGTGGATGTATTTTCTGCGGCTGCGGCGCGACATGCGCGATTGGCAGGAGCAAACGGGCGAGCAGATCGTCTCCGACGTGTTCGATCAGCACCCGCAGGCGCAGAACGCTTACCGGTTCGATTTGCGTCAGCCGATGCCGCGCTATTCGAATCGCGTGCAATGGGAATACGACTGGGATTTCGTTCATCGCAGCCTAGAGGAGGCGGGCGTATTCGGCCGCTTCGAGCAGGCCGACGACGGCAAATCCCACACGCTCGTGCTGATGGACGACGCGTACTTGATGCCTGAACTCGCTCCTAACCCGGTCGTGTTTCGCCGCGTCGGGTTGCGTGAGGAAGCCGACGGCCTTGCGCAATGGAAAGAGCAGCAGCAGATTCAAAGCGCCACGCTGACGACGCGCACGTTCGACTACAAGCGGCCCGATTTGCCCAAGGAGGTCACGAGCGCCATCGATGCGCAAACGGATATCCCCGCGCAGGGCGAAGTTTATGACTACACGGGCGCTTATACCTGGGGAGAGCGCGATCGCGGCGATCATCAAGCGAGCGTGCGTACCGAAGCATGGCAATCGCAGGCGAAGCGCTATCACGGCATCGGCAGTATGCGCTCGGCCAGCCCGGGCTATTGGTTCGCGCTGACGGGTCATCCCGTTCACGATAAAGAAGCAGAGCAAGACCGCGAATTCGCCATCCTCGCCACGACGTGGACCATCCGCAACAACCTGCCGGGCATGGACGGCGTGGCCGATTTTCCGGAGAGCTTGCAGGCCGAAGTCAAGCACGTGGCCGCCGCCAGCGTCGGGGGCGTGACGGTCAAGCACCCCGACGGCAGCGCCGGCTTTTTCCAAGTCGAAATCGAGGCGCAGCGGCGGCGTACGCCATTCCGCAGCCCGCTCGAGCATCGCAAGCCCGTCATGACGCTGCAGACGGGGATCATCGCGGGGCCGAACGATGAAGAGATCTACACCGATTCGTTGAACCGCGTGAAAGTGTGGTTCCCGTGGAATCGACGCAACGAGGGCGACGAAGGCGCGTCCGTTTGGGTGCGCGCCGCGTTTCCCGACGCCGGGAGCGACCGCGGCGGCCATTACCCGCTGCGCAAGGGTGACGAAGTGATCGTGGGCTTCATGGGCGGCGATTGCGACCGCCCTGTGATCTTGAGCCGCATGCACGGCGGCGCCACGCCGCCGACCTGGCATACGCATGGGCTGCTCTCGGGCTATCGGTCGAAGGAATACGCCGGCAGCGGGTTCAATCAACTTGTGATGGACGACGCCACGGGGCAGAACCGCGTTCACCTGTATTCGACGAGCGCCGACTCGCATCTGCACCTCGGTTACCTCGTCGATCACACGAACAATACGCGCGGCGCGTATCTCGGCAGCGGGTTCGATTTGAAGTCGAGCGCGTATGGCGCGATTCGCGCGGGGCAAGGGCTTTATGTCTCGACGTACGCGAAGTCGTCCGGTAGCCAACCGCTCGATGTGAGCGAATCGCAAACCCAGCTCATCAACGCCGAAAGCATCGTCGAAGCCCTTTCGCAAGCGAGCGAGCAGCACCAAGCGGAAAGCCTCAAGGACGGCTACGACGCGATGCGGGCCTATACGGACGCGACGCAAAAGAGCGTGGCGGGCTCGGTATCGAATTCGGGGCGCACCGCCGGTGGCGGCGCCGGCAACGCGAACGGATTCGATCAGCCTGTGTTGCTGTTCGGCAGCCCGGCGGGCATCGGCTTGTCGACGCAGCAATCGGTGCACGTATCGGCCACCGATCACGTGAATTTCGCGACGGGGCAGAGCATGCACGTCGCCGCGGGCAAGTCGTTGCTTGCGAGCGTGGGCGAGAAGCTGAGCTTGTTCGTGCAGAACGCCGGCATGAAGTTGTTTGCGGCGAAGGGCAAGGTCGAAGTTCAAGCGCAATCGGACAATATCGAGCTGACCGCACAAAAGGGCGTGAAGGTGGTCTCGACCACCGACTCGATCGAGATCGCCGCCGATCAAGGCATCGTGCTGACGAGCGGTGGCGCTTACATCAAGATCGCGGGCGGCAACATCGAGATACACGGCCCGGGCACGGTCGATGTGAAAGGCGCGCAACGGCTGTTCAACGGGCCGGCGAGCATGGGGTATCCGCTGCCCTCGTCGCGGCCCGATGCGCCGGGGCAACTCGAATTGTTTCACAAGTATGCGAATGCGGAAGCCGTCAAAGGCGGGGCGTTTTCCGTATTCGATTCGAACGGTGCGCTGCTCAATAAGGGGGCGCTCGATGCGAGCGGACATACGGTCGTGAGCGGGCTGCCTTCGGGTGTCGTGCAGGTCAAGCTTGGCGACGATCCGCGCCAGCAAGATCAAACGGCGAGCAAGTTCAAGACGCCGAAGTGGCCGGCGGACGATGAAGCCGGTGCGAACGGTGGCGAGGGCGGCGCGGACACGGCCGTCGCCGCGAGCGATCCGCTCGGGGCGATGATGCCGGCCGCGCAAAGCGCGGGCGGGATGGGAGGTCTGGCCGGCGCGGCGGGTACGGGCAACAGCGCGGGATTGCTGGGCTCGATCATGCCTTCGACCAAGAACGCGTCCTCGCTCATGGGCGCGGCGACGAGCAATGGAATCAGCTTCGCCGAACAAGCGATGGCGAAAGTGCTGCCCGCCGGCGCGCAAACGGCGCTTTCGCAGGCGAGCCAAGTAGGTGCGGCGGCGCCCACGATCGGCCATTTGGTACAGGGTGGGCTTGGAGGGCTTTCGGTGCCGAAGCTGGGGTAAGCGTGGGCGGAGATGAACGTTCGTCCGTCGCGCTTCAAACGCACGGATAGCACCGTGGGCACCCCGATCCTACGCCCGAATTCGAGATACGCGAGCTTCGTATAATCTAGCTCAGAACAATTCCGAGGTCGAAACAAATGAAGAACGTCATTCGCGTCGGCGATCCGACGAGCCACGGCGGCAAAGTCATCACGGGAGCGTCGAATTTCGACGTCGACGGCATTCCAGTCGCGTGTGTCGGCGATCAATGCACGTGTCCGATGAGCGGCCATGAAAACTGCGTCATCGTCGAGGGCGATTCGGAATTCGTCGTGGACGGTCGGGCCGTCGCGTTCGATGGTCACAAGACGAGCTGCGGGGCGGTGCTGCAATCGACGGCCCAAGGGTTCGGCGGAGCGTGAGGGCGCCGGCCCGACCCTATTGAAGCGCTATCGCAGGCCGACGAATCGTGCCTGCTGCAGTCGGTCCACAACCCTAAGCGGCGCTCATTGCGCCCGCGTTGTACAAGGCCTCGCGCGCGGCAACGAGCGAGGCGCGCGCGGCCTTCGCGTCGAACGCCAAGCGAATCATCGCCGGCAATTGGTTCGGCGCCCGCGCGAGTTCGCGCAGAATCGGCCCGAGCGCCGTGGTGCCGTCCTCGCGCAAGCCTGCCGTCGCAGCGGGCGGCAGCGTGCGCCAAGCCGGATCGACCACCGCACGGCAAACGGCGAACGGCAACGCACGCGCGACGGCCTGCGCAGCCGCAACGTGCGATTCCATATCTACCGCCAGCGCACCGGTCTTGCCGTGCAACGCGTCTTTCTGCGCCTGTGTAACGACCGGCGCGGCCACGGCCGCGAGGGTGCCGCATTCGATGCGCGCGTCAGGCAACGCGGCGCGCAATGCGGCGATCATCCGGTCCTTCCAAGCAGAATCGGTGAGCACGCGGCCCAGCGGTCCGTCGATTGCATCGGCCACGATCAGCGCCCCCGGCGGCAAATCCGGCGCGAGCCCCCCCGCGGTGCCGAAGCTCATCACGCCCGAAGCGCCTTTCGCCAATGCTTGGGTCAACGCCCGTTCGAGCCGATCCGTGCGCGCGGCATAGACCACCTCGATCCCAGGCGCACTAGCGATGCGCGCCTCGAATGCCATGCCGGTCACGACGACGAGCGGCAAAGCCGCGCTGCGCACCATCACATGCCGACCGTTACGCGCACGCGGCCATCGCGCTTGAGGTTGCGATACCGCGCCAGCGCCCACAGCGGGAAGAACTTGCGATAACCGTGATAACGCAGGTAGAAGACACGCGGGAAACCGGTGGCGGTAAACCGCGTTTCATCCCACAAACCATGTTCGCGCTGCGTGCCGACGAGGTAAGCAATGCCGCGCTCGACGGCCGGGTGATCGACGACGCCCGCGGCCATCAGCCCCATCAGCGCCCAGGCCGTTTGCGATGCGGTGCTCGCGGCCGGCTCGTATCCGCGGTAGTCGAGCTTGTAGCTCGTGCCGTCCTCGCCCCAGCCGCCGTCGTCGTTCTGAATCGAAATCAGCCACTGCGCGGCGCGCTTGATTCGTGCGTCGTCGTGCGCGATGCCGGCCGCATTCAACGCGCAAAGCGCCGTCCAGGTACCGTACACGTAGTTCATGCCCCAGCGGCCGTACCAGCTGCCGTCGTCTTCCTGCTCGGCTAGTAGATAGTCATAGGCGCGGCGCGCCGGTTCGCTGTTGCCCGGCAGTTCGCCCAATTGCGCCAGCATGGACAGGCATCGTCCCGACACGTCGGCCGTGGGCGGATCGAGCAATGCGCCATGATCCGAAAACGGAATGTTGTTCAAGTAGTACTGCGTGTTTTCCGGTTCGAATGCGCCCCAGCCGCCGTCGCTGCTTTGCATGCCTACGATCCACTCTCTGGCTCGCGCGATCGCTTCCCGGTCGACGTTCGAACCCGTCAAGTCGGCCGCGCGATGCATGGCCATCGCCACCACGGCCGTATCGTCGACGTCCGGGTAGTGGGGGTTCGCGTATTGAAACGCCCATCCGCCCGGACACACGTGCGCTCGGCGCGAGATCCAATCGCCGCGCACGTCGAGCACCTGCAGCGGACGCAACCACTGCAATCCATGCAGCGCCGCTTCCCGCGCGCTCGGCGTGCCGGCTTCGAGCAGCGCGTGCGCGACGAGCGAGGTATCCCAAACCGGCGACAAGCACGGCTGGCAATAGGCTTCCTCCTCGCCGACGACAAGCAGCTTGTCGATCGACGCACGAGCAATCGCACGATTCGGATAGCCGGGCCCGTGGCCCAGCGCGTCGTACATCATCACGGCGTTCGCCATGGCGGGGAAAATCGCGCCGAGTCCATCCTCGCCGTTCAGCCGCTCGTCGACGAACGCCACCGCGGCTGCAATCGCGCGCTCGCGCGTCTTCTTCGGAAACCAACCGTCGACGGCCCGCAGCACCGTATCGACGACACGAAAGAATCCGAACCAGCCGCGGCTCTGATGACCGGCGCGCGGCAGCAAGCCCGTCGCCGACGGATCGCCGAGAAACAGTTCGTCGATGCGAACACCGAGCGGGTTCTTCGCGACGGGCCGCCGTGCGTTGAGTACGAGCAGCGGCACGATCACCGTGCGCGCCCAGTACGACACCTTCGAGAGATGGAACGGAAACCACTGCGGGAGCAGCGTGATTTCCACGGGCATCATCGGCACCGCGCTCCAAGGCACGATGCCGAACAACGCGAGCATGATGCGCGTGAACACGTTCACGGCCTCCGCGCCGCCCGCGCCCAAAATCGCCGCGCGAGCCCGCTGCATGTGCTCGGCGTCCTCGCGCTCGCCCGCCATCTTCAACGCGAAGTAGGCCTTCACGCTTGCGCTGACGTCCATGGCGCCGTCGGTGAAGAGCGGCCAGCCGCCCTCGGCCAGCTGAATGCGGCGCAAGTAGCGGACGATTTTGCGCTCGAGCGCGACGTTCGGCGTTTCGCCGAGGTAGTGCACGAGCAAGATGTACTCGGCGGGAATCGTCGCATCCGCTTCGAGTTCATAGACCCAATGCCCGTCGGGGCGCTGATCGGCCAGAATGGCGTCGGTCGCGCGCGCGATGGACGCATCGAGCGCGGCGCGCGTCTCGACGGCGCCGGCGAGCGTCGAACTCGAAGCCGCCATGACGGCGGAAGGGGCGGAAATATCGTTCATCGACATCTAAACAAAGGTTGAAGGACGAAGCGCAACGCTCGATCGCACGCTCAAAAGAGCGCGTAGCGCGCAACGATCCACAGCAGCCGCAAACGCGGCTTGGCCACGCTCGTGCGCGGCAGATCGAAGCCGCGCTCGAGCGTACGTTCGAGCAGCACCCGGTAGACGCCCGACATGATGCGAGGCGCGCGCACGGCCTTGCGCGGCGCCGCGTCCATGATCGCATCGGCCTTGGCGAAGTGGGCCAGCGCACGCTCGGCCAGCGTGGCGCACACGCGCGGCAACGACGGGTCGTCGGCGATCGCGATTGGATTCGTGGCGGCGATGCCTTCGCGGGCAAGCAGCTCGTACGGCAAGTAGCAGCGGTTGATCGCGGCGTCCTCGTCGATGTCGCGCAAAATATTGGTCAGTTGCAGCGCCCGGCCGAGGTGGTGAGACAGTTCATGCCCGGCGTCCTCACTCATCCCGAAAACCCTCACCGACAGCCGGCCGGCGGCGCTCGCGACCCGATCGCAGTAGAGATCGAGCGTGGCTTCGTCGGGTGCGCAGATATCGGCGGCGGCGTCCATGGCCATGCCGTCGATCATGGCGTGAAAGTCTTCCCGACGCAGGTCGAACGTACGGATCTCGCGCGTCAGCGCGGTCAGAGCCGGACGCGGCTGGCCGTCGTAGCAGGCGTCGATGTCGACGCGCCAGCGCTCGAGCGCGGCGCTGCGCTCGGCGCGCGGCGCGTCGCTATCGGCGATATCGTCCACGGCGCGGCAAAACGCGTAGATCTGAAACATCGCGTCGCGCTGCGCGGCGGGCAAGATGCGCATCGCGAGATAGAACGAACTGCCCGACGTGACGGTTGCGGCGTCGGGCGCTGATTCGTCCACGACGAGATTGGAAACGGCCAAGGCGAACTCCGCTGTGGCGCCCCTGCAGGGCGAATGAGAACCGATGCTTTTTGCGGCGTGCCGCTCGCGCGTGAGTCGCGCGAACCGCCGCGCTTCGCTTGTTCGATCGGCGGTGCGGCGCGCCGGCAAGGGAGCCGGAAACGGCCAAAAGTATACCAACGTTTCATCGCGCACCGCGGCGGCGGGCCAGGCGCACGTCTTCACGGCGCGCGCGAGCGGGAAAGTCGCGATCAGGCGAGCGCGACGGAGCGGTTGCGCCCTTGCCGTTTCGCGCTGTAGAGCGCGGCGTCGGCTTCGTTGATGAGCACTTCGTAGGTGGGCAGGCCCGGGCGCGCCGCCGCGCCGCCCACGCTGGCCGTGACGGGCACGCGCACGCCTTCGGCTTCGACGGGCGTGTCGCCGATCGTCATGCGAATCTTCTCGGCGACGAGCATCGCATCGGCAAGCGGCGTACACGGCAGCAGCAACGCGAACTCCTCTCCGCCGAATCGTCCGAAGGTATCTTGAACGCGCACGGCGTCGGCCACGCGTTGCGCCATGACGCGCAGCACCGTATCGCCGACGGCGTGTCCGAAGCGATCGTTGATGTCCTTGAAGTGATCGAGATCGAACAGCAGGACGGACATTTCCCCGCCGTAGCGCTGCCAGCGCAGAAATTCGTCGCGCAGCCGCGCTTCGAAGAAACGCCGGTTCGCGATGCCGGTGAGGCCGTCGCGATTCGCGTATTCCTGCAGCTTTTCGACGGCTTCTTCCCGTTCGCGCTGCACCACACTGACGTGCGTGACATCGGAAATCGTCACGCAGACGGCTTCGACTTCACGGCCCCGCGTAAGCGGCATGAACGTGCAATCTTGCTGCATGAAGTCGACGCCGCCCGTGATCGGCCGGTCATGGTCGAACCTGAACAGGTAGGGGCGCTGCTCCCACGAGCTGAACGCGAAGCTGCCAAGCTGGAAGACGCTTTCGACCTTGCGGGAAAGCCAAACGCGCGGCAGCTCGGGAAAACTGTCGAAAATCGACTTGCCCACCACGTCTTCGGCCGGCTTTCCGCTGTGGTCCTGCATGAACCGGTTCCACATCAGCACCTTCATGTTGCGGTCGAGCACGAAAATGCCGAAGCCGACGCGTTCGATCACCAAGTCGCTGAGCGTTTGCTCCATCTCGTCGTTCATAGGCTGGACAGTAGCGCGTCGAGCGCATCGTTCATCCGACGAATCGACTCCTCCGCCATCAACATGACGAGGTGCGCACGGAACGTCTGGTCTTCCAGCGCGAAATTCACTTCGAGCAGCAACGCCGTCTTCCACGCGAGCACGTCGGATTGAAAGACATCCTCGAGCGAAATTTTTTCGCCGAGCAAGCCCGGGGGCGAAAAAATCGGCGTGCGGTCGAGTTGGTTCAGAATGCACGATACGCAAGCGCCCGTCAGGACGTTGGCGACGTCGAACATGAGTTCGGACTGGCTCACCGAATCGTATGCCGAATGCACGTACGGATCGTTGACGAGCGAGCACAGGGCGCCCGCCTCGCTGCTGCGGCAGATGACGAGCGCTTCGCCTTTGATGTCGGAGCGAAAGCCTTGCCGCACGGCCGTGACGCTTTCGTCGATGCCCGTCATCTCGCGCAGCGTCCGCGCCGCATCCTCGGCCCGCACGACGCGCACGCGCGGCACGGACAGCTCGATGAAGGTATCGAGCAGCCGTGCGAGCCGCGTGGCCGCCTGCCCCATCGCCAAATTGGCGATTTCCTGCAAGGCGTCGCGCTGCTCTTCGGTGAACACGTTCTCACGCATACAACCCGTACTCCTTGAGGATGGGCAATATCGCCTCTGGGGTCACGGGCTTGGCGACGAAAGCAGCGGCGCCGAGGGCGCGTACACGCTCCTGCGCCAGCGGCTGCACGTCGGCCGACACGACGATCACGAACGTATTCAAGTCCTCGTGCTGGAGCGCTTCGAGGACCTGATAGCCGGTCAAATCCGGCATCGTCAGGTCGAGAAACATCACCGAGGCCTTGCCCGCGCGGTAAAGTGCGAGCGCCTCGTGGCCGTTCGACGCGTATGCGATGTCGACGTCCCAGTCGGCCGGCAAGGCTTTCGTCAGCACCTTACGGGCAAGCAGGGAATCGTCGGCGATCACAATCGGCAAAGGCATGGCAGGCGTGACGTAAAAATCGAAAGCGGTCTATATCGCGTTAACGGCGGCTCGGGAGCCTTTCTTTAACGTGTGCGGAGGTGTCGCCGGAGGAAATCGGCGCAAGGCGGCCCCTTCCCCGTAGGCGCCGACGGTGCGAACGCGCGGCTCGCGTAAGAGCGGCGGATATTCGCGCTTGGGCAGGCGCTCGATACACCGGGCGCATCATGTGTTCTTAGAAATAATGCGAAATTCTCGGAGCAAACCTGCGGAAAATCAACACTCCAATATCAAGATCGGTCGATCAAGTCCGATCATTTGTGCCGTATGAAGAAAGAAACGCCAACTATTTGACAGTTCATGCGTGGATTTTTCTTTTGTGTACGTTTGCGCTTCCGATTTCGTCGCTGTTTTAGGGCGAACGTTCGGACGCGTGCCGCGACAGGCCAGGCAAGCAAAAGGCCCGTCTCGGACCAAGTCGCTTATGATGTTTGAACGGCAACCGCCCTATTGGACCGATAACGAATATGACCCGCCGACGGCTCGATGACTCGACGAAGAACGCCTTGCCCGACGATTGGCAAGACGACTCGCCGGCGCCGGCTATGCCCGAGCCCGATTTCGCCGTAAGGCGCGTGACGCTCATCGTCCTGCTAGCCGCCGCGGTTGTTCTGCCGGGCGTCTATGCGGCCGTCGTCGCGTATTCCGATTTCCGCGCGCGCGTGGCGACGGCCACCGATGCAACCGTCCGAACGGTGCGCATCGCGCAGGAGCACGCGCTCAAAGTCTTCGACTTGAACGAAACGCTCGACGCGCGCGTCGACGACCTCGTGCGCGGCCTGGACAACAACGCCATACGGGCCCGCGAATTCGACATCCACAACAAGCTGCAGAGCATCGGCGGCGGCTATCCGCAAGTGGCGTCGGTCTCGATCTTCGGCCCCGAAGGCGTGCTGCTGGCCAATAGCCGCTACTATCCGGCGCCGCACGCTTCGATCGCCGCGCGCGACGACTTCGTCGGAATTCGCGGCGGACGGATCCTCGAGCACGTGTCGAAAGTCATGGTTTGGCATGCCGGCAGCGGCGAGGCCGTCTTCAATACGGGCATCGCCCGACGCGACGCCAAAGGGGCGTTTGCCGGGCTCGTGTCGGTCGCGTTGCGGCGTTCGTATTTCGAGTCGTTCTATCGTGAACTGCTGGGCGAGGAGCGAGGCGCGATGACGATGCTGCTCACGCGCACCGACGGCGCCGTGCTCGCTGCCTATCCGCCGCGCCCCGAGTCCGCCGTGGTGGCCCCGCAGCTTACCCAAGCGTTGGCGGCGGGCAACCACTCGGGCGTGCTTCGCATTGCAGCCGACGAGGGCAAGGGCGCGGGCCACGAAGAGCGCATCCTCGCTTATCGCCAAGTCGGCTCGTATCCCGTCTTCGTCTCGTGCGCGTACAGCGTATCGGCAATCTGGACGGCCTGGTACCGGCGGGCGCTGATCTTCGCCGCGTCGATTTTCACGCCGTCGATCGTGCTTTGGATCGTGCTCGCATTGTCTCTGAAGCGGCTTGCCGCGGAAAAGCAAGCGTGGGAGCGCTGGCAAGCCGAGGCTTCGATGCGCCGTTCGATCGAATCGGCCTACCGCCAATCGCGCAAGATGGAAGCGCTCGGCAATCTCGTCGGCACCGTCGCCCATGACTTCAATAATCTGCTGACGATTGTTGCCACGAACGTCCAGATCGCGCGCCGGCGCGGCGCGGCGACCCTGGAGCGCGAACTCGGCGCGATCGAGCGGGCCCTGAAGAGCGGCCAATCGCTCACGCGGCAATTGCTCGGCGTGGCGCGCAAGCAGCCGCTGCGCAACGAGACCATCGATCTATCGCGCTGGATGGCGGCCTGCAGAGAGCTGCTGCGCGCGTCGCTCGGGGCGAAGGCCGCGCTCGTCGTCGACATCGGCCGCGACATCTGGCCAATCGAAGTGGATAGCGCCGAACTGGAACTCGCGCTCATCAATATTGCCGTCAACGCGCGCGATGCGATGCCGAGCGGTGGCCAGTTCACGGTCCGCGCGACGAACGTGCGGCTGGAACGGGAGGGCGGCTTCGCCCTGACTGGCGAATTCGTGCAGATCTCGCTGGAAGACACCGGTGCGGGCATGCCGCCGGACGTGCTGGCCCACGCGTTCGAACCGCTCTTCACGACAAAGCCGAAAGGCATGGGAACCGGCCTCGGGCTGCCGCAGGTTTTCGCCTTTTGCGATCGATCCGGGGGGCTCGCGACGATCGACAGCAAGCCGGGCGCCGGCACGTCCGTGCGTCTTTACCTGCCGCGCGCCGACGAGGCGCCCGCCACGGCCCCGCAAGCCCCCCAGCAGGCCGCCGATGCGGACGCGCCGGGCAGCTTGCACGTGCTGCTGGTGGAGGACAACGACGAAGTGGCGGCCGGCACCGAGGCCCTCCTGCGCCTGATGGGCCACCGCGTCACGTGCGCGTTCAACGCCGACGCCGCTTTGCATGTGCTCGCCGACGCATTGTCTCGACCCGACGATCCCTTCGACGTGCTGATCTCGGATATCCACATGCCGGGCGCCGCCAACGGGATCGACCTCGCGGAGGCCGTGCAAGCGCTTGCGGCTCCGCTTCCCGTCATCCTCATGACGGGGTACGCGCAAGAGCTCGAGCGTGCGCGGAATGTCAACGTGCGCGTGCTGTCAAAACCTTTCGATATCGCCTTGCTCGAAACGATGCTTCAGACCATTGCACGTGAACGCGAAGGACGCGTGCACGCGCACGGCAAGGCGACTTGAACGGCGCGGCGCGAATTTTGCGTGCCGTTTCGCGACAAGCCTCGAGGAGGTCAGCATGCAGCACACCGTCATTGCGTTTTTCGATACCTATCCGCAAGCCGAAGCCGCACGCGATGCGCTTGTCGCGGCAGGCATCGCCTACGGCGATGTGACGCTCAAGGCCCGTTGCGAGCCAACCTATGCGAGCGACGCGACGTCGGCGTCGGCGTCCGCGTCCGCGAGTGCCTACGAGCGCACCGCCAACGAGGGGCTGCTCGCCAGCATCGAACGGTTCTTCGAATCGCTGTTCGTCTCCGCGCCGCCCGAGCGTGAAGCCGCGCGTTACGCGGAGGCTGTGCGGCGTGGCGCAGTGATGGTTTGCGTCGACGCACCGACCGATGCCCTGGCGCAGGTCACGCGCACGACGCTGGAGGGCATGGGCCCGCTCGATGTCGAGGAACGCGCGGCCACATGGCGCGCGCCTGCCGATGAGGCCACGCGCGCGCATTCGGCGCTCGAGGAATTAGGGCTTCGAACGAGCGTGCCGGCTCAGCCGGTTCGGCACGGTACCGTGCACACCTACGCCCGGGACAGCGTCGACACTCCGGTGGTCCCAAGCGTGGGAGAGGCGGCCACCGAGCCGCCCCGCGTGGCCGCTACCACCGAGGCGGCGGCGACCGCCGTGGCCGCAGGCTCGGCGCCGGGCATGGGGGCGGTGTTCACGGCGGGCCGAGGCAATGCGCAGCCCGGACCTGACAGCGCCCCGAGCACGCCCCCTCGGACGACCCCTTCGCCCCTTCCCGACGAATACCTGCAGGACGAAGAAGTCTATCGTGGCGACGATTCAGGCGCCGGTCGCAGATAAGCGGTCACTTGGCATGCGTGTGACGCTTCACCCAAGCCTCGAAACGTTGAACGAACGTCGTCAGGAACTTGCGTGAGTCTTCACTGGCGATGCCGCCGCCGGCATCGAAGAACGAATCGGTGTGCTTGATGAATATCTCGGGCTGACCGAGCGTGGGTACGTCCAGATACGCCAGGACGTTGCGCAGGTGCTGCTGGGCCAGCGCCGTACCGGCCGCCCCGAGCGAGATCCCGCATACGGCCGCCGGCTTGTCCTTCCACGAGTTGGACCCCCACGGCCGCGAACCCCAATCGAGCGCGTTTTTAAGGACGCCCGGCATCGACCGGTTGTACTCCGGCGTGACGAAGAGCAAGCCGCTCGCGGCCTCGATGCGCGCTTTCATCTGCTTCGCCGATTCCGGGTAGTTCGCGTCGTAGTCTTGGCTGTACAGCGGCAGCGAGCCGATATCGAGGAAATCGAACTCGAATTCGCTGCTCGCGAGCTTCACCAGTGCATGAGCAAGCTGCTTATTGAATGACTCGCGCCGCAAGCTGCCAACGACCACTTCAATTTTGTAAGCCATGCTGCTGCTCCTCCAAGTTGAGACGCGTTTATGCCGAAACGTGTCGATTCGGCTCGGCCTTCCATCATAGCCGCCTGCTCCGTGCCACGTTTCGCCGCAACGGCCAATTTTTCGCGCAACCCACTAAACGCCCGGCTGGCTGGGCGTTCGGGCCTGCCTTTCCACAAACTTTTCCACAGAATCTGTGGATAACTCCTCGATATGCCGTCGCGCTTACGAATCGTCACATCCGTGTCCGTTCGATGACGCACACGGCGCGGTGTTGTTGGTCTGGACTCCGTTCGAGACGGCCGCACCCTGGTCTATCGACGCCATTCGCACGTTCCGCGGCTCACCCGGGCGGTTCTTTCTTTAATTCGAAATATAATTACTATTCGAATACTTGAACTTTTTGCGTGAATTTGCATGCGTTCTCACTGCGCCGTGATAGCGGCGGATGCGATGAGCCGGATCACAATGAGCTATTCGAACCGCGCCTACTTGAACAGCACTTCGATATTTTCCGGTGGCCGTCCGATCACCGCGCGGCCGTCGCGGACAACAATCGGGCGCTGAAGCAATATCGGATGTGCGGCAATGGCTTTGTACAGTTGGTCGTCGCTCAGCGACACGTCGGCGAGACCGAGTTCCTTGAAGGGCGTTTCGTTCTCGCGAATCATGTCCCTGACTGATCCGCCCAGCATCTGGTGCAATGCCTTGAGGTCATCGATGGATGGCGGCTCCTTCAGATACTCGATCACTTTGACGGTCTCTCCCGAACGGTTCAAGCGATCGTCGATGAGCTCGCATGCGCCTCGTGATTTCGAGCAGCGGGGGTTATGGTAGACGGTGATCATGGTCGCTTCGATTGGCTGTGGGGACATCATTTTACGGCGTTCGTGCCGCGGGCTCGGTCGAGCAGCCGGGTGAGCCGTCGAAGCAGCAGAGCGTGCGTAGGCGCGTCGTTGCCGCGTGCGCTCGAATAGGGTTCAGCCGTACCGGCTTGGGCGCCGGTTGTGGAAATCGCTCCAAAAACGGGCCCGGAAGGCTGACAATTGATGACCCCGCCCAATCTGAAAAAGTGAGGGGCCGTGGGGCTTCAGCGACTTTATGCGCATAAAGCAACCGCCGGCACAACCGCTCCGGTCTCGTCGAAACAGCCTCGACACCTCCGGTACCCGCATCGCTGCGTCGCGCCCATGAACCTGCAAACATCGCTTCACCCCGTCCACGACGTTGCGACGCGCATTCCATCGTTCACCTTCGTTACACCGCATCCTTTTCCCCATCGACACTCTTCAGCATTGCTGGACCGTCCGGCGACACGCCGCGCCGAGGCTTGTTCTCTCGTGACTCTCCTGCCACTCATCGGAGAAAACGGAGAGCACGACCCGACGCGCAGTACACGTCGATGGCTTCAGTCAGGTCGGTCGCCCTTCGCAACCCCCTCTGTACTCAGCGTATGACCTCAATGGCGGGGCTTTATGCGCATAAACCTTGTCCGGTCGGCCAACGTTTGGCTAATTCGTGGCTATACAGCGACGAAAACATTGAAATTAAAAATCTTCACGGTAAAATTCGTCGATCTGTTAAGGAGCGAAAAAATTGGCAGCGGAAATCGTCGCGGTAACTCAACAGAAGGGCGGGGTAGGCAAAAGCACGATTGCCATGCATCTTGGCGCGGCTTTTCATGAAAAGGGCAAACGTGTCCTGGTAGTCGATGCGGATGGGCAAAACACCTTGGTGCACTGGTCCAGCGCTTCCGCCGACGGGGATTCCGGCATTCCGTTCCCAGTCGTTAATCTCTCCGAAGCCGGCGGCCAAATCCACCGGGAGATCAAGAAGTTCATCGGGGACTACGACATCATCGTCGTCGACTGCCCGCCTTCGATCACAGAGAAGGTATCCGGCGTCGTACTGCTCGCCGCATCCATCGCTGTTATTCCGACTTCATCATCGCCCGCCGACTACTGGTCCAGCGTCGGATTGGTCAAGCTCGTTCAACAAGCGCAGGTCATGAACGAAGACCTCCGCGCGGTGTTCTTACTGAACAAGACGGAAGAGAAGCGGATGCTCACGCGAGAACTCAAGCGCGCGCTCGAAGACCTCGGCTTCCCGCTGCTCAAGACACAAATTCCAACCCGCGAAGCCTATAAGCAGGCAATGGCGCTCGGCCAGACCGTACTGCAAATGAGCGACCGGGGCGCAAAGTTGGCCGCAGCCGAAATCCGTGCTTGCGCCGACGAACTCGCCGCCATGCTCCCCTGACTTTATGCGCATAAAGGACACCCCAATGAAACCCTCCCAGTTTGCGAAAGGCTTCCAAGCGCGCCCCGACACGACCAGCAGCGAGAAACGCACCGCACTCGATCGACTCAACGCGATCGACGATCTCGTGAAGAGCGACGCGAAGCCTGCGTCGAAACCCGGCTCCGCGCGTCCCGAATCCGTCCTCCACGCCGTTCCCTCCACCGCCGAAACCCATGTCAATGAATCGGCGGAGTATCGCGCGTGGCGCCTCGAGAACAATTACCAGGCCGGCCAGGTGATCGATCTCGATCTCAAGGCCATCAAACCGAGCCCGTTCAACCCGCGGCATTTCTATCTGAAAACGTCGATCGCCGAGTTAGCCGTGAATTTGGCGAAGCAAGGGCAACAGCAAGCGATCCACGTCATTCCCGACTACGCCAACCCGGGCTCGTACTTCGTGAGCGATGGCGGACGCCGCGTTCGCGCCTTGAAGGAGGCGAACAAGGAAACGGTGAAGGCTGTCGTCGTCGATCTTCCCATCGGGATCGAGAGCTACAAGCTTGGGTACGACCTCAACGTTCAACGCGATTCGCAGACCGTTTTCGACAATGCCGTCGTCTGGCGGCGCTTCCTCGATGAGCAGCACTTTCAAAGTCAACGAGATCTAGCCGAACATCTCGGGCTCGACGAATCTACGGTTGCCGTCGCACTGTCGTTGGCAAAACTGCCCGAGACGATCATGCAGGAAATGGTCGCACGGCCCGATCGCTTCGGCTCGAACATGGCCTATCAAGTGGGCCGTTATCATTCGGCGCGCGGGATCGAGGCTACGCTGCGCTTGATCAACCGCATCGTCTCGGACGATCTGAGCACGCGTCAGGTGGCCGATATCGTCAAGGGCCGCGCCAATCCCCAGGAGAGCGTCAAGCCGCCGATGCGGCAGCGGTATGCCCAGCGTATGGAAATCAAACTCGACGGCATCGCCGTGGGCGACTTGAAATCGTATGGGGACGATCGGCTCGAGTTGAGGTTGCGAGGCTTATCGCGCGAGAAGCGCGACGAAATTTTGAGGCAGATCGAACAAATGTTGCAGTCGAGCTAAGTGCACGAGAGTCGGGGCGTTGCCCCGACCGGGCGGTCTCAAGCCGCCCGCGACTGACTGAGCGTGAAGGCCAGCAGATCCCCATCGGTCGGCGCACCCCAGGTCTCGTGCGCCAGCCAATCGAAGAACGTCGTTTCAATGAGCTTCGAATCCAAACCGCGGCGACGCCAATCGTCGCGCAGGTGAGCGCCAAGCTTCGGCAGCATCTCCTTCTCGAACGATTGCCGAGCGAGCCCCTGTTCGTCCTCACCTTGCTCCTCGTACAGGGCCCGCGCCTCTCTGCGGCGGTAGGCGCCATACTCGTCGAGCAACCGCGCCTTCAATTCGTCGGCCGGCACGGCCCCCGACACCGACTTGACGGTGCCTGCAGCCGGCTGCTCGACCATCTCCACCGGCGGCGCATAGCCCTTCTTGAGCGCATCCTTGAACAACGCCGGCGCGCTGCGGACAGGCGGCAGCGACGTGCTGCGCATGCGCTGCTCCGTCATTTGCAGCGCGGCGCGGATGCGATTCTCCTCGCTATCGGCATAGAGCGTCTGCGCTTCCTTCAACGGAATGCCGATTTTGACCATGCGGTCGACGAGCGTGCTGTCGAACACATTCGGATGCTCGTCGAGCGCCAGCATCGGCTGCTTACGCTCGGTCACGCGGAATTGGATCTCGGCCACGCGACGGCCTTCCCGGTGCTCGATCAGTTCGACGAAGATGTTCGTCACGGCATTCACTTCCGCGATCGCGGGCCGCAGATAATCGCGCTTGAAGTATTTGTATTCGCGCTTGGCCTCGTCACCCGCCTCGGTGTCCGGCGTACCGGATAGGATCGGACGCCACCAGGCCCACGACTCGCGCATGGTGAGGTGGCTCGGGTTGGTCAGGTAGCGAACGCAGATTTCGTACAGCGCCAGGCCCGCGCTGCTGCGCAGCTGGCTTTGAAACTGCAGACTCAGCCGCGCGTACTGAACGGGGTCAAGCAGTTTCTTTTTGATCTTCGGCGCGAAGGAGAACTCGACCCACACCCGCCGCGTGGCCGGATCTTCGAGGATTTCGGCGTCGGCAATGAGCGTCGAAATGCCCCATTTGCGTCCGGGCTTTTGGCTCGACGTGCCTTGACTCCATTCGACCTGCACGGACACCATCCGCCGCAGGTGCTCCTTCACGAGCGCCGTATCGTTGGAGTCGAACGCGGAGTTGGCGACGATGTCCGACAGCAACGCACGATAGGTATCGCCGGCCTCGTCGGCCTGCTGCGCGACGGCCAGCAGAACGTTGAACAGCTTTCGCGTCAGGAGCGTGATTTTACCGCTCTTGGGCTGGATCGCGATTGCTTCGACAGCCTTTCGCAATTCAGCGGAGCTCGGACTCACCACATCGGTTTTCTTCGCGCGCTTTGTTGCCATGCGTCGGTCGGGAAGGAAATTTCCCGACAGGATACAGAGTGTGGTGATGGGCGTCTACAACGACGCTCTCACCCTTTCCGGTGAATCAGCGTCTGCGACGGCGGCTCACCTGCTTCGCCTCCCGCAAAGGCTCACCGCGCGGCGACGACGATAGCGCGTCGGGGCGGTTGCCGGGCGAGGCATCGGCAGAAAAGGTCCATGGCTCGGGCAAATCGATTGCCGGTTCGAGCCTTCCCGTATTCGCTCACCACACCGGCTGTCGCGATTTTGCGACGACCGTTTTCGCACACCTAGGGGCCAGCGCAGTCGCCGCGCATTTACCGCAGTCGCGCACATTAATCGGCAACGAGCGCGTGCAGCGCTCGCCGGCCATCTGGCTTCCTCCGAGCGACCCTTGAGCATCGACCAGCACACGTTAGCCCGGTCAAGCGCCACGCAGGCCTTTTCACTCATCAACCGTAGCCGGATGCCGTCCGCATTCCTTGCCTGCGCGGGCAGACCCGCTAGTCGGAATCTCCGCGCAACACCCCATTCGTGAACTCACGCCCGTCCCCCGCCGCACGAATGGCGGCGCTCTCCCGAAAAGGCTCACCATCGTCCCGCCGACGAGCCAGTCCGCATGGGGGATGCCTTGATTTTGCGAGTTTTTCCTTGACCAAGGTGTCCCGCAAAGGCTCACCTTAAGCTATTTGGCGGGAGCAGGAACGCTCTTCCGGCTTGCTTCGCCAGTACTCCCGCAAACACTCACCTCGAGGGCGCCGGCAACAGATTCCTCAACTGCCTCCGATACTTAGCGCTGCCCCGCCACTCAAAGCGATAGCGCAAACACGCCTCCCGCATTGCCTCACCATGGAGAACAACCTCGATCGTATGGCGCTGCCACGAGTCGCTCGGCTGCCCCCGAAAAGGCTCACCTCAGCACTTACAAAGCGGCCGCGGGGCCCCTATATCCGCCCAATGAAATACGGCTCTGCGGGAAAGTGACAGCTAACTTCGCGCGGAAGTCCTCTCGCAGCGCGCATTTCGGTCCCGAAAAAGCTCACCCACGAACCCAGGTGCGGCGCGGCTTTGCCGCGAAAATCACCACACAAGGGGCCCCGGAAAGGCTCACCATTGGCATTCGAAGCCCGCGTCCCCCGGCCTTGCTTCCTCGGAACGAGCCTTCCGCGGTCCCCGTTGCGGCTCCCGAGAAGGCTCACCTTTGGGCGAAATCGCCCATAAAACGCCGGGGTCTTCCCGAAAAACCTCACTTGTCATGCCTCCCGGCTCCCGCGATGCCTCACCGAGCCTCAGAAACCCCCCGTCAAGACGACGAAATCGAAGTTTTTCGATCGTCCCGCAAAGCCTCACCTTTGGTGCGGGACAGGGAGATCGACCCACCCCGGTATACCGGGCTCCAGGCCGTGGCGGCCCCCGAAAAACCTCACCCTCGTGAAAGGCTGCACAATCGTCACTTCCTGAATCCCCTCACAATCCTTCCCGATAGTCCTCACGGGTATCCCCGAACCCCTTCACGGCTGCGTCCTGTCAAGGCTCACCTCACCTCCCGCAAACCTTCACTCAATCGCGCCGAAAGCCTTGTCCAGTAAGGATCTGCCGTGGCGTTAACGTTTTTAACAAGGGTTCAAGGGTGTTTACATCAATGACTCTCAAGGAAAACGTCCGTGTGCTTGGAAATACGCCGCACTTGAAAAGCGGTTCCGTCCCGTGAAACAACGCCGGAGAACGCATAAAAGCGGGAAAACAGATAGAATTCAATGACTTATATTTCATTTCTCGCTTTGTTTCACGAAACAAGCCGCTAGGCCTGCTGGCAAAAGGGTTTGGACATCGGTCATACGCGTCCGCTGCCTATCTCGCGCATCGCACGTCACTGCTTGTATCATTTGATACGTGATCCGTTATTATTACTACGTTTCAACTGAACCGCCCGGCCCATGACCCTCGATGAAGAAAGAGACGCGATCCGCAGCGAGCTCGAATCGCTACGTGCAACCGGCGCGCACCGCCGAGAACTGTCGCTACACGCCTGCAAGCGGCTTTTCTTCGATCTCGGCATTCGCCCATCGGCTGCTGCGGTCCGCGAGCTGACGCAAACGGGCAGCGCCAGCGACATCCCGAAGGATATCGATCATTTCTGGGAGCGCATTCGCGACGCGTCGCGCGTACGGATCGGAGGCGGCGCCATTCCTCCGGCGCTTGAGGAAAAAGCGGGCGAACTGCTCGGGACGTTGTTCGAGCACGCGATGGCGCAAGCCAAGCAGACGCTCGAGGGCGAGCGTGCGCAAGCATTCGGCGCGCTCGACGAGGCAACGAGCGCGCTGCGCGAAGCACAAATACGTCGAGAGGCGGCACACGACGCCTGGCAGCGCAGTGAAGCACGCGCCGAGGCCGCGCTTGCTCGCGTGCGCGAACTCGAAGCGCAGATCAGCGCGTCGGCCGCGATTCGGGCCAGCGGCGATGAGGTGCTGCAGGCCACCGTGGCTCGGCTCGAAGCGGAGAAAACGCGGCTCGAGCAGCGGCTCGAGAGCGAGCAGGTAACGAACGCCGCGCTGCGCGAACGCATCGACGGGCTGCATCAAGAGCTGCGGCAAAGTACCGAGCACTACGCCACGCAAATCAAAGATGCGATCGCCGAAGCGGAACGCCGCGTGAAGCCGATGCTCGTCGAACTCGATTCGTTACGCAGCATGGCCAGTACCTATCAGTCGGGCATCCGCGACGCGAGCCGCAAGGAGTTCGACTTCATTCAGCAGTTGAGCGCCGCAAAAGGACGCGGCGATCGCCTGGAAGCGCAGGTGCGCGAGCAATCCGACGAAATCGACGCCCTGACCCGGGAGCTTGCCGATGTGAAATCGCGCGGCGCGCTCTCGCCGGAACTCTCCGCCTTGGTCCGGTCATGGGCCGAAAGCGGACGATTCGCCGATTCCGACTTCATCGCGCTCGGCAACACGCTCGACAGCCATCTCGATCTGCCCGGGCATTGCCCGAAATGCACCGATGGCGAACCGGAATTGTCGCGCGCCGACGATGGCTACGAGCTGTCATGTCCCGAATGCGATCACAGTTCGGGCGTCAAACGCTCGCGACTCGAGGCGATCGCGCGTTTCCTGAATTCGGCGCGATCGGATTCGAACGGAATAAGTGCTTGATTCCCCGGTGAATCCCCCTATCTCGGGCGTCAGAGGTGAGGTTGTTCGGGATCCGGAAGGTGAGGTGTTTCGGGAGCGTTCATGGACGCCTCACCAGCTCGAGCGAGGCTGTGCCTGGCTCTGCTGGCGGGCTGCATCCGGCGCGTGCGGCGTTTGGGCATCTTCGTAAGCGGCGACGGCGAAGGCGAACGCCGCCGGCAGCGCATTCGATTTGCCGAACGTGGCCGGATCGTCCGTCTCGGGATACGTCATGTCTTCAGGACGTTTGAAAAGCTCGAGCACATCGCTATCGTGACGGCTGGCGAAACCGAGATCCGCCAGGGCTTCCGCTTCGATCGCGTGCAGCAGCCGCCACGTCAGCGGCACGCCTTGTACGACATAGCGCGAAGCAATATGACGGACGATGTGTTCAAGGTCGCGCGCCGCGGCCTGAAAGCGCAGCGCGGCAAGATCAAGTTCGTTCAAGGCCGCTCTCCGGATATCGAGATACTGTGTAAATATACAGTACTTCGGCAGGGCCGCCAAACCTGACCGACAGGCGCGACGATAGAAGCGGCTAGCCGTGTATCACGATCAGCAGCGCTTTGGCGTCACCCTTGCCGGCGTTGCGGATCGCATGCGGCACGTCCGCTTGGTAGCGCGCGGTTTCCCCCACTTTGAGGCGCTTCGATTCTCCGTCGGCCTCGATTTCGATCGAACCGTTCAACACCGTCATATGCTCGCGCGTGCCCGGTTCGTGGGCGTTCGACACGAGGGCTCCGCCTGGCTGCAGGGTGAGCTCATACCACTCGAATTTGCCGGCCAACTCGATTGGCCCCCACACGCGCAGCTGATATTTCGCGTCGTGCCCGTCCAGCGTCGGAATCTCATGAGGCCCGGCCACATCGATCGTCTCGTGCATGCGCTGCGCGGCGAACAACTGGTCGAGGCTCACGCCCAGCGCGTTCGTCAGCCGCCAGGCGACGGCGATCGTCGGGTTGGCCTTGTCGCGCTCGATTTCGGAGAGCATCGATTTCGACACGCCCGCGGCGCGCGACAGATCGTCGAGCGTGAGCTTGCGTTCCATGCGCAGCCGCTGAATCTGCTCGCCCACGCGCGGGGGCGCCATCACGGACGAAGCGGGCGCGGGAACGGAAGAAGGCGCGGGGCGCCGAGTGGCGGAGCTTGCCATTTGAGTTTCGATCGCTTAAAGTTGTTCGCTATATCGAACTTTGGTTCGGAAAACTGGATTTGTTCGACAGAATCGGACAACCGACTATAACAGCAATAGATGGCCGCTCGGTCGGTACACGGCTCGAGCGGCGCCCTTCCCGTCAGGAGCGAACCGATGCGCGATACCTATCTCGCCCACTTGCGCGGCACGATCGATCAGATTCGTGCCGATGGCTTTTACAAAACCGAACGCGTGATCGCGAGCCCTCAGTCCGCCGATGTGCATCTAGCCAGCGGCGAGGATGTGCTCAATTTCTGCGCGAACAACTATCTCGGTCTGGCCAACGACGCGCGCTTGATCGAGGCCGCCAAAGAGGGGCTGGACAAGGACGGCTTCGGCATGGCGTCGGTGCGCTTCATTTGCGGCACGCAAACCGTGCACAAGGAACTCGAGCGCGAATTGTCCGCGTTTCTCGGCACCGAGGACTGCATTCTTTATTCGAGCTGCTTCGATGCGAATGGCGGCTTGTTCGAAACGTTGACCGAGGAAGCCGACGCCATCATCAGCGACGAGCTCAACCACGCGAGCATCATCGACGGCGTTCGTCTGTCGAAAGCCAAGCGCTATCGCTACAAGAACAACGACCTCGCCGACCTCGAAACGAAGCTGCGCGAAGCCGACGCCGCGGGCGCGCGCTTCAAGCTCATCGCGACCGACGGCGTGTTTTCCATGGACGGCATCATCGCCAATCTCTCCGGCATCTGCGATCTGGCCGATCGCTACGGCGCTTTGGTCATGGTCGACGATTCGCACGCGGTCGGCTTCATCGGCGAGCACGGTCGCGGCACACCCGAATTTTGCGGCGTCGAAGGGCGCATCGACATTCTTACGGGCACGCTCGGCAAGGCGCTCGGCGGCGCCTCTGGCGGCTACGTCGCGGCGCGGCGCGAAGTCGTCGAACTGCTGCGTCAACGCTCGCGTCCCTATCTGTTCTCGAACACGCTCACGCCCAGCATCGCCGCGGCGTCGCTCAAGGTGCTGGAATTGCTCAAAAGCGACGAAGGCGATCGCCTGCGCCGGCGCGTGCGCGCCAACGGTGAGCATTTTCGGGAGGCGATGAGCGCGGCCGGGTTCGCGCTCGTGCCGGGGCAGCATCCGATCATTCCCGTCATGCTCGGCGATGCATCGGTGGCTTCGCGCATGGCCGACGCGCTGTTGAAGGAAGGCGTGTACGTGATCGGTTTTTCGTATCCGGTGGTGCCCAAGGGACGCGCGCGGATTCGCACGCAGATGAGCGCCGCGCACACGTCCGAGCAGATCGATCGCGCCGTCGATGCGTTCACGCGCGTCGGCCGCACGTTGGGCATCGTTTGAGGAGACGTCGATGAAAGCACTCGCAAAACTCGAACGCGCGCCGGGCCTCACCCTGACGCAAGTGAAAAAACCCGAAGTGGGGCACAACGACGTCATGATCCGCATCAAGCGGACGGCGATTTGCGGCACCGACATCCATATTTGGAAGTGGGACGACTGGGCGCAAAAGACGATCCCCGTGCCGATGCACGTGGGGCACGAGTATGTCGGCGAAATCGTCGAAATGGGTCAGGAAGTGCGCGGATTCGCGATAGGCGACCGCGTATCGGGCGAAGGCCACATCACGTGCGGCTTCTGCCGAAACTGCCGCGCGGGGCGGCGCCACCTGTGCCGCAACACGGTGGGCGTGGGCGTCAATCGCGAAGGCGCTTTCGCCGAATATCTCGTGATTCCCGCGTTCAACGCATTCAAGATCCCCGACGAGATTTCCGACGACCTCGCAGCGATCTTCGACCCGTTCGGCAATGCGACGCACACGGCGCTATCGTTCAACTTGGTGGGCGAGGACGTGCTGATCACCGGCGCCGGACCCATCGGCATCATGGCCGTGGCGATCGCGCGGCATGTCGGTGCGCGCAACATCGTGATCACCGACGTCAACGAATACCGGCTGGAACTTGCCCGCAAGATGGGGGCGACGCGCGCGGTCAACATCGCGAAGCAGACGCTCGCCGAGGTCATGAGCGAACTGCATATGACCGAAGGCTTCGACGTGGGGCTCGAAATGTCCGGCGTGCCGAGCGCCTTCACCGGCATGCTCGAAGCGATGAACCACGGCGGCAAGGTTGCGTTGCTCGGCATCCCGCCCGCCCAGACCGCGATCGATTGGAATCAGGTGATCTTCAAGGGGCTAGAGATCAAGGGCATCTATGGGCGCGAGATGTTCGAGACCTGGTACAAGATGGTGGCGATGCTGCAAAGCGGCCTCGACCTCTCGCCGATCCTCACGCACCACTTCCCCGTCGATGACTACGAGAAGGCTTTCGCGACGATGCTCTCGGGCGAAAGCGGCAAAGTCATCTTGGACTGGACGGCTTAATCCGGTTCGGCCTCGCGCTTTTCGAACTCCGCTTCGATGCGCACGTGGACATCGTTGCCGACGGCGGGATACCACGTGCCCAATCCGAATTGAGCGCGGCCGAACGTTCCCTGCGCCGAAAACCCGAGCGTGTCGGCCTTCGTCAACGGGTTGCGGCCATAGCCGTTGAACGTCACGTCGAGCGTCACGGGGCGCGTGACGTTGCGGATCGTCAATGCGCCTTCGAGCTTGCCTTGCGCGGGCCCCGTTCGGATGAAACGTTCGCCGGAAAAATGAATGGCCGGGTAGGTTTGCACGTCGAACATGTCCGGCCCCTTGACCATTTTGTCGAGCAACGGGATCTTCGTGTCGACGCTCGCGGCATCGATCGTCACATCGACTGCGCTGGCTTCGAGGCCTCCCTTCTTCCAATCTAGCGCGCCGCGTGCGCGGTCGAAACGCATCACGAAGCGCGAGTATTTCAAGTGCTCGACGTCGAACGTGATGCTCCAATGATCGGCATCCATCGAATAGCGGCCGACGGGGACTTGCGCTTCGTCGGCCGAGACCGTCTGCGTCACGACGCGCAGCGGCGTACATGCCGATATCGACAATGCGCCCACTGCAATTGCCGTCGCGGTCAGTAATGCACGGGCGGTCGCGGCCCGTTTCTCCAAACACTTCATCCGATTTTGCTCCGAGAAACCTCGGACTTTAGTCCGAGGAGGTAAGGAGCGCCGCCGCAAGGCGGCATTCCCGAGTTAGCATTCGCGACATGGTCTTGGTCTACCGCTATCGCGTGAAATCTCTCAACGGTTTGCTCAACCGGCAAAGCCGGGCGGTGAACTATGTCTGGAACTTCTGCAACGACACGCAGAAGCATGCGCTCAAGTGGGGCAAGAGATGGCCCAGCGG
>NZ_JBQCHR010000106.1:0-15236 GCF_051954495.1 Trinickia sp.
GGCGCGCTGATAGAGGCGGTCGGTGGCGTTGCTGCCGTCGAGGAACGCGCGCGCCTGCTGGATTAGCGCATCGTTACGAATCAGCGGAGATTGCACGACGCGTTTGCCAGAGAACAGCTGCTGCACATGTTCGATCATCGATGCTCGCCCGCCGAACACGGCGGCGCTATCGTTCTTGGCCCAGTCGTCAAGCACCCACGCTTCCACGTCGTCGGCGTGGAATTTCGCTTTGTCGTAGAGCATGAGATAGACGCGCAGCACGTCGTAGGCGGTTTTGGCGTCTTTGTCCGCGATCGCCTTGGATAGGACGGCCTCCATTCGTTGCACGATCTGGGGGAGCAACAGACGATCTTCGAGTGCGTCGTAGGTTCGGCGGCTTTCGGCCACGATGTTCGGCGGGGTGTAGAGGCCGTAGCGCCATGAGGCGTCCGGGTCTGATAGGTTCAGGCCGGGGAAAGCGGGCAGATCGCGCGCCTCGGTGAGCGTGTCGGGCACGGCTTGCGGTTTCGGCTCTTTGTAGAGCTGCGCGACGCGGGCCGCAAGCGGGCGCGCCTTGGCGCCGATCGCTTCGGCATAGGTTTGGTTGTGGCCGAAGCTTACATACAGGCCCATTGCGAGCCAGGCGAAGAGCGCGATCGCAAGCGTGTGGGCGACCAGCCGCGCCAGACGCGAGCGGTGCTCCCAGCGTAGGTTCGGCGTGACGAGATGAGACTCGGGGAAGACGACGCGCTTGAATAGGTCGTGGAGGAAGTAGCTTTGATGCCCCTCCTGCCGCTGCACGGCGACGGCGCGGTCTTTTTCTTCCTGCGTCGATGCGAGGCGTTGAACGACCGAGCGCCGCTCGGCCACGATCTCGCTGTCAGCTTGGAGCGCGCTCGTGAAATACACGCCGCGTAGCGACGAATGCAATTCGGTGGTGTCGTAGCGGGAATCGAGAAAAATTCGATCGATCAAGTCGACCAGTGGGCCAATGAGCGCCGGAAATTCCTCGGGTAGTAGCGAGAGCCGTTTGCGTTGTCGAGGATCGTATTGGTCCTGCATGCGCGCTTCCACGGTGTCCGCGAGACGGTCCGCTAGCTGGCGCAGTTCAGCGTGGCAACGCGCCCGCAGCTCCTCCTTTACGACCGTTCGCTTGCCATGCGGCAGCGGGAACCCCCATTTCTGAACCCGCTCCCCGGACGTCATCGTCCCGACGTATTCGGTGAAACCGGCTAGCCGATCCATCTTCGTGACAAGCAAATAGACCGGGAATTGAATACCGAGCTGGTCACGCAGTTCCGCCAGACGTGCGTGCAGCGCACTCGCCTCTGCAGCGCGGATTTCCTCGTCGACACTGACGAGCGATGCCACATCGACGGCAAGCAACACGCCGTTGATCGGCGCAAGCGGCCGACGCTGGCGCAATATCGACAGGAATCCAAGCCATTCCTCGCGATCGACGCGCCGGCGGTCAATGTCCGAGGCGCGGCCTTTGGAACCGCCCGCGCCATTCGGATTCGCAGCGGTAACGACAGCCTCGCGACCTGAACCGCCGGCCTTGGCGTCAGCTATCGCCGGCCCGGCCTTCGTTTCACCGCTCGACTCGCCTGCCGTGTCACCTTCCACGGCAGTATCGGCATTCTCGGCCGCCCCGTCGATGCTTCGAACCGGCGAATCCCCGTGACGAGCGTAGTAGCCGGGCGTGTCGATCAACACGGCCTCGTTGGTCAGCCACCAGTCCAAAGCGCCAGCGTCGGCCCGCAGCGTGCCGGCTGCTCGCTGCATTTGCTCGGCGACAGGAAACGACATGCCGCCGTTGCGCAATGCGCTCGTCTTTCCCGAGCCTTTCGATCCGAGCGTCAGGTACCACGGCACTTCGTACAGGTAGCGCTTGCCCTGAAACAGTTTGCCCAATCCTGTCGCGCCCGTTCGCATTGACTTCAGACGGGCGAGAGCGGCTGACACGATTGTCGTGACCTCTTGCAACCGGGGCGCGGCAGGTGACTCACCTTGTTTGCGGCCGAAATGCAGCAGCTTTTCGAGGAAGGTTCTGTCGTCGCGCATCCGCCGCTGCAAACGAATCAGCAAGTGAATGGCGAACACCGCCAGCACGAGACCGATCGCAGTCACGCGCGCGGGGACGAGTGCGAATGGGGTTGACCGCCCAAAGGAAAGCAGCGGCGACGCATACCAGATCAGCAGGCACAACAACGCCACCAAGACGGCGCTCATGGACCAGCGAACAAGCCAGAGCAGCACACCAGCCATCAACACAGCGACCGAGAGCACACGCATGCCCACGCCATCGAACGGCTTGAGTCCCCCGAATGAAACGAGAGGCCCAAAAAACCAGATGGCCAGTGAAACAACGACTAACGCGAAAACAGCAAGAGACTGGCGCGAAGCCAGCAACGGCAGGACCTTCTTCATGTCTAGTTCCAGATGCGGATCGGGCTTACTGCGCCACGATGATTTCGACGCGGCGGTTCTGTGCGCGTCCTTGTGCGGTGCGGTTCTCGCCAATGGGAGCTGCGTCGCCCTTGCCAACGGCTTCAAGCCGGTTCGCCGACACGCCCGCGGCCTGCAGCATTTGCATGACCTGCGTGGCTCGCTCCTCGGAAAGCGCCTGGTTGGACGCAAATCGCCCGCTTCGGATGGGGATGTTGTCGGTATAGCCCAGGACAGTGACCTTGCCGTGCACCTTGGAAATTTCCTTGGCGATCTTCGTGATGAGCGGGCCCATCGAAGCCTTTACGTCGACGCCCCCGGGCGGGAACATCGCATCGCCGCGGAAGATCACCGCGCTACGGCCCGCGTCCTCATCGACACGGACGGTTCCGGCCGCGATTTCGTTCTTGAGCAGCGGCTTTAGACGGAGCGAAGTAACAGCAGGCGCGGGTGCGGCGGGCGGCGGCATCATGCGGCCGATATCGGCGATTTGTTTTTGCACCTCCGCGCTTTGGTTTATCAGTTGGTATTTAAACCATCCGAACGTGGCGAGCAGAGCCGCCGACAACACGGACACTGTGATCCATACCGGGAATTCGTAAAACGATCGACGCCGACCGATCACGTCCGATTGTTCGTTTACCGAGAGGGGCAGCGGCGCCGGTCCACGATGCGCGGTGATTTCTTTGTATAAGCGTTCGCGAATCGCATAGTGGTGTCGCTCGCCGTTTGGCTCATGCCGATAGCGCCCCTCAAAACCCAAACTGAGAATTCGGTAGATCACCTGCAGCAGGTCGCGATGTTCCTCCGGCTCGTCCAGCAAGCGCGCGATCAGCAAGTAAACCTTCTCTCCGCCATGACGATCTTCGTGGACAGTGGTCGCAAGACCGTGGCGAATCCACTCGATCCCCGAGGAATCCTCCTTGCTCCATGCCGTCTGCGCGGCTGCCTCGTCGAGCGCCGTACACAAGCAATACCGAGCGCCGATCATGTGATCGCGACGTATGTTCGCCTGCTCGCATACCTTCTGGAACGTACGTACTTCCTGTTCGAGCAGCAGGCGAAGCGCAAGCGGCTCATCTTTACCCAACTGCTCGGGCATCTCCGCCAGCGCGCGTATCAGCGGACGCGCGGCTTCGAGCAAGGGGTTGCGCGCCTGCAGTACCGCAATCAGACGCTCGCGAATGGGGGTAGACGGTGATGGCGCACCGGTTGATTTATCACTCATCAGAATACGTACCGGACGATGTTTCGTGAATTCATGGATTTCCTTTCCGTGGGCATAGGCGAGCGCACCGTGCAAGCGGGGGCCCATCTCGGGCCCACGCTCGTGCATGATTCGAAGAGTGGGATTCCTAGTGCCCGTTAAGAAATCGCCAGCGTGGCGCGTCGGCTAACGAGCGTGCATCCGCAGCCTGCGCGGTGTCCTTCAAGCGCGACCGCCTTCCCATCGATCAGAAATGAATCGTCTCCTTCCTCGATTGGGTTGGTGTCATGTTTTGCGCAGCGAACAAGATCCGATTTGCGTGCGATCGGTTTGCCGTCAATCTTGTCCGCGTCGGATCCGCTCAAAACTTCGCCGCCATAGGGCGCGAGTGTGTCGCCTGCGACGATGACTTGTCGGGTCATTGCTTCCTCCATTGAAATAGATTTTGCAAATTAACAATTGTTTACTTTCGACGTCACTGGCGGAATGGATATGCGAAAAATCCACAGCGACCGAGCCGCCCCATAAAAGCAGCGCAGATATTTCTCAATTCTCTTCATTTATAGGTACATGATATCCAGGAGATATCCACAGCACACCTAAATTTCTCTGACAACCCCCGACGCAGGGAAGCCCCAACCCCGCGAAATACGCGCCGAACAGCAATGCGATCATCACGAGAACCGAAAGAACGAACCCTGCAAGTAGGCCCCAAAACCGAGCGAAGCGACGCAGAGTCAAAAAGATGACTGCGACGGGACCAAGACATATCGCAATAGCACTAGGACTTACAGCAACACGCGAAAATATGGGAAGAAGCACCCGATCTCGATCGAATTCGACAGTTAATCCTGTAACGTTGTCGAGTAAATTGAAAAGATCGTGCAAGAAGTAGAGAACGAAGGCGTAAATGAGTGCGATTACGACACCGACCTTCCCGCCCGTGCGAAACTCTCGTTGCTCTTCCTCAATTGCAACGCTTTCCTGTTCACGCATGGATCTACCCTCGCTTTTCAAATAAGTCATTCCAAGCACCCTATGCGGAAATTTCCCGCACGCCCGGCGCCGCTCCGTCACGATTAGGGCCGCCGAGATAGCTCCACCGCACCTGTTCGGCGGCGATGTCTAGAAAACGGCTTTCCGGAGCGGGGAATAACTGTCCTTGCTCCACATACGCTTGCTGGTGCCAAACGTTGTAGATAGCCGCGAGCGGATGCTCATCGGCAATGCGGCTCGCCCAGATTCCCGTAATAGGACAGCTCTGCAAGCCGTGACAGTCATCGGTTGTTGACGCCAGTGCAGGAACTTGTCGAATCCAACCGGCATCGACCATCTTCTTAAGAAACACGTCTCGGCTTGGCGGCACGAGCTGTGCATCGCCTAGAAAATGCCATTGCACGAGGTCCGGCGTGAGCCATGCCAGCGCCGGCGCTTCGAAGCGCTCTCCGGTCCGATAACGCTCGGGACGACCGCTGCGCGCGAAACGAAGTTCGGACTTTGTCATCGATGACAAACCATACGTGGCCAACCAGTAGCCTGTTTTGGGAACAGTCTGATCGCCGGTCACCGCATAGGAACTTGCGGCGAGCGATAACACGCCCTGGCCTGCCGGCACATGTTCGCGGCCTTCGAGCGAGGCACCTGGATTCGGCTTAGGAGGCGGCGTCACCGCCTTGGCCGCATCGATCAATGTTTTGGCGTTGCCGTCCCATTTGGGCAGAGGGGCGGGCGGTAGCGGTAGTACCTTGTCGAGATTCGGAAGCTTCAAGCGATCGCCGTAATGCTCTAAGGCTCTCGCAATCTTGCTGTAGCGTTCCGCACGGGCTCTGTCCACGTACCCAACCAAGTTGGTACCGCCGATCAGATTGAAGCCGCGGAATTCGCTCGATAATCGAACTGCGCATTTCGCACTGCCAAACTTGACGCCTTCATGCAACACTTTTAATGCGCGCAACTTGGCATCCGCCGTCTCGGGGCGGGCGTAGATCAGCCCAAGTTTCGCGCCCGCATCTCCGTAGCCCTGGGCGAACGCACATTCCAGCATTCGCAGCGCAACAGGCAAGTTGCCCCAGAATCCCTCCCCCGGATCATCGTATTCCCCGGCGACCTTGTAGCCCAGAAACGCCTGTGCCGACGGACTGCCCATGTCTGCTGCGCGTTGAAAGAACGCATAGGCCGCAGTCGCACCGCCCCCCTGCACCACGCCGTTTTGGTGATACACGCCCATCATGTCGTAGGCGTCGGCTACGCCGAGTTTCATCGCCCTTTCCACCCAGCGCACGGCAATCTCCGGATCATGCTCAGGCACGGGATAGCTCGAGAGTATCAGCGATGCGAGGTTGAGCATCGCCTTCCAGTGCCCGCGTTCAGCGGCCTGACGATAGAGCTGGTAGATCTTCGGATAGTCTCGGTCCTCGTAATAGACATCCGGATCGTCTAGCGCCAGCGCTTGCTGGAACAAGAGTTCAGCCTGCGGATCAATGGGTGGCACGTGCTGATCTTGATATATACACGTGAAACTCTTTCGATGCGGATTAAAAAGCGGCAGCTTTTCGTAACGCGGAAGATCAGACATGGCAGCAGTCAGCTTGTTAGTAAGGGATGTCAAAGGGCCAGCCTGCGCGTCGACCGCGAGCACCGATAGCGAGACAAGCAGAACCCGGCAGAGGTTCGCGCAGCAATGGCTTTTCATTTGAATCACTCCCCGCTCCCTACAGCGAAATTTCCCGCACGCCCGGCGCCGCCCCATCACGATTAGGACTGCCGAGATAGCTCCACCGCACCTGTTCGGCGGCGATGTTTAGAAAACGGCTTTCCGGAGCGGGGAATAACTGCCCTTGCTCCACATACGCTTGCTGGTGCCAAACGTTGTAGATAGCCGCGAGCGGATGATCGTCGGCGACGCGGCTCTCCCAGATTCCCGTAATAGGACAGCTCTGCAAGCCGTGACGGTCATCGGTTGTTGACGCCAGTGCAGGAACTTGTCGAATCCAACCGGCATCGACCATCTTCTTAAGAAACACGTCTCGGCTTGGCGGCACGAGCTGTGCATCGCCTAGAAAATGCCATTGCACGAGGTCCGGCGTTAGCCACGCCAGCATCGGCGCTTCGAAGCGCTCTCCGGTCCGATAACGTTCAGGACGACCGCTGCGTGCAAAACGAAGTTCGGACTTTGTCATCGACGACAAGCCGTATGTGGCCAGCCAGTAGCCTGTTTTGGGAACAGTCTGATCGCCGGTCACCGCATAGGAACTTGCGGCGAGCGATAACACGCCGTGGCCCTCAGGCACATGTTCGCGGCCTTCGAGCGAGGCACCTGGATTCGGCTTAGGGGGCGGCGTGACTGCTTTGGCCGCGTCGATCAATGTTTTGACGTTGCCGTCCCATTTGGGCAGAGGGGCGGGCGGTAGCGGTAGTACCTTGTCGAGATTCGGAAGCTTCAAGCGATCGCCGTAATGCTCCAGAACTTTGGCAATCTCGCTGTAGCGTTCCGCACGGGATATATCGACGTAACCGACCAAGTTAGTACCGTCGTTCAAATCAAAGCCACGGAATTCAGGTTCAATGCTATTCGCGCATTTCGCGCTGCCCAGTTTGACGCCGTCGTGCAACACCTTCAGCGCTCGGTGTTTGGCCTCGACGGTACCTGAGCGCGCGTAGATCAAGCTCAATTTTTCACCGGCATCGCCGTATCCCTGGGCGAAAGCACATTCCAACATTTGCACCGCAATAGGCAAATTTCCCCAAAAGCCCTCGCCAGGGTCATCGTAATTACCGGCCATCTTGTAGCCAAGAAACGTTTGTGCCGAGGGACTGCCCATGTCCGCCGCGCGTTGAAAGAACGCATAAGCCGCAGTCGCACCGCCCCCCGTCACCACGCCGTTCTGGTGATACACGCCCATCACGTCATACGCATCCGGCACTCCCAGCTTCATCGCCTTTTCTACCCAGCCCACTGCAATCTCCGGATCGTGCTCAGGCACCGCATAGCTCGACAGAATCAGCGATGCGAGGCTGAGCATCGCCTTCCAGTGCCCGCGTTCAGCGGCCTGACGATAGAGCTGGTAGATCTTCGGATAGTCTCGGTCCTCGTAATAGACATCCGGGTCGTCTAGCGCCAGCGCCTGCTGGAACCAGAGTTCAGCCTGCGGATCGATGGGTGGCACGTACTGATCTTGATATACGCAGGTGAAACTCTTGCGATGCGGATTAAACAGCGGCAGCTTTTCGTAACGCGGCAGATCGGACATGGCAGCGGTCAGCTTGTTAGTAAGGGATGTCAAAGGTCCCGCCTGCGCGTCAGCCGCGAGGACAGATAGCGAGACGAAGAGAATCTGGCAAAGGCGAGATGCGAATTGCATGGGCATCCCCGCTCACACCACCGCCGTGCTACAGGATGATGGGATGGTCACCGAGGCATGCATAGTCGCGCTGGCCCGATGGTCTTCGAATGGAAGCAAAAACCCGCGAAGATTCTCAATGCCCGCCAACTGAATATCTCTGTTTTTTTGCATTCTCTTTTCCCAATCTCCAAATACCTTACCTGTTTTCTCACGATCATTACTTCCGGAAACAAGACCACCGGAATGCAGCGCAAACACCCGCTGACGCAACTCACTCACCGTCGCCTGCCCCGTCGCCGCAATATTGATTTCACTATCCACCGACATGCTGCGCTGGCTGATGTTGGCGCTGCCAACGGTCACGAACACGTCGTCGATCAGCATCAACTTGGAGTGGATGTATATCTCCCGGTACGCCATTTTGTTATTGGCATCCAGGCCGCTCGTACGCAAACGTGCCACGCTGACTTTCAAACCCAGCGTCTTCTGAAGCTGCTCCAGGCTCGGTCGGTCCAACACCTTGCGCTTGCGCACGACCTTTACCGCCCCCGCGTCAGTCAAGACGTAATCCGTATGCGACACGCTCTTAGCGTTCCGGTAGTCCTGACTCGTCTCACCGCGATCTATGTACTTGCCCTGTTCCGGCATCGTGCTGCTCGCGCCGAATTCCGTCAGCGTGTCGAACGTGCGCGGCACCATGCCCTCGTCCTCCGGGTGCGGGATGACGATAAACAAATGCAACACGGGTACGTCAATCATCGGCTTGTCGGGGAGCCGCGCCCAAGCGCGACAGAACTTCGCGCGTTCCTTTTTCAGATGACGCGCGAACTCTGGATAAAAGAAGTACTGGTTCTCGATATAGATGTAGTTGCGCGCAAAGCTGGTCGCTTGGAAGTAAAGCTCCTTGATGCTCTTTTCCCGCTCATCCGGTTGTGTACGGACAATTTGCACCCGATGAGCCGGATTTGGCGGCAGCATCGGAATGTTGGGCGGCCGCTGTGCGAATTCTCGCGTTTGCCACTTCTGCGGAGCAAATCCCTTCCACCCTCTCTCGAAATTTTGATGTAACCGCTCCAACGCGGGCCCCACTAGGCGACATGCGTAGTCCTGGTACGGTTTCGTCCGTTGGTAGGTTGCCTTCGCCCCAGAAAAGGCAACTGGCCCTTGAAGACCCTCAGTCACCTTTTCATGGCCCAACTCATCCTTGACCTTCCCGGCCCCCCAGCGCTCACGTTTCGGATCGTCCACCTCATGCCCACACCGATCCCAAAAGTCAGTGACAGAATTCAGCCCCATCACATAGCCGACCGCTTTGCTTCCACCGTCGTACGCGTAGTCGATCAAGACCGGCTTCTGATGATGGGTCGGGTAGTCTTCGAGCAGATTCGCTTCCGTTATCCCAGCAATCGCCTCAACGGCAGGCCCCGTCTTCTTTTCACTCGGCATATCCTCCTCTGCCGGGCTGGTCGACAACAGCGCCACTGCATCGGCGCTCGCGACGGAGCGAAGAACAACTTGCAAGCGCGGGTTGGCGCCGCTACCGCTTCCTCTCGGAAGGTGACGCGCCCACCAGTCGACGCAGTAGCGATGGCGATTGCTGTTTGCATAAGGCGTGTCCCGAGCGACTACGCGGACCTTTAGATTCCACGTCCACGCGACGTTGTCCGTGTACCCCGGCATGCTGTTCTGTTTCGTCGAGGCTACCTGGTCGTACCAGATCAACAAACGAACGGTGACAGGGTTGTCCTTTCGCGTCGTGATCTGCTCCAGCAATTCGCCATAGGTCTGCCCTCGCTTCCATTCGGCGCCACTTCGCTCGAGCTCCATGCCAGGATCGAATCCCCAGCAGATGATGTCGACGCTCGACTTCGCGGCACGGATGTCCCTAGCGATCGCCGCAAAACCTTCTTCGCCGCAAATCATGAACGCCAGCCTGTTGCCGGCGTAAATGGGCGGCGCGTCCTTAATAGCCGGCCTGCCGTCCTTCGCGGGACGGTTCTCTACAAACCACTGCACCGTGCCTTGAGCATTACGGCCAGCTTCGTCAATCGCGACTTCTACCGGATTCTGTGTCTTAAGGTGCTCAGCCATTTCGTCGTTCTGGAGATTTTTGATATGCGCAGGTGAAACTCTTGCGATGCGGATTAAGCAGCGGCAGCTTTTCGTAACGCGGCAGACCGGACATGGCAACGGTCAGTCTGTTTGTCAGGGACATCAGCGGTCCCGCCTGCGCCTCGACCGCGAGCACCAATAGCGAGACGAGCAGCACCCGGCAGAGATTCGTGCAGTAGCTCTGGCTTATCATTTGAATTCCTCCCCGCCCGCTATACCGCAATTTCCCGCACGCCCGGAGCCGCCCCGTCACGATTAGGACTACCGAGATAGGTCCACCGCACCTGTTCGGCGGCGATGTCTAGAAAACGGCTTTCCGGAGCGGGGAATAACTGCCCTTGCTCCACATACGCTTGCTGGTGCCAAACGTTGTAGATAGCCGCGAGCGGATGATCATCGGCAATGCGGCTCTCCCAGATTCCCGTAATAGGACAGCTCTGCAACCCGTGACAGTCATCGGTTGTTGACGCCAGTGCAGGAACTTGTCGAATCCAACCGGCATCGACCATCTTCTTAAGAAACACGTCTCGGCTTGGCGGCACGGGCTGTGCATCGCCTAGAAAGTGCCATTGCACGAGGTCCGGCGTGAGCCATGCCAGTGTCGGCGCTTCGAAGCGCTCTCCGGTCCGATAACGTTCGGGACGACCGCTGCGTGCAAAACGAAGTTCGGACTTTGTCATCGACGACAAGCCATACGTGGCCAACCAATAGCCCGTTTTCGGAACAGTCTGATCGCCCGTCACCGCGTAGGAACTTTCGGCGAGCGATAACACGCCCTGGCCTTCAGGCACATATTCGCGGCCTTCGAGCGAGGCACCTGGATTCGGCTTGGGAGGCGGCGTCACCGCCTTGGCCGCATCGATCAATGTTTTAACGTTGCCGTCCCATTTGGGCAGCGGGGCGGGCGGTAGCGGTAGTACCTTATCTAGATTGGGCAGTTTCAAGCGGCCGCCGTAGTGCTCCAAGGCATCGCCGATCTTGCTATAGCGTTCTGCGCGGGCGTTATCCACATGCCCCACTAGGTTGGTGCCCCGACTTAAATTGAAGCCGCCGAATTCGCTCGACAGAGTATGCGAGCACTTCGCGCTGCCCATCGCTACCCCGTCGTGAAACGTTTTGAGAGCCGTTTTCTTTGCCGCGTCCGAATAACCGCTTGTTTGCAGAAGCGCCAGCTCATATGCCGCGTCTCCATACCCTTGAGCTACGGCACACTGCAGCATTTCAATCGCGATAGGACGATTTCCCCAGAACCCCTCGGCTGGGTAATCGTAGGTTCCACCCAGTTTGTCCCCCAGAAAGGTCAATGCAGATGGGCTGCCCATGTCCGCTGCTCGTTGAAAGAAGGCATAAGCCGAAGTCGCCCCGCCGCCGCGCACCACGCCCCTTTGGTGATAGACGCCCATCATGTCGTAGGCGTCGGCTACGCCCAGCTTCATCGCCTCCTCTACCCAGCGCACGGCAATTTCCGGATCGTGCTCAGGCACGGGATAGCTCGAGAGAATCAGCGATGCGAGGTTAAGCATCGCCTTCCAGTGGCCGCGTTCAGCAGCCTGGTGATAAAGCTCAAACATCTTGGGGTAATTACGATCTTTGTAGTACACATCGCGGTCGTCCAGCGCAAGCGCCTGCTGAAACAAGAGCTCGGCCTGTGGATCGATGGGCGGCACATGCTGTTCCTGATACACGCATGTGAAGCTTTTTCGGTGCGGGTTGAACAGCGGCAGTTTTTCGTGACGAGGTAGATCGGACATGGCAGTAGTCAGCATGTTAGTCATGTATGTCACAGGGCCAGCCTGCGCGTCAGCCGCGAGGACGGATAGCAAGACAACGACAATCCGGTAAAGGCTAGATACGAATGTCATGGAAACTCCATTCCCTTCAGGGCTGTATCGCAGGCCGAAGGTCGTCTATGCGTGCATCGTAGAGGTAGCGCGATGGTCTTCGAATGGCAAAAGGAACCCCTCCATGTTCCCGCCGCTCTTCATCGAGAGCCGATTAGCTCCCATCTGCCTGGACCAATTCTCAAATACTCTCGACATTTCACTCCGATTTCCGCTCCCTAAGACACTTCCGCCGGAATGCAGCGTAAACACACGCTGACGCAACTCGCTCACCGCTGCCTGCCCCGTCGCCGCGATATTGATTTCGCTATCCACCGCCATGCTGCGCTGGTTGACGTTGGCGCTGCCCAGCGTCACAAACACATCGTCGATCAGCATCAACTTCGAGTGGATATATATTTCCCGATACGCCATCTTGTGATTGGCGTCGAGGCCACTAGTACGCAAGCGCGCCACGCTCACTTTCAGGCCCAAGCTGCCTTGAAGCTCTTCCAGACTTGGACGATCGATCACCATATTTCCCTTGGTCCCCTTGTGTGCATGCGCATAGTCCTGATGGTGTTTGCCAGCGTCGATGTACGCTGCCTGTTCACGCATCGTGTCGCTCGCCCCAAGCTCCGTCAGCGCATCGAAGGTGCGCGGCACTAAGCCGTCATCTTCCGGATGCGGAATGACGATGAAAAGGTGAAGCTTCGGCACCTCGCTTATCGGCTTGTCGGGCAGACGCGCCCAGGCATCACAAAACTTCGCACGCTCCTTCTTCAGATGGCGCGCGAACTCTGGATAGAAGAAGTACTGGTTCTCGATATAGATGTAGTTGCGCGCAAAGCTGGTCGCCTGAAAGTAGAGCTCTTTGATGCTCTTTTCGCGCTCTTGCGGCTGGGTACGCACGATCTGGACGCTGTGCGCGGGATTCCTTGGCAAGGTGGGAATGTTGGGCGGAAGCTGCGTCAGCTCCTCTGTTTTCTGCGTCCGGGGAGCAAAAGCGTTCCAGCCCCGTTCGAAATTCTCGTGCAGCCGTTTTAGCGCCGGCCCTACGACCCGACAGGCATAGTCCTGATACGGCTTGGTACGCCGATAAGTGGCGTTGGCGGCAACGCCTTGCGTAGCGCTCTCATGCGTGCGCTCCGCGCCTATCGCTTTCTCGGCTCGAGCCTCTCGCAACGGATCATCAATCTCATGTGCGGCTCGGTCCCAATAATCAGTGACCGAGTTAAGTCCCATCACATAGCCGACGGCCTTTCTACCCCCTTCGTACGCATAGTCGATTAGCACCGGCTTTTGATGGTGCGTTGCGAAATTCTTCAGCAGACTCCCTTCGTCAACCGGGTTGTGCCAGTCATCAACCGGCTCGTCCTCCTCCTTCGGCATCGCCGCGAGCGACGCCACCACATCCGCGCGGGCAATGGTACGCAGGACAATTTGCAGGTTCGGATTCTTTCCGCGGAAGCCGCGGTAGGAAGGCAGATTGTCTCGCCACCACCTTTGGCTGTATTCGTCGCGTGCGCGGCTCTCGTACGGCGAGCCCCACGGATCCGTCAAACCAGGCATGTTGTCTTGTACGACCGACGCCACAAATCCGCCCCAAATCAACAGTCGAACTCGAACAGGATTGTTGGGGCGCGTCGTGATTTCGTCGAGCAACTCGCCATAGGTCTGCCCCCGCTTCCATTTTCCGCCCGCGCGGACAAGCTCCATCCCCGGATCGAAACCCCAGCAAACAATGTCCGCCGTCGCTTGCGCCTCGCGTAGGTCCTTAGCCAGCGACTGAAAGCCCTCTTGGCCGCAGATAAGGAATTTCAGTGCGTTGCCGTACGTGATGGGAATTTCTGTCCGGTTTTCGAGTAGCCACTGCACCGTGCCTTGAGCATTACGCCCCGCTTCGTCAATCGCGACTTCTACCGAATTCTGTGTCTTAAGGTGCTCAGCCATTTCGTCGTTCTGGAGATGATGGATGGGTGCGGGCAACGTTCAGATCCGCTCGCCGCGGTTCGTGCGCAGATCAAAATGCTTCGGATCGCGATTTAGCGCATCGCTCACCTTCAGGTCGAACTGGCCGCCATTACTCAGCTTGACGCGGTAGGCTGTCGTACCCGTCTTGTGGTTTTTGATCACCACGCGACCGAACTCGTCAGTTGCGCCTTCGCCGATCTTCGCGTCGCCCTTGAACAACTCGTAGGGCTCGTTCACGTACCGATGCGCTTCGCCTGTCAGCGCGGCCAACGCGAAGTGCAGGTCCTCGGGCATTTCCACGGGGATCGGCGCCAACGGCTTTCCGATGTTGTCGGGACCAGTGAAATTGCGTCCCGCCGAGTGAACCTCGAACGCACCATTAGTCCCACTTCGAATCTCACCGGAACTCCAGCGCGTATAGCTGCCGCCTCCACTAATCTCCACTTCCTGCTGTGCGCTGATGCGAATTCTGTCGGCAACGACAGTCACGTTGAGCTTTGCCAGCAAGTTGATGCTGTCCTTCAGCGCCTTGATGTCGATATCGCCGGCCGCAGCCACCAATCGCATGCCAGCTTGGTAGACGAAGAGGCGCAGGGCATTGCGCATGCTTGCGAAAAGGCCGCCTCCCGTGGTAACGGACAAATCCGTACCGGCCGTGACCGCTGTTGCACGGCCGCTGCTGAGATGAATCTGCTCGGGCGTGCTCGCGGCAATGCCAGTGGGGCTCGCAAGTAAGAGTTGTGGATCCGTGAATTGCTTCAGCTCGCCACCGCCCCGAATAGCGCTCGCCTGAGCCTTTAACGAAGATGCAAGGCGCGTCTGTTCTCCATCGTTCGCGCTCGCTGACTGAGCGGTACGCGCGAGGTTTTCCGCAAGCGTCTGAGATTCGGCAAGCTGCGCATCTACTTCATCGACACTGAAAGCATCACCATTCGCGCCGGGGCGACTAAACGTCGTTAGCAGTAGCGCCTCCCCGCCACGTATGGCGACCTTGCCGTCCGTCCGCAACTCGGCGCCTATTCCGCGCGCCTCCTGACGACCGGCGTGCCCCGCAATGCGCGTCATGTGTCCGAGACTGAACCACGAACTGGCTTCGTCGCTGAACAGGAATGTCTGAATTTTTCCGTTGGTGTCGTCGAAGACAAGACCGTTCGACCGCCCACCACCGATCTCCCGGCTGCGAACACCCGAAAGCGCCTGATTGTTCGGCAACGCATGCGCGGGCATATTGAACGCATTGACCACGCTGCCGACGATAATCGGCAGATCCGGATCGCCGTTGATGAAACCAACCTGCACTTCCTGCCCCCGCCTCGGCAGAAAAGTCGCACCGAACCGATCGCCTTGCCAAGG
>NZ_JBQCHR010000107.1:0-4888 GCF_051954495.1 Trinickia sp.
CGGTGTAACGAGCCGAGGGTATTGAAAAGGAAAACCTATGCAAACCAGTTTGTTGAAGCCCAAGATCATCGCTGTGGAATCGCTGGGCGAGAGCCACGCGAAAGTGGTCATGGAACCGTTCGAACGCGGTTACGGCCACACTTTGGGCAACGCGCTTCGGCGCGTCCTGCTGTCGTCGATGGTTGGCTATGCGCCCACCGAAGTGACGATCGCGGGCGTCGTGCACGAGTACTCGACGATCGACGGTGTGCAGGAAGACGTGGTCAACCTGTTGCTGAACATGAAGGGCGTCGTGTTCAAGCTGCACAACCGCGATGAAGTGACCGTCACGCTGCGCAAGGAAGGCGAAGGCGTCGTGACCGCGCGCGACATCGAGCTGCCGCATGACTGCGAGGTGATCAACCCCGATCACGTGGTGGCTCACCTGTCGAAAGGCGGCAAGCTCGACGTGCAGATCAAGGTCGAGAAAGGCCGCGGCTATGTCCCGGGCAACGTGCGCCGTTACGGCGAAGAGACGGCCAAGATCATCGGCCGTATCGTCCTCGATGCGTCGTTCTCGCCGGTTCGCCGCGTGAGCTACGCCGTGGAGAGCGCACGTGTCGAACAGCGCACCGACCTCGATAAGCTCGTGATGAACATCGAGACCAACGGCGTGATTTCGCCCGAGGAAGCGATTCGTCAATCGGCACGTATTCTCGTCGACCAACTCGCGGTGTTCGCGGCGTTGGAAGGCACGGAAGCCGCCGCCGAAGCGCCGTCGCGTGCGCCGCAGATCGATCCGATCCTGCTGCGTCCGGTGGACGATCTCGAGTTGACGGTGCGTTCGGCCAACTGCCTGAAGGCCGAAAACATCTACTACATCGGCGATCTGATCCAGCGTACGGAAAACGAGTTGCTCAAGACGCCGAACCTGGGCCGCAAGTCGCTGAACGAGATCAAGGAAGTGCTCGCTTCGCGTGGCCTGACGCTCGGCATGAAGCTCGAAAACTGGCCGCCGGCCGGTCTCGACAAGTAAGGCGCTCCGGGGCGCGTGCGCTCCGGACACCCTACGCTCTGGCGAGGACGCGGATTTTCCTTTAAAATCCGCGTCTTGTCTTTTTTCTACCGGCCCGTGTCCGCGCCGTCGCAAGTTTTGCGGCGTATGGACGATAGAAGAGCTGGATCAAAACTTCGAATCAAGGAACTGAAATGCGTCACCGTCATGGTTTGCGGAAACTGAACCGCACGAGCAGCCACCGTCTGGCAATGCTCCGTAACATGTCCAACTCGCTCATCGAGCACGAAGTCATCAAGACGACGCTGCCGAAGGCGAAGGAACTCCGTAAGGTCGTCGAGCCCCTCATCACCCTCGGCAAGAAGCCGTCGCTCGCGAACCGTCGTCTGGCGTTCAATCGCCTGCGCGATCGTGACTCGGTCACGAAGCTGTTCGACGTGCTCGGTCCGCGTTTCGCGAACCGTCCGGGCGGCTACCTCCGTATTCTGAAGTTTGGTTTCCGTGTCGGCGACAACGCGCCCATGGCGCTCGTCGAGCTGCTCGATCGTCCGGAACCGGTGGAAGCGGAAGAAGTGCAAGACGCCGAATAAGCCGTGCAGCGCGCTTTCGCGCGCTGGGCGGTGGGTAACGAGAAGGGGCAAGCGAAAGCTTGGCCCCTTTTTGCTTTTCATCGGCCTTCCAAGCTTTTGAGATGACACGCCGAAACGAGGCCCGGTCGAACCCGCGGCGCGCGGCGCGAAGCGGGCGCACGTGGCGAAAGCGTGCTCGGTGATACGATAGCGGCGTACCGAATTGCCTCGAGGTGACCCCGCCGTGCCCCTGCCTGTCGTGCTCATCCTGACGACGTTGCCCGACACGGAAGCGGCGCAACGGCTCGCGCAAGGCGCCCTCGACGAACGCCTGGCCGCCTGTGTCACCGAACTGGGTGCGGTGCGCTCGCGCTATCGCTGGAAAGGTCAGATCGAAACAGCCGACGAAATCCAGCTGCTGTTCAAGACGAGCGCGGCCCGCTCGATGGAGCTCGAGCAATTCATTCGAGCAAATCACCCCTACGAGACGCCTGAACTCCTCTCATGGCAGGCCGCCGCATCCAATGCCTATGCGCAATGGGTGGAGACCGAAACGCAACGACCGACGCATGTTTAAGCCGCTTCTTGATCCTGTGCGCCAGTTGGCGCGCGTGGTGCTGTTCATCGTTACCTGTGTCTGCATCGGCGCCGGGCTCTTGGGCGCCGCGCGCGCAGACGATTTTCTCGACCCGGCGGTGGCGTTTCGGTTCAGCGCAGCCGAGCAGCCTCATGAAGTGGACGTTCACTTCAAGATCGCAGACGGGTACTACCTCTATCGCGAGCGGTTCCAATTCGCCGTCAAGGGCGGCACGGCCACGCTCGGCGCTGCCCAATTGCCCGCCGGCCACATCAAATTCGATCCCACGTTTCAAAAGAACGTCGAGACCTATCGGGGCGACCTAACCGTGCGGGTGCCGGTGCAGTCGGCTTCGGGCGCCTTCGATCTCGTCGTCACGTCTCAGGGCTGCGCCGATGCAGGCATCTGCTATCCGCCGGCAGAGCACACCTACCGTGTCAGCGGGGCGGCACTAGGCGCCGGCGCAAGCGGGGCTGCGGCGGGTGGGCAAGCTGGGGCGTTGGACGGCGCTTCGCAGGGCACGTGGTACGAGCGCGTGACTAGCGCCGACTACGCGCAATCACTGCTGCAGGGCGGCGGTTTTGCCGCCACGGTGGGGCTTTATTTTCTGGCCGGCCTGGTTCTAAGCTTGCTCCCCTGCTCGTATCCGATGATCCCCATCGTGTCGGCCATCATCATCGGGCAGCGCGGCAAAGTGACGCATGGGCGTGGATTTGCGCTATCGCTGGCCTATGTCGTCGGCATGGCGCTCGTTTATACGGCCCTGGGTATCGCGGCGGCGCTCGTTGGCCAATCGCTCGGAGCGTGGTTGCAAAACCCATGGGTGCTCGGTCTGTTTGCCGCGTTGCTAACAGCGTTCGCGCTGACTCTGATTGCCGGCATTGACCTCGTGCTGCCCCAACGTTGGCAGGACCGCGTTTCGGATGCGTCGAGCCGGCGCTCCGGCGGTACGTTTGCGGCTGTCGCGGTCATGGGCGCGCTGTCGGCGCTGGTGGTGGGCGCGTGCATGACGGCGCCGCTCTTCGCCGTCCTGGCTTTCATCGCTCATACGGGCAACGCGGTGCTGGGTGGGGCGGCCTTGTTTTCGATGGGCCTCGGACTCGGCGTCCCGTTGCTGATCATCGGGCTGGGGGCTGGAACGCTGCTGCCGCGCGCGGGTAGCTGGATGGATGGCGTAAAAGTCTTCTTCGGCGTTGTACTGCTTGCGGCCGCCCTCTGGATCGTTTGGCCGGTATTGCCCTCGACGCCGCAAATGTTGCTCGCTGCGCTGTGGCTGCTCATCGCGGCGGCAGCGCTGGGATTGTTTTCGCCGAACGCTGGAGGCCCGTCGATTTGGCGTCGGCTGGGACGCGGGCTTGGCGCCGCGCTTGCGATTTGGGCCGCTGCGATGCTCGTAGGGCTCGCGGCGGGTTCGGCCGATCCGGTACGGCCGCTCGCCGTGCTGGCTGCGCGCGCCGCGGGACAGCCTGCTGGCCCGAGCGCCGCTGTGCCGGAGCAATCCGCATTCGCTCCCGTCCAATCGCTGGCGAAGCTCGACACCCTTCTGACCGCTGACGCGCGCCCGGCCATGCTCGACTTTTACGCCGACTGGTGCGTGAGCTGCAAGGAGATGGAGCGCTTTACGTTTTCCGACAAACGTGTTCAAGCGCGCCTCGCGCAGCTTCAATTGCTCCGGGCGGATGTCACGGCGAACAACATGGATGATCAGGCGCTGCTGAAACGATTCGACTTGTTCGGGCCGCCGGGCATCATTTTCTTCGACCGATCGGGAAAGGAAGTGCTGCGCGTCGTCGGCTATGAATCGGCCGATGCCTTTCTACGTCACCTTGATCGCGTTGCGCCGGCGCTCCAGTCCTGAGGGCATCGGCGGCCAGCACATGCGGCCGGCGCCGGTGCTGGCGCCGGCCGTTCGATACGTTCGATGGTCCATGGCCGATTTATCGCGATTCGTCCGCCAATGAAAAAGGGCGTCGCTTGGACGCCCCAACTCGGGAAATTCGCCTGCGATCGCCGACAGCGGACACTCGTCTCCGGCGACGGTCGCGTGCCTACTTTTGCCCGCGCAGCAGCCGCGCCGCATCCAGCGCAAAGTACGTGAGCACACCGTCCGCGCCCGCGCGTTTGAACGCCAGCAGCGACTCCATCATCACCTTGTCGTGATCGAGCCAGCCGTTTTGTGCAGCGGCTTTCAGCATCGCGTATTCACCGCTCACTTGATAGACATAGGTGGGGAAGCGAAACTCGTCTTTCACCCGCCGCACGATGTCCAGATAGGGCATACCGGGTTTCACCATCACCATATCGGCGCCTTCCTCGATATCGAGGCGGACTTCGCGCAACGCTTCGTCCGAGTTCGCCGGGTCCATCTGATACGTCATCTTGTTGCTCTTGCCGAGGTTGGTCGCAGAGCCGACGGCGTCGCGGAACGGCCCGTAGAAGGCCGATGCGTACTTCGCCGCGTAGGCCATGATCCGAGTGTGGATGCGACCCTCGCTTTCGAGCATCTCGCGCAGTGCGCCGATGCGGCCGTCCATCATGTCGGACGGTGCGAGGATGTCCACGCCGGCTTCCGCTTGGGTGCGGGCCTGTTCGACGAGGATTTCAACCGTCTCGTCATTGAGCACGTAACCCGCTTCGTCGAGCACACCGTCTTGGCCGTGGCTCGTATAGGGATCGAGCGCGACATCGGTCAGTACGCCGAGTTCGGGGAAGCGGGCCTTGATTTCCCGCACCGCGCGAGGAACCAAT
>NZ_JBQCHR010000108.1:0-11731 GCF_051954495.1 Trinickia sp.
GCTCGCGGCGGGCGCCCCGCGCGAGATCATCGAAAACGAGAGCGTGCGCCGGGTCTATCTCGGCGAGCACTTCCGGATGTAAGGTCCGGATCACGTTTACCCCCATTGTTATGCGGACGGCGTAGGCCGCGGCGGCGCGCCCCCGCGCGGTCGCGTGTCGTCGGCGCCCCAAGGTTACCGGCGCGAGGCAAAGTCTCTAAAATGAAAGACACCATGCCATGAAAGCCAGCCTCCAACTCCGCCTATCGCAGCATCTTGCGCTCACCCCTCAACTGCAGCAGTCGATCCGATTGCTGCAGTTGTCGACGCTCGAACTGCAGCAGGAAGTCGCGATGGCCGTCGCGCAGAACCCGCTGCTCGAATCGGAAGACGAATGGATCGCGAGCCCGTTGCGCGTCGCGGCCGACGGCACGGTGATCGCCCAGGCGCCGACATCGTCCGCGCCCGAACCGATGAGCGGAGCCAGCACGCCGGAAAGCACCGAGCGCAGCGATGGAAACGACGGCGCGGGCGGCGATGACTACGGCGCGCTCGGAAGCAACGACGGCGGCGATTCGTCGCAGTGGAATCTGGACGATTACGGCCGCTCGCCGACCGCCTCCGACGACGACGACCTACCGCCGCTGCAGATCCACGAGGCGACGACCACGCTGCGCGACCACCTCATGGCGCAGCTGCGCGTCACGCAAGCGAGCCAGCGCGACCGCGCGCTCATCACGTTTCTGATCGAATCGCTCGACGACGACGGCTATCTGACGTCTTCGCTCGACGAGGTCTTGGCCGATTTGCCCGAAGAACTCGAAGTCGACCTCGACGAACTGGGCGCGGCGCTTGCGCTGCTCCAGAGCTTCGATCCGGCCGGCGTGGGCGCGCGCTCGGCGTCGGAATGCTTGCGGCTGCAGCTGCTGCGCCTGCCCGATTCCCCCACGCGCAAGCTCGCGCTCGAGATTTCGGCCAACCATCTCGAATTGCTTGCCGCGCGAGATTTCACGCGGCTGCGCAAGCAGCTGAAAGCGACCGACGACGAGCTGCGCGACGCGCACGCGCTGATCCGTTCGCTGGAGCCCTTTCCGGGCGCGGCATACGGCAAGGCGGAAGCCGATTACGTCGTGCCGGACATCATGGTGAGGAAAGTCGCGGGGGGCTGGCAGGCCGAGCTCAATCCGGAGGTGATGCCGCGCCTTCGCATCAATCATCTCTACGCGAACATCTTGCGCAATAACCGGGGCGATCCGGGCAGCGGCTCGCTGCGCCAGCAACTGCAGGAAGCGCGCTGGCTGATCAAGAACATCCAGCAGCGTTTCGAAACGATCTTGCGCGTGGCTCAGGCCATCGTCGAGCGCCAGAAGAACTTTTTCGTGCATGGCGAAATCGCGATGCGCCCCTTGGTTTTGCGGGAAATAGCTGATACGCTGGGCCTACACGAATCGACTGTATCGCGTGTGACAACCGGCAAGTACATGCTCACCCCATTCGGGACGCTTGAATTTAAGTACTTCTTTGGTTCGCACGTGTCGACCGATACGGGGGGCGCGGCCTCATCCACGGCCATTCGCGCGCTCATCAAGCAACTGATAGGAGCCGAAGACTCGAAAACTCCCCTTTCGGACAGCCGCATAGCCGAACTGCTGGCGGAGCAAGGTTTCGTGGTCGCACGCCGGACGGTTGCCAAGTACCGCGAAGCACTCAAGATCCCGGCAGTTAACTTGCGCAAGTCTCTTTAGGCTTTCCGCGTTTTGCGGAGAGCGTTTACCGGCCCCAACGCCATCAGCGGCATCGGCCGGCCGATACGACCCGCCGCTCGTCAGTCACGCGGGGTGATGACTCGAGCGGGCCGCTCCCGACCGGCGCTGCCGCACCGATGGTGCCAGGCAGCCATTTGTTTGGAGAGCACTATGAATCTGAAGATCAGTGGACACCATCTCGAAGTTACGCCGGCGTTGCGAGAATACGTGGTCACCAAGCTCGACAAGGTGCTAAGACATTTCGATCAGGTGATCGATGGCAATGTGGTCCTCTCGGTCGACAACCATAAGGAAAAGGATAAGCGGCAAAAGGTTGAAATCAGCCTTCACTTAAAGGGCAAGGATATCTTCATCGAAAGCGCGAACGGCGATCTGTACGCCGCGATCGATCTGATGGTCGATCGGCTCGACCGCCAAGTCGTCCGCCACAAAGGGCGCATCCAAGAACATCAGCACGAGGCGATCAAACATCACGACGTGCCGCCGATCGGCGAGCAAGCACAGCAGTAGACGACGGTCGACGCCGAGGCCGTCTCACCCCGCGTAAGAGGCCGCCCCGTTTCGGGCGGCTTTTTTATGGGCGCGCCCCTCCGAGCCTTGGTTGCTTGGCGCGGCGCACCATCCGGTCGAGCCCTGTTCTATAATGTGCCGGTTATTAAGGGGCAGCCGGCCGGACCGCAGCCCGACAGCGCCGGTAAGAAATGCCGCGCGCACGGCCGAAAATCGACAACCAGCCAGTTGCCGCGAGGAGCGCCCAGGCGACGCGTTAGCCTGCCAACATGAATCGTTTAGCCAAATTTCTTCCGCTCGAAAACGTCGTTATCGGCCTTTCCGTTACCAGCAAGAAGCGCGTGTTCGAGCAAGCGGGCCTGATTTTCGAAAACCAGAACGGAATCGCCCGAAGCGCAGTCACCGACAATCTCTTTGCACGCGAACGGCTCGGCTCCACGGCGCTCGGGGAAGGCGTCGCGATCCCTCACGGGCGCATCAAGGGCCTGAAGCAGCCGCTCGCCGCGTTCGTTCGCCTGGACCAGCCGATCCCGTTCGAATCGCCCGACGGACAGCCCGTTTCGCTGCTGATCTTTTTGCTCGTTCCCGAACAGGCCACCCAGCAGCATTTGGAAATCCTCTCGGAAATCGCCCAGTTGCTGTCCGATCGCGAAGCGCGCGAACGCCTGCACACAGAACCGAATCGCGAAGAGTTGCATCGCCTGCTCACCCAATGGCACCCTTGAGCTTGCCGTAGCGCTCGAGCCGTCAGGCTCCAGCGTGCCGGCCCGGTGCGCTTGCCGCGCCGTTCATCGGCCTTGGCGGGCAGGTCGGCGCACGTCGTCGCCGCGCGCGTCGCGGTCAATCAGGAGCAAGGGATTCATGGATACCTCCAGCATCAACGCCCAAAGCATTTTCGACGACAACGCGGCCATGCTCAAACTGAGCTGGTTGACGGGGCATGAGGGCTGGGAGCGCGGCTTCTCGGCCGAAACGGTCGCCAATGCAACGTCGAGCGCGGACCTCGTCGGCCACTTGAACTTGATCCACCCGAACCGGATTCAGGTGCTCGGGGAGGCCGAGGTCAACTATTACCAGCGCCAAACCGATGAGGACCGCTCGCGCCACATGGCCGAGCTGATCGCCCTGGAGCCCCCGTTTCTCGTCGTCGCCGGCGGCGTCGCCGCCCCGCCCGAACTCGTCTTGCGCTGCACGCGCTCGTCCACGCCGCTTTTTACGACGCCGATGTCGCCCGCCGCCGTCATCGACAGCCTGCGTCTGTACATGTCGCGCATCCTCGCGCCGCGGGCGACGCTGCATGGCGTGTTCCTCGATATCCTCGGCATGGGCGTCCTGCTCACGGGCGACTCCGGTCTCGGCAAGAGCGAACTCGGCCTCGAACTCATCAGCCGCGGCCATGGGCTCGTCGCTGACGATGCGGTCGATTTCGTGCGGCTAGGCCCGGATTTCGTCGAAGGACGCTGCCCTCCGCTGCTGCAGAACCTGCTCGAAGTGCGTGGCCTGGGCTTGCTCGACATCAAGACGATCTTCGGGGAAACGGCGGTGCGCCGCAAAATGAAGCTCAAGCTGATCGTTCAGCTCGTGCGCCGGCCCGACGGCGAATTCCAGCGTCTGCCGCTCGAGAGCCAGACGGTCGACGTGCTCGGGCTGCCGATCAGCAAAGTCACGATTCAGGTTGCGGCCGGCCGCAACCTGGCCGTGCTCGTCGAGGCCGCCGTGCGCAATACCATCTTGCAGCTGCGCGGGATCGACACGTTGCGCGATTTCATGGATCGGCAGCGCATTGCGATGCAAGATCCCGATAGCCAGCTGCCCGGCAAGCTCATGTAAGCAGTCCTAAGCAGCGCGCTCGGGAGGGCGCGCCCGCTCGAGCGCATCGGCAATTCGTCTTTCGACGGCACGACCGAGCCCGGACGCAAGTGCTATGATGAAACGAACTGGTTCTTCCCCCATGCGCATCGTTCTGATCACCGGCATTTCCGGCTCCGGCAAATCCGTCGCGTTGAACGCACTCGCCGACGCAGGCTACTACTGCGTCGACAACCTGCCGCCGCGCTTTCTGCCCGCGCTCACCCAGTACCTCGCGAGCGAGGACCAGGGGCACGAGCGGCTGGCCGTGGCGATCGACGCGCGCTCGAGCGCCTCGCTCGACGAAATGCCGGGCATCATCCGCGATTTGGCGAGCGCGCACGACGTGCGCGTGCTGTTTTTGAATGCAAGCACCCAGTCGCTGATCCAACGTTTTTCGGAAACGCGCAGGCGCCACCCGCTCTCGGGCACGCCCGCTCACGACGCCGACGTCGGCCTGCTCGCCTCGCTCGAGGAAGCGATCGAGCGCGAGCGCGAGCTCGTGGCGCCCCTCGCTGAATTCGGCCATCAGATCGATACGAGCAATCTGCGCGCGAATGTATTGCGCGCATGGGTTACGCGCTTCATCGAGGAGCAGCGCGAAGGTTTGATGTTGATGTTCGAGTCGTTCGGGTTCAAGCGCGGTCTGCCGCTCGACGCCGATTTCGTCTTCGATGTGCGCGCCCTGCCCAATCCGTATTACGATCATCGCCTGCGCCCGCTCACCGGGCGCGATCAGCCTGTCATCGATTACCTCGACGCGTTGCCGATCGTGCATGAAATGATCGACGACATCCACGCCTTCGTCATGAAATGGCTGCCGCGTTTTCGCGATGACAACCGCAGCTATTTGACCGTCGCGATCGGATGCACGGGCGGACAGCATCGCTCGGTGTTCATCGCCGAAACGCTCGCCGCGCGGCTCTCGCGCCAAGCGACCGTCATCGTTCGACATCGCGATGCGCCGGTCGCCGTCGGCGAATCGTCACGTTTGGTGGCTTAACCCGCCGCGGCCTACGCGGCAATTCGAAGCGTGCGCCATGACCTCTACGCCTGCCGTCTACGCTGATCTGCCGCTCTTTCCCCTAAACACGGTCCTGTTTCCGGACGGGCTGTTGCCGTTGAAGATTTTCGAGGCTCGGTACCTCGACATGGCGCGCGCCTGCCTGCGCGATAGCTCGCCTTTCGGCGTCTGCCTGCTCAAGAGCGGCGGCGAAGTCGCTCAGGAAAACGTGCCCTGCGTGCCCGAGGCGGTGGGCACGCTTGCGACGATCGAGCAATGCGATGTCGACGATTTCGGCATGCTGCTCGTGCGCGCGCGCGGGACGCGGCGGTTCCGTCTGCTGTCGCATCGCAAGGAGCCGAGCGGGCTGCTCGTCGGCATGGCCGAACCCCTGCCCGACGACATGCCGCTCGAAGGTGTCGAAGCGATCACGAAGTTCGGCGCCTGCGCCGAGGTGCTCGAGCGGATCATCGATACGATCCGCGAGCGCGATCCCGACAGCGTGCCGTTCGCGCAGCCGTTCCGCTTCGACGATCCAAGCTGGGTCGCCAATCGGCTGTCCGAAATCCTTCAGATTCCCCTGCGCGCCCGCCAAAAGCTCATGGAACTGGCCGATGCCAACGCGCGCATCGACGCGGTCCACCACTACATGCAGCAACATCAGTTGCTTTGACAGGGGCGCTCACGCGCACCGCCAGCGCGCCAACTATCCTCAGACCAGTGACCCGCTGAGCGCGTCGAGCAGTTTGCGCACGGGCGCCGGCACGCCATAGTCGTCGATTTGAGCCAGCGGCACCCAGGCCGTCGCGTCGTCGCGCGCTTCGATCCCGACTGAATTCAGCATGCCGCGCCGGCTCGATTCACGGCCTAGATCGGCGCAACGCGGCTCGATCTCGAGCTTGAAATGCGTGAACGTATGGGCAAGCGGGGCCAAACGCTCGAATCCTTCGGCGGCCCCGAACGCTTGGGCGCGCTCGGCCAGCGCCGCTTCGTCGGGCGCCTCGGGCAGGCTCCACAGGCCACCCCAAATGCCCGATGGCGGCCGCCGCTCGAGCAGCACCGAGGCGCCGTCGCGCAGCACGAGCATCCAGGTGCGGCGCGTCGGCACCGTCTTCTTCGGCCGCGCGGCCGGCAACTCGCGCTGGCGTCCCGTCGCATGGGCCACGCAATCGGTCGCGAACGGGCAGCGGGCGCAGTCAGGTTTACCGCGCACGCACAGCGTCGCCCCGAGATCCATGAGCCCTTGCGTGTAAGCGCTCACGTCGTCGCTCGACGCGTCCGACGCCGGCATCAAGCGCTCGGCCAGCGTCCACATTGCGTTCTCGACGCGCTTTTCGCCCGGAAAACCTTCGATGCCGAAGACGCGAGCCAGCACCCGCTTGACGTTCCCGTCCAAAATCGTCGCGCGCGCGCCGAATGCGAAGGAAGCGATCGCCGCCGCAGTCGAGCGGCCGATGCCGGGCAATTGCGCCAACGCCTCCGGCGAAGCCGGAAACACCCCCCCGTGCCGCTCGACCACCGCCTGCGCGCAACGGTGCAGGTTGCGGGCGCGCGAGTAATAGCCGAGGCCCGCCCACAACGCCATGACGTCGTCGATCGGCGCGCTCGCCAAGGCCGCGACATCGGGAAAGCGAGCGAGAAATTTCGCGTAATACGGAATGACCGTCGACACCTGCGTCTGCTGGAGCATGATCTCGGACAACCAGATCCAGTACGGATCGCGCGTGTTCTGCCACGGCAAATCGTGACGCCCATGACGGCGTTGCCACTCGATCAGGCGCGAAGCGAATGCCGCTTGCAGCGGCGAGGCGGTATCTTCCGCCGGGGTCGGGAATGCGGGCATGTGAGGCGGGCGGTCAGCGCTGGCAGTGCGCGCAGTAGTAAGTGGAGCGTTGCCCCTGGACGATTTGGCGAATAGGCGAGCCGCACACGCGGCACGGCTGCCCCGCACGATCATAGACGAAACAGTCGAGCTGGAAATACCCGCTCGACCCGTCGCTTCCCACGAAGTCTCGCAGCGTGCTGCCGCCGCGCTCGATCGCGGCGGCCAGCGTCGCGCGCACCGCGTCGGCCAGACGTTCGCAGCGCGCGAGCGATACGCGGCCAGCCGGCGTCGTCGGCCGAATGCCGGCACGAAACAGGCTCTCCGATGCATAGATGTTGCCCACGCCGACCACGATTTCGCCGGCGAGCAGCAACTGCTTGATGGACGCCGTGCGTCCCCGCGTACCGCGAAAAATGACTTCGCCGCTGAATTGCTCGCTGAACGGCTCCACGCCCAGGCTCGCGAGCAGGGGATGGGCGCGCACGTCGCCCGCGGTGCGCTCGTGCCACAGGACGGCGCCGAACCGGCGTGGATCGCGGTAGCGAAGCACGAATTCGTCGAAGATCCAGTCGATGTGATCGTGCTTGGCCGGCGGCGCCGCTTGTTCGTTCATCAGCACACGCAGCGTGCCGGTCATGCCGAGGTGGACGATGAACCAGCCGGCGTCGGTTTCGAACAGCAGGTATTTGCCGCGCCGCTCGACTTTTCGGACGGCCTGGCGCGCCAGCGCGACCGCGAGCTCGGGCGGCACGGGCCAGCGCAAGGCGTTCGTGCGCACGTCGACGCGCTCGACGCGGCGGCCGGTGACATACGGCTCGATGCCGCGGCGTGTGACTTCGACTTCTGGCAGCTCGGGCATGTCTAAATAGGTGGGGATAGGTGTGTAACTTGCATGGTCCAATCTGCGTGTATTGTAGCGAGCGCGTTACAATCGACCGAAACCTCGAACGGATCTCCATGATTTTGTCCATCAAGCAGCTCTTCAGGCGCCCGGTCGGCGCCCGCCCCGCATGGCGCCTCGCGCCGGCGGGCCGCATCGTCGCCGCTGTCCTGTGCGCCTGGACGTTCGTCGCGCTGCCCGCGCACGCGCAAGATCCGGCTCCGGCGGACGACAGCGCCGCGAGCCCATCGGATTTGTTCGGCCCGGCCCTGCCTGACGAGAAGAAGGATCTGCCCGACGTCGCGCTGTCGAGCCAGATCGTCTTCCAAGTCTTGGCCGCCGAAATCGCCTTGCAGCGCGACCAGCCGGCACCTGCCTACCAAACTTATCTCGCGCTGGCCCGCGATACGCACGATCCGCGCATGGCGCAGCGCGCGGCCGAAATCGCGCTGGCGGCGCAAAGCCCGTCCGATGCGCTGGCGGCGGCTCAACTGTGGCACGAATACGCGCCCGGTTCGGAGCGCGCCGTGCAGCTCGACGCCTCGCTGCTCGTATTGTCGGGCAAGCCCGACGACGCCAAGCCCTTGCTCGCGAGCGAGCTGGCCAAAGTGCCCGCCGAGAACCGCGGCAACGCCTTGCTCGCCCTGCAAACGCTCATCTCGCGCGGGCCCAACCGCGTAGGCGGATTGCAGGTTCTGCAGGATCTGCTGAAAAACGACATGGACCGGCCCGAGGCGCAGTTGGCGATCGGCCGCCAGCAATTGCTCGCCGACGATCGGCCCGGTGCGCGCGCCTCCTTCGAGCACGCGCTCAAGATCAAGCCCGATTTCCTGCCCGCCGCCCTTTCGCTGGGCCAGATGGGGCCCGACGAGCGCAAGGAAGGCATCGCGTCGTTCGAGTCGTACGTGAAGCAAAATCCGAAGGCGCGCGATGCGCGTCTCGCGCTGGCCCAGTTGTATTTGTCGAGCGACCGGCTCGACGACGCGCAAAAGCAGTTCGAGGCGCTGCGCTCGATGGATGCGCACGATCCGATGCCGCTGCTCGCGCTCGGCCTCATCAAGGTTCAGCAGAAGCAATACGACGCCGCACAGAAGTACCTCCTGCAGTACGCCGATTTGACCGAGAAAACGCCGGGCGCCGATCCGGGCCAGGCGTATCTGTATCTCGCACAGCTCGCGCTCGAGCAAAAGCACGACGACGACGCGGGCAAATGGCTCGACAAAGTCCCGCCGTCGAGTGCGCAATACGCGGCGGCGCGCGTGACGCGGGCGCAGTTGCTCGCCAAAGCCGGCAAAGTCGACGATGCGCGCAAGATCCTCGCCGATCTGCAGCCGGCCGACCCGCGCGAGCAAGCGCTGATCGCGCGTACGGATTCGGCCATCCTATTCGACGCGAAGCGCTATCGCGAAGCCGAAGCGCGCTTGCAGGAAGCGAACGATGCGTTCCCGAACGACCCCGAGATCCAGTACGACTACGCGATGGCGGCCGAGAAGAACGGCCATTACGACCTCATGGAAAGCGTGCTGCGCAAGCTGATCAAGGAGCAGCCCGACAACCCGCAGGCCTACAACGCACTCGGCTACTCGCTCGCCGATCGCAACCAGCGGCTGGACGAAGCGGACAAGCTGATCGAAAAGGCCTCGGCGCTCGCGCCGAACGACGCGTTCATCATGGATAGCCTGGGCTGGGTCAAGTATCGCAGGGGCAACACGGCCGACGCGACCAAGCTGCTCCAGCGCGCGTACGACATTCAGCCCAACGCCGAGATCGGTGCGCATCTGGGCGAAGTGCTCTGGAAGAGCGGCGAACAAACGCAGGCGCTCGACGCCTGGCGCCGCGCCCGCAAGCTCGAGCCCGACAACGACACTCTCGTCAAAACGCTCGAACGCTTTCAGGTCAACGCAAACAATCTCTGATGCAAGCCTTGTCTTCCGTTTTTAGGCACGCGCGCCGCGCTTCGCTGGGTGCGGCGGCCGCGCTCGCCGTCGCGCTCGCCGGCTGCGCCACGTCCCCGCACGGTCCCTCGACCTCGAACGCCACGCCGGAGCTGTCGACGCAGACGAGCCATGCCTACCATGGCCGCTTCGCGGTCCGCTACCTCGATCAGAACGGCAAATCGCGCAACGCCTACGGCAACTTCGACTGGCAGCAGCAAGGCGATACCGTCACGCTGCAGTTGCTCAATCCCCTGGGGCAAACGCTCGCGATCGTGACGTCCTCGCCCGCGTCGGCCTCGCTCGAACTGCCGAACCGCCAGCCCGTCACCGCCGATAACGTCACCGACCTCATGCAGCACACGCTCGGCTTCGCCCTGCCCGTCGAAGGGCTGCGCTATTGGCTCGCGTCGTCGCCGGCGCCCAGTTCGCGTGCGAAAACCGTCGTCGATCCGGACCAAAGCTCGAGGCTCAAGGAAATCGACCAAGAAGGCTGGACGATCCAGTACCTCGCCTACGCCGATGCCCCCGCGACGGGCGTCAAGCGACTCGATTTGACGCGCGAGAACCCGCCCCTCGACATCAAGCTCGTGCTCGACCGCTGATTGCGCGAGGCTCGCTTCAACCCGCTTTTCACATGATCGAAACGACCGATTCGCTGCGCGAGTGCGCGGCCCCCGCCAAACTCAATCTGTTCCTGCACATCACGGGCCGGCGGCCCGACGGCTATCACACGCTGCAGACGGCCTTCCAGCTGATCGATTGGGGCGATGTCCTGCATTTCACGCTGCGCGACGACGCGCTCGTGCGCCGCACGACCGACATACCGGGCGTGCCGCAGGAAACCGACCTGGTCGTGCGCGCGGCCGAGCTGCTCAAGCGCCATACGGGCACGACGCTCGGCGTGGACATCGAGATCGACAAGCATCTGCCGATGGGCGCCGGACTCGGCGGCGGCAGCTCCGATGCAGCCACGACGCTGCTTGCGCTGAACCGGCTCTGGAAGCTGAATCTGGCCCGCGACGTGCTGCAAACCTTGGCGTTGCAGCTCGGTGCCGACGTGCCGTTCTTCGTCTTCGGGAAAAATGCGTTCGCACAGGGTGTTGGAGAAGCGCTCGAGGCTGTACAATTGCCGCCGCGCAACTTTCTGGTGGTCACGCCGAGGGTGCATGTTCCGACCGCAGCGATTTTTTCCGATAAGTCGTTGACAAGAGATTCGGAAGCCGTCACAATTACGGACTTTCTTGCACAGCAAAGCTGCAGCGCAAGATGGCCTGAAAGCTACGGCCGGAATGACATGCAGCCTGTTGTCGTGGGAAAATACGCGGAAGTCGCGCAGGTGCTTGAGTGGTTTGAACCCATAGCACCGGCACGGATGACCGGATCGGGCTCGAGTGTGTTTGCCGCGTTCCGGAGCATCGCCGAAGCGGAAGCGGCGCAAGCCAAGCTGCCTGCAGATTGGGTCAGCGCCGTGGCATCGAGTTTGGATACCCATCCACTCTTCGCTTTCGCGTCATAGGTTTCGCATCGTCGGGGCTGTCCCGCAGGCCCGACGAAGCTCAGAGTCAGTGTAGGGGAGTCGCCAAGTTGGTCAAGGCACCGGATTTTGATTCCGGCATGCGAGGGTTCGAGTCCTTCCTCCCCTGCCAAACATTCCCGCAGTTCCCGCCTCTCCAGCAGCAGGTGCATGATGAGCAGCCATGACGGCCTGATGGTTTTTACTGGCAACGCGAATCCGGCGCTTGCGCAAGAAGTCGTCAGAATTCTCGGCATACCCCTCGGCAAAGCCATGGTCAGCCGTTTTTCGGACGGCGAGATCCAGGTCGAGATCCAGGAGAACGTGCGCGGCAAGGATGTCTTCGTGCTCCAGTCCACCTGTGCGCCCGCGAACGACAATCTGATGGAGCTGATGATCATGGTCGACGCGCTCAAGCGCGCCTCGGCCGGTCGCATCACCGCCGCCATCCCCTACTTCGGCTATGCCCG
>NZ_JBQCHR010000109.1:0-31388 GCF_051954495.1 Trinickia sp.
GTTCGTCGGCTTCGATCGTCCGCTCGCGCTGACGGTGTTTCTGCTGCTGTGCGTCGGCATCGTCACGCTCTACAGCGCGAGTATCGACGTGCCCGGTCGCGTCGAGGATCAACTGCGCAACATCGTGCTGACGTTCATCCTCATGTGGGTGCTCGCCACGATCCCACCCACCACGCTGATGCGCTTCGCCGTTCCGCTCTATACGTTCGGTGTCGCACTGCTGGTGGCGGTGGCACTGTTCGGCATCACGAAGAAGGGGGCGAAACGCTGGATCAATGTCGGCGTGGTCATTCAACCGTCCGAGATCTTGAAGATCGCCACGCCGTTGATGCTGGCGTGGTACTACCAGCGGCGCGAAAGCTCCATTCGCTGGTACGACTTCATCGTCGGCTTCGCGATTCTGCTGCTGCCCGTGGGGCTCATCGCCAAACAGCCCGATCTCGGCACCGCCGTGCTCGTTTTCGCGGCAGGGCTATTCGTCATCTATCTGGCCGGCCTGTCGTTCAAGCTGATCGTGCCGGTGCTGATCGCCGCCGTGATCGGCATCGGCCTCGTGGCCACTTTTCAAGACAAGATTTGCCAGCCGCAAGTGCAATGGCCGTTGATGCACGACTATCAGAAGCACCGCATCTGCACGCTGCTCGACCCCACGTCGGACCCGCTCGGCAAGGGATTCCATACGATTCAGGCCGTCATCGCGATCGGCTCGGGAGGCCCGCTCGGCAAGGGCTGGCTCAAGGGCACGCAGGCCCACCTCGACTTCATCCCCGAAAAGCACACCGACTTCATCTTCGCCGTGTTCGCGGAGGAATTCGGGCTCGTGGGCGAACTCGTCTTGCTGACGCTCTATACGGCGCTCATCGCACGCGGGCTGTATATCGCGGCGAACGGCGCGACGATGTTCGGCCGCCTGCTCGCGGGCTCGCTGACGATGGCGTTTTTCACCTATGCATTCGTCAACGTGGGGATGGTGAGCGGCATCCTGCCCGTCGTCGGCGTGCCGCTGCCGTTCATGAGCTACGGCGGCACCGCGCTGGCGACGCTCGGCGTCGCCGTCGGCCTCATCATGAGCGTCGGCCGGCAAAAGCGGCTCATGAAGAGCTGAGCGCTGAACGTTGAGCGCCGCTATTTCGGCGGCTGCTTTTTGACCTCGTCCTTGAGCGCTCGGCTGAGCTGCTGATACTTGAGCCGAGCGGCCGGATCGCCCTGGGCCGCCGCCGCCGCATAGTAGGCGCGCGCGACGTTCAAATTGCGCTCGACACCGTCGCCGCCCAGCTCGTAAAACGAACCGGTCACGTATTGCGCCGTCATGTCGCCGCCTTCGGCCGCCTTCTTGTACCAGAAGAACGCTTTAGCGTTGTCGCGCGGCGTGCCGCGGCCGTCGAGGAACTGATTGGCGAGCGCGAGTTCGGCTTGCACATGGCCCTGCTGCGCGGCCTTGAGAAACCACTCGTGCGCTTGCGCGGGATCGCGCGCCACGAAGTCGCCGTCGTCGTACATCCGCCCGTAGACATACTGGGCGTGCGACATGTTTTGATCGGCGGCCTTGCGCAGCCACTTGCGACCTTCGTCGACGTTGGCCGCCGTCCCCTCGCCGTTGAGCAGCATCATCGCGTAGTTGAATTGCGCCAAGCGATTGCCGTGATCGGCGGCCTCGTGGAATTCCTTGAGCGCGGCGGCGAAGTTGCCCGCGTTGTAGTCGGCCACCGCCGTTTGCGTTTCCGGGTCGGCCGCCGCCTGGCCTTGTTCCGGCGCGGCATTCTGCGCATAGGCGACGCTGGCCGTCGCGCATGCCGCGGCGAGGGCGAATATCGAGAGCGCTCGCTTCATCATCGATCCTTGTTTCACGACCTCACCTCCTGCAACGCCGAGCGTGCGGCCCGCACGAGCCACATCATGTCCGAGCCCAACGCGATCACCCGAAAACCCGCCTCGCGGTACTGACGCGCGCCGGCCGCGTCGAGCGCAAAAATTCCCGCGGCAATGCCAGCCCGGCGAGCAGCATCCACGATACGGGCAATCGCCGCCTGGACGTCGGGGTGCTTCGAGTCCCCGAGATGACCCAGGCTCGCCGCGAGATCGGCCGGCCCGACGAACAGGCAATCGACACCCGGCGTGGCCGCAATCGCCTCCACATCTTCGAGCGCGCGCGCCGATTCGATCTGCACGATGGTGGCGATCTGCGTGTTCGCGCTTTGCACGTAGTCGCGGCGCGCGCCAAACGCAGCGGCCCGCACGACGCCCGCGACGCCGCGCAGCCCATCGGGCGCGGCGGCATCGGGATAGCGCGTCAGACGCACCGCATGGGCCGCGTCCTCGGCCGATTCGATATTCGGAAACATGATCGTGCGGGCGCCGGCATCGAGCACGCGCTTGACGAGCCATCCTTCGCGCGCGGGCACGCGCACGATCGGCTCGGTCGGCAGATGCGCCGCCGCGATGGCGCGCAATTGCGCCGTCACGTCCGCCGAATCGTTCGGGGCGTGCTCCATGTCGATGCACAGCCAATCGAAGCCCGCATGGGCGAGCGCCTCGGCCGAATCGGCGCTCGCAAGCGACAGCCAAAGCCCGAAAAGGGGTTCGCTTTCTTGCAGACGCTGCTTCAGGGGATTGGTCAATGCGCTCATCGGGACGCTCCCCGCCGATGAGCGGCGAACGAAGAACGGTATGAGATCGCGGAGGCGGCGCTCGGCATGTCTCGCTCCTTGGAATGATCGTCGGCCGGCCGCGTCGCTGCGCGGGCCGCCTTTGGCACGATCATACCCCGACAATAAGCGGCCGATGCGCCGCCTGCGCAGCGGGGGCGCGATGCTTCAGGACCCGCGCGCACGGGCGCGTGCGCGCGCCGAAGCCAGACGATCAGATCTCGCTGTCGCGAACGACGTCGGCCCAGCAGTTCGGCGTTTCGTAAAGCCGGACATGCTGCAGCCGCAAGTTCACGCCGTAGTGCGCGTCGTAGATCCGCGCGAGCGTCTCGAAGGCGACGGCGGCCAGATTTTCGACGGTGGGGATGCGATCGATGACGACGGTCTTGTGCTCGGGCATCGAATCGAGGAATTCGCGCACCCGCGTATCGCCCTCGTAGACGAGAAAGGCGTGGTCCCAGCGACTGACGAGATGCGTCATCGCCAGCGACTTCACGTCGGCGAAATCCATCACCATGCCGCGGTCCGGTGCGCCTTCCGTTTCCACGAGATCGCCGCGCAGCGTGATTTCGAGCACGTAGCGGTGACCGTGCAGATTCCGGCACTGGCTGCGGTGATCGGGAATGCGGTGGCCCGCATCGAATTCGAGTTTTCGGGTAATCGTCAGCACGGCGAATCAGGGAATGTTCAGATACTTGTGGGTCTGCATCGAGAGGCGCCAGCGCGGATGACGCTTGCACCAGTCGATCGCCAGACGCGTGTTGAGATCGCGCGACGGGCCGTCCATCGGCTGCACCAGGAAGTACTCAAAGTCGAGTTCGGCGTACTCGGCCAGGCGTTGATTGTCCTGCGGCACGACCACCTTGAGCTCGTTGCCTTTGGTGACCACGAGCGGGGCGTCGGCCTTCGGGCTCACGCAAACCCAATCGATCGAAGCGAGCACGGGCAAGGAACCGTTGGTCTCGATGGCAATTTCGAAACCGGCCGCATGCAGCGCATCGACGAGCGGCTCGTCCATCTGCAGCATCGGTTCGCCACCCGTGCAGACGACGAAGCGGTGTCCCTCCCCATCGGGCCACAGCGATGCGATGCGTTCGACGAGCGCACCCGCATCGCGATATTTGCCGCCGTTCTCGCCGTCGGTCCCGACGAAGTCGGTGTCGCAAAACCGGCAGACGGCGCCTGCGCGATCTTCCTCGCGCCCCGACCACAAATTGCAGCCGGCGAACCGGCAAAACACCGCCGGGCGACCCGCGTTCGCGCCTTCGCCCTGCAATGTGTAGAAAATTTCCTTAACCGCGTACGTCATGCTGCGCCCGATTCGTCCATCCTCACCCCAGGCAGGCCGCCGACGGGCCCGCCGCGGCGCCTAGCTCTTTAAGCGCCGTTACGCCGGCTGTGTCACTTTTTCGCCGGCAAGAAATGCCTCATAACCGCGCTTGCGCAAGCGGCAGGCCGGGCATTGCCCGCAGCCGAAGCCCCAGTCGTGCAGCTCGGCGCGTTCGCCGACATAGCACGTGTGCGTCTGGACTCGCACGAGCTCGACGAGTGCATCGCCGCCCAGCTCGTGCGCAAGACGCCAGGTATCGGCTTTGTCGAGCCACATGAGCGGCGTCTCGAGCACGAACCGGCTGTCCATGCCCAGGTTCAGGGCCACTTGCAACGCCTTCATCGTATCGTCGCGACAATCGGGATACCCCGAGAAGTCGGTCTCGCACATGCCGCCGACCAGGACCGGCAAGCCCCGGCGGTACGCGATCGCCGCCGCGATCGTCATGAACATCAAGTTGCGGCCCGGGACGAACGTGTTCGGCAGACCATTCGCGGTGGCCTCGATCTCGATCTCGCGCGTCATGGCCGTATCGCTGATCGAACCGAGCACCGACAAATCGATCATGTGATCTTCGCCTAGGCGCTCGGCCCAGGCGGGGAACTCGCGCACGATCGCCTGGCGCACGCCTTCGCGGCATTCGAGTTCCACGCGGTGACGCTGACCGTAGTCGAAGCCGAGCGTCTCGACCGTTTCATAGCGCTCGAGCGCCCAAGCAAGACATGTGGTCGAATCCTGGCCGCCCGAAAACAGCACGAGCGCGCCATGCTTAGCGTCTGTCCGAATCACCGTGAACACTCCGTGGACGTCATCAAAGGGGTGAGCACGCGGCGCGTGCCCGGTGCCGTGCGACGGTTCAGCGGGCCCGGCGCACGGTGCTTGCAGTATAGGCCTCGCGTATGCGAGCCGGGCTGCGCCGCGCTTATACCGCGCAGCAGTGGACGCCCCCTTGCGTTCGCCGCCCCATGACGCTCGCCTTCGCCGGCCGCGTGTGTCCGCCATGAGAAAAACCCCAAGAACCTTGCGATTCTTGGGGTTGGATACTGCTGGTGGCCTGGGGCGGAATCGAACCACCGACACGCGGATTTTCAATCCGCTGCTCTACCAACTGAGCTACCGGGCCACGAAGAAGCGAGAGTATAGCAAGGGGTTGTGCTTTGCTCAAGTGCTTTTTTCGCGGCCGATCGTTCGACCCTTCACTCACCCTTGTTCTTGCTCAGATCGACCCCGAGCTGTTTGAGCTTGCGGTAAAGGTGCGTGCGCTCCAAGCCCGTTTTCTCGGCCACGCGCGTCATGCTGCCGTTTTCGCGCGCCAAGTGATATTCGAAGTAGGCGCGCTCGAAGGCGTCGCGCGCATCGCGCAGCGGAATGTCGAACGAGATCGACGCCGCCTGCTGGGTCGCCGCCACCGTGGCGGCCGGCGCCGCGTCGGCCACGAGCATCGGCAGCGCGACGGCCGCCGCCACCGTCGCCACGTTCGCGGGCGCCGCCGCCTTGGCCGCGGTGTTGCCCATGGCCGGCGCCGCGCTGCCGCGCGCGAGTCCCTGCTCGACCGCCTTCAACAGCTTTTGAAGCGCGATCGGTTTTTCGAGGAAGTTCAACGCGCCGATCTTCGTGGCCTCGACGGCCGTGTCGATCGTCGCGTGACCGGACATCATGATGACGGGCATGGTCAACTGCCCTTGCGCCGCCCACTCCTTGAGCAGCGACACGCCGTCGATGTCCGGCATCCAAATATCCAGCAGCACCAGATCGGGTGCCTGACGCAAGCGGAAATCGCGCGCCTGCTGCGCGTTCTCCGCCACCTCCACGGCATGTCCCTCGTCGCTCAGGATCTCCGAGAGCAGTTCTCGAATACCCATTTCGTCGTCTACTACCAGGATGGTCGCCATTTATGCTGCCCTTGTCTGCGCTATTGCTTTTGTCGTCCCCGACGCCGCGCCGCCGCCCGTGGCCGGGCCTGTCGCGGGCGCCGCGTCGTCTGCCAACTGCAGGAACAAAATCGAAATCTGCGCACCTTCGATTGCTTCGCCTGCTTTCACTCGATTACGTATATCGATGCGTGCACCGTGTTCGTCCACGATCTTCTTGACCATGGCCAGCCCGAGCCCCGTTCCTTTGGCTTTCGTCGTCACGTAGGGTTCGAACGCGCGCGTGAGGATGCGGGCGGGGAAGCCCGGTCCATTGTCCGACACGGTCAGGCGAACCGCGACGCGCGCTTTGCCCTGCGCGTCGGGGTCGCCATATTCTACTGTCTTGGTTTCGATGACGACACGCGGGCTTGCTACCTCGGCCACGGCATCCTGCGCGTTTTGCAGCAGATTGTGGATGACCTGACGCAATTGCGTGGCGTCGCCGCGAATCACGGGCAGCGATGCAAGTTCGGCTGTGATCGCGCTCTTGCCCTCTTCGACGCCGTACAAGCCCAGTACTTCGGTGACGAGCTCGTTCAACTGCAGATTCGCGAGAACCGCCGGCGGCGTCCGCGCGTAATCGCGGAAGTTGTCGACCATCTGCTTCATCGCCGCGACTTGATTGACGATCGTCGTCGCGCCGCGCTTGAGCACATCCGCATCGTGCGGCGAGAGCTTGTCGGCCAGCTTCATTTGCAGCCGCTCGGCCGACAGCTGAATCGGCGTGAGCGGATTCTTGATCTCATGCGCCAAGCGCCGAGCCACTTCCCCCCACGCCGCCGAACGCTGTGCCGAGATGACGTCGGAAATATCGTCGAACACGACGACATAGCCGGCCGTGTCCGCCTCGCCGCCGCCCTCGGCCGGCACCGCCGCGACGAGCCGCGAACCGCGCACGAGCAATGTAAGAGGCTCGGTCTCGCCGGGCGCCGACACGGCGATCTGCTGTTGCCAATGGCCGCCGTCGTCGACGGCGCCCTCGCTGGCCGCCTCGCGATCGGCGAATGCCTTGCGCACCATCGCCGCGAATTCGGCCAGCACGCCGATATGTTCCAGCGAGGCGCCGAGCATCGACTGGAACGGCTGCCGGAAGATGCGCTCCGCGCCCCGATTCGCAGTGGTCAAGCGAAACTGGCGGTCGAGCACGAACACGCCGGCGGTGAGATTCGCCAATATGCTTTCGAGGTACGCCTTCGAATGCTCGAGCGCGACCCGGTTGCGCTCGACGGCCGCGCGCGCGTCGGAAAGTTGCCGCGTCATCGCGTTGAACGACTGCGTCAGAAAACCTAGTTCGTCGCGCGATTTGATTTCGCGTTTGGGCGTGTAGTCGCCCTCGGCCACTTCCTTCGTGCCCTTGGCCAGCAGAAACAGCGGCCGCGCCAGCTGATTGCCGAGCGCGAGCGCGAGCATCATCGCGATGAACGTCGCCAGGAACAGCGCAAGCGTCAGCGTCCCGATATACATCTTGCGCAGGCCGGTACGGCCGAGCGCCTTCTCTTGGTATTCGCGATAGGCGCGCTGCACGGCATCGGCATTTCGGGCGAGCGTCGGCGAAACGGGCTGCGTCAGTTGCAGGAAACGCTCGGCCGGCTGCAGCAGCGACGTGTTCGCATCGGGTACACGCACGACCACCCTCAAGCGCAGCGACCCCTTGGCGCCCTTTGCATGCGGATCGCCGTCGACTTCGCCTTCGATCGCCGCATAGCCGCGACCGCGCGCCTGGTCGAGCATGATCCCGGTAGGCAAATCGTCAGGCATCAGCGATGTGATGTTGCTCGAGGCCTGCGCGACCACGTGCAAATCGGGCGACGCCCCCGATACGCTGCGGACCGATTCCACGAGCATCGCCTCTTGCACGCCGAACTGATCGCGCATGCGCAGCAGCGTGAGCGTCGTATTCGTCGGCGCGGCGCTCGCCAGTTGCTCGGCCATCACCTGCGCCTTCGTCTGCAAGTCCGACAAGGACGCGTCGAGCATCCCACGCCCCAGATTCAAGCCCGAGGTCAAGGCCGTTTCGACGTTGACGTCGAACCACGACTCGATACTGCGCGAGACGAACTGGTACGACACGACATAGATGATCGCGCCGGGCACCACCCCCACCAGCGCAAAGAAAATCGCGAGCTTCGCGAGCAGCCGCGTGCCGAACTTGCCCTTGCGCAGCCGCATCACGATCATCGCGACGAGCGCGAAAACGATCAGCAGGAAGACGAGCGCGACGGCGATATTCGCCGCGTAAAGCCACGAGTAGTAGCGATCGAAAAATTCGGTGTTGGCGCTGGCCGCGGCGAGCAGCACGAGCAGCAGCAGCGCCGTGACGGCTACCGTCGAGACGATCACGCGAACGAGAATGCTCCTCACGTCCGCTCTTCGACGCACGCTATTTAGCACGTTCGGCCACCGTGAAAGTAAACCGCTTCCAATCGGAAGCAAGCGCCCAGTCGCGGTTGTTCACCGCATCGACCTGAAACGGCTTCGGCATCAATGCCGTATCGAGCTGCATACGCACCGACGCCGTATAAGTCTCCCCCTGCTGCACTTGATTGCGATCGATCACGTGCCAAGACGTGACGTGCTTGATCACGGCCAGCGCCTCGGACAGCGAGGTGAAGCCCTGCTGCAAGCCGCCGCTCGACACGCGATACTCGCGCGTCAAGGGCTGAAACGACAAGCGAAGCGTTTGCGTGACCGACACGGGTTGCGCGTCGAACCAATACCAGCGCGGACGCGTGAGCTCGAACTCCGTCGTGAAATAAAGCGGGATGCCCTTGTTGACCGCGTCTTCAAGGCTGCTATTCAAATCGAAGTCGAACCGCGCGTCGAGGTTCCAGCCGCTGCCGTCGGCCTGCAGCGACGCACGCTGCACGGCGATCGTATCGGCGCGCGCCACCCCCGCCGCGGCCAGGCAAACGGTCAGCCCAATCCAGAGCGAGGCCAAGAGCCTGAGCGGAAAAAAGCGATTGCTGATCGTCACCGTTTCTGAAAGCGCGCGTAGAAAAAACCGTCGTGGTCGATGTCGGCCCCGCCGCGCTCGAGATCGAAGGCGCGCGTTCCGGTCGATGAAGAAGCCGAGCGCTCGGCCGCCGCGCCGGAGCAGAACGGCATCAGCTGCCCGGGCGCGTCCAATCGTACCGCATCTTCATGAACACGTTCAAACCATTGGGCCTGCTCCTCGCCCTCCTCGGGGAAGAGCGAGCATGTCACATAAAGCAGCTCGCCGCCCGGCGCGACGAGGGGCCAAAGCGCATCGAGTATGCGATGCTGTTCGGCGACGAGCGCGGGGATGTCGGTCGCGCGGCGCAGCCATCGCACGTCCGGGTGGCGGCGCACGATGCCCGACGCCGAACAGGGCACGTCGGCGAGCACGCGATCGAAAGGCCGGCCGTCGTGCCATTGCGAAGGATCGCCGGCATCGCCGACGACCACCTTCGCCGTCAGCCCGAGCCGGGACAAGTTTTCGTCGATGCGCTTGGCCCTCGCGGGATCGGCTTCGAGCGCCACGAGTTCGACATCGGCCATCTCGAGAACATGGCCCGTCTTGCCCCCGGGCGCCGCGCAAGCATCGAGCACCCGCATGCCGTCGCGCGCGCCGAGCCACTCGCCCGCGCATTGCGCGCCGGCATCTTGCACCGACACGACGCCTTGCGCGAAGCCAGGAATGCGCTCGACGGGCACGGCGGCCGCAAGCTTCACCGCATGCGGCCCGATCGCAACGGCCTCGATACCCTGCGCGTCGAGCAGCTGCAGGTAATCGGCCGTCGTCGTGCGCCGCGCATTCACCCGCAGCGTCAGCGGGCCCGGCGCGTCGCCGGCGGCCAGCACGCGCTGCCAGGCGTCGGGCCATGCACGGCGCACCGCCTCTATCCACCAAGCGGGATAATTCCAAGCCGCGACCGGGTCCGATTCGGCCTTCTCCAGCCAGGCCTCGCGCTCGCGCAGGAAAGTGCGCAGCACGGCGTTGACGAGCCCCTTCGCGAAGGCGCATTCGCGGCGCGCGGCAATCGCGGTCACAGCTTGGTCGACAACCGTGTACGGGGCATAGGCCGCCGCGTGTTCGTCATCGGCCAAGAGTGCGAATGCACAAACGAGCACGTTGCCGACATGCGCGGGCGGCGCCTTGCGCACGAGCTGCGTGACGAGCCAATCGCCGGTGCCGAGCCGTCGCAGCGCGCGATAGGCGATATCCTGAATGGCGCCGCGCGCGAGCGCCGCATTCCCGGCTCCAGCCGATGCCAGCACGGCCGCAAGCGCGGCCGGCAACGCCATCCCCGCGCGTACGGCGCCGACGGCCTGCGCGGCTGCATCGAGCGCGAAGCCGAGCGAATCGGGCGCGAGATGCAGCATCGAAAAGCGCGCGGCGCCGGCTTTCGGCGATGTACGACGGGAAAAAGCGGATCGGGTCATCGAGAAGGAAAAACGGCGCGCGATGCGCAATGCGGACGGACGGGACAAGCGCGCTATTGTACCGCGCGCTACCGCGCGGTCCGCGTTGACCTGCCAGTCCTTCCCGTCCCGCTCGGGACGAGGACAGGCGATCGCGCTCGCGCCATGCCGGTCGCCGCAATGAAAACGGGCCCCGCGGGCCCGTTTCCTCCATGCGCATCAGTGCAGCGCGCGATATGCCATCCGATGCGTCACTCGTAACGCCCGGTACGGGCCATCTCCATCAGACGTGCGATGCGCTCTTCGGTCGCCGGGTGCGTCGAAAAAAGATTCGCGATACCGCCGCCCGACAGCGGATTCAAGATCATCATCTGCGCCGTGGTAGGGTGCGCCTCGGCCGCGGCAAACGGAATGCCGGAGGCAAAGCGATGGATCTTGTCGAGGGCCGAAGCGAGCGCCTGAGGATCGCCGGTCAGCCTTGCACCGCCGCGGTCGGCCTCGAACTCGCGGGCCCGGGAAATCGCCATCTGAATCATGGCGGCGGCGATCGGCGCAAGCAGCGCGACCGCAATGCTCGCGATCGGGTTCGTCGGGCGTCCTTCCTCGTCCCGGCCGCCGAAGAACATCGCGAAATTGGCGAGCGCCGAGATGGCGCCGGCCATCGTGGCCGAGATCGTGGAGATCAGAATGTCGCGATGCTTCACGTGCGAGAGCTCGTGCGCCATCACGCCGCGCATTTCCCGCTCCGACAGAACACGCAAGATGCCCGTGGTCGCCGCTACGGCCGCGTGTTCGGGGTTGCGCCCCGTGGCGAACGCGTTGGGCGCATCCTCGTTGATGAGATAGACGCGCGGCATCGGCAGCTCGGCGCGGGTGGCCAGTTCGCGCACCATGCGATAGAACTGAGGCGCGCTGGTTTCGTCCACTTCCTGAGCGTTGTACATGCGCAGGACCATCTTGTCCGAGAACCAGTACGAGAAGAAATTCATCGCCAGCGCGATGACGAGCGCGAACATCATGCCGCGCGAACCGCCGATCATCCCGCCAATCACGACGAACAGGGCCGTGATCGCGGCCATCAGCATCGCGGTTTTGACCCAATTGAACATGTGGACTCCTTTTTCGATTGCGCCCCGATAACGATCTCGACCAGAGAGCCGCCCGGGCGCGTCGCTCAATTGTAAGCGATTTGTCAGGTATGGGCGAAGTCCGAAATTTCAATCATCGCGTCGCCATCGCGAGCCTGAGCCCGAGGCCGACGAACGCGCTGCCGACCACGCGGTCGAGCCACTTCTTGACGCCGGGCTTACCGCCCAGCCGCCGCGTGACGCCGCTCGCCACCCAGACGAGGAACAAGCACCAAACGACGCTCATCGCGACGAATACGCCGCCGAGCGTGAGGAACGCCAAGGCTTTGTGATCGCTGTCGGCGGAGACGAATTGCGGAAAGAACGAGACGAAGAACAGCACGACCTTCGGATTGAGCACGTTCGTCCAAAAGCCTTGCATGAACAGTTGCTTGAGCGGCTTCGCGCCCTGCGCGGCACTTGCGCCCGGCTGCCCCGATTGGGCCGCGTCGGCGGATTTCTCCGGCGACGCGAACGCGAGCCGCACGCCCAAATAGATGAGGTAGATCGCGCCGGCGAATTTGATGACAGTGAAGGCCGTGGCGGAGGCGGCAAGCACCGCCGTCAAGCCGAACGCACAGGCGATCGAATGGACGCAGCAGCCGGTGCAGATGCCGAGCGCCGACATGAGGCCCGCCCCGCGCCCTTGCGCGACGCTGCGCCCGACGATGTAGGCCGTATCGGGGCCCGGCGTCACGTTGAGCAGGAAAACCGCCGCGACGAAAAACGGGAAATGAACGATGCCGAACATGCTCCGGGGCTCCTGTACGTATCCTGTATCTCTCGACCGAATGTCTCGATCCGTCATGGTCTCACGCCGCGCCGCGATCGTGCACTCGAGCGCTGCCGCATGCCGAGCGCACGGCAGCCGCCGCTCGGCACCCACCACCCGCCGCTAGACCGCCTCGGGCGCCGAGGGCGCCTGCAGCCGCTGGCCGCGGGTCAGTGCGGCGCCGGCAAGAAATTCGCGCACGGGCAGGCGTTTGCCGCCCGGCTTTTGCAACTGCGTGAGGCGCAACGCGCCCTCGCCGCAAGCCACGACTACGCCGTCCGGCGACACATCGACGATCGTGCCCGGCTCGGCATTCATGCCGCCACGCACTTGCGCGACCGGTTCGGCGGCCCAGACTTTCAGCGCCGTTCCATCCTCGAGCGCGGCGACGCCGCCCGGAAACGGATCGAACGCGCGCACTTGCCGCGCGAGCGCCTCGGCGGGCCGACGCCAATCGAGCGCGGCCTCGTGCTTGCCGATCTTCTCCGCGTAGGTGGCGCCCTCGGCGGGCTGCGGCGCGGCATGCAGCACGCCGGTCCGCTCTAGGGTGCGAAGCGCGCCGACGATCAACTGCGCGCCCTGCACCGCGAGCTTGTCGTGCAGCGTCGCGGTGGTGTCGCGCGCGTCGATCGGCGTTCGCGCCACCTCGATCATCGCGCCGGTGTCGAGGCCGGCATCCATCTGCATCAGCGTAATACCGGTTTCTTCGTCGCCGGCCTCGATCGCGCGATGGATCGGCGCGGCGCCGCGCCAGCGTGGCAACAGCGATGCGTGAATGTTGATGCAGCCGTGCGGCGCGATATCGAGCACCTCCTGCGGCAGCAACAGGCCGTACGCAGCCACGACCATGACGTCGTGCGGCGTTGCGCGCAGCCGATCGATGGCAGCGGCCGCCTCGGCCGGAAATTTGCCGGCGCGGCGCAGCGACGGCGGCTGCGCCACGGGCAGCCCGTGCAGGGCCGCATAGCGTTTGACGGGGCTCGCTTGCAGCTTCATGCCGCGCCCGGCGGGCCGGTCGGGCTGCGTGAGCACGAGCGGCACGGAAAACCCGGCTTCATGAATGGCCGCGAGCGCGGCGGCGGCGAATTCGGGCGTGCCGGCGAAGACGACGCGCAGCGTGGAGGTCATGGATCGAGCGAAGGCGGCAAGTAAGGGAGCGACGTAAAAAGCAAAGCGCGCGTTACATCGCGTGCGCGAGTTTCTTCATCTTGGTCTTGATGCGCGTCTGTTTCAGCGACGACAAATACTCGACGAAGACGCGCCCCATCAAGTGATCCATCTCGTGCTGAATGCACACGGCCAAGAGGCCCTCGCAATCGAGTTCGAACGACTCGCCCTTTTCGTTGAGCGCCCGCACGCGCACGCGTTCGGCGCGCTCGACGCTGTCGTAGATGCCGGGCACCGACAGACAGCCTTCTTCATTGACCTTGCGCTCGCCGCTCGACCAGACGATTTCGGGGTTGATGAACGCACGAAGCTCATCGTGCGATTCCGAGACGTCGATGACGATGACGCGCTCGTGCACGTCCACCTGCGTTGCGGCCAGTCCCACGCCGGGCGCCGCGTACATCGTCTCGGCCATGTCGGCCACGAGCTTGCGGATACGGTCGTCGACCTTGTCGACGGGTTTCGCGACCTTGTGCAGCCGCTTGTCGGGATAGTTGAGGATGCTCAGTAAAGCCATGGTGTCCAAGTCGTTGCGACGCAGCCGCGACGCGCGTGATCGATATCGAAAATCCGGTAGGCCGTTCGGCCGACTGCCGCGGCCCTCGCCAAACACTGAAGATACGCCGAACCGCGCGCGCCTTCAGGCCGCGAGCAGCAACCGAGCGCGCGCCTAAGCCACGTTGGAGGTATTTCGGATGGTGAAAATTTTATCACGGCATGCGCGCCGGCGCAGACGCGCGTTCGAAGGGGAGCGCCGGTGCGCGCTCGGCCGATGACCCCGGCGCGGCTCGGCGCCTGGCTGGCCTTATCGGGTGCGCGCGGCGTCTCTCCCGCGGCGCTGCGGCAGCTGGTGTCGGCTTTCGGCGATGTGGAGGCGGTCATCGCGCAGCCGTATCGCCTGTTGGCCGAGGCGGCGGGCGACGTCATCGCCCGCGCCGTCGGAGCCGCCGCGCAGGCCGATGTAGGCGACGCGCGCGAACGCACCGCTGCCTGGTGCACGCAACCGGGCAACGCGCTCGTTGCGCTCGACGATCCCGCCTATCCCAGCGCCCTGCTGACGATGCACGATCCGCCGGCGTTGCTTTACGTGACGGGCCAGCTTGAATCGCTGCATGCGCCGAGCGTAGCCATCGTCGGCAGCCGCAACGCGACGGCGCAGGGCGCCAACGATGCCGGGTCTTTCGCCCGCGAACTGGCCGCCGCCGGCCTTGCCGTCGTTTCCGGTCTGGCGCTCGGCATCGACGCCGCGGCTCATCGAGGCGCGCTTCAGGCCAAGGGCGTCACGATCGCCGTCGTCGGAACGGGCGCCGATCTCGTCTATCCGGCGCAGCATCGCGCGCTCGCCCGCGAGATCGCCGCGCGCGGCGCGATCGTGTCGGAGTGGCCGCTCGGCACGCCGGCCAAGCCGGCCCACTTTCCGCAGCGCAATCGTCTGATCGCCGGGCTGGCGAGGGGCGTGCTCGTCATCGAAGCCGCGCTGCGCTCGGGCTCGCTCATCACCGCCCGGCTCGCCAATGAAATGGGGCGGGATGTGTTCGCCATCCCGGGATCCATTCACGCCCCGCTATCGCGGGGCTGCCATCAGCTCATCAAAGACGGCGCCAAATTGACCGAGACGCCGGACGACATCTTCGATGAATTCGGCGCGACACGGCCCGGGCGAGCAGTACCCGGCGCCAGCGATACCGGCGGTCGGCTCGCGCCCCGGCAGTCCCGGCCAACGCCCTCGGGCACGTCGCCGTCCAAGCCGGCCCGCACCCGGGCATCGCACGCGTCGCCGCCCGAGCCGCTGCCGCTGTTCGACGCGCCGCTCGCCGTCTTCCCGGCGCAGCGGCCCTTGTCCGGCGCGGCGGCCCGGCTGCTCGACGCGCTCGGTCACGCGCCGGCCGCCCTTGAAATTCTCGCTTCACGCACCGAAATGGACAGTGCAGCACTGCAGGCCGCCCTGCTCGAGCTCGAATTGCGAGGATGCATCGCGGCTTTGCCGGGCGGCCGCTATGCGCGGCAGACGAACCGGTAGCGTCCAACGAGGGCTCGAACCGGCGTGCTACAGTCGCCCAATCGCTACGGGAACAGAAAGAAGGAACGCATCATGCCCGCGCTGAATCTCGACACCGACACAGACCGGATCGCCGAGCGCGTCATCAACCCAAACACCCTGCTCGTGGCCTGCCTGTGCGCACAGTGGTGCGGCACGTGCCGCGACTACCGGCAAACGTTCGACGAATTGGCCGACGCGCACCCGGAAATGTGCTTCGTGTGGATCGACATCGAAACGCACGCCGACCGCTTCGACGATCTCGACGTGGAGAATTTCCCCACCTTGTTGATCGAGGACAGCATGACCGCGCGCTTTTTCGGTACCGTACTGCCCCATAAGGCGATCGCCGAGCGCATGCTGTCGGACCTGGCGGCGTTGCCGGCCACTGTGGCCGCGCCGAAGGTGCGGCCGGCGCTTGCAGCGGTCTGATTCTTTTGCGATGCGCGAATCGGCGAGCCCCGAGGGCACGATCCGTGCTGTCGCAGTGCACGCCGGCCCGCCGCCCGTCGGGGTTACGCCGCACGCGTCCTGGCGCGGCGGCCGGTGCCGGCGGTTACCGGCCAGCGTGGTGCTTTTTGGTGCGAACGGGACGCCGCTCACTCTGCGTGTGCTATAAAGCGGTCGTTGAAGGGAACACAATCCGGGTTCGGACCCCGGTCACTACATCCAACCTGTCATGTCCAAAGCACTGATCATTGCGGAGAAGCCCTCTGTCGCGAACGACATCGCGCGAGCACTCGGCGGCTTCGCCAAACATGACGAATACTACGAGAGCGACGATTACGTGCTCTCGTCGGCGGTCGGCCATTTGCTCGAGATCGCCGCGCCCGAAGAATACGACGTCAAGCGGGGCAAATGGAGTTTCGCGCATTTGCCTGTCATCCCGCCGCATTTCGACCTCAACCCGATCGCAAAAAGCGAATCGCGGCTGAAGGTGCTGACCAAGCTGATCAAGCGAAAGGACGTCGACCGCCTCATCAACGCATGCGACGCGGGACGCGAAGGCGAGCTGATCTTCCGGCTCATCGCCCAGCACGCGAACGTGAAGAAACCGGTTCAGCGGCTGTGGCTGCAATCGATGACGCCCGCGGCGATCCGCGACGGTTTCGCCCACCTGCGCAGCGACGCCGACATGCAGCCGCTGGCCGACGCCGCGCGTTGCCGCTCCGAAGCCGACTGGCTCGTCGGGATCAACGGCACGCGCGCGATGACGGCATTCAACAGCAAGGGCGGCGGCTTTTTCCTGACGACGGTGGGGCGCGTGCAAACGCCGACGCTGTCGATCGTCGTCGAACGGGAAGAAAAAATCCGCCGTTTCGTGCCGCGCGACTATTGGGAAGTGCGCGCGCAGTTCGTCTGCGCCGGCGGCTTCTACGAAGGCCGCTGGTTCGACCCTAAGTTCAAGCGCGACGAATTCGACCCGGAGAAACGCGACTCGCGGCTCTGGAGTCTCGCGGCCGCCGAAACGGTCGTCGCCGCATGCCGCGAGCAACTGGGCGTCGTCACCGAAGAATCGAAGCCCTCGACCCAGCTCTCGCCGCTGCTGTTCGATTTGACGAGCTTGCAGCGCGAGGCGAACGGCCGTTTCGGCTTCTCGGCGAAGAACACGCTGGGCCTCGCCCAGGCGCTGTACGAGAAGCACAAGGTTCTGACCTACCCCCGTACCGATGCTCGCGCGCTGCCCGAAGACTATCTCGCCACGGTCGGCAGCACGCTCGAGATGCTCAAGGAGAGCAACAACTACCTGCCGTTCGCCAAGCAGGTGCTCGACAAGGGATGGGTCAAACCGAACAAGCGCATCTTCGACAACTCGAAGATCAGCGACCACTTCGCCATCATCCCGACGCTGCAAGCGCCGAAGGCGCTGTCCGAGCCTGAACAGAAGCTGTACGACCTCGTCGTGAAGCGGTTCCTCGCCGTGTTTTTCCCGGCGGCCGAATATCGGGTCACGACGCGCATTACCGAAGTCGTCGGGCATCACTTCAAGACCGAGGGCAAGGTGCTCGTCGAGCCGGGCTGGCTGCAAGTCTATGGTCGCGAAACGAGCGGCGAGGACGCCAACCTCGTGCCGGTGCAGAAGGACGAAAAGGTCAAGACCGACGAGATCGCCCCGCACGGTCTGACGACGAAACCGCCCGCTCGCTACAACGAAGCGACGCTGCTCTCGGCGATGGAAGGCGCGGGCAAGCTCGTCGAGGACGATGAGCTGCGCGAAGCCATGGCTGCCAAGGGGCTCGGCACGCCGGCCACGCGCGCGGCCATCATCGAAGGCCTGCTCGGCGAGAAATATCTCGTGCGCGAAGGCCGCGATTTGATCCCGACCGCGAAGGCGTTCCAGCTCATGACGCTCCTGCGCGGGCTCGGCGTGAAGGAACTGACCGCGCCCGAGCTGACGGGCGAATGGGAATACAAGCTGTCGCAGATGGAGCGCGGCAATCTGGGGCGAGACGCGTTCATGCAGGAAATCGCCCGCATGACGCAGACGATCGTCAAACGCGCGAAAGAGTACGACTCCGACACGATCCCGGGCGATTACGCCACGCTGAGCACGCCGTGCCCCAATTGCGGCGGGCAGGTGAAGGAGAACTACCGGCGCTTTGCCTGCACGCAGTGCGAATTCTCGATTTCGAAGATCCCGGGCAGCCGCCAGTTCGAGGTCGAAGAAGTGGAAACGCTGCTGAAAGAGAAGACGATCGGCCCCTTGTCCGGTTTCCGAAGCAAGATGGGGCGCCCGTTCTCGGCCATTCTCAAGCTCACGTTCGACGACGAGACGAAGAACTACAAGCTCGAATTCGATTTCGGCCAGGACCAGGGCGGCGAAGATGGCGAAGCGCCCGACTTCTCCGAGCAAGAAAGCGTAGGGGCATGCCCGAAATGCCATGCTCGCGTGTTCGAGCACGGCATGAGCTACGTTTGCGAAAACTCGGTGGCGAACCCGAAGACCTGCGATTTCCGCTCGGGCAAGGTGATTCTGCAGCAGGAAATTGCACGCGAGCAGATGGGCAAGCTGCTGGGAGAAGGCCGCACCGACCTGCTGACCGGCTTCAAGTCATCGCGCACCGGCCGCAACTTCAAGGCGTTCCTCGTCAAGCAAAGCGACGGCAAGATCGGGTTCGAATTCGAGAAGAAAGAGCCCTCGGCGAAGACGGCCGCCAAAACGGCATCGCGTAAGGCTGCTGCGGCGAATGGCGATTCGGACGGCGCCGAGGAAGCGGTCAAGGCCGCTCCGGCCAAGAAAGCCGCGACCAAAACCGCAGCGAAACCGGCCGCCAAGACGGCAGCTTCGAAAACGCCGGCCAAGCGTGCGGCTGCACGCAAGGTGAACGCTTAAGCGAAAGCATAAGCCGCTCGATGTCGGTCGACGTCGATCGACATCAACCGACGAAACGAAGCGAGCGCACATAGGTGCGCTCGCTTTCGTTTTTTTGCTGCGTCCGCCCCATCCCTCGAGGCATTCGACGCACGTACCCGTGCCTCGCTACAGCGGGGACGCCGTGCTCATGCGCACGCGTTGCGGACGCGCCAGCTTGCTCACCCCGCCTTCGCGCCTGCCGCCGAACGCTTCGCTCTCGACCTCCTCGCCGTCTGCTGCCTCGCTCGCATCGACATGTTCGAATTGCGATGAAACCGGCGCGCTCACCGGCGGCGCCGAACCATCCTTGAGCCACAGCTCGCCAAGCGTGCCGTTCGGCGTCTGGCTGAAGTGCTCGACGAGGTGATCGATGAACGTGCGCACCTTGGCCGGCAAGTGACGGCGGCTCGGGTATCCGATGTTGATCTCGACCTGCGGCAACCGGTAGTCGGACAGAACGCGCACGAGATTGCCGCGCGTCGTATCGCTTCCGATCAGGTAGCTCGGCAAGATCGCGATGCCCATGTCGAGCAGCGCGAACTGACGCAGCATCTCCGTGTTGTTCGCAACGATGACGTTGGACGGCCGCACCCGCACCTCGCCTTCCGGCCCCGTGAACACCCGCTCATCGCCCCAATATTCGGTCGGCAGGCTCAAGCACGCGTGATCGAGCAACGCCTCCGGCCGCGTGGGCGTGCCGTGCTTTTCCAAATAGGCGGGCGTGGCGCAAACGATCATGCAGCCCGTCGTGAGCCGGCGCGTCACGATGCTGGCACTGCGTACTTTTTGGGCAATGACGATGCCGACGTCGAACCCTTCTTCGACGAGATCGACGCTGCGGTCCACGAGCGTGAGATCCGGCACGACTTTCGGGTAGCGCTGGGTGTAGGTCTGCAGCACCGGGGCGAGATTGTGCAGACCGAATACCACGGGCGCGACGATGCGTAGCGTGCCGACGGGCTCGTGATTGCGTGCGACGACCATCTGCTCGACGTCTTCGAGCTCATCGAGAATCTGGCGGGCGCGTTCCAAATAGACCTGGCCCGATTCGGTCAGCGAGAGGCTGCGGGTGGTGCGGTTGAGCAGGCGTGTGCCGAGCCGGCCTTCGAGGTCGGCTACATGGCGCGTCGCCACGGCGTTGGAAATGTCCATCGCACTGGCTGCACGGGCGAAACTGCCGAGATCCGCCACCTTCACGAACACACGCATCGACTGCAAATGATCCATTGAGGACTCCTGCCGCTTGTTGTTACTCAGAAAAAAATTTCTGAGCCAATCCGTAATTGTCCTACGACTTTGAAACGCATGCAGAGTTGCGCGCAGGGCGACTTTTATTTCTTACCAAGAAATACGCGCTTGGACCGATTGCGGAATATGAGGGCAAAAATTGTGCTGACACGCAGCAGCACCAATGAAAAAACCGCCCGAAGGCGGTTCATCAACGTTGAAACCAGGTGCGAAAGAGGGTGATTACGGCTCCTCTCCGCCCCGAATAAACGCTCTGCTTCTCGACCTTAGGCCGAAGCCAACCGGCCCTCGATTTCGGCTTTCGTCTGCGTAAGCGCCGCGGGGAGCCGATGCCGCAACGATTCGAAGAATTCGGCGTGCAGTTCCAACTCGCGCCGCCAGTCGTTATCGTCGACTGAAATGACCTGCTCGAACTGATCGCGCGTGAAATCGAGGCCCTTCCAATCGATGTCCTCGTAGCGAGGCGATACGCCGAAGGCGTGGTCGACGCCTTCCGCTCGGCCTTCCACTCGGCTCACCATCCAGCGCAGAACGCGCATGTTTTCGCCGAAGCCCGGCCAGACGAACTTCCCGTCCGGGCCCTTGCGGAACCAGTTGACGCAGAAGATCTTCGGCAGCTTCGCCCCAAGCTTGTCGAGCCGCTCGCCCACTTTGAGCCAATGATCGAAGTAGTCGCCCATGTGATAGCCGCAGAACGGCAGCATCGCAAACGGGTCGCGCCGCACCACGCCTTGCTTGCCGGCCGCGGCAGCAGTGGTCTCGGAGCCCATCGTCGCGGCCATGTAGACGCCTTCCACCCAGTTGCGCGCTTCGGTCACGAGCGGAACCGTACCCGAGCGCCGCCCACCGAAAATGAAGGCGTCGATCGGCACGCCCGCGGGGTTTTCCCAATCGGGATCGATGGACGGACATTGCGAAGCCGGCGCCGTGAATCGAGCGTTCGGATGCGCGGCTTTGCGCCCCGTTTCCTTGGCGATCTCGGGTGTCCAATCGTTGCCCTGCCAATCGATCAAATGCGCGGGCGGGGCCTCGGTCATCCCTTCCCACCAGACGTCGCCGTCGTCCGTCAGCGCGACGTTCGTGAAGATGACATTGCCCTTGAGCGTGGCCATTGCATTGAAGTTCGTCTTTTCGCTCGTGCCGGGCGCCACGCCGAAATAGCCGGCCTCCGGATTGATCGCGTAGAGCCGGCCATCCTTGCCCGGCTTGATCCACGCGATGTCGTCGCCGATCGTCGAAATCGACCAGCCGTCCATCGCACTCGGCGGGATGAGCATAGCGAAGTTCGTCTTCCCGCAGGCCGACGGAAACGCCGCGGCCACGCGATACTTGCGGCCTTCGTCGGAGGTGACGGTCAGAATCAGCATATGTTCGGCGAGCCAACCTTCCTTGCGGCCCATCGTCGACGCGATGCGCAGCGCGAAACATTTCTTGCCGAGCAGCGCATTGCCGCCGTAGCCCGAACCGAAGCTCCAGATCTCGCGCGCTTCGGGGAAATGCACGATGTACTTCGTCGGATTGCAAGGCCACGAAACGTCCGCCTGGCCTGCCTCGAGGGGCGCGCCGACCGAGTGCACGCACGGGACGAATTCGCCGTCTTGACCGAGCACGTCGTACACGGCGCGACCCATGCGGGTCATGATCCGCATGTTGACGACGACGTAGGGACTATCGGTCAACTCGATGCCGATATGCGCGATGGGCGAACCGATCGGCCCCATCGAGAACGGCACGACGTAGAGCGTGCGCCCGCGCATGGCGCCGTCGAAAAGACCTTCGAGCGTCGTGCGCATCTCCGACGGCTCCATCCAATTGTTGGTGGGGCCCGCATCCTCTTCGTACTCCGAACAGATGAACGTGCGATCTTCGACGCGTGCAACATCGGAAGGGTCAGAGCAAGCCAGATACGAGTTCGGACGCTTCTCAGCGTTCAAACGCTTGAGCGTGCCGGCCTGCACCATTTGTTCGCACAGACGATCGTATTCCTCCTGCGAACCGTCACACCAGACGATTCGATCGGGTTTCGTCAGGGCCGCGACGCTTTGGACCCAGTCGATCAGCTTGCGATGTTTGACGTAAGCGGGCGCTTCAAGTGTGGCGACGCCTCCAAAGGCGGAATGGTTCATCGAGCAGTCTCCGTTTTGTGATCGTTAAGAAGGAAACGGGCATGGCTCGCCGACGCTGCATGCGAGAGGCGCGTTCGTGCGCGTACGTTGCGCGCGCGAACGGGAGCGTCAGGAGCGGGAAAGCTTGCCGGGGAGCACGCGTGCAAATCGCGGCTTGCGCGTTCGCTCGACAAGCTGTTAAAAAGAAGCGGTCCTGCCTAGTGAAAGCCGTGAGCATCGTGACGAGGCTCGTTGCATCGCTCATGCCAGCTTGTGTTCCTGTGACAGGTTGGAACCGAGAAGCATATCACTCCGTCTATAGCGTACATCGTGCGCTGCACAACTCACCTCCCTTGCTTATGAAGATTGCCATTCTCGACGACTACCAGGACGCCGTCCGCAAACTCGAATGCTTCCACCTACTGACCCAACATGAGGTGAAAGTGTTCAATAACACCGTGCGCGGCCTTGGACAGTTGGCCAGCCGCCTCGCGGAAGTCGACGCCTTGGTGCTGATCCGAGAACGTACGCGCGTGACGTCGCAGCTGCTCGACAAGCTTCCGCATCTGCGCATGATCAGCCAGACGGGCAAGGTGTCGAACCACATCGATCTCGATGCGTGCACCGAGCGCGGCATCGCCGTGCTGGAAGGCGTCGGCTCGCCGATCGCCCCCGCCGAACTCACGTGGGCGCTGATCATGGCCGCGCAGCGCCGCATTCCGCAGTACGTCGCGAACCTCAAACAAGGCGCGTGGCAGCAATCGGGGCTCAAGACCTCGGCGCTGCCGCCGAATTTCGGCCTCGGAACCGTGCTGCGCGGACATACGCTCGGCATCTGGGGCTATGGAAAGATTGGCCGACTCGTCGCGGGCTACGGCAAAGCGTTTGGCATGCGTGTGCTCATCTGGGGCAGAGAGCATTCGCTCGAGGCCGCGAAGGCCGACGGCTATGAGGTCGCGGCAAGCCGCGAAGCGTTGTTCGAAGAGAGCGACGTTTTGACGCTCCACTTGCGCCTGCACGACGACACGCGCGGCATCGTCAAACAAGCCGACTTGCTGCGGATGAAGCCGACCGCGCTGTTCGTCAACACGAGCCGCGCCGAATTGCTCGAGGAGAATGCGCTCGTCAATGCACTGTCGCATAACCGGCCCGGCATGGTGGCGATCGACGTGTACGAAAGCGAGCCGATCCTCCAGGGCTACGGCTTGTTACGTATGGAGAATGTGATCTGCACGCCGCACATCGGCTATGTCGAGCGAGAAAGCTACGAGCTTTACTTCAGCGCGGCGTTCAAGAACATCCTCGCGTTCGATGAAGGCGACACCGCGAGCGTCGTCAATCCGGAAGCGTTGAGCGTCGTGCGCAGGCGGTGAACCGGGTTTATTGCGCGGTGAGTTCCGAGAGCTGCGGTAGCCGCTCGAGGAACGCCTCGCCGTCGGCGCGGCCCAGATCGTATGCCGGGCGCATCAGTGCGGGCTGGGTGTAGTCCCAGCTCGAGATCGGCACCTTGCGTGACGGCTGGACGTAGAGGCGTTGTTGCGCGCCGTGCGCAATCACGAAGGTTTGCGGGCGAGGATAGCGGCGCGTGACCATGACGAGCACGCGGCCGGGCGTTTCGTCGAGCGCGTCGACGGGCACGTTGTCGACCATGCCGCCGTCGAGCACGGGGCGTCCGTTGCGGCGCAGGACGGGTGTGAACGGCGGCGTACACGACGATTGCAGAATCAGATCGGCGAGTTCATCGACGACTGCACAGTCTTGCGCCCGCACGAATTCCGGGCGGAAGCCTAGCGTTCGGCCGAGCGTTGGGTGCAGGACCTTTCGGACGTGCTTGTCGATGTTGTAGGCGATGAGGCCGGCCGCGACCGAGGTGCGCGCGCCGAGCCAGCGCGGCACGCGCGAGACGCCCACGCGAATCTCGGGCGCGCTCGCGAGCTTGCCGAACGGCTCGCCGTAGATCTCGAGCAGCGCGCGGCGGTAGATCGCGTAGTGCGGGAAGACGGCGGCGCCGCGTCGCCAAAGGTTGCCCCAGTAGACGTTTTTCTTGTTGTGACGAAGCACGTCCTCGTAGTAGCGCATGACCCATTCCGAGTCGCGCGTGTAGAGCATGCAGGCTGTGGCCGCGCCGGCGGAAATGGCCGTGATGACGCGCGGCGCGAGCGCAAGCTCGGGTTGAACGACGTCCCAAAAGCCGGCCTGCCACCAGCAGCGGTTGCCGCCGCCTGCGAACACGACCTGATCGAACATGCGGATTCCTTTCTTTTCTCGTGCGGGCGGGTGCCGCTCGCATGCGGCTCGTTCTTGTCGGAGCCGGTTCGGTGATTAGTTGGTTAGTTTGCTAGTTGATGAGCGCGTAGGTGGTCGTCGCGTGCACGGCCAATTTGCCTTCCTCGTCCATGAGCTCGACCTCGCCGAAGACGAGGTTTCGCCCCATCCGCAACACGCGGGCCGTGATGAGCACGTCCCCTTTACGAACGGCGCGCATAAAGCTGATGTTCAGCGAAACGGTGGTCATCGGGCGGAACTCGCCGAGCGCCGCCGAGATGGCGACGATCATCGCCGTATCGGCCGCAGCCATGAAGACTTGCCCGCAGATCACGCCGCCCGTGTGGCGAAGCTCGCCGGAAAACGGCAAGCGCAGCGTCGCGCATTCGTCGGAGACCGACACCGGCTGGAGCGCAAGCGAACGCACCCAAGGGGCGAGAACGCGATCGAGCAAGTCGAGGACGGCGGTTTCGGTCATTTTTTGTCTCCGGTCGGCGCTTGTTGGCGGGTCGTGGCTCCGCTTCGTGTATGGCGAGAGTCGGCGCTTACTTCTCCGGCTCACGGGGCGATCGCACGGCGGTCCCGGGCACCCTCGGCGGTGGCGCCATCATACCGGGGACGGTACGTTCGTATTCAAGAACGAGGCGGAGCGGGCCGCAGTCCGAGGGGGACTGCGGCGGTAGCGCGGTGTTTTTTTCTAAAAATGACGAAAAGGGGCTAGGCAAGACCAAAAAAGTCCTGCATAATTCGCAGTCTGTTGGGGCGTTAGCTCAGTTGGTAGAGCAGCGGACTCTTAATCCGTAGGTCGAGTGTTCGAGTCACTCACGCCCCACCACCGAATTCAAGCAAAAAGCCCAGCCTCCACGGCTGGGCTTTTTGCTTTCTGGGCTTCGGGCAGGAGTGCGGCTAGGCACTTGGGGACCGCATGAATTGACGGCCCTCCAACCAAACCGGGCCGATTCAATGGCGTCCGCGAGACCCACTCACCGCACTTGCCGTCACTGTCCGGGTTCGGCTTCTAAACCTCCTTCCGACCACGTCAAACCACCTGGGCAGTGACCGCGCCCGATATCGCACCGGTCAGCACTACCGGCGTGGCCGCACCCGGCACCGTGTTCGCCGTGACTTTCAACGGTTCACCGTCTCCCAGCGCGACATCCTCGCGTACGTCGATGTTCCGGTAATAAGTATCGGTTCCCGGAAGGTTGCGTGCCAAGACGAGCCCATTTAACAATCCATTGACGAATGTATGAGATTGCGCCGGACGAATCTCGGTCAAATGAGCCCCCACATGGATGACGAGCGTTTCATCCTCGAGCCGATTGATGATCTTGGTGTTTCGAAGCGTTATACCCTGTGGGGTTCTACCCATGTTATTGAACGCGGCAGTTCGGATCAAGATCCTGAATTGTCGTTTAAGCGCATCGGATACCCTGGTAGTCAATGTGGCCGTGTTGATTCCGCCGGCTCCAACCGGGAGGCGACCCGGTCCCGCGCGAAGCTCAATCGCAAATGCATTACTTATGGAGCACGTAAAGTTTCTATGGAAGCCAGGCCCCCTATCCACGCCGACGACGATCTTATTATCGGCATGCCACGAAAAATGATATGGTGCGTTAATGTCGGTGTAGACGCCAGGCCGCCTTGTTTTCGTGTACAGATCCCGCGCTTGTTGCGGGTTTATAACCGCATCCATGACCCCGATCCTTTAAATAGTTGTTAGCGCAGTTGTTTATCAACAGCTCCACGCCCCATCTTGTCGACGCGATTCACGAGCCGCCACTTCAATTTGGCTGGCGGCTTTGGCGACCAGAAGCGTTTCGCTAGTGATTGTATAACCGCATCCATTCGGTCGCAGAGTGTCGCGGTACTCGCTTACAGTTGTCGCACTGGGTTGCCACGGGTTCTCCCCATCAGCCAACGATCTGTTCTGGGGCCGGGAGGACGCGCGCAGAGCGCATCGAAAAGTCGAACTCGATTCCCGAGCTTCGCGAGTGAGGTCGTCGATCGCGTTGAACGGCCGGATACTTAGGCCATCTTCGAACAGGGTTTCCAACCACGCCAAGCTGGTTTTCGAGCAAGCCTTAATTCCCCCCCCCCCGCAAGCAACCGATTTAGGCCCAAGATCCTGCTTCACGCCACGCTCGGCGTTCAGAATGGCCACCAGCCGACGCAGCTCTCGCCTCGTGCTGGCGTCCGATTTTTTGAACCGGCTACGCCACGACTTGACGTCGGTGGCCTGCGGCTGCTATGTCTCACCCTTCGGCGGCGCCATCGCCCGCAGCGGCGCGAGCAAAGGGTTCCGCTGTTCGTCGGTGGCAGACGTCGATTCGAGCCGGGCGGCGACGTCGCGCCACAACTGCCGATGCTGGATCGCGACGATCTGCCGAAGCGTACGGGCCAGGATCTGCGTCTTGCCGCCGCCGACGCCACCGGAAATCAGCACGTGCTCCGTCATGTTGTCTTTCGACAGGGCGAGCGACGGGTGCAGCCAAATGTACAGCTTAATCGCGTTCGATTCGATCTGCGCCGTCCGTTCGGCGTCGGCGCCGCGCAGCAGGCGCTCGCCCGACGCGTGGATCAGCCGATCGCGCGGGCGCAACGCCAGCCTGGTCACGTAAGCCCGCGACGATCAGGGCAAGCCCGCCGGCGAACAGTAGCCGGGCGTAGAACATGGCGAACGGCAACTGCTGGACGAGCGACGCGTAGGCCGACACCTGCGGGCCGAAGGACCGACCGTGCGACCGCAGCGCGAACGGGATCTCGAGCCAGAGCATGAGGTGAAGCTTCAACGGCAGCGGCACGACCTGACCGCTCGGGCCGATGTCAGCGGTGAACGCGCTGCCGAACACGGGCAACCTGTGCCACAGCCCGCCGATCAGCGCCAGGGCGAGGACGATAAACGTCAGCGCGCCGAGCACCAGCGCTTCGCCAACGTAGCCGACGGGCGTGCTCGGCGGAAGGTTTTGCGGCAGCGGTCCAAACCAGTGAGTCCAGATCGGAGTGTCGGAGGGATGGGGAGGCTTGCTCATGGGCGTGCTCGAACGTTGATCCTTTTTCAACGTAAGGGACGCATGGGAGTGCAGCCATCACGACAGTGTGCTCCACGATGAGCGGTCTATCGGACTCATACAATGTGTTTCACGGGCGGCGAGACGTGAACAGCGTCGCGGCCGCCTGTGCAGAAGGTGCTTGATCTTCGGATTGCGTATCTCAGGCATTCGTGAGCATCTGATCTGGGACGCGACGCTAGCGATTGTGAAGTCAGCATTCATTCGGGGGGAGTGACGCCGGCGCGACTTGTACGATGTCAGCTAGTTGGCAACCGCGTGCAGTCTTGGCAGCTTCCACGACTGGCTCTTCGCCATGCGCAAGCTCAACGTGCGCTTGAGCTTATCAAGAAATGGACGAAGGCGAATTTCATTCCTCACATTCGCGTCCTCGTCCGCAGAGGTGACGATATTGACCGCAATTTCCGAATAGAGCTCCATCGCTTTCTTCGCGTACTTGGCAAGCGCGTTGCGAAAATCTTCCGTGTCCATCCTCGCAAGAGACAACCTGGTCAGATCAGACCCACATTGATCAATCAATGTGCTCGCGACGTAGATTCCCCAAGGCGTACCGTGAATCCCTAGAATCGATTTCATCACCGGATCGTCACCGCCGTCGTTCCCTTTCAACAACTCGATGCGCTCACGTTCCACCTCTTGGGCCAACAGCCATGCCAAGAACACGCGCTCAGCCTGCAATCCTCTGGGAAATATCACCTTATACGAGCGGTCGAACAGGTCACTCTTTCGACGAACGGCATCAAGAATTGTGTCCTCAGACACGGCTGCAAGGTACTGAGCAACTCGGTCGAGCTCGATTTTCTTCGGATTCCGCGCCAGTCTTGCACCTTCTTGCTTGGGCGCATACGAGTATCCAACCTTATCGAACGACTGCCGCAACGCCTCTTGAATCGGGTCAAGCAGACGGACGGAGGAAAGCTTCACCGGGTTTTGCGTGTTGTTGTATCTGACGATGTCCGTTAACAGCGCCTTCTTTGCGGCAACAACCCGGACCAAAACTTGTGCGGCAGCAGCGTTGTCCGACTCCTCAATGGCTTTTGTCAGACTGACCGTCGTCTGGCAGCCGTTCACAATCGAGAAGTAGCGAAGCTTGTACCGCGTCCCGGTCATACCCTCAAACGTCTCGGCGACGATGGTAATACCGTTATTCAATGCCCAGAAATGGCCCTCCCTGTTGATCGCGGTTTCGATCATCTTTTCATTGATGCCGCCCTTTCGTTGACCAATGAACAAGCGAACATTTCCCTCAAATAGTTGGTTTCCGTACTTCCCGTACCAACGAGCGAGTTCGCTGGCGGGAACGGCACCGACGATGGCTTGACCAAATTCACCCTTGATCGTGGCAATCCCTCCACTGTTGAAATTAAGGGTGTCCTCAGGCACTGTCCGGTCAGTCGTTTTCGCGATCAGGTACTTGTCATAGAGAGTATCTTGATGCTCATAGAAGAACGAGACGTTCGATCCGTAGGTCTTTGACCGAACTGTTGCGTCTCGCTGTCGCGCGATCTGTTCAGACTTGGATGCGAGTGTTACTAAACCGAAGACCAAGGAATAGTTCTGCGCATCGGGATCCTGGAGTAAGGCGTATATATCCGATCGACCGCTATGTTGAAATGAGATCGGATCTCGAATGCTCGCGATAGCCGCGACCAGCGCGTTCCACTTTCTAATGCTGGCTGACCGTTCAGGTCTGTCAGAAACGTAGCCTTGAAGTACGTAGATGGTTTCGTGCTCGGCATCAATGTAGATGAAGTCGCACCCGTTGTCCTCAGGCCCGTCAACGGTTGCTGCGTCAATCGCTTCGTCCTCATCAATACCGAGAAGCGTAGCCGCGTACCAAGCAGTGATCGCACGATCCCGCGTGATCCCGCCTCGAGAAGCGATCTCGTCAATCGCCGCGAATAGCTCTTTGCGAGTGTCTCCCACTCCGGTCTTTCCCGTGTTTGGCTTACTGCCCCTGGTCGTCTTCGCTGTAGCCATTTCTTCCCCTTGGACCATGTTTAGAAAACAAACGTAATTGGAGTTCTCCGCCGCCATACCCGATCCGCCATCCATCGCTTGTCTCGACGCATCTGCATCCGGGCGACAATACCAGAATTCTCCGTAATGAAATCAGTACGTGATTGCGGCGCGCGAAGTTTCCAGCCGTCTTTGACGAGGCAGGCGATGTGCTTGCGAAGATCTTTCGAGCTGCTGTAGTAAACCATGATGGGCTCCTCGAAGGTGAATGGCAACGTGCCCCTCGTACCGAGAAACCCATCTTTCTCAATTGGGCACGACCGGCATGATGGCGCTAGACAGCGTCGCAGTCGGGCGCGTACTCGACGTTCGTCATGCCCATCGGCCTGGGCGATCACGGCGTCCGCGATCTCGCACAGCTCTCGTCCCCCCTGCGGGCAACGGTATGCCGCCATGCGATCCCGCATGCGTTCGTCCGAGCCGAATACCCAGGCGTGGCGGCGCTCACTGTCCGGTAGTGCGATCAGCGTGGTGTCTTCCCACTCGGCATGATCGCTGTCGGTCGCCTGGTAATACTCTTCGAAATCGCGCAGGAAGGGTAAGCGTCAACTCGGCACCGTCTTGACGAAGGTCTCGATCTGAGAAGCGATACTCGCCGGATCATCAAGGCGCAGGCGGATGTGCCACTCGTCTGTGGGGGTAAGCGCTACGAAGAGCGAGAGTCCGTCGTCGTGCGGCACAAACGCATACCCCAGGAATGCCCACGTCTCTCCAGGTGGGTGTATATCGCCGTCGAAGTCGGTGAACTCTTGTACGACCGTATAGCGCGCCCCCGCTTCCAAATGCTTGTACGCGTGACCGCAATTCACCTCGCTGAGATGTTGACTCCAGTGACCCCGCGGTTTTGGGCCTATCATCATAGTCCTCTGATTCGTTGCTTATAGGGACGATCCGACGTTCCACGGCAAGAGCTCGTCGACTCGGTTGATCGCGTGATCGGCGATGCGGGCAAGCACGAAGCGCAGATAGGCCTCGGGATCGATGTCGTTGAGCTTTGCTGTCCCGATGAGGCTGTAGATCGCGGCGGCGCGTTCACCGCCGGAATCGGCGCCGGCGAACAGGTAATTCCGCCTGCCGATGGCTACTCCACGCAATGCTCGTTCGACCGGCAGGTTATCGATCTCGAGCCGGCCGTCGTCGCAATAACGCGTGAGCGCGTCCCATCGATTCAGCGCATAGAGAATCGCCCGACTCGTATCGGATTTCTTTGAGAGTGTCTCCAGCGTGGCGGTGAGCCAAGCGTGAAGCTGATCGAGAAGCGAGCGCGCGTGTTCTTCTCTATACGCGCGACGCTCATCTGGCGGTTTGCCGCGTATCGCGCCCTCGATCTTGTATAACGCGCCGATACGCTCGAGCGCTTCGGTGTTCAATGCGTTCGGGCGCGCCGCGTGTAACTCATAGAACTGGCGTCGGGCATGCGCCCAGCAGGCAGCTTCCCTCACGCGGCCGGTCTCGTAGATGGCCTGGTAGCCGCCATAGGCGTCAGCTTGCAGCGTACCGCTGAACGACTCGAGATGTTGTCGCGGATGGATGCCTTTGCGATCCGGCGTGTAGGCGAACCATACGGCTGGCGGCGTGATATCCGCCGATGATCGATCGTCACGCACATAGACCCACAAGCGCCCAGTCTTCGTCTTGCCGTTGCCCGGTTCGAGCACTGGGACCGGCGTATCGTCGGCATGCAGCTTCTTCGCGGCCATCACATGACGGCGTAATGCATCGACCAGTGGTTGCAAGAGCGTCGCGCCGTGACCAACCCACTTGGCGAGCAGCGAGCGATCGAGTTCGACACCCTCACGGGCATAAATGACCGACTGCCGATACAACGGGAGATGGTCTGCGAACTTCGAGACGAGCACGTGCGCTAACAGCCCGGGGCCTGCGAGCCCGCGCTCGATGGGACGACTTGGCGCTGCTGCCTGTGCGATGTGATCGCAGCACGCGCAGGCG
>NZ_JBQCHR010000110.1:0-12031 GCF_051954495.1 Trinickia sp.
CGGCGTCCACTTCGGTCACCAAACGCGCTTCTGGAACCCCAAGATGGCCCCGTTCATCTTCGGTCATCGCAACAAGATTCACATCATCAACCTCGAAAAGACGCTGCCGATGTACAACGACGCGCTGAAGTACGTGCGTCAGTTGGCGGCCAATCGCGGCACGATCCTGTTCGTCGGCACGAAGCGTCAATCGCGCGACACGATTGCGCAAGAAGCGCAGCGCGCGGGTATGCCGTTCGTCAACGCCCGCTGGCTCGGCGGCATGCTGACGAACTTCAAGACGCTGAAGGTATCGATCAAGCGCCTGAAGGACATGGAAGCGGCGGTCGAGGCGGGTGAGCTCGAGAAGATGAGCAAGAAGGAAGCGCTGCTGTTCGAACGCGAAATCGCCAAGCTGCAAAAGTCGATCGGCGGCGTGAAGGATATGGGCGGCATTCCGGACGCGATCTTCGTCGTCGACGTCGGTTACCACAAGATCGCCGTGACCGAAGCGAACAAGCTCGGCGTGCCGGTCATCGCCGTGGTCGATACGAACCACTCGCCGGAAGGCATCGATTACGTGATCCCGGGCAACGACGACGCGAGCAAGGCCGTGGCGCTGTACGCCGAAGGCGTGGCGGACGCGATCCTCGAAGGCCGTGCGAACGCAGTGAATGAAGTCGTGCAAGCCGCCCGCGGCGCCGATGGCGACGAGTTCGTCGAGGTCAACGGGGAAGCGTAACACCAGAGCGCTGCCGACAAAAAAGGGGGCTCTCGATAGGCCCCCTTTTTTTAAGTTTCGGCCTCACGCGCGGCGCGTTCGATGCGCCGCGAACGAATGCCTGCCGTTCGTATCGAAAGCGAGCGGCGTATGAAAGACAGACTCAAGGAGCGAATGATGGCGGCAATTACCGCAAGCATGGTGGCAGAACTGCGCGCGAAGACCGACGCGCCGATGATGGAATGCAAGAAGGCGCTGACGGAAGCCGACGGCGACATGGGTCGCGCCGAAGAGCTGCTGCGCGTGAAGCTCGGCAACAAGGCCAGCAAGGCGGCCTCGCGCGTCACGGCCGAAGGCATCATCGCCTCGCATATCGCCGGCAACGCAGGCGCGCTCATCGAATTGAACTGCGAAACCGACTTCGTCGCCAAGAACGACGACTTCAACGCGTTCGCCAAGCAAGTGGCCGAACTCGTCGTGTCGCAAAACCCGGCCGACGTGGCCGCGCTGTCGGCGCTGTCGCTGAACGGCCAAACGGTCGACGCTGTGCGCCTCGCTCTCGTCGGCAAGATCGGTGAGAATCTGTCGATTCGCCGCTTCTCGCGTTTCGAAACGTCGAACAAGCTGGCCGCGTACCTGCACGGCACGCGTATCGGCGTGCTCGTCGAGTACACGGGCGCCGATGAGCAAGTCGGCAAGGACGTCGCGATGCACATCGCGGCAATGAAGCCGGTCTCGCTGTCGTCGGACGACGTGCCGGCGGACCTGATCGCCAAGGAACGCAGCATCGCCGAGCAAAAGGCGGCCGAATCGGGCAAGCCCGCGGAAATCGTCGCGAAGATGGTCGAAGGCAGCGTGCAGAAGTACCTGAAGGAAGTGTCGCTGCTGAACCAGCCGTTCGTGAAGAACGACAAGCAGACGATCGAGCAAATGTTGAAGGCGGCGGGCTCGTCGGTGCAAAAGTTCGCGCTCTTCGTCGTGGGCGAAGGCATCGAGAAACGTCAAGACGACTTCGCCGCCGAAGTGGCCGCGCAAGTCGCCGCCGCGAAGCAGCAGTAATCGAGCAGTTTGTCGTACCCGCGGCAGCCGCCACGGCCCGCCGCGGGGGCTCGCCCAGCGAGTCATTGGGGTTAACCCGGTTCTCTGCCGCAGCGCCTCGGTAGGCGCCGCGTCGGTGGCCGGGCTTGGCTCCAATATGTTTCACCCCTACAGTTCCACATTGTCGTGATCTCCTCGACGCGATCGGATACCGCTATGCCCACAGCCTACAAACGCGTTCTTCTCAAACTCTCCGGTGAAGCTTTGATGGGCGACGATGCCTTCGGCATCAATCGCGCGACGATCGAACGCATGGTGGCCGACGTCGCCGAAGTCGTTCGGCTCGGTACGCAGTTGGCCGTCGTCATCGGCGGCGGCAACATCTTCCGCGGCGTAGCCGGCGGTGCGGCGGGCATGGACCGAGCAACGGCCGACTACATGGGCATGCTCGCGACGATGATGAACGCGCTCGCGCTGCAAGACGCGATGCGCCACGCCGGCATCGAGGCGCGCGTGCAGTCGGCGCTGCGCATGGACCAGGTGGTCGAGCCGTATATCCGGCCTCGTGCGATCCGGCAGTTGGAAGAGGGCAAGGTCGTGATTTTTGCCGCGGGAACGGGCAATCCGTTCTTCACGACCGATACCGCTGCCGCGCTGCGCGGTTCCGAAGTGGGCGCGGAAGTCGTTTTGAAGGCGACGAAGGTCGACGGCGTATACTCCGCGGACCCGAAGAAGGATCCGACGGCTACCCGTTACTCGACGATCAGCTTCGACGAGGCGATCGGCCGCAACCTGCAAGTGATGGACGCGACGGCGTTTGCGCTGTGCCGCGACCAAAAGCTGCCGATTCGCGTGTTTTCGATCGTCAAGCCGGGCGCGCTCAAGCGGATCGTACAAGGTGAGGACGAGGGCACCCTCGTCCACGTGTAAACTCCCGAAATACAAGCGGGGCGCGTCGTAAGTCCGCGGTGCAGCATGGCGCCGCGCACGGGCGAATCCGCATAGCGATGAAGTTTTGGAGGTCTAAATGAGTGTGGCAGAGATCAAGAAGGGCGCCGATCAGAAGATGCAGCGTTCGATCGAAGCGTTCAAGAACGATTTGGCGAAGATCCGTACGGGCCGCGCACACACGGGGCTGCTCGATCACATCCAAGTCGATTACTACGGCTCGAACGTGCCCATCTCGCAAGTGGCCAACCTGACGCTGATCGACGCACGCACGATCGGCGTGCAGCCCTGGGAAAAGAAGATGGTCGCCGTGGTCGAAAAGGCGATTCGCGAATCCGATCTCGGTCTGAACCCGGCAACGCAGGGCGATTTGATCCGCGTGCCGATGCCGGCGTTGACCGAAGAGCGCCGTCGCGAGCTGACGAAGGTCGTCAAGAGCGAAGGCGAGACGGCGAAAGTGGCTGTGCGCAATTTGCGTCGCGATGCGAACGAAGCGCTCAAAAAGCTCGTCAAAGACAAGGAAATTTCGGAAGACGACGAGCGTCGTTCCAGCGACGAGGTGCAAAAGCTCACCGATAAATACGTTGCCGAAATCGACAAGCTCGTCCAGACGAAAGAAGCCGAGATCATGACCGTTTGAGGCGGCTTCGTCTCGACGCGTCTTTCTTTTCTTTTTTCAGCAGTTTGAGTCCGGGCGGCCATGACCTATACCAGCTCTACCGTTCGCGTACCTGATGTCGCGGCTGTGCCGCGGCATATCGCGATCATCATGGACGGCAATGGCCGTTGGGCGACGCAGCGCCGCTTGCCGCGAGTGGCCGGCCATACGCGCGGCGTAGATGCGGTGCGCACGGCAGTCGAAGCCTGCGCGCGCGTCGGCGTCGAGTACCTCACGCTGTTCGCGTTCAGTTCCGAAAATTGGCGGCGGCCCGTCGACGAAGTGTCCTTCCTGATGCGCTTGTTCGTCACGGCGCTCGAGCGCGAAGTCGGCAAACTGCACGCCAACGGCATTCGGCTGCGCGTCGTCGGCGATTTATCCCTGTTCGACCGCCGCGTGCAAGATGCGGTCCGGCGCGCCGAAACGAAAACGGCGCGCAACACGGGGCTCACGCTGACGATCGCCGCGAACTACGGCGGCCGCTGGGACATCATGCAAGCGGCCCGTAAGCTTGCCGAGCAATCGGTCGAGCAGGGGCGGGTCGTCGATATGGACGAAACCGCGCTCGCCCAGCATTTGGCCATGGCGTATGCACCCGAGCCCGACCTGTTCATCCGGACGGGCGGCGAAACGCGCATCAGCAACTTTCTGCTGTGGCAGCTCGCCTATACCGAGCTGTACTTCACCGATACGTACTGGCCCGATTTCGACGCCAATACCCTCTCCGATGCGATCGCCTCGTATGCTCGCCGGGAGCGCCGATTCGGCCGCACCAGCGCGCAGCTCGCGTCGCCATCGCAGGACGCGTCGTCGCACGAGGCGCCTTCCCAAAACGCCGACTCCCTTCCATGCTGAAAACGCGCGTCATCACCGCCGTCGTCCTGCTGGCGGTGCTGCTCCCGGTCACGCTCTTCGCCCCGGTGGCGGCCTTCGGCGCGCTGATCGCGCTCGTCATGGTCCTCGGCGCATGGGAGTGGGCGCGACTCCTGAAGCTGCCCGGCCTCGCGCCCGTGGGCTACGCGGTGCTCGCGGCGCTCGCGCTTGCCGCCAGCACGCGTCTGGGCATCGGCGTTCGCGCGGCTCGGCCGCTGTTCGAGGCCGCGGCGGTCTTCTGGATTCTCACGGGGCCGTATGTGCTCGCGCGCAAGCCCACGCTCGCGCACGGCGCATGGCGGTTGTTCCTCGTTATCGCCGGGCTGGTCGTCCTGGTCGCCTGCTGGCACGCGCTCGTCGCGGCCCGATTGCTGGGCGTCCCGTTCGTGCTGTCGGTGCTGTTGGTGGTTTGGCTCGCCGATATAGGCGCATACTTTGCCGGCAAGGCGTTCGGCAAGCACAAGCTGGCGCCGGCCATCAGTCCCGGCAAGACCTGGGAAGGCGCGGTCGGCGGCTGGATCGCCGTGATGGCCGTGGCCGTCGCCGTCATGGCGGCGCACGCATTCGAGCCGACGCTCGTGTCGGCGCTGACGCAGCGCGCCGGCGTGGTGCGCGCGCTGCTCATGCTGACCGTGCTGGTCGCATTCAGCATCGTCGGCGACTTGTTCGAATCGATGCTCAAGCGTCAAGCGCTCGTTAAGGATTCAAGCGCACTGCTGCCTGGACACGGCGGCGTGCTCGACCGCATCGACGCGCTGCTGCCGGTGCTGCCGCTCGCGATGCTGGTCATCGGCTAGAGCTAGAGAGAGATATGAAAAAACGTCTGACATTGCTCGGTTCCACGGGCTCGATCGGCGAGAGCACGCTCGATGTCGTCGCTCGCCATCCGGAGCGCTTCTCGGTGTATGCGCTCACCGCGCATCGCAACGGCGACAAGCTCGTTGCGCAGTGCCTGCGCTTCAAGCCCGATGTCGCCGTCGTCGGCGACGCGCAAACGGCCGCGAGCGTACAGGCGCAGCTCAAGGCGGCCGGCTCCGAGACGCAAGTGGCCTACGGCCCCGAAGCGCTCGTGCAGGCGGCCCAAAGCGCGCAGTGCGACACGGTCGTCGCCGCGATCGTCGGCGCCGCCGGGCTTGCGCCCACGCTGGCCGCGGCGCGCGCCGGCAAACGCATTCTGCTCGCGAACAAGGAGGCGCTCGTCATGTCGGGCGCGATCTTCATGGATGCCGTGCGAGACCATGGCGCGACGCTTCTGCCCGTCGACAGCGAGCACAACGCGATTTTTCAGTGCCTGCCGCGCGATGTCGCGGAGCATGGCGGCGTCACCAAGATCATTCTGACGGCGTCGGGCGGTCCGTTCCGCACGCGCGAGCCCGCCACGCTCGCCGATGTCACGCCCGACGAGGCCTGCAAGCATCCGAACTGGGTCATGGGCCGCAAGATCTCGGTCGATTCGGCCACGATGATGAACAAGGGCCTTGAAGTCATCGAGGCGCATTGGCTGTTCGGCTTGGCCGGCGACCGCATCGACGTGCTGATCCATCCTCAGAGCGTCATACATTCGCTCGTGTCGTACGCCGACGGCTCGGTGCTGGCGCAGCTCGGCAACCCGGACATGCGCACCCCGATCGCCCACGCGCTCGCGTTTCCCGAGCGCGTCGATTCGGGCGTGCCGCAGCTCGATCTCGCGCAAATCGCTTCGCTTCATTTCGAGAAGCCCGATTACGACCGTTTTCCGTGTCTCGCGCTCGCCATGCAGGCGCTCGCGGCCGGTGGCATCGCCAGCGCGGCGCTGAATGCGGCGAACGAGGTGGCCGTGGACGCGTTCCTCGAGCGCCGCATCGGGTTCATGGACATTGCCAGCACGGTCGACGCCGTGCTCGGACGTCTGCCCAACCGGACGCCGAGCGGGTTGGACGATGTGCTCGACGCCGACGCGCAAGCGCGCCGCGCGGCGCACGAGTTCATTGCCGGCCGCTCGCTCCTCGCTCAGGCGGCCAGTCGCACGAGCCCGGTCGATCGCGCTGTGCAGTGAGAGGCTGATGAATCTGCTGATCGAAGTCGCCGCATTCGCCGTCGCGATAGGCGTGCTCGTCGTCGTGCACGAGTACGGCCACTATAGCGTTGCGCGGCTGTGCGGCGTCAAAGTGCTGCGGTTTTCGATCGGCTTCGGGCGGCCCCTCGCGAGCTGGGTCGGGCGCAGGTCGGGTACCGAATGGACGATTTCGGCATTGCCGCTCGGCGGCTACGTCAAGATGCTGGACGAGCGCGATCCGGGGCCGGGCATCGCCCCAGACGAGCTGCGCTACGCATTCAATCGCCAGCACGTCGCTAAACGCATCGCCATCGTGCTGGCGGGGCCGCTCGCCAATTTCGTGCTGGCCGTGGCGCTGTTTTCGATCGTTTTCGCGACCGGGGTGAGCGAACCGGTCGCCAGGCTCGCGACGCCGACCGCCGGCAGCATCGCCGCCCGCGCAGGCTTCGACGGCGGCGAAACGGTCGTGGCGATCGGCGACGAGCGGGGCGCGGACATCGAAGCGGTCCGGTCCTGGTCGGATTTGCGCTGGAAGCTGCTCGACGCCGCGTTCAATCATCGTCGCGTCGTCCTCAAGGCGCGCGACGGCCGCGGCACGTACGATTTTCAGGTCGATCTGCGCCATGTCCCCGACAGCGATCTCGACGACGATTTCCTGACCAAGCTCGGCTTCGATCAAGGCGGGACGCTGTCGGTCGCGGCCGTCGAGCCGGGCAGCGCCGCGCAGCGGGCCGGTTTGCAGCCCGGCGACACGCTGCGCTCGGCCGGCGGCGCGCCGATCGATGGAGCCCAGGCGTTCATTGCCTACGTCAAGGCGCGCGCGGGGCGTCCGGTCCTGCTCGGCGTCGAGCGCGGCGAGAGCGGGCAGCCGATCACGCTGACGGTCGTGCCCGACGCCCGCGAGGACGTGCAGACGGGCGCGACGTCCGGCCGGATCGGCGCGGCGCTGGCGACGCACGTCGAATCGGTGAACGTGCGGTACGGCCTGGGCGAGAGCGTGGCGCGCAGCGCGCGGCGCACCTGGGACATCGCCCTTTATTCCTTGCGGATGTTCGGCCGCATGCTGACGGGCGAGGCTTCCCTGAAGAACCTTTCCGGTCCGGTCACGATCGCCGACTACGCCGGCAAGAGCGCTCAGCTTGGCTGGGCGCCGTTCCTGTCGTTCCTCTCGCTCGTCAGCATCAGCCTCGGCGTGCTGAACTTATTGCCGATTCCGGTATTGGACGGGGGGCATCTGTTATATTATTTGGTTGAAGCCGCAACGGGCAAAGCCGTGTCGGAACGTTGGCAACTCGTTCTGCAAAGGGCTGGCCTCGTGTGCATCGTCGTGTTGTCGGCGATTGCGCTCTTCAACGATCTGGCTCGTTTAATCCATTTTTAAAGTGTCCGGCGGCGCGCGCTTGCACAGCCGCGGTGGACAGATGCAGCTAAAAACACTGGGGAAGCACGTTGTTCAAACCTCATCGCTTTGTTCCTAAGACGGTTGCGGTCGCGGCGCTTGCCGCTCATGGGCTCATCGCTCACGCGGCGACGGCGCCTTTCGTCGTAAAAGACATCCGCATCGAGGGCTTGCAACGGGTCGAGCCCGGCACGGTGTTCTCCTACCTGCCGATCAAGCAAGGCGATACGTTCACCGACGATAAAGCGTCCGAGGCGATCCGCGCCCTGTATGCGACCGGCTTCTTCAGCGACGTGCGCATTGCGACGCAAGGCGATGTCGTCATCGTCAACGTCGTGGAGCGTCCCGCGATCGGCACGATCGATTTCGCCGGCCTCCACGAATTCGAGAAGGATGCGCTCGACAAGGCGCTCAAGGGCGTCGGGCTTTCGCCGGGGCGCTACTACGACAAGGCGCTCGTCGATCGCGCGGAGCAAGAACTCAAGCGCCAGTACCTCACTCGCGGCTTTTACGCGGCCGAAGTCACGACCACGATCACGCCGCTCGACAACAGCCGCGTGGGGATTCTCTTTACGGTGAACGAAGGCCCGAGCGCGAAAATCCGCCAGGTCAATTTCATCGGCAACAAGACCTTCAGCACGAGCACGCTGCGCGACGAAATGCAGCTGTCCACGCCGAACTGGTTCTCGTGGTACACGAAAAACGACCTGTACTCGAAGGACAAGCTCACCGGCGATCTCGAAAATATCCGCTCGTTCTACCTGAATCGCGGCTATCTCGAGTTCAACATCGAATCGACGCAGGTGTCGATCTCGCCCGACACGAAGGACATGTACCTGACGTTGACGGTGCATGAGGGCGAACCGTACACGGTGTCGAGCATCAAGCTCGCGGGCAATTTGCTCGATCGCGGTCCCGAGCTGCAAAAGCTCATCACGATCAAACCCGGTCAACGTTTCTCGGCGGAAAAGCTGCAAGCGACGACGAAGGCGATCGTCGACAAGCTCGGCGAGTACGGCTACGCCTTCGCCACGGTCAATGCGCAGCCCGAGATCGACCAGGTGCACCACAAGGTGGCACTGACGCTGCAGGTCGATCCGAGCCGGCGCGTCTATGTTCGCCACATCAACGTCACGGGCAATACGCGTACGCGCGACGAGGTCGTTCGTCGCGAAATGCGCCAGCTCGAAAGCTCCTGGTTCGATTCGAGCCGCCTCGCGCTGTCGAAAGATCGCGTGAACCGCCTGGGCTATTTCACGGATGTCGACGTGACGACGGTGCCGGTGCCCGGCACGTCCGATCAGGTCGACGTCGACGTGAAGGTCAAGGAAAAGCCCACGGGCGCCATCACGCTCGGCGCCGGTTTTTCGTCGACGGACAAGGTCGTGCTGTCGGCGGGCGTGTCGCAAGACAACGTGTTCGGCTCGGGCACGAGCCTTTCGGTGAACGTGAACACGGCGCGTTCGTACCGGACGCTGACGGTCACCCAGGTCGATCCGTACTTCACCGTCGACGGCATCAAGCGCATCACGGACGTCTACTACCGGACGACGCAGCCGCTGTACTACTCGACCAATTCGAGCTTCCGCATCATCACGGCCGGTGGCGACTTGAAGTTCGGCATTCCGTTCTCGGAAGTCGATACGGTGTATTTCGGCGCGGGCCTCGAGCAGAACCGCCTCGACGTCGATAGTTCGACGCCGCAGGTCTACCAACAGTACGTGCACGATTTCGGCCGCGTCTCCAACAACGTGCCGTTGACGGTCGGCTGGTCGCGCGACGCGCGCGATAGCGCGCTCGTGCCGAGCCGCGGCTACTTCACGCAAGCGAACGCCGAATACGGTTCGCCGATCGGCGCGACGCAGTACTACAAGGCCGATTTGCAAGCGCAGTATTACTATTCGTTCGCACGTGGCTTCGTGCTGGGGCTGAACTTCCAGGGTGGCTACGGCAACGGGATGAGCGGCAAGCCGTTCCCGATCTTCAAGAACTACTTCGCCGGCGGTATCGGGTCCGTGCGGGGCTACGAGCCTAGCTCGCTTGGTCCGCGCGATACCTCGACGGGCGACCCGATCGGCGGCTCGAAGATGGTCGTCGGCAACATCGAAGTCACGTTCCCGCTGCCGGGTACCGGTTACGACCGTACGCTGCGCGTGTTCACGTTCTTCGACGGCGGTAACGTGTGGGGCACGGGTACGAACGGTGCAACGACCACGGGTGCGAACGGCTTGCGCTACGGCTACGGTGTGGGCCTCGCGTGGATTTCGCCGATCGGCCCGCTCAAGCTGAGCTTGGGCTTCCCGCTGCAAAAGCATACGGGCGACCAATACCAGAAATTCCAATTCCAGATCGGGACGGCGTTCTAACGGCACGCCGCACCCAGTCCAGCATCGAGAGGAAGATTTTGCAAACCGGTACGTTTTTCAGACGTGTGATGGGTGCGGTGGCGCTGACGGGGGCGCTCGTGGCCGGCGTCGCGCAAGCCCAAGAGGCCCGCATCGCGGCGGTCAACTCGGATCGTATTCTGCGCGAATCGGCGGCGGCCAAAGCCGCTCAGGTCAAGCTCGAAGCGGAGTTCGCGAAGCGCGACAAAGATTTGCAAGACATGGCGAGCCGTCTTAAAACCTTGTCCGATCAACTGGACAAGAACGGCACGTCGATGTCGCAGGCCGATCGCGCGGCCAAACAAAGCCAGTTGTCGAATCTCGACACCGAATTCCAGCGCAAGCAACGCGAGTTCCGCGAAGACCTGAACCAGCGCCGCAATGAAGAGCTGGCGGCCGTGCTCGATCGCGCCAACAAGGTGATCAAGCAGATCGCGGAGCAGCAGCACTACGATTTGATCGTGCAGGAAGCCGTCTACGTGAGTCCGCGCATCGATATCACGGACCAGGTGCTGAAGGCATTGGCTGCCTCTAGCCCGAGCGCGACCAATTGAACGACGGAGCCGGACGCGAATGGCATTGACGCTCGAGCAAATCGCGCAGCGCTTCGGCGGCGAAATCGTCGGCGACGCGACCGTAAAGGTCGCGGGTTTGGCGCCGCTCGACCAAGCACAACCGCATCAATTGGCGTTTCTGGCCAATCCCAAGTATCTGTCGCAAGTCGAATCGACCCGCGCCGGTGCAGTCCTGATCGCGCCGAGCGATCTGGCTAAGCTGACCTCGGGGGCGGAGCGTAATTTCATCGTCACGCCGAACCCGTACGCTTATTTCGCGCGCGTGGCGCAATGGTTCATCGACCTGGCGGCGCCGAAAGCGCCCGCAGGTGTGCATCCGAGCGCCGTGATCGATTCGGCCGCGCAGGTGGCGCCGGATGCGGTCATTGGGCCGCACGTGGTCGTCGAAGCGGGCGCTGTTGTCGGCGCGCGGGCGCGGATCGACGCCCATGTCACGATTGGGCGCGGCACGCAGGTCGGCGAGGACTCCCATCTGTACCCGAAGGTCACCGTCTATCACGGCTGCAAGATCGGGCCGCGTGCCATTGTGCATGCGGGCGCGGTCATCGGATCCGACGGCTTCGGCTTCGCGCCGGATTTCGTCGGCGAGGGCGACGCGCGCACGGGTAGCTGGGTCAAGATTCCGCAAGTGGGCGGCGTCACGATTGGCGCGGACGTCGAAATCGGCGCCAACACCACGATCGATCGCGGCGCGATGGCCGATACGATCATCGAGGATTGCGTGAAAATCGACAATCTCGTGCAGATCGGCCACAACTGCAAGATCGGCGCGTACACCGTGATTGCCGGCTGCGCCGGTATCGCGGGCAGCACGACGATCGGCCGCCATTGCATGATCGGCGGGGCGGTCGGCGTCGCCGGGCACGTGACGCTTGCCGATTACGTTATCGTCACGGCGAAGTCGGGCGTCTCGAAGTCGCTGCTCAAACCGGGCATCTACACGAGCGCGTTCCCTGCCGTCGGCCATGCCGAATGGAACAAGAGCGCCGCGCTCGTGCGCAATCTGGACAAGATGCGCGAGCGCATCAAGACACTCGAAGCAACGCTTGCCGAGCGAGGTAGCAACGCTTGAGCAGGGGCGGGGACCGCACGGCAAAGCGGTGCCCCGGCAGGCGGCTTAGACGCCACCGCGATCAGCATCCGCAGTCATTTACCCGCGCAAGACCATTGCGTGGAGCAGACACACCATGAGCACTGAAAAAATCAATCTCGACATCCATAAGATCCTCACGCTGCTGCCGCATCGCTATCCGATCCTGCTCGTGGACAGGGTGCTCGAGCTCGAGCCGCACAAGAGCATCAAGGCGTTGAAAAACGTGTCGATCAACGAGCCGTATTTCCAGGGGCATTTCCCCACGCGGCCGGTGATGCCCGGCGTGCTGATTCTCGAAGCGCTCGCGCAGACCGCGGCGCTGCTGACG
>NZ_JBQCHR010000111.1:0-64588 GCF_051954495.1 Trinickia sp.
CGCTTCTTGTTGCGGCGATCGCGGTAGGCGTATTGGCCTGCGCGCATGACCGCTTGCTTCGCGATGCGGTAGACGTTATTGCGACGGCCGCGGTAACCCTTGGCCAGGTTGATGATCTTCTTGTGGCGGGCACGTGCCGTAACCCCACGTTTGACTCGAGGCATGTTTCGCTCCTATGAGTAAAGGTTGAGGGTTAGGCGAAGGGCATCATCGCGCGCACGGAATCCAAATTGGAATCGTGCACAGCGGCGGAACCGCGCAGGTGGCGCTTATTCTTCGTGGTTTTCTTCGTAAGAATGTGGCGCTTGAAGGCTTGACCGCGCTTGACGGTACCGCCCGGACGCACCACGAAGCGCTTTGCAGCGCTCTTCTTGGTCTTCATCTTAGGCATGACGAACTACTCCGTTATTAGATGGCGATGGGTGTGCGGCCGGCCGAAAAGCCCCAGATCCGCCCTTTGAAACCCAGTCCACTTGTCTGCGGCACGGCCGTTTCCGGCCGCCGCGCTTTCAGGACGCGCGCCCGGCATCGCCGGGCACGCCTCCGAAACCTGCTTACATCGATTACCGCTGCAACGCGCACGCCGTCTCGGCCGCTCAACCCCGGCCGATTCGCGACACGCCAATCGGCGAGCCTTGCGGCGCACCTTGCGGCGAACCGAATGTCACTTCTTTTTCTTCGGCGCGAGCACCATGATCATCTGGCGCCCTTCCATCTTCGGCATCTGCTCGACCTGACCGACTTCTTCGAGGTCGGTGCGCAAGCGCTCGAGCATCCGCATGCCGATTTCCTGGTGCGCCATTTCGCGCCCGCGAAAACGCAACGTGATCTTCGTCTTGTCGCCGTCTTCGAGGAAGCGCGTGAGGTTGCGCAGCTTGACGTTGTAATCGCCGTCATCGGTACCCGGGCGGAATTTGACTTCCTTGACCTGGATGACCTTCTGCTTGAGCTTGGCCTCGTGCTGCTTCTTCGCTTCCTGGTATTTGAACTTGCCGTAATCCATCAAACGGCAGACCGGAGGAACCGCCTGCGGGGCGATTTCCACCAGATCGAGGTCCTGCTGTTCCGACATGCGGAAAGCATCAACCAGTTTCACAATGCCGAGCGGTTCGTTGTCGACTCCGACTAGACGCACCTCGGGTGCCGAAATCTCACCGTTGATGCGATGCCCCTTATCAGTAGCGATGTTCCGTTTCCTCTAAAAATTAAAAAAACGAGCCGCGCTGCCGCAGTGGCTACTTGAACGCCTTGATGTCTTGACCCAGGCGTTCAACGAAGGCATCGACAGGCATCACGCCAAGATCGACACCGCCACGGGCACGCACGGCTACCGTTTGTGCTTCACGCTCTTTGTCGCCCACCACAAGGAGGTACGGCACTTTTTCGAGCGTATGCTCGCGTATTTTATAGCTAATTTTCTCGTTGCGCAAATCCAGCTCGATTCTAAGCCCTTGTTTTTGCAACGATTGGGCCACCGACCGCGCGTACTCGGCCTGACTTTCGGCGATATTCATGACGACAACCTGCGTCGGCGCGAGCCACGACGGCATTGCACCGGCATGGTGCTCGATCAGGATGCCCAGGAAACGCTCCATGGAACCGACGATCGCCCGGTGCAGCATGACAGGCCGGCGGCGGCTGTTGTCCTCGGCCACGTACTCCGCGCCGAGCCGCTCGGGCAGCACCATGTCGAGCTGCAGCGTCCCGCATTGCCAGGACCGGCCCAGCGCGTCCTTGATGTGGTACTCGATCTTGGGGCCGTAAAACGCACCCTCCCCTTCGAGTTCTTCCCACTGCAAGCCGCACGCCGTCAGCGCCTGACGCAACCCTTCCTCGGCCCGATCCCAAATTTCGTTCGTTCCGGCCCGCTGCTCGGGGCGCAGCGAGAGCTTGATGTCGATGTTCTCGAAACCGAAGTCGCGGTACACGCTCATCGCGAGCGTGTTGAACTTGATCGACTCCTCGATGAACTGCTCTTCCGTACAGAAGATGTGCGCGTCGTCTTGCACGAAGCCGCGCACGCGCATGAGCCCATGCAGCGCGCCCGATGCCTCGTTGCGGTGGCACGAGCCGAATTCGGCGTAGCGCAGCGGCAAATCGCGATAGGAGCGCAGGCCATGCTTGAACACTTGCACGTGGCCCGGACAGTTCATCGGCTTGATCGCGTAGTCGCGCTTTTCCGACTCCGTCGTGAACATATTCTCGCGATAGTTCTGCCAGTGGCCCGACGCTTCCCAGAGCGAACGGTCCATGATCATCGGCGTCTTGATCTCGAGATAGCCGTCGGCGTTCACGCGCCGGCGCATGTACTGCTCGACTTGCTGCCACAGCGACCAACCCTTCGGATGCCAAAACACCATGCCGGGTGATTCGTCCTGCAGGTGAAAGAGGTCGAGCTGACGGCCGAGCTTGCGGTGATCGCGCTTCTCGGCTTCCTCGAGCATATGCAGATACGCATCCTGCTCTTCCTTCTTCGCCCAAGCCGTACCGTAAATGCGCTGAAGCTGCTCGTTCTTCGAATCGCCGCGCCAATAGGCGCCGGCCACCTTCATCAGCTTGAAGACCTTGAGCTTGCCCGTCGACGGCACATGCGGACCGCGGCACAAATCGGTGAAGCCGCCGTGCGAATAGAGCTTGATTTCGTCGCTGGCGGGAATCGATTCGATGATCTCGGCCTTGTACTTCTCGCCGATGCTCTTGAAGTAAGACACGGCTTCGTCGCGCGAGACGACGCGGCGCGACACCGGCTCGTCCTTCTTGGCGAGTTCCACCATGCGCTTCTCGATCTTCTCGAGATCCTCGGGCGTAAACGGCCGCTGGTAGGCGAAGTCATAGTAGAAGCCGTTGTCGATCACGGGCCCGATCGTGACTTGCGCTTCCGGATACAGATCCTTCACCGCGTAGGCGAGCAAGTGCGCCGCCGAGTGCCGAATGATGTCGAGACCGTCCGCGTCCTTTTCCGTCACGATCGCGAGCGCCGCGTCGCGCTCGATCAGCGTGGACGTATCGACGAGTTCGCCGTCGAGTTTGCCGCCGAGCGCGGCCTTGGCGAGACCCGGACCGATCGAGGCCGCAACTTCGGCCACCGTCACGGGGTGATCGTACTGTCGGGACGAACCGTCGGGCAGGCGTATCGAAACCATTGCGTTCTCTCCGAGATACCGCAAGCGGCATCTAAATCAATCGGTTGGCGGCAACAAACCAAACTGCACGCGCTTGCTGAGTGAATGACCGATAAAAAAAATGCGGCCCCGCTTTCGAGGGGCCGCATTCACTTTCACTTACAAGCAGAATCAACAGGGCGAAAGAGGTCCTCGACTAGCGTCGCTCCGAAAATGTTTCGGTCAACGTTCGCGGTGTCATAACCGTATTCGCCTTGTGCGCTTTCGCGCTTTTGACTGCCGTTGAACACCCGGCGCTAACCGGACATTCGATTTCGTTGGTAGGCTCGATTGGACTCGAACCAACGACCCCCACCATGTCAAGGTGGTGCTCTAACCAGCTGAGCTACGAGCCTGAAGAAGACGAGATTATATGGAGCCTATCTGACCTTGGCAAGCCCTTTTATGCTTCCACATGAAAAAAGTTACGACTTGCGCGCCGCGCGCACGACGCCGCCCACTTCACCGAGCAATGTGCAAGCGCGTTGGACCTGCGATGAGTTCGACACTTCGACTGTGAACTGCATGAACGCCGCATTGCGACGGCTCATTGTCTTCACGCCAACGACGTTCATCTTCTCGCGTGCGAACACTTCGGAGATATCGCGCAGCAGCCCCTGCCGGTCCTGCGCCTCGATCGTAATGTCCACGGGATAGACGGACGCGCCGCGCCCGCCGAGCACGTCGGCAGACCACGCGGTCTGCAACACGCGCTCGGGTGCGCGCGCCGCCATCCGCTCGAAGGTCGCGCAATCGCTGCGGTGGATCGACATGCCCTTGCCGCGCGTCACGAAGCCGCTGATCGGATCGGGCGGAGCCGGACGGCAGCAGCGCGCGAGCTGCGTCAGCAGCGCATCCACACCGACGACGAGCACGCCCGTCGACGCGCCGCGCGCGACGCTCGCGCCGCTGCCGCGCTTTTCGAACTGCTCGGGCGTATCGGGCGCAGGCTCGGCCGGCGCCGTATCGGAAATCGCCTGTTCGATGTTGCGCAGGCTGAACTCTTCCTTGCCGACCACGTTGAACAGATCGTCGGGCGACTTGAAGCCGAGCTTGCTCGCGAGCTGGTCGAGATTGACGGAGGTCTTGCCTTCGCGCTGCAGCGTCTTTTCGACCATCGCGCGGCCGTTCGCGATGTTCTCCTGCAATTCGATCGCATTGAACCACGCGCGCACCTTCTGCCGCGCGCGGTTGCTCTGCAGATAGCCGAGCTGCGCATTGAGCCAATCGCGCGACGGGCCGCCCTCCTTCACCGCGACGATCTCCACGGTTTGCCCGTTTTGCAGCGTCGTGTTGAGCGGCACCATCGCACCGTCGACGCGAGCGCCGCGGCACCGGTGGCCGAGTTCGCTGTGCAAGTGGTACGCGAAATCGACGGGCGTCGCGCCCTGCGGCAACGCGATCACGCGTGCTTGCGGCGTGAGGACGTAAATGTGGTCGTCGTCGAGCGTGGCATGACGCAGCTGTTCCCACGGCTTGGCCATCGCCGGCTCGCCCGCCGGCACATCTTCCGATACGTCTTCCTTCCAAGCGAGCAGTTGCCGCAGCCAGGCGATCTTCTCGTCGTACTTCTCGCTCGCGCTGAATTGGCCGCCATAGCCCCGCGCACCAGCTTCTTTGTAGCGCCAATGGGCGGCGACGCCGTACTCGGCGAAGCGATGCATTTCGTGCGTGCGGATCTGCACTTCGAACGCGCGGCCGTCGTCGCCGATCACCACCGTATGCAGCGACTTGTAGCCGTTCGGCTTCGGCCGGGAAATGTAGTCGTCGAACTCCTTCGGCACCGGCTGCCAAAGGTTGTGCACGATGCCGAGCACCGCGTAGCAATCCTTGATGTCAGGCACGATGACGCGAAACGCGCGGACGTCGTAGAGCTCCGCGAAGTCGAGCGCCTTGCCGCGCATCTTGCGCCAGATGCTGTAGATATGTTTGGGCCGCCCGCTCACTTCCGCCTGGATGTGGGCCGCCGCCAGTTCCTGCTGCAGCCGACCGATCGCCTCGGCCACGTACGATTCGCGCTCGACTCGCTTTTCGTCGAGCAGCTTGGCGATGCGCTTGTAGGTGTCGGGGTCTTCGAAGCGGAACGCCAAATCCTCGAGTTCCCACTTCAATTGCCAAATGCCGAGCCGGTTTGCGAGCGGCGCGTAGATCTCGAGCGTTTCGCGCGCCACGTCGGCCCCGGGCGATAGCTTGGCCGCCGCGTAATAGCGCAGCGTCTGCAGACGCGAGGCGAGCCGAATCAGCACGACGCGGATGTCCTGCGCGAACGCAAGCAGCATCTTGCGGAGCGATTCGATTTGCGCGCGCCGGGCCGCCTGTGCATCGCGACCCGCCTCGGGCGCCGCATTCTGCGCCGCCTTCAGGCTCACCGTGCCGAGCCGCAGCAGCTTGCGCACGTCGCCCACGAGTTGCGCGACTTCCTCGCCGAAGCGCTCGGCGATGATCCGCTCCGGTTCCGCCAGGTGCGGCGTCAGCGCGAAAAGTATCGCCGCCAGCACCGCGGGCGGATCGACGTTGAGCTTGCCGACGATCGAGGCCGTGCCGGCCGCGTGATCGACCAGCAGCTCGCCCGACGATAGGCGCGCCTCGCCGGCGTGTTCGCGCACGAACGCGAGCGCGTCCGCGTAGGACGGCAGCGATGGGGCGCCGGTGGCGACGGTATCGGCGTTCATCGTTCGACTCGTTTGCTGGACTTCAACTGCCGACTGCTCATGCTCGATTCGTGGACGCGCGCTTCGCTCAGCTCCGCTGAGCCGCGACGACGACGATTTCGACGAGACATTCCGGATTGGCCAGCTTGGCTTCGACGGTCGCGCGCGGGGGCGTGTCGCCTTGCGCGACCCACTCGTCCCACACCGCGTTCATCCCGCCAAAATGAATCATGTCCGAGATGTAGATCTGCACCGACAACAGCAGCGATTTGTCGCTGTTCGCCTCAGCGAGCAGGCGGTCGACGTGGCCGAGCACTTCGCGCGTCTGCCCGCCGATGTCCTGCGCCGTATCGTCGGCGATTTGCCCGGCCAAGTAGACCGTACCGTTGTGAATCGCGATTTCGGAAAGACGCTTGCCGACGTGATGACGAATGACTGCCATTTCGATGTTCCTGTTCGATTGAAGGTTGGGCGGGTGGCGCAGACCGCTATTATGACGCGAGCGCGCCGCCGACGAAGAACTGCCGCGCGAGAGCGATCTGCTCGACATTCAAGAAGGCCGGCGCATGGCCCACGCCGGCGATTTCGGCCGACTTCACCGAGCGGCCCCGCTGTACCATCAGCGACACGGTTTCGCGCGACAGTAGATCCGATCGCTCACCGCGCACGACGAGCACCGGCCCTTCGATCGCCGCGAACAACTGCCATAACGCGGCTTCGCCCGCGGCCGCGGCGTCGGGCGTCACCGCGTTGAACGGCACGGCGATCGCCGGATCGTAGCGAAACTCCCAAGCGCCGTCCTCGCGCTGCCGCAAGAGCGGTGCATTGATTTCGGTCCATTCTTCCTCGGTGAGCGGCCCAAAGCTCGTCGCCAAGGCGGCAGCGTGAGCGACACCCTCCTGAACGGTCGCAAATTCCGCCCGCTTGCCGACATAGCCGCCGATCCGCACGAGCGCATCGGGCTCGATGTGCGGTCCAATATCGTTCACGAGCAGCTTGCGCACCGGCGAGCCCGGCAAACCCGCCAGCGTCATGCCGATCAAGCCGCCCATCGAGGTACCGAACCAGTCGACGGTCTCGACGTTTAGCCGGGCGATCAGCGTGACCATGTCGGCCACGTACTGCGCCACGACGTATCGGTTAGGATCGCTTAGCCAATCGGATAGACCGCGCCCGACGACGTCCGGACAAACCACACGGTACGTATCGCTGAGCGCCGCGGCCACGCGATCGAAGTCGCGGCCCGTTCTCGTGAGCCCATGGACGCAAACGAGCACCCGAGGATTGCCAGGGTCGCCCCATTCGGTGTAGGCCATCCGGTGCAGCCCCGTCGGGCTCGCGCATTGCACGTAGCGCTGCGCCGGCGCGGCGCGAGCTTTGGAATCGAGCGAAGCGGCGGAAAGCGGCGTCGTGCTCATCGTATCGTCGTCCTCGGGTCAATGCGGCGCGACGCGCATCGCACACGCGCGTCGCCCATTGCGACCGATTGTAGTCGTTTCGAGACAGAGACAACGACGATCGAACCGGCGAGCGGCCCGCGAATGAAAACGGGCGGCACAGGCCGCCCGTCGATCATGCTGCGCGTCATGCGCGCGACAGGGTTACTGCACGGCGCTCGTATCGAGCGGCGCGCCCGTCTTCGCCTTGATTTCGTCGACAGTCACGCCGGATGCGAGCTCGACGAGCTTCAATCCTGCCTCGGTCACGTCGATCACGCCCAAATCGGTGATGATGCGATCGACCACGCCCACGCCCGTCAGCGGCAGCGCGCACTGCTCGAGAATCTTGTGCTGGTCGCCCTTGGCCACATGCTCCATCAGCACCACCACGCGCTTGACGCCCGCCACCAGATCCATCGCGCCGCCCATGCCCTTGATCATCTTGCCCGGGATCATCCAGTTCGCCAGGTCGCCGTTCTTGCTCACCTGCATCGCGCCGAGAATCGCCAGGTTGATGTGTCCGCCGCGGATCATCGCGAACGAATCGGCCGACGAGAAGATCGACGAGCCCGGCAGCGTCGTGATCGTCTGCTTGCCCGCGTTGATCAGATCGGCGTCGAGCTCCTCTTCCGTCGGCGACGGGCCGATGCCGAGCAAGCCGTTCTCCGACTGCAGCCACACGTCGATGCCCGGCGGCACGTAATTGGCCACCAGCGTGGGCAAACCGATGCCCAAGTTCACGTAGAAGCCGTCCTGCAGCTCTTTCGCCGCGCGCGCGGCCATCTCTTCACGCGTCCAAGCCATGTCAGTCTCCTTTCGCGCGCACGACGCGTTGTTCGATGCGTTTTTCCGGATGCGCATTGAGCACGATGCGCTGCACGAAGATGCCCGGCGTATGGATCGCGTCCGGATCGAGCTCGCCCACTTCCACGATCTCCTCGACCTCGGCCACCGTGATGCGCCCGGCCATTGCACACATCGGGTTGAAGTTGCGCGCGGTGCGCCGGTAGATCAGATTGCCTGCCTTGTCGGCTTTCCAGGCCTTCACGAGCGCCACGTCGGCCGTCAGCGAGCGCTCCAGCACATAGTGGTTCTCGCCGAATTGACGCGTTTCCTTGCCCTCGGAGATGACCGTGCCGAAGCCCGTGGCCGTGAAAAACGCCGGAATGCCCGCGCCGCCCGCGCGCAGCTTCTCGGCCAACGTGCCTTGCGGCGTGAATTCCAGCTCGAGCTCGCCCGAGAGAAACTGCCGCTCGAACTCCTTGTTCTCGCCTACGTACGACGAGATCATCTTCTTGATCTGGCGCGTCTCGAGCAGCAGCCCGAGGCCGAAACCGTCCACGCCCGCGTTGTTGCTGATGCAGGTGATGCCCTTGACGGCCGTATCGCGCAGCGCCGCGATCAGCGCCTCGGGAATGCCGCACAGGCCGAAGCCGCCGACGGCGAACGTCTGGCCGTCCTTGACGATGCCTTCGAGCGCGGCGGACGCGCTTGGATAGACTTTGTTCATCAGTGTGTCCCTTCCGTTATGGAAATCCGAAACCGGATCGGCGCAGCTCGCTTCGAACGAATCGAAGCTCATTTTAGTCGTTAAGCGCGTCCGTACCGGCTAAGGACACGCGACGCCGCGCTCGGTTTAGTGAGCCAAAGGGTACGATGGCAGCCCATTGCGGCACAATACGCAAAAATACATAAGCGAAAGCCCCGGTGCGAACAGGCGTCGGACTGCCGCGAACCATGCCCAAACTCGACTACCAAACCGCCTTCCATCTCGCGCCGATCGGCCTCGTGCTTTCCCGCGACCGAGCGATCGAAGACTGCAACGACGCGGTCGCGGCCATTTTCCGGTGCGACCGCACGGCGCTCATCGGGCGTTCGTTCGAGGTGCTCTACCCGTCCTCGGACGAGTTCGAGCGCATCGGCGAGCGGATCGGCCCCATCATGACGGCCCAAGGCAGCTACGCCGACGATCGGATCATGAAGCGCGCCGATGGCGAGCTGTTCTGGTGCCACGTCACGGGGCGGGCGCTCGAACGGGAAGCGCCGCTGGCGGCCGGCGTCTGGACCTTCGAAGATTTGAGCGCGACGCGACGCGTCGCCGTGGAGTTGACGCCGCGCGAACGCGAAGTGGCGGCTCAACTGGCAACCGGAAAGACGAGCAAGCAGATCGGCCGTGCGCTCGACATCAGCTCGCGCACGGTCGACATCTACCGAGCGCGCCTCATGCGCAAGTACGGCACGGGAAACGCCACCGAACTCATGCAGCGGCTGCTGGGCCACTGACGGGCGCGGCCGGGGCGGCCCGCGGCGCGGGGGCGCCGACTTACGCCGATTGGCGCCGACTCTCGCGTCAATCGGCACGTTCCAGATGGGGATGTTCGAGCCGCGCGCGCAGCGCTTCGGGCAGCGGCACCGAGCGTCCGGCGGCGTAGTCGATCCAGACGCACCGAGCGGCGCCGCGTGCATACAGCGTGCCGGGGTCGTCGGCGCGACGCAACTCGAAGCCCGTATCGAAGCTGCTGCGCCCCGGTTGACCCACCGTCATCCTGCCGACGATGTCGCCCGGGTAATGCAACTGCCGCAGGAACTCCATGGACGCGTTGACGATCACCGGCCCTTGGCCTCGATCGGCACCGCCGACCATGCCGATCGATTCGAACCAGCTGATCCGCACCTGCTCCATGTAGCGGAAGTACACGGTGTTGTTCACATGGCCGAATGCGTCCATGTCGCCCCATCGGATCGGCATCGACATTTCGAATATGGGCCGGTAATCGCCGATCGCCGCTTGCTTCACGGGTTGTGCGTCCTTTGCCGTGCGTGCTTCGTTGACTTCCATTGCTGCTTCCACTTCCACTTCCCCTTCCCTCGCCTCTCTTTGAACCAAAAAACGTGCGCGCTCAGGCCAGACCGAACCCGTCGTCGGCGGCGATGACCGCGCCATTGATGAATTGCGACTCGTCGGCCGCAAGCAGCAGCAATAGCCCGTCCAGATCCTCGGGCTGGCCGACCCGGTGCCGCGGCAGCATGGACAACAGCTTTTGCCCCTGGTCGGTCGTCCAATGGTGATGATTGATTTCCGTATCGATATAGCCGGGCGCAATGGCGTTGACGTTGATGCCATGCCGCCCCCATTCCAGCGCCATCGCGCGCGTCATGTGAACGATGGCGGCCTTGCTCATCGAATACAGGCCGATCTGCGGCAGTACGCGCAACCCCGCCACCGAGGCGATGTTGATGATCCGATAAGCCGGCTTTTGCGCTGCGCCGCCCGAACGCATGATCATGCGCTTGGCGACTTCCTGCGCGACGAAGAAGGCCCCGCGGGTATTGGTATCGAAGACGAATTCGAAATCGGCCGGCGTGACGTCGGTGAGCTTTTGCGTTGTCGACACCCCCGAGTTGTTCACGAGGATGTCGATCGTGCCCGCCTCCGTCTCGGCATGCGCGACCGCCGATTTGATGCTTTGGTAGTCGGTCACGTCCAACGAAACCACATGCGCGGCGCCGCCCGACGCCTCGATTTCGGCGCGCAGTTCCTTCAACCGCTCCACGCGGCGGCTCGCGAGCACGACCTTAGCCCCTGCCTGCGACAGCACTAGCGCAAAGCGCTTGCCGAGCCCGCTCGAGGCGCCCGTGATCAGTGCGACCTTGCCTTCCAGGTTGATCGAACGGCCCATTCTGGTTCCTTTAAGTCGATGAAGTTGTGCGTGAGGCGATCGAGCGCCCGACAGGCGGCCGCAAACCCATGCACCCTAGCGGAATACTCTATCACGCAAATAGAACGATCGTGCTAATCTAGCCGCATGCGGTTGCAGCGGCCCTATCGTTCGCTGACAATACGAACCCGAAAAAAAGCATTCTAATGGCTAAGGAGCCTCAATGACCCCCGAAAGTCTGATCGAGCAATATGGCCCTCGCGAGTCGATGGAGTACGACGTCGTGATCGTGGGCGGCGGTCCCGCCGGGCTGTCCGCCGCTATTCGGCTCAAGCAGCTCGCGCAGGAAAAAGGCGTGGACGTGGGTGTTTGCGTGCTCGAGAAGGGGTCGGAGATCGGCGCGCACATCCTGTCGGGCGCCGTCATGGACCCGCGCGCCATTAGCGAGCTCATTCCCGACTGGAAGGAGAAAGGAGCTCCCTTGAACGTGGAGGTGACGGAAGACCGATTCCTTTTCCTCACCGAAAAAGGCGCTGTCAAGACGCCGAACTGGGCGCTGCCCGATAACTTCAAGAATCACGGCAACTACGTCATCAGCCTGGCCAACGTCACGCGCTGGCTCGGCCAGCAAGCGGAAGCGCTGGGCGTGGAGATCTTCCCGGGCTTTGCCGCCGCTGAAGTGCTCTACCACGACGACGGCTCGGTCAAGGGTGTGGCCACGGGCAACATGGGCATCGGCAAGGACGGCGAGCCCACGGAAAACTTCCAGCTCGGCATGGAGCTGCACGCCAAGTACACGCTGTTCTGCGAAGGCGCGCGCGGGCATCTGGGCCGGCGGCTGAACGAGCAGTTCAAGCTCGATCGGGGCGTCGATCCGCAGGTGTACGGCATCGGCATCAAGGAGCTGTGGGAAATCGATCCGGCCAAGCACCAGCCGGGGCTCGTGATCCACACGGCCGGCTGGCCGCTCGATACGCAGACATACGGCGGCTCGTTCCTCTACCACATCGACAACAACCAGGTGATGGTGGGCTTCGTCGTCGGTCTGGGCTATTCGAATCCGTATCTTTCGCCGTTCGAGGAATTCCAGCGCTACAAGCTGCACCCCGAGATTCGCAAGTTCCTCGAAGGCGGCAAGCGTATCTCGTATGGGGCGCGGGCCATCACGGCCGGCGGGCTGATGTCGCTGCCCAAGCTCGTATTCGCCGGCGGCGCGCTCGTGGGCGATGATGCCGGCTTCTTGAACGCCTCGCGCATCAAGGGCAGCCATGCGGCCATCAAAAGCGGCATGTTGGCGGCCGAAGCGGCGTTCGACGCCGTGCAGGCGGGCCGCCAAAACGATGAACTGACCGCTTACCCGGAATCGTTCAAACAATCGTGGCTGCACGGCGAATTGCATCGCGCGCGCAATTTCAAGCAGTGGATGAGCAAGGGCTTGTACCTGGGCACACTGATGGTCGGCGTCGAGCAGAAACTGCTGGGCGGCAACGTGCCGTGGACGCTACACCATCAGCATCGCGATCACGAGATGCTCAAGCCCGCTTCCCAATGCACGCCGATCGAGTATCCGAAGCCCGACGGCAAGCTCACGTTCGATCGGCTCTCGTCGGTGTTCATCTCGAACACGAATCACGAGGAGAATCAGCCGGCGCATTTGACACTCAAGGATGCATCGGTGCCGGTGAACGTGAATCTGCGGACCTACGCGGGCCCGGAAGCGCGCTTTTGCCCCGCGGCGGTGTACGAGTTCGCCAAGAACGAGGATGGCAGCGACCGGCTCGTCATCAACGCGCAGAATTGCGTGCACTGCAAGACCTGCGACATCAAGGATCCGACGCAGAACATCGTGTGGGTCACGCCCGAAGGCGGCGGCGGGCCCAACTACGGGGCTATGTGAGCCGAAGGGCCGCGCTCAGCGCGGCCCTATCGTTTCAATGCCCCGCCGCGGCGGTCATCCGCCAGGCGCCGTTGCTCAGGGCGCGCTGGCCGCGATCTTCGGCGTGGCGACGTGCACGTCGCCGCATTGCGCGCGATGGCGAAGGGCATGATCGATCAACACGAGTGCGAGCATCGCTTCGGCGATCGGCGTAGCCCGGATGCCGACGCAAGGGTCGTGACGGCCGAACGTCTCGACCACGGCGCTCTGCCCTTGCTTGTCGATCGAGCGGCGCGGCGTGCGGATGCTCGAGGTCGGCTTGATCGCGATCGACACGCGAATGTCCTGACCCGTCGAAATACCGCCGAGTACGCCGCCCGCGTGATTGCCGACAAAACCCTCGGGCGTCAGTTCGTCGCCATGCACGGAGCCGCGCTGCGCGACGCTCGCGAAGCCCGCGCCGATTTCGACGCCTTTCACGGCGTTGATGCCCATCATTGCGTGGGCGATGTCCGCGTCGAGACGATCGAACAACGGCTCGCCCCATCCCACGGGCACTCCACTGGCCACAACGCCGATGCGCGCGCCGATCGAATCGCCGTCTTTGCGCAGCGCGTCCATGTAGGACTCGAGTTCGGGGACGATGTCGGCATTCGGTGCGAAGAACGGATTTTGCGAAACGAGCGACCAATCGACGAACGGGATATCGATTTCCCCCAGCGCGCTCATGTAGCCGCGCACTTGCACGCCGAATTTTTCGCTCAGCCATTTCTTCGCGACGGCGCCGGCCGCGACGGTCGGAGCCGTCAGTCGCGCCGAGGAGCGGCCGCCACCGCGAAAATCGCGCACGCCGTACTTGTGCCAGTAGGTATAGTCGGCGTGGCCGGGACGGAACGTCTCCGAGATGTTGCCGTAATCCTTGCTGCGCTGATCGGTGTTTCGAATCAAAAGCGCGATGGGCGTGCCCGTGGTGACGCCCTCGAACACGCCCGACAGAATTTCGACCTTGTCCTCTTCTTGCCGCTGCGTGACGTGGCGCGATGTACCGGGCTTGCGGCGATCGAGCTCGCCCTGGATGTCGGCCTCCGAAATCGCCATGCCGGGCGGGCAGCCGTCGATCACGCAGCCGATCGCCGGGCCGTGCGATTCGCCGAACGTCGTGACGGTGAAAAGCGTGCCGAGAGTATTGCCGGACATGAACGTGGCCTCGAAAGAAAAAGATGAGCAAGCCGCTATTATGCCCTGCCCCTGGGCGACCGAGGCCTTAGCGCCATCCGAGGGCGGACGAGCGCGCCGTACGAATCACAAGAGGCGACGACGGCTATCCGTTCGACGCCCTTGCCCGCTTTAGCGCCCCAATGGTCATGAAAGCCGCTGTCGCCCTATTTACGCGCCCCGCGCAGATCGGCCACGATGCGCTGCAACGCCTCGGGCGTCGCGGCGCTCGGCTCGAGCGGCTCCGCCACGGCCAGCGTCAGGCGGCTCATGACGCCTTTCTGAAGCGGGCGCGGCCAGCGCGCATCGGAATGACGCGAAAACACGCTGCCCCAAAGCCCGCGCAAAGCCATGGGGATGACCGGCACGGGCGTGCGCTCGACGATCCGCGTGACGCCATGGCGAAACGCGTTGAGTTCGCCGTCGCGGGTGAGCTTGCCTTCGGGAAAAATGCACACGATTTCGCCTTCGGCCAACGCCGCCGCGCAGGCGTCGTAAGCCCGCGCCAGCATGGCCGGATCCTCGTGCGCCGGCGCGATCGGGATCGCCTTTGCATGACGAAACAGCCAGCCCGCGAACGGCGTACGGAAAATACGGCGATCCATGACGAACCGGATCGGCCGCGGGCTTTCGGCCATGATGACCACGGCGTCGACGTAGCTGACATGGTTGCAGACGAGCACGGCGGCGCCTTCTTCGGGAATGCGCTCCGCATGCACGAGCCGAATCCGGTAGAACGTATGGACGAGCAGCCACGCAACGAAACGCAGCAGAAACTCGGGCACGAGCGAATATATGTAGGCCGCGACCACGACATTGAGCAGTGCCGTGACGGCGAAGATGCCCGGAATGCTGACGCCGGCGGAGGTCAACCCGATCGCCATCAACGCCGATACGATCATGAAAAACGCGTTGAGTATGTTGTTCGCGGCGATGATGCGCGCGCGGTGCGTGGGCTGGCTGCGGCTTTGGATCAGCGCATAGAGCGGCACGCTATAAAAACCGCCGAACATGGCGAGCAAGAATAGATCGGCAAGAATGCGCCAGTGACGCGCATGCCCGAGAAATTCGGCGACGCCGATGAGCCGCCCTAGCGGCGGCAGTGCATGACTGGCCCAGAAAAGATCGAGGGCGAATACGCTGATGCCGATCGACCCGAGCGGCACGAGCCCGATTTCGACGCGCCGCTTCGACAGCCTCTCGCACAACAGCGACCCGGTGCCGATCCCGAGTGAAAACGTTGCGAGCAGGACGGTAACGACATCCGGGTTCGCCGACAGCACGTCTTTGGCGTAACTGAAGAACGATGTGAGGAATGTCGCGCCGACGAACCACAGCCACGAAATCCCTAGCAGGCTGAGAAAAACCGTGCGGTTTTCCCGCGCCAGCGCCAAATTCCGCCACGTTTCGGTGACGGGATTCCAGTTGATGCGCAGCCCGGGTTGCGGAGCGGGCGAAACCGGCACGAAGCGCGAAGTCGAACGCCCGGCGAGCGCCACGGCGAGACACATGCCGGCCAGCATCCACGCACCGTGCTCGGGAGCGGCCGCAGCCGCACCGCCGATGATCGTGCCGATGAGAATGGCGACGAACGTGCCCATCTCGACAAGGCCGTTGCCCCCGACGAGCTCGCGATCGTCCAGGTGCTGCGGCAGATAGGCGTACTTGACCGGCCCGAACAACGTCGAGTGCACGCCCATGAGGAACGTGCATAGGTATAGCAGCGGCGCATGATGCGTCACGAACCCGGCGCCGCCGATCAGCATGACGACGATCTCGAATGTCTTGACGAACCGAGTGAGCGTCGCTTTATCGTATTTGTCGGCAATCTGGCCTGAGGTGGCCGAGAAAAGGACGAATGGCAGAATGAAGATGGCCGAAATCAGGAACGCGGCCGTCTTCGCGTCGACGCCAGAAAAGCGCGCCGTCTGGTAGGTCACAAGCGAACTGAACCCAACCTTGAAAACGTTATCGTTCAGCGCGCCGAGAAATTGCGTCCAAAAGAACGGAGCGAACCGCCGCTCGCGAAAAAGCGTGAACTGGGAAGGGTGTTCCCGTGAGGCGCGGCGTGGCGTGGCAGCGGCGGGCAGCGGACGGTCGCTCATGCGCCATGCGTATCGCGCGCCTGACCGTCCTCGGGCCAATCGCGGATGTAAGCCTTCAGCATGCGGTTCTCGAAGCTTTGCTCTTCGACGACGGCCTTGGCCACGTCGTAGAAGGAAATAACGCCCATCAGCGTGCGGTTTTCCATGACCGGCAGATAACGGACATGGTGCTCGAGCATCATGCGGCGCACTTCGTTCACGTCGGTTTCGGGCGTGCAGGTGATCGGATGATCGTCCATGACCTTGCGAATCGTGGCCGAGCCGACGGTGCCGTCGTTTTGCTTGAGCGTGAGAATGATCTCGCGAAAAGTGAGCATGCCGACGAGATCGCCGAACTCCATGACGACGAGCGAGCCGATGTCGTGCTCGGCCATCGTGTTGACCGCCTGGCTCAGCGGCGTATCGGGCGTGACGGTGAACAACGTGTTGCCCTTGACCTTCAGGATGTCGCTGACTCGCATGGCTCGCTCCGGTAAAGCTTGAATGGATCGGTCGATCCTAGCGGAAAGACTTGCAAAAGGAAAGCGAAGCGCCCCGCAATCAGAACAAGTTACAGGGGGCCGGACAGCCGCCCCGGGCCGCCGCCGGTGTTACGATGGCCGCCACCGAAACCCTTGCCGGGCGCCCGCCCGGACGACGTCATGTCCGCCAACCGCTTCGATACGCTCGCGCTGCATGCCGGCGCGGCCCCCGACCCCGCGACCGGCGCCCGCGCCACGCCGATCTATCAGAGCACGGCCTTCGTTTTCCGCGACGCCGACCACGCCGCCGCTCTATTCAATATGGAGCGCGCCGGCCACGTCTACTCGCGCATCTCGAATCCGACCGTCGCCGTATTCGAGGAGCGCGTCGCCGCGCTCGAGAACGGCGTCGGCGCGATCGGCACGGCCAGCGGCCAGGCGGCGCTGCACTTGGCGATCGCCACGCTGATGGGCGCCGGCTCGCACGTTGTCGCGTCCAGCGCCCTTTACGGGGGTTCCCACAATCTGCTGCACTACACGCTGCGCCGCTTCGGCATCGAAACGACGTTCGTGAAACCCGGCGACCCGGACGCTTGGCGCACGGCGGTGCGCCCCAACACTCGGCTGCTGTTCGGCGAAACGCTCGGCAATCCCAATCTAGACGTGCTCGACATCGAAACGCTGGCCGGCATCGCTCACGAGCACTCGGTTCCGCTGCTCGTCGACTCGACGTTCACGACGCCATTCCTCGTCAAGCCGTTCGAGCACGGCGCGGATTTCGTCTATCACTCGGCCACGAAATTCCTCGGGGGCCACGGCACGACGATCGGCGGCGTGCTGGTGGACGGGGGAACGTTCGATTTCGTCGCATCCGGCCGCTTTCCGGAGTTCACCGAGCCGTACGACGGCTTTCACGGCATGGTGTTCGCCGAGGAAAGCACCGTTGCGCCCTTTCTGCTGCGCGCCCGCCGGGAGGGGCTGCGCGACTTCGGCGCTTGCCTGCACCCGCAGGCGGCCTGGCAACTGCTGCAGGGCATCGAAACGCTGCCGCTGCGAATGGAGCGGCACATTGCAAACACGCGCAAGATCGTCGAATTCCTCGCCGCCCAGCCGGGCGTCGAATCGGTCGCGTATCCGGAACTCGAATCGCATCCCGATTACGCGTTGGCCAAGCGCTTGCTGCCGCGCGGCGCCGGCGCCGTCGTCAGTTTCAACCTGCGCGGCGATCGTGCGGCCGGCCGCCGCTTCATCGAAACGCTGACGCTGTTCTCGCACCTTGCCAACGTCGGCGACGCACGCTCGCTCGTCATTCACCCAGCCTCGACCACGCACTTTCGTATGGACGCCGCGGCGCTGGCGGCGGCCGGCATCGCGGAGGGCACGATTCGTCTGTCGATCGGTCTCGAGGATCCCGACGATCTGATCGACGACCTCAAGCGCGCCCTCAAGGCCGCAACCAAGCCGGCCGGCGCGCCCTCGAAGAAGGAGTCCGCATGATCCTGACCGTCCAAGGCAAGTCCGCGTACGCCTATACGGGCGGCAAACGCTTCGACCCGGCACAGCCGACCGTCGTATTCGTGCACGGCGCGCAGCACGACCATAGCGTCTGGGGCCTTCAGAGCCGCTACGTCGCGCATCACGGCTTCAACGTGCTGGCCGTCGATCTGCCCGGCCATTGCCGCAGCGACGGGCCGGCAAAAACGACCGTGGAAGCGCTGGCCGATTGGCTTGCCGCCCTTCTCGACGCGGCGGGAATAACGGCGGCGCTCGTCGTCGGGCACAGCATGGGTTCGCTCGTGGCGCTCGATTTTGCAAGCCGGCATCCCGCGCGCGCGCTCGGCGCGGCCCTCGTAGCGACGGCTGTGCCGATGGCGGTTTCCGACGCGCTGCTCGACGCGGCGCTGAACCGCGAACCGGAAGCGATCGACCTCGTGAACCGCTGGTCGCATTCGACGATCGCCGCCAAGCCGTCAAGCCCAGGACCGGGCTTTTGGCTGCACGGCATTAACCAGCGGCTCATGGAGCGCGTATCGGCGCGCGGCGAACCGAATTTGTTTCACACGGATTTCGCCGCCTGCAACGGCTACGTCGCGGGGCTAGAGCGCGCCGCGCAAGTGCGCTGCGCGGTGCGCCTCGTGCTGGGCGCGAAGGACATGATGACGCCCCCGCGCGCCACGCGAACGCTAGTCGCCGCCCTTGAGGCCGCGGGTGCGCCGGTGGATGTCGTCACGCTGGAAGCCGGTCATGCGCTGATGTCCGAGCAGCCCGACGCCACGCTCGATGCCCTATTTGCGTTCGCTCGCGCCGCCACCGCAGCGCAACGAGCGTGACGTCACAGTGGGCCGAACAGCCAGGTTGCGCCTTCCGGGCGATCGCCGGACAATGGCCGTAACGGTCGGAGCGATTTCGTTCGGACCGGCGCCGGAGCCGCCGCGCCGCTTCGCGCGGCGGGCTCGGCGCCCGCTCAGTACAAGGGAGGAAGCGATGGCTCACAGCGCTCATTCGGCCCATTTCTCGAGCTTCGCCGAGTACTATCCGTTCTATCTCGGCGAGCATCGCAATGCGATCTGCCGCCGCCTGCACTTCGTCGGGTCGCTCGGCGTCATCGGCTGCTTGGCGATGGCCGTCGCGACGGGCGGCTGGCTCTGGCTTCCGGCGGCCGTCGTCTGCGGCTACGGATTCGCGTGGGTCGGCCACTTTTTCTTCGAAAAGAACCGCCCCGCCACCTTCCGGCATCCCGTCTACAGCCTGATGGGCGATTGGGTGATGTTCAAGGACATCTGCATCGGGAAGATCGCGCTGTAGCGCCGCCGACGATAGGTCCTCTAGCGTCCGGCCAAAATCGGTCCGCGCATTGCTAGGCCGCCGGATGCGGCCACGGCGAGCGCGCCGCGCTGCCGCTGGCGCCGGGCGCGCCGCGCACCGCGCGCGCCGCCACCAGTGTCGCGAGCGACAATTCCAGCTTGGGGTTGTGCAGCGCATCGAGCAGCAGCGCCGTATCGACGCGCGTCGAGTCGAGGCGCAGCTGATACTCGAGTTCGGCCCGATCGATAATGAACATATCGAAGAGCCGCCCAACCGTCACCTGCGCCGGATTCGCGATCAGCACATACCGCTGTGCGGTGTCGTCGGCCAGCCGGGTCACCCACTCGCGCCGGCTAAGCTTGCCGAGCAGCCGTGTGACGGTATCGAGGTCGCAGCGCAGCAGGCGCGAGAGTTCGACGATGGTCAGCCCCGGCTTGCCCGCCTCGCGCCCTTCGTCCAGGCGCACGAGCAATTCCAACGCATCGAGCAGGTCGCTGCCCGCGTAGTGCCGCCTATGAAACTGTCCCAGACGAATCGCCGGCAGCGCCGAAACGATCGTCGCGCCCGCGAGGGTAATGAACCAGCAGAGATAGACCCACAACAGAAACAACGGCACGAGCGCGAATGCGCCGTACACGGCCGTGTACGTCGGCATGCGGCGCACGTAATAGCCGAAGCCGCGCTTGGCCAGTTCGAACGCGACGGCCGCGATTAGCCCGCCCACGACCGCATCGCGCCATGCCACCGAGCAGTTCGGCAGATAAACGTACAGCAGCGCGAACGCGAGCGCTGTCAGCGGCAGCGCCGCGCCCGTCAACGCCCATTCGAGCACCGACGGCACGGGCCCGTTCGAGAGCAGACTGGATTGCGCGAAGAGATACGACGAAATCGATAAGCTCACGCCAATCAATAACGGGCCAAGCGTGATGATCGCCCAGTACACGAGCACGCGCTGAGCGAACGGGCGCGGCTTGGCCACGCGCCAAATGACATTGAAGGCCGATTCGACCGTCATCATCGTCATGACGGACGTCACGAACAACACGATCATGCCCGCCGTCGTCAGCCCCTTGGCTTTCGATGCGAACTGATTCAGATACTTGAAAATCTGGTTGTTGATCTGATCGGGCATGAAGTGCTGCGCCAGAAACATCTGCAGCGACGCTTGGAATTTGGCGAAGATCGGAAAGGCCGTGAACAGGGCAAACGCCACGGTCGCGAGCGGCACGATCGCGAGCATCGTCGTAAACGTCAGGCTGCCCGCCACTTGGGCGATGCGATCTTCCCCGCTGCGCTTCGCGGCGAAGCGCGCCAGACGTTTGAGCGTGTCCAGTTCGGAACTGAGCGTCCGCAAGAATCGTTCTCCTTTTCGTTCGATGGCGGCAGCCGGCGGCGCGGGCCGGCGTGCCCGCCCCTATAATAAGCCGCTCACGATCCAAGCCTATGAAAGACATCCTCGTACTCTATTACAGCCGGCACGGCGCCACCCGCGATTTGGCGTTGTCCATCGCGCAAGGCGTCGACAGCGTGCCCGGCATGCAGGCGCGTGTGAGAACGGTGCCGGCCGTTTCCGCCGTGAGCGAAGCGACTGCCCCAGCCATTCCGCCCGACGGCCCGCCCTACGCCGAGCTGCGCGATCTCGAAGAATGCGCGGGCCTCGCGCTCGGCTCGCCTACCCGTTTCGGCAACATGGCCGCATCGCTCAAATACTTCCTCGACGGCACCACGCCGCAGTGGATGAGCGGCGCCTTGGCGGGCAAACCCGCCTGCGTATTCACCTCCACGGGCAGCTTGCACGGCGGACAGGAATCGACCCTGCTCTCCATGATGCTGCCGCTGCTGCACCACGGCATGCTCATGGTCGGCATTCCTTATACGGAAAGCGCGCTTTCGAGCACGCAAACCGGCGGCACGCCCTACGGCGCGTCGCATGTCGCGGGTGTCGGGGTGCGCGAGGCTCCGCTGTCGGCCGACGAGAAAACGTTGGCCGTCGCTCTGGGCGCCCGACTTGCCCGCACGGCATCGCTGCTGGCGGGCCGCCCATGACGACGCGCCTCGAACCCGCTTCGCCCACCGTCGCGCAGCGCGACCGATGGGCGCTCGGCGCGACGCTTTCGCTTGTGGCCTTGATCGTGCTGGCGCTGGCGTGGGAGCGCTGGCTCGCGCCGCTGCGCCCAGGCGGATCGGCGTTCGTGCTCAAAGCGCTGCCGCTCGCATGCGCGCTGCCCGGCGTTTGGCGGCGCAAGCTTTACACGCTGCAGTGGGCCTCGATGCTGGTGCTCCTGTACGTGGCCGAGGGAATCGTGCGCGGCATGACCGACCGCGGCCTGTCTTCGCGGCTCGCTTGGGTGGAGGTGGCGGTCGCGACGCTGTTCATCGGCTGCGCACTGGCCTATCTTGCTCCGTTCAAGCGTGCGGCACGAGCGGCACGACGCGAACAGGGCGAGACGCAAGACACCGGCTCGACTTAGCCTGCTCGGTCAGCCTCGCCGCCAAGCCTTGAGCGTACGATGCTGCATCGACAATCGAGGGCCTTCACCATCAAGCTTTCGCCTCGCGCGGGCTCAAGACGACCCAGACGCTTCGGACGACCACCATGACCTACACCATTTCATCCGATCGAGACGCCTTCGTCGTCGCCTGCCTCGACGCCATCGGCGCCGCGCACGTCCTGACCGACCCGCACGACACCGCGCCGTTTCTGACCGATTGGCGCCGCCGGTACACGGGCGCCGCATGCGCCGTTTTGCGGCCCGGCACGACACAAGAAGTGGCCGCCGTCCTCAAGCTCGCCAACGAACATCGCGTAGCGATCGTGCCTCAAGGGGGTAACACGGGCCTCGCGGGCGGCGCAACGCCCGACGTCACGGGCCGCCAAGCGGTCGTAAGCGTCGCGCGATTGAATCGCGTGCGGGCGCTCGACCCGCACAACAACACCATCACCGTGGAAGCGGGCGTGATCCTGGCCGAAGTGCAGCGTCACGCAAGGCAAGCCGATCGCCTGTTCCCGCTCAGCTTGGCCGCCGAAGGCAGCTGCACGATCGGCGGGAACCTAGCCACCAACGCGGGGGGCACGGGCGTGCTTCGCTACGGCAATACCCGCGAACTCTGTCTGGGGCTCGAAGTCGTCACGCCGCAGGGCGAAATTTGGGATGGGCTGCGCGCGCTGCGCAAGGACAACACCGGCTACGACTTACGCGATCTCTACATCGGAGCGGAAGGCACGCTCGGCGTCATCACGGCCGCCGTCATGAAGTTGCACCCTCTACCGGCCGCGCGCGTCACGGCGCTGGCGGCGCTCGCGTCGCCTCACACCGCCCTCGAGTTTCTCGCGCTCGCGCAACAGTGCGCCGGCCCGCTGCTGACAGGCTTCGAGATCATGTCCGATTTTTGTTTGCGTCTCGTCGGCAAGCACTACCCGCAGTTGCGCTACCCGTTCGACCAGCCGCACGCCCAAATCGTACTGCTGGAACTGTCGGACAACGAGAGCGAAGCGCACGCGCGCAGCCTGTTCGAACGCATGATGGAACAAGCGCTCGAATCAGGACTCGTGGAAGACGCCGTCGTTGCGGAAAGCCTCGCGCAATCGCGTGCGTTTTGGGATCTGCGCGAGCATATTCCGCTCGCGCAGGCCGAGGAAGGCCTGAACATCAAGCACGATATCGCGGTGCCGATCTCACGAATCGGTACGTTCATCGAGGAAACCGACGCGGCGATCGCAGCGGCCGCGCCCGGCGCGCGGATGGTCACGTTCGGCCATCTCGGCGACGGGAACCTCCACTACAACGTCCAAGCGCCGGAAGGCGGCGACGCGCGGGCTTTCCTCGCGCAGTATCAGGCGCCCTTGAACCGCATCGTCTATGAGAACGTGCACCGACATCTAGGCACGTTCAGTGCCGAGCACGGCGTCGGTCAGCTGAAAGTGGACGAGTTGACGCACTACAAATCGGATCTGGAAATAAGATTGATGCGTGCGATCAAAGCGGCACTGGACCCGCACGGCTTAATGAACCCGGGCAAAGTGCTACGCTAAGCATCGTCGCCGGACCACATGGGTCCGGCGTATCGTGCGTGCACATCGAACACGAGGCGCTCCGTGAAAATTCGCGTATTGTCCGACCTGCACTTGGAGTGCGACGAGCCTGAGGTCATTCCTCATGCACAGGCCGATCTCGTCATTCTGGCAGGCGACATTCACAATCATGCCGAAGGCATTCGCTGGGCGGCGGAAACGTTCGAAGATGACGCGCCCGTGGTCTATGTGCCCGGCAATCACGAATACTACGACGGTGAATTCGGCGCACTCGAGGTGGCGATGCGCGACGCGGCGCTAAGCGTCGATCGCGTTCAGTACCTGAACAATGCGTCGCTGGTCTCTCCCGACGGCCGTTGGCGCGTACTCGGCACCACGTTGTGGACCGACTTCGAGTTGTTCGGCGCGAGCCCTGAAGCGCTCGACGCATCGATTGCCGCCGCCGAAAAGGTCATGCTCGATTTCCGAGGTCCGATCCAAGTGACATGGCCGTCGAGCGCGAGCGCAACCGAGGCGCCGCGTCTATTCACGCCAGCCGACACGCTTGCCCTGCATGCGCATGCGCGCAACTGGCTCCAACAAGAATTGGCCAAGCCGTTCGCAGGCAAGACGATCGTGGTCAGCCATCACGCGCCGCATCGCGACAGCCTGGCCGAACGCTTCGCGGACGATCTCGCCTCGGCCGGCTTCGTCAGTCATCTGGCCGATCTCGTCGGGCCGCCCGTCGATTTGTGGATTCACGGTCACACGCATACGCCGTTCGACTACGTGGCCAATGGAACGCGCGTCGTCTGCAATCCGCGCGGCTATGTCGATCGACGCCGAAACCGCCTGGAAAACCCACTGTTCGATTGGAACAAGATCGTCGAACTGTGACCGGCCGCACGAACGAGAGAGCGCTACGACAATGCCCTGTCCGTTGCCGTGCGCAGAGGAATGTGCACTTCGATGGTCGTGCCCCGTCCGGGGGCCGACTCGATGCTGAGTTCGCCTTCGACGAGATAGGCACGCTCGCGCAATCCCGCCAACCCGAACGAGCCTGGTTTGCGCGGCCGCGCGGGGTCGAAGCCGACACCGTCGTCTCGAACCTTCAGAACGACTCGATCCGGTTCGCGCCGGACCCCCACCGCGACGTGCGAAGCGTGCGCATGACGCGCCACGTTCGTGAGCGACTCCTGCAGGATGCGAAACGTCGCCGTGGCGTAGGGTTCGTCGAGTTCGAGGTCGGCAGGCTCGACGGTCAGCTCGCATTCGATGCCGCTGCGCTGCATGAAGCTCTGCACGAGCCACTGCGTCGCGGCCACGAAGCCCAGATCGTCGAGCACGAGCGGGCGTAAGTCCGACGCGATCCGCCGTGTCGACGCCACTGCATCGTCCAGCAGCGACCGCATGCCGACCAGCCGGCGCTCCATTCCGTTATCGACGAGTTGGCCCGCAATGGATTCACGCAAGCGGTCGGCTTCGATTCTCAAGGTCGCGAGGGTCTGCGCGAGTTCGTCGTGCAGTTCGCGCGATATTCGCCGCATCTCTTGCTCCCGCGCGGAACTACCGATCGCTGCCACCTCGCGCAGTTCCGTCTGCGATAGAACGAGCGCAGCCTCGGCGCGCTTGCGCTCGGCGACTTCGCGCATCAGATCGCGATTGGACTCCGCCAGTGCAGCCGTACGCGCCGCCACGCGCGCTTCGAGTTGCGCCTTCGCGTCGTTCAACTGGGCGGTACGCTGCTGCACGAGGCGATGTTCGGCGCGCTCCCGGTCGAGCGCCTGTACGACTCGCGAGTAGAGCTTGATGTTGTCGAAGGTCAGCGCGACGAGAACGAAACTCGATGCAATGAGGCCGTAGATGCGTCCGGCATAAAAGCCGAGATCGAAGCGCGCGTGATTGAAGACCGCCGACAGTGCGATATCGAAAATCCAGGCGCAGAGCACCACGATCATCCAGAGATCGAGCAAGGTGCGAGCGCGCCGGGCGATCAGCGCCGCCAGCGCGACGAAGTTCAACGCCCAAACGACGGATACGACCCAGACAATGGCGCCCGCCTCGTGCGAGCCGCGCATGATCGGCGGCAACCAAGCGTGACCGGCGGTTGCGATCGCGGTCATGACGCATGCCGTCGAGACAGCCAAGACGATGCAAGTCAGCGCAGGGCGCCACGGCGCCGCTGGGCGCCCGCGCTCGCTGGGCGAGCGAGCGCGCGCGTAGCCGATGATGGCGAGTGGAAATGCGCCGTGCCACATCATGTAAAGCCACGCGGTGGTCTGGGCGCCACCACCGAGCACCCCTGTCGGCGCGAATAAACCAGGGAACGACAGCGTATGCGCGATCGCCATGCAGGCGCAAAAGAGATAGCCGCCTGCCAGAAATAGCAGCGGCCGCCAGAACAAAATGCTGAACTGCCCGATGAACAAAGCGGCCGTCAAGAGATCGCAGACTGCGAGCGCCGATTGATAGATCGGCACAAATGCCCAGACGGGCGTGAGATGGGTCTTGGCGAAAGGCGCCAATGCAACGAAGACGATGACGGACCCCGCCACCGCGCCAAGCGCAAGCAACCGTTCTCGGCGTGCGGGTTGCAACGTCGAAATGAATACCCGCGCTTCGTCGGTCGACTCGCCCAAATTGGCCCCCGCATCCGATCGCATGCGCCTCCGGCGTCACGCGTAATCGCCATATTATGGGACGGGACCACCGGTGAGGAAAGCTGAAACTACGAAACCGCTGGGATTCAAGATGTGTGAGCGTGGCTAGCCACGATCTGCGTCGCGGGTGCTAGCTAACGTGCTTGGCAATGAAAAACGCTGCAGCCACGAGGAGGGCGCACGACCCAATGATGCGCCAAGTCAGCGCGTGCAAGGACTTTTCGATATGCGCGAATGACTTCTCAACCCCGGCGAACGACTTCTCGACTCCGGCGAACGACTTCTCGACCCCGGCGAACGCCCTTTCAAAAGTGGCGACCGCCGCGTTGAGATCCGCCTTCGTGGCCATATGGTCTAGACGAGTTTCGATCCTCGCAAGGCGATCGCGCGTTTCGAGGTGTGCGCCTTCAAGCGCTGAGATTCTGGCTTCCATGCGACCATCATCTCCGCCCCCGCCGCCCCTGTCAATCCGGCGGCGCGAGGGCGGTGACGCGAGCGCTTCCGCGTGGCCACCCAGGTCAGTGACTGTCCCCATCGACAGGCTCCTTTAGTTGCTGCGACGTTCTATCGAATGATCCCATGGGACCGTCAAGCAGTATGCCTGTCTCAAAAGGGACGTTCTTGCGCACCCTCGGTCTGCCGAATGGCGATGCATCGCAGCGCCTCGCTGCAATATATGGAAGGGTGTTGTATCTTGTTTTCAGCGGGACGCGCTCTTGCGGCGGTTGCACAAGCGCCGAAAAGCAAAAAGCCCAGTCTCGAGGACTGGGCTAAGTGCTTGATTCCTATGGTCGGAGCGAAAGGATTCGAACCTTCGACCCTCTGATCCCAAATCAGATGCGCTACCAGGCTGCGCTACGCTCCGACGAATCCTGGATTCTAGCCGGCCTGTATGCCTGAGGTCAATCGCCGCGACACGATGACTTTCGTCGCGGCTCGGGCTGCGGCGCTCGAGTTCGTCCCTCTAGCCGTTTTGCATCCGATGACCGATGGCGCAACCGCGCCCCAAGCTAAAGGAGGCAACGACATGGAATTGATTCTCTGGCGTCATGCGGAAGCCGAGGACTCGGCCACGAGCGACGCCGCCCGGCAGCTCACCACCCGCGGCCGCAAGCAGGCGCAAAGCGTCGCAAAATGGCTTAGACACCGCCTGAGCCCCGATGCGGTGATCCTCGCGAGCCCGGCCGCGCGCACCGTGCAGACCGTCGAAACGCTGACGGATCAATATCGCACAGTAGAAGTCATCGGCCCGGGCGCTTCGCCCGAAGCGGTTCTCTGCGCCGCGGGCTGGCCCGATGGCATCGGTCCCACCGTGGTCATCGTCGGCCATCAGCCCACACTCGGCCTCGTCGTCTCGCAACTCGTGGCGGGCGAAAGCGCCGAATGGACCATCAAAAAAGGCGGCCTGTGGTGGCTCGCGAGCCGCGACCGCGGCGACGCCCGTCGCGGCGGCCCGGGCCAAGTCGTCGTCCGCGCGGTGCTCTCCCCTGACTTGATCTAGCCAAAATGAAATGCGCGTGTCTGTCGCGCGACATGTCATCGCATCGACATGCATTTGCCATGCAAACGTCATCGCCCGTTACTACATTGGCGAAGACCCAGCATTCCTTTCATAGTCATTAGGAACCAGGAACCCCCATGCGAGATCTGCCGACGCCCACCCTGCCCCTCGCTTCGATTCCGCTCGATTCGCGCCGCCGTCTGCCGCGCGAAAAAGAAACCGTTACACAAGAGCATCGTCTGCAGGTGGTCTGGGCGCGCACCGATGAAGAGCTCCGCGAAGCACAGCGCCTGCGCTATCGCGTGTTCGCCGAAGAGATGGGTGCAAGCGTGTCCGGCCCCGCCGGCCTCGATGTCGATGCATTCGACGCTTATTGCGATCACTTGATCGTGCGCGACCTCGACACGCTTCAAGTCGTCGGGACCTACCGCGTACTGCCGCCGCATCAAGCCGCCCGTATCGGCCGCCTTTACGCCGAAGGCGAATTCGACCTGTCCCGCCTCGCTCACCTGCGTGCGAAGATGGTCGAAGTCGGCCGCTCCTGCGTGCACGCCGACTATCGCAGCGGATCGGTCATCATGTCGCTGTGGGGCGGCCTCGGTACCTACATGATGCAAAACGGCTACGAAACGATGCTCGGCTGCGCGAGCGTGCCGATGGCCGACGGCGGACACTTCGCGGCGAACCTGTACGAATCGCTACGCGAGAATGCGATGACGAGCCCCGAGTATCGCGCGTTCGCGCATACGCCGCTGCCGGTCGAGGAATTGCGCACCGGCGTGCGCGTCGCGCCGCCGCCGCTCGTCAAAGGCTATCTGCGCCTAGGCGCGAAAATTTGCGGCGCGCCGGCCTGGGATCCCGACTTCAACTGTGCCGATTTCCTGACGCTGTTCCGTCTGTCGGACATCAACGCCCGTTACGCGCGGCATTTCCTCGGCTGAGACGGCTCGGCTGCCCAGGGCCGAAGGGCAGCTAGCGCTTCGGCCTTGGCATGATCATTCGTCCGTATAGATGACCCGATAGCGGATGCCGACCTTCTCCCACTCCGCCGCCTCTTGAATCAAGCTGTAGTCGGTCAGTGGGTTGCCCGCCACCCACTCGTTCGGCAAGCGCACCTCGTAGCCGCCGTTCGACTTCGCCACGCGGATGCCGGGCAGGCCGACATCGGTACGGCGCCGACACAGCAACGCCGCTAGGCGCAAGCAGAACAACAGCGGCCATTCGACTTCGCGCGCCTGCGACAGCTTGCCCAGTTTGCCGGCATGGCCGAGGACGAGGGCGGCCAGCCGAGCTTGATCCGTGCGCGAGAAGCCCGGCATATCGGCGTTGCTCGCGATATACGCCGAATGCTTGTGGTACGCGCTGTGCGAGATCGACAAACCGATCTCGTGCAGCGCGGCCGCCCACCCGAGAAACACGCGCCCTTCTTCCAAACGCTCGCGATCGGTCTCGCCGAGCTGATCGTAAAACCCGACCGCGAGATCGCCGATCCGCTCTGCTTGCGCCCGATCGACGCCATAACGGCGCATGAACCCTTCGACGGTCACGGCGCGCATGTCTTCGTGCTGCGTGCGGCCCAGCAGATCGTAAAGCACGCCCAGGCGCAGCGCCCCGTCGGTCGTATCGACGTAATCGATCCCAAGCTCTTCGAAGACGGCCAACATGATCGACAAGCCGCCTGCTAGTACCGGAACGCGATCGGGTTTGAGCGCCACCAGCTTGAGCCGATTGACGTTCTCGGCCTTGATGAGCGCGCGCTTGAGGCGTTCCAGCCCCCCGCGCGAAATGCCGTGGCTAATGCCCGGATCGTTGAAACCGTTGGCTTCGACGAGTTCGGCCAACGCACGCGCGGTGCCCGACGAGCCGATCGCCTGATCCCAGCCAGCCTGCTTGTATTCGCGCGAGATGATTTGAATTTCGCGCTTGGCGGCAAGCTCGGCCTGACGCATCGTGTATTCGTCGACGTTGCCGGCCGGAAAGAAGGTTCGGCTGTGGCTCACACAGCCGATGTAAAGGCTTTCCATCACCAGCGGCGTGTAGTGCTGGCCGATGATGAACTCCGTCGAGCCGCCACCGATGTCCACGACAAGGCGCTTGCCGGAAATAGCCGGCACCGAATGCGCGGCGCCCGCGTAGATCAGGCGGGCCTCCTCGCGGCCCGCGATCACTTCGATCGGAAAACCGAGCGCGCTTTGCGCTTCACCGAGAAACTCGGGCGCGTTCTTGGCGACGCGCAAGGTATTGGTGGCGACCGCGCGCACATGGTCCGGATGAAAATCGCGCAGCCGCTCGCCGAAGCGTTTGAGCGCATCCCAGGCACGCACTTGAGAAGCGCGATCGAGCATCTTGTCGGCCGACAACCCGGCCGCGAGCCGAACCGGCTCGCGCAGCGCATCGACCTGATAGATTTGCGCGCCGGCGGGCGTTTCCTCGACGCGGCCGACGATCAGCCGAAAACTATTCGAGCCGAGATCGACCGACGCAAGAAGGTGCGGGGTATTGGGCATGAAGAAAGCGAGCTCTCGTTAGCTGGGACGACCGGCCCGGTGCGATTCGCCCGGGGCCGCGCGGCGCTGTTCAAAAACGCCATTTTAAGCAAATAGTATTTGGTCTCGGTGGACGATTGCGGTCTCAGGAACCGTAAGGGCTGCCATCGGACCCCGGCGCGCAGCGTGCTGTACCACTTTTCGGCCTCAATGTTGCACCAAATGTCCGTAGAATAAGTGACAGTATGACTTTTCATCGCATTGACACCGAATTATGAGAATGTCCGAGCGCCCGTTCGTATCTTCATCCGACCCCTCTCATTTGCTGCCGATGTCTCTGCGCTACCCTCTGCTGAACCGTGAGTTAGGCATTTTAGGCTTCAACGAGCGCGTCCTCGCACAAGCCGCCGATCCCTCCGTGCCGCTGCTCGAGCGACTACGTTTCATCTGCATCACGAGCAGCAACCTCGACGAGTTCTTCGAAGTGCGCATGGCGGGGCTGCAGGAGCAAATGCGCGATAACCCGGGCACCCTCGCGCCCGACGGCATGTCACTGCAGCACGTCTACGATCTCGTCGTGGAACGTGCGCACAAGCTCGTGAACCGTCAGTATGCGATGCTGCACGAGACGGTGCTGCCCGCGCTCGAGCAAGAGGGCATCTATTTTCATAGCTGGGAAACGTGGACCGAGGCGCAGACCGAATGGGCGCGCCGCTACTTCGTCGACGAGCTTCTGCCCGTACTGACGCCGATCGGCCTCGATCCCGCTCACCCGTTTCCCCGCGTGCTGAACAAGAGCCTGAACTTCGTCGTCGAACTCGAAGGCAAGGACGCATTCGGCCGCCAAGCCGTCATGGGCATCGTCCAGGCGCCGCGCGCACTGCCGCGGCTCGTGCACATGCCGCAGGAGCTTTCGGGCTTCGCCTACGGCTTCGTGCTGCTCAGCTCGTTCATGCAGCGCTTCGTGCACGAGCTGTTCCCGAATCTCACGATCCGCAGCTGCAACCAATTTCGCATCACGCGCAACAGCGAGTTGTTCGTCGACGAGGACGAAATCACGAATCTGCGCGTCGCCCTCCAAGGCGAGCTGCCGGCGCGCCACCTCGGCAACGCCGTACGCCTCGAAGTGTCGGCCGACACGCCGCCGCACCTCGTGCGCCGCTTGCTCGACGAGAGCGGGCTGAGCGAAAAAGATTGCTATCGCGTCGAAGGCTCGGTCAATCTGGTGCGGCTCATGCAGCTGCCCGACCTAGTCGATCGTCCCGATCTGAAATTCGTCCCCCACGTGCCGGCCACCCCGCCGGTGCTGGCCAATGCGGCGAACCTCTTCGACACGCTCGATCAAGGCGACGTTCTGCTCCATCATCCCTACGAGAGCTTTCAGCCCGTACTTGAACTGCTGCTGCAGGCTGCGCAGGATCCGAACGTCGTCGCCATCAAGCAGACGATCTACCGCACGGGCACCGATTCGCCGCTGATGGACGCGCTCATGCAAGCGGCGCGAAACGGCAAGGAGGTCACGGTCGTCGTCGAACTGCTCGCGCGTTTCGACGAAGAAACGAACATCAATTGGGCGTCTCAGCTCGAGGCCGTCGGCGCACACGTGGTCTATGGCGTGGTGGGTCACAAGTGCCACGCCAAGATGATGCTGATCGTTCGTCGCACGACGCATAACGGCAAGTCCACGCTCAAGCGCTACGCGCACCTGGGTACGGGCAACTATCATCCTCGCACGGCGAGGCTGTACACCGATTTCGGCCTTATGACGGCCGACCAGCGCATCTGCGAAGACGTCCATCACGTGTTCCAGCAATTGACCGGCATCGGCGGCGAACTAACATTGCACGAACTCTGGCAATCGCCGTTCACGCTACACCCGAAGCTCGTCGAAGCGATTCGCACGGAAGCCGACAATGCGCGCGCGGGGAAAAAAGCGCGCATCGTCGCAAAGATGAACGCCCTGCTCGAGCCGACCGTCATTGCCGAACTGTACGAGGCCTCGCAAGCGGGCGTGAAAATCGATCTGATCGTGCGCGGCGTGTGCTCATTGCAGCCGGGCGTGGAAGGACTTTCGGAAAACATCTCGGTGCGCTCGATCGTGGGGCGCTTCCTCGAGCATCATCGAATCTTCTATTTCTTCGCCGACGGCAAGGAGCGCGTCTATCTGTCGAGTGCCGACTGGATGGACCGCAACTTTTTCCGCCGCGTGGAGGTGGCCTTCCCGATCAACGATCGGCGCCTGAAACGGCGCGTCATCGCCGAGGGGCTTTCTGTTTTGCTGGGCGACAATCAATCGGCCTGGGTCATGCAAAGCGATGGCCACTACCGCCGCAGCCGCCCCGGCAAGGCCTCGCGCAACGCACAGGTGGGTTTGCTGCTGAAGTTCGGCTGCTGACGCGCCGGTTGCATTTAACCGCCGGCCAAAAGCGACAGACGCTCGACGCGCCGCACCGATCGACGAGCGATCGATGCGGCCAGCTTCGCCTTATGCGTGCGCCGGCTGCCGGCGCATCGTGCGTTGCGCGGGAAAGCGCACGCTGAACGTGCTGCCCCGGCCCTCTTCGCTCTTGACCTCGAGCGTCGCATCGTGCCGCTGCAGCACGTGCTTGACGATGGCAAGCCCGAGCCCCGTGCCGCCCGTATCGCGCGAGCGGCTGCGATCGACCCGATAAAAGCGCTCGGTCAAGCGCGGAATGTCCGCGGCGGGGACGCCCAAACCGGTATCGGTTACTGAAAACACGGCCTCGCCGCCGACCTGCTTCCACACGACGTCGATCGAACCGCCGTCGGGCGTGTAACGGATCGCGTTCGTCACGAGATTGCCGAGCGCGCTCAAGATTTCCGTCTGCGCACCGGACACCGTCAAACTTTCGTCGGCCGTGAATCCGAATTGATGGCGCCCCCCCGACAGATTCGCGGCATCTTCCCGCAGGTGCGAGATGACAGCGCCCATGTCGATCGCGCGATCGCTGGGCGGCTTCGCATCGCCTTCGAGCTTCGCGAGCACCAGCAAGTCGTCGACGATGTTGCGCATGCGCGAGGCCTGCTGATCCATGAGCTCCAGGTAACGATCGCGATCGGCCTGTTCTAGCGGGATTTCGCGCATCGTTTCGAGAAAACCCGAAAGCACCGTGAGCGGGGTCTTCAGCTCGTGTGAGACGTTCGCGACGAAATCGCGGCGCATCGCATCGGTTCGTTCGAGTTCGGTGATGTCGGCCGACAGCACGAGCTTCCGATTTTCGCCGTACGGAAATACCTGTACGGACAGCACGTTCTGCCGTTTGTCGCCCATGCCCCGCATGATCAGCATTTCGTCGTACTGATGCAAACTCAAATAGCGCACGAAATCTGGGTGACGCACGAGGTGTGTGATGTGCTGGCGCAGATCGCGTTTTGCGTCGAGGCCGAAATGCTCCTCCGCGATCGCATTGCACCATTCGATTTGATCGTGATCGTCGAGCATCGCCACGCCGTTCGGCGAAGCTTGAATAGCCTGGATGAAGCGCGAGTGCTGCTGCTCCACTTGGCGCACTTGGGCGTGCCACTGCTTCGCGAGCTTGTGCAGCCGGTAATAAATCTCGCCCCAGATGCCGGGCGCGCTCGGCACTTCGCCGTAGACCGGCGCATCGAGCAGACGCCAAAGGCGCTCCGTGTGATAGGTGGAAAACAGCGTTTGCGCGACGAGCGCCACGGCGGCGACGATCAAGGCGGTGCGCACGCTCGTGACGGCCGCGATCGCCGCGCAGACGAGCGCGAGCAGCAGGAGCGATACGATCGAGCGCGCCCAAATGATGTTCATGGCGTTGTCGGTGAATCGAATGAAAAGTGCGCCGCAATTTCCCCGCGCGGCGCACCCGGCGGCGCGTTACGCGCTCTTGGCGAGACGATAGCCGCTGCCGCGCACCGTTTCGATCATAGCATCGCATCCCGCCGGCTTGAGCGCGGCCCGCAGGCGCTTGATATGCACGTCCACCGTCCGCTCTTCGACGAACACGTGGTCGCCCCAGACTTGGTCGAGCAATTGCGTGCGGCTATGCACGCGCTCGGGATGCGTCATGAAAAAGTGCAGCAGCCTGAATTCGGTCGGACCGAGATCGAGCTTGATCTCGCTGCCGGACGAATTCGCGGCGACGCGGTGCGTGGCCGGATCGAGCTTGAGTCCGTTGATCGCGACGACGTCTTCCGTCAACTGGGGCGCGCGCCTGCGCAGAACGGCCTTGATGCGCGCCATCAGCTCCTTCGGTGAAAACGGCTTCGTGACATAGTCGTCCGCGCCGATTTCGAGGCCGAGCACCTTGTCCTGCTCGTCGCCGCGGGCCGTCAGCATGATGATGGGAATGTGCTTCGTGCGCTCGTTGTTGCGTAAATCGCGCGCGAACGCAATGCCCGACTTGCCCGGCAACATCCAGTCCAGCAGCACGAGATCGGGCAGCACGTCGCTGATCAGCGCCTGCGCCTGCTCCGCGTTATAGGCGCGAATGGGGCAATGCCCTGCATGCTGCAAGTTGACGGAAATCAGTTCGGAAATCGCGGGCTCATCTTCAATGATGAGAATGCTGCTCGGCATCGTCACCTACCTCTTGATACGGTCTATACGATTAACTAAGGGCTTCGCGTTCGAGGGCGTCGCGCGACTTATGGCGCACGTCGGTGCCCTTCACGATATAGATGATGAACTCGGCGATGTTCTTCGCGTGATCGCCGATCCGCTCGATGGCCTTCGCGATGGTCAAGAATTCGAGTCCCGCCGAAATCGTGCGCGGATCCTCCATCATGTATGTCACGAGCTTGCGCACGAATGCGCGGAATTCCTCGTCGATCGCCTTGTCGTCGCGCACGATCTGCGCGGCCGCCACCGTGTCGAGCCGAGCGAACGCATCCAGCGCGCGGCGCAAAATCGACACGGCCATGTCGCCGGACACCTTGATCTCGGCGATATTCACGGTGCGCGCCGCACCGTCTTCCATCAAGCGCTTGACGCGCTTGGCGATCTTCTCGGCCTCGTCGCCGGCACGCTCGAGGTTCGTGATCGTCTTCGAAATGGCCAGCAAGAGGCGCAGGTCGCGCGCGGCCGGCTGGCGGCGCGCGATGACATTGCTGCACTCTTCGTCGATCACGACTTCCATCGTGTTGACCGTTTCCTCGGCAGCGATCACCTGGTCGGCGATACCCGCGTCGAATTCATTCAAGGCCTGCATCGCGCGCGTAATCTGCGCCTCGACGAGACCGCCCATTTCCAATACCTTCGACGAAACCAGATTGAGGTCCGCGTCGAATTGGCTCGACAGATGCTTGTCCGACATCGCTGTCTCCTTAATTCATCAGCCGAAGCGGCCGGTGATGTAGTCCTCGGTTTCCTTGCGGACCGGCTTGATGAAGATCTTTTCCGTATCGCCGAACTCGATCAGCTCGCCCAGATACATGTACCCCGTGAAGTCGGAGCAACGCGCCGCTTGTTGCATATTGTGCGTCACGATGACGACCGTGTAATCGTTTTTCAACTCGGCGATGAGTTCCTCGACGCGGCCCGTCGAGATCGGGTCGAGCGCCGAGCACGGTTCGTCGAGCAGCAGCACTTCCGGGCGGATCGCGATACCCCGGGCGATGCACAAACGTTGCTGCTGACCTCCCGACAGGCCGTAGCCGCTCTGGTTGAGCTTGTCCTTCACTTCCGTCCAGAGCGCCGCCTTCGTCAAGGCCCATTCGACGCGGTCGTCCATCTCCGAGCGCGAGAGCGATTCGAACATCTTCACGCCGAACGCGATGTTGTCGTAGATCGACATCGGAAACGGCGTCGGCTTTTGAAAAACCATGCCCACGCGAGCGCGCAGCAGGGAAATGTCGCGCTTGGTCGTGAGCAGGTTTTCGCCGTCCATCATGATCGCGCCTTCGGCGCGCTGCTCCGGATAGAGGGCGAACATCTTGTTGAACGTGCGCAAGAGGGTCGACTTGCCGCAGCCCGACGGTCCGATGAACGCCGTCACCTTGCCCTCGGGAATGGCAAGGTTGATGTTCTTGAGCGCGTGGTACTTGCCGTAGAAGAAGTTCAGATCCTTCACTTCGATCTTCGGCGCCGCGGGTGCGAGCGGGCGCTCGCCTGCAGCCGGTTCGAAACCGACGGGAGCGGCAGGACGCTCGACTTGGGAAAGGTGACTTTCAGCCATGTTCATGATTGGGCGCTCCGGGGCTTTACTTCTTGCCGAACATTGCACGCGCGAGGATGTTCAATCCGAGCACGCCGAGAGTAATCAGGAAAACACCGGCCCACGCGAGCGATTGCCACTGCGGGAACGGACTCATTGCGAATTTGTAGATGGTGACGGGCAGATTCGCCATCGGCTGGTTCATGTCGACCGAGTAGAACTGGTTCGACAAGGCCGTGAACAGCAGCGGCGCGGTCTCGCCGGCGATTCGGGCGATAGCGAGCAGCACGCCCGTCATCACGCCCGCAAGCGAGGCCTTGAGCGTGATCGACAGCACCATCTTCCACTTCGGCACGCCAAGCGCAAACGCTGCCTCGCGCAACGCATTGGGCACGAGGTTCAGCATGTTTTCGGTCGTGCGGATCACGATCGGAATCTGCAGCAGCGCAAGCGATACCATGCCGGCCCAGCCCGAAAAGTGCCCCATCTTCGCAACGACGATCGCGTAGACGAACAAGCCCACGACGATCGACGGCGCCGACAGCAAGATGTCGTTGATGAAGCGCGTCGTGCTCGCAAGCCAGCCCTTTCGGCCGTACTCGGCCAGATAGACGCCGGCGAGCACGCCGATCGGCGTGCCGAGCACCGTCGCGGCGCCGACCAGCATCAGCGTGCCGACGATCGCGTTCGCCAGACCGCCCCCGTCTGTGTTCGGCGGCGGCGTCGATTGCGTAAACAGCGAGAGCGACAAGCCGCCGACGCCCAAGCTCAGCGTGGTATAGAGAATCCACACGAGCCAGAGCAGACCGAACGCCATCGCGGCCAGCGACATCGTCAGGGCGATGGCGTTGACGGTGCGGCGGCGGCGCTGCAGGCGATCGCGCGTGGCGGCGAACACTTCGGGGCTCGCCGAACCGGGGATGTGCATCGAGGGGCCGCTCATTTCGTGCCCTCCGCCTTCTCGAGACGCAGCAGCATCAGCTTCGAAATCGCAAGCACGATGAAGGTGATGACGAACAGAATCAAGCCAAGCTCCATCAATGCCGAGGTATGCAGGCCCGGGCCCGCTTCGGCGAATTCGTTCGCGAGCGCCGACGTAATGCTGTTGCCGGGGGAAAACAGCGAGACGTTGTCGAGCAGATTCGTGTTGCCGATCACGAACGTCACGGCCATGGTTTCACCGAGCGCGCGGCCGAGGCCAAGCATGACGCCGCCGATGACCCCGCTCTTCGTGAACGGCAGGACGATCTTCCACATCACCTCCCACGTCGTGCAACCGATGCCGTAGGCCGACTCCTTCAGCAGCACGGGCGTGACTTCGAACACGTCGCGCATGACCGAGGCGATGTACGGAATGATCATGATCGCGAGGATGACGCCCGCGCAAAGAATGCCGATGCCGATCGGGGGGCCCTTGAACAGCGCGCCGATGATCGGCAGCGGCCCGAGGACGGCGCCGAGCGGCTGCTCGAAATACGTCGCGAAGATCGGCGAAAACACGAGCAAGCCCCACATGCCGTAGACGATCGACGGAATGGCGGCGAGCAATTCGATGGCGATGCCGAGCGGGCGGCGCAGCCAGACCGGCGAGAGCTCGGTCAGAAACAGCGCGATGCCGAAGCTGACGGGCACCGCGATGATGAGCGCGATGATCGAGGTCGCGAGCGTGCCGTAAACCGGTACCAGGGCTCCGTAGACGTCGCTGGGTGGATCCCAGTCGGCGCTCCATAGAAAGTGCAAGCCGAATTTTTCGATCGTCGGCAGCGATTCGACAATCAGCGAGACGATGATGCCGCCCAGCAGCACCAGCGTGACGATCGCAGCGAGGCGTGCGAGATTGCCGAAGATGAAGTCGCCGAGGTGGCTCGGCGCGCGCTGAGCGTGCTCGGCCGGCGTGGTCGACATGAGGCGAGTGTCGGACATGTGAACCCGTATGCTGTGGCCGCTACCCGGATGGCGCGGCCGATGGGGCCGTGCCCGGCAAAGCGCACTCGCTTTGCCGGGCCTTCCTTCTGACTACCTACTCGGTGTTGCGTACTACCGCATCAAGCCTGCTTACTCGGCAACAGCCTTGCCCGAAGCGTCCTTCACGTTCGCCTTCCATTGCTTCTCGATCTCGGCCGTCACCGACTTCGGCAGCGGAATGTAGTCGAGCGAGGTCACGGCGTCGCTGCCGTTCTTGAAGCCCCAGCCGAAGAACTTCAGCGTTTCCGCACCTTGCTGAGCCTTGTCTTGCGACTTGTGCAGCAGGACGAACGTCGCGCCGACGATCGGCCATGCTTGAGCGCCCGGCTCGTCCGTCAGGATCTGATAGAACGACTTGTTCCATTCAGCTCCCTTTGCGGCTTCCGCGAACGTGGCCGTATCCGGAGTCACGACCTTGCCGTCGTGGTTCTGCATCTTCGTGTAGACCATGTGGTTTTGCTTCACGTAGGCCCACTCGACATAACCGATCGCACCCGGCAGACGCTGGATGAACGCGGCGACGCCGTCGTTACCCTTGCCGCCCGTACCAGTCGGCCAATTGACCGTCGTGCCTTCGCCCACCTTCGACTTCCATTCCGGGCTAACCTTCGACAGGTAGTCGGTCCAGATGAACGTCGTGCCCGAGCCATCGGCGCGGCGCACCACGGCGATTGCCGTATCGGGCAGCTTCACGCCCGGGTTCAGCTTGGCGATAGCCGGGTCGTTCCACTTCGTGATCTTGTTCAGGTAGATGTCGGCCAGGACTTGACCCGACAGCGTCAGCTCGCCGGCCTTGATACCCGGCAGGTTGACGGCCGGCACCACGCCGCCGACCACCGTCGGGAACTGGAAGAGACCCTGCTTTTCGAGCTCGTCGTCCTTGAGCGGCATGTCCGAACCGGCGAAGTCCACGGTCTTTGCTTCGATTTGCTTGATACCGCCTGCCGAACCGATGCCTTGATAGTTGACCTTACCGCCGCCCGACTTAACGTAGGCGTCGGCCCACTTCGTGTAAAGCGGTGCGGCAAAGGTGCTGCCCGCGCCGGTGATGTCGGCGGCTTGCGCGGAAACGGCGAAGAGCACGCCGGCCAAGCCAGCGAACGCGGTTTGCATCAATTTCATGGAAATAATCCCCCAGTGGTGTGGTCGTGTATGCGCGACACCGCGAAGATTAGGTCGAAACTGTGACAGTAATATGACTACCGATGAAGCGTACATGACGTTTAGCTTTCCAAACGAAAGGTTCGCCATGCAATTCGCGTAAAATGCCGTGAATTAGGGGAAGATGCAGGCAACACGTCCCGCGCAGCAGCACAAGCGTAGACGAAAAACGCTGCCTCGGCAGCGTTTTTCCATGGGTGGTTACATGCGACGCGGTTCAGGTGGTGGACTGCTCCACCACGCGTGCGATGTCTTGCGCGTGACGCACCGCCGCATCCCGCTGGCTCGCCTCGACCATCACGCGCAGAACGGGCTCGGTGCCCGAGGCGCGAATCAGCACGCGCCCGGTACCGTCGAGGGCGCGCTCGGCCTGCGCCACGGCCTGAGCGATGGCGTCGCTCTTCTTCCAATCGGCGCCGGGCCGCATCCGGACGTTGATGAGCTGCTGCGGGAACAGGGCGACGCCCTCGAGCAGTTGCGCGAGCGTACGTCCGCTGCGCTTGATCGCCGCGAGCACGAGCAACGCGGAGACGATGCCGTCTCCCGTCGAATGCCGATCCAGCGACAAAATGTGTCCTGAGCCCTCAGCGCCCAATTGCCAGCCGCGCTCGCGCAACTGCTCGAGCACATACCGGTCGCCCACCGCCGCGCGCACGAACGGCACGCCCTCGCGCGCCAGCGCGACTTCCACGGCCATGTTCGTCATCAACGTACCCACGGCGCCGGGCACGCGTCCCTCGGTGGCCATACGGTCCTTGACGAGGACATAGAGCAATTCGTCGCCGTTGAAAAGCCGGCCCGATGCGTCGACCACTTGCAGGCGGTCGGCGTCGCCATCCAGCGCGATGCCCAGATCGGCCTTGTTCGCGCGCACGGCCCGGACCAATGCGTCCGGTGCGGTCGCACCGACGCCGTCGTTGATGTTGAAACCATTCGGCGCAACGCCGATCGGCACCACGTCGGCGCCGAGTTCATGAAAGACGTGCGGCGCGATGTCGTACGCCGCGCCATGCGCGCAATCGACGACGAGCTTGAGCCCGTGCAAATCGAACGACGCCGGGAACGTGCTCTTGCAGAACTCGATGTAACGCCCGGCCGCGTCGTCCAAACGCCGAGCCTTGCCGAGCTGCTCGGAGCTCGCGCAGACTAGCGGCTGCTCGAGCTGCTCCTCGATCCGCAGTTCGACTTCGTCCGGCAGCTTGTTGCCGTCGGCGCTGAAGAACTTGATGCCGTTGTCGTAGTAGGGGTTGTGCGAGGCGCTGATGACGACGCCTGCCGCCAAGCGCAGCGCCCGCGTCAGATAGGCCACACCCGGCGTCGGCATCGGCCCGGCGAGCATCACGTCCACCCCCGCGGCCGAAAATCCCGATTCGAGCGCGGCTTCGAGCATGTAGCCCGATACGCGCGTGTCCTTGCCGATCAACACCGTCGGCCGCGACCCGGCGTTCGCCCATCGGTCCGCCTGCGCCAGCACTTTGCCGGCCGCATAGCCGAGCCGCAACACGAAGTCGGGCGTGATCGGCGCCTCGCCCACCTTCCCCCGAACGCCATCTGTGCCGAAGTAACGACGTGCCATCCTTGGATCCTTTTGCTCTCGAGTGTATTGATTCGTTTGTTCTGTCCGTCAGCGAACGGCGTCTTGCGCCTCGCGAACGGCGGCCCATACCTTCAACGCGTCGACGGTTTCCGCGACGTCGTGCACGCGGACGATCGCCGCCCCCCGCTCCACCGCGCAGACGGCCGCCGCCACGCTCGCCGCCACGCGCTCGGCCGGGGCGTTGCGCCCGGTCACCGCGCCCAGCATCGACTTGCGCGACATGCCGGCCAAGATAGGGAACGGCGCTCCACCCGCGGCAGGCATCGGTGCGCTTTGGCGCAAACGTGCCAGCAGCGCGAAATTATGCTCGCGCGTGGCCTTGCCGAAACCGAAACCAGGGTCGACGCAGATTCGTTCGCGCGCGATGCCCGCTTGTGTCAACGCTTCGACACGGCCCTGCAGGAACGTGCGCACATCGTCGACGACGTCTCCATAATCGATCTCGCCGCGCTGCATTGTCTGCGGCTCTCCGAGCATATGCATGACGCACAGGCCGCAGTTCGTGTCGCGCACCGCATCGACGGCGCCCGGGCGGCGCAAACCCCAAATGTCGTTGATGAGGTCCCCGCCCGCCGCCAGCGCCGCGCGCATGACCTCGGGCTTGTACGTGTCGATCGACAGGGGCACGTTCATGCCGGCCAGCGCCTCGACAATCGGAGCGACGCGTTCCAATTCTTGCGCGAGCGGGACGGCCGGCGCGCCGGGGCGCGTCGACTCGCCGCCGATATCGATGATGTCCGCACCGTCCGCCAGCATCCGTTCGGCCTGACGCAGGGCGTCGTCGCGCGCGGCGTAACGCCCGCCGTCCGAAAACGAATCGGGCGTGACATTGAGAATGCCCATGACGAGCGGGCGCGAAAACGTCAGCGTGAAGCGCCCGCAGACGAGCGGTTCGGGGATAGCGGGACGGAGGGGCTCAGGAATCGACACGGAACGACAAAAAAGTGAAGGCAGCCGGGAGACGCCGGCGCGCCTGCTGCTCGGAACTCGAAGCTCGCGTTGCTCGGCGCGGCTGGCCCGCGTCCAAACGACGGTGCTTGAGCGAATGCGCAATCCACGACTGCCGAAGAAAACCGCAAAATCAAAAAATACGGGCCGGTGCTTGGCGCACCGACCCGTCGTCTTTAGGCTAGTCGCTTCAGGCCGGCGCAGTCGCGCTGCCCGGTCGTACTTCCGCGCCGGCGCCGCCGCTGCCGCCCGACGACGCATCGGTCGACGGGACGCTCTTGGGCGAGCGCGGCGGATGGCCTTCCATGATGTCGTTGATCTGATCGGCGTCGATCGTCTCCCACTCCATCAACGCGGCCGTCATGGCTTCGACCTTGTCGCGATGCTCATCGAGCAAGCGCCGCGCGAGATTGTATTGCTCGTCCAGCAGGCGGCGAATTTCCGCGTCGACCTTCTGCTGCGTCGCTTCCGAGATCGTCCGCGTGAAGCCGCGGCCGAACGGCGACGCATCGTTTTCGTCATCGACGTAGACCATCGGTCCCAATGCGTCGGTCATACCGAAACGCGCCACCATCGCGCGCGCCGTCTGCGTCGCCTTGTTGAAGTCGTCCGACGCGCCCGTGCTGACCAAATTCAGGAATAGCTCTTCCGCCACGCGGCCGCCGAACAAAATAGCAAGCCGATCGAGCAAGTAATCCTTCGAATAGGTTTCGTTGTCATGTTCGGGCAGCTGCCACGTCACACCCAGCGCGCGACCGCGCGGAATGATCGTGACCTTGTGGACGGGGTCGGCCTTCGGCAGCAGCTTCGCGACAACGGCGTGACCCGATTCGTGGTACGCGGTGGCGCGCTTCGCATCCTCGCGGATGACGGCCGACTTGCGCTCCGGCCCCATGAAAATCTTGTCCTTCGCGTCTTCGAAGTCGAGCATCTCGACGATGCGTTTGCCGCGGCGGGCGGCGAACAGCGCAGCCTCATTGACGAGATTGGCGAGATCGGCGCCCGAAAAGCCCGGCGTGCCGCGCGCGATGACAGACGCATCGACATCGTTCGCGATCGGCACCTTACGCAGGTGCACCTTGAGAATCTGCTCGCGGCCGCGGATATCGGGCAGACCGACATAGACTTGGCGGTCGAAACGGCCCGGGCGCAGCAGCGCCTTGTCGAGCACGTCGGAGCGGTTCGTCGCCGCGATCACGATGACGCCCGAATTCGCTTCGAAGCCGTCCATTTCGACGAGCATCTGGTTCAGCGTCTGCTCGCGCTCGTCGTTGCCGCCGCCCATGCCGGCGCCGCGATGACGGCCGACCGCATCGATTTCGTCGATGAACACGATACAAGGCGCATGCTTCTTCGCTTGCTCGAACATGTCGCGCACGCGCGCCGCGCCCACGCCGACGAACATTTCGACGAAATCCGAACCCGAGATGCTGAAGAACGGCACCTTCGCTTCGCCCGCGATAGCGCGCGCGAGCAGCGTCTTACCGGTACCCGGAGGGCCGACGAGCAGCACGCCGCGCGGGATGCGCCCGCCAAGCTTCTGAAACTTTTGCGGATCGCGCAGGAAATCGACCAGTTCGGAGACTTCTTCCTTCGCCTCGTCACAGCCTGCAACGTCGGTGAAATTGATCGCGTTGTTGTTCTCGTCGATGAGGCGCGCTCGAGATTTGCCGAACGAGAAGGCGCCGCCTTTGCCGCCCCCCTGCATCTGCCTCATCATGTAGAACCAGAACCCGATGATCAGGATCGTCGGCCCCAGGTAGTAGAGCGCGGAAACGAGTGCGTTCGGCTCGTCGTCAGCCTTGCCGCTCACCTGGACGCCGTACTTCATCAGATCGCCGACCATCCAAATGTCGCCCGGCGACACGATCTGGTACTTTTGACCGTCTGCTGGAGTGACCGTCAGATTGCGCCCTTGAACGATGACGTTCTTGACCTTGCCGTTCTTGGCGTCGTCCATGAACTGCGAGTACGAAACGCCTTCCTGAACGCGGGGCTTGTCGAACTGCTTGAACACCGTAAACAGCACCAGTGCGATGACCAGCCACACTGCTGCCTTCGAAAACATGTTGTTGTTCAAAGCCCACTCCTTCCTCATAGACGGGTGCCTACATTTTCCTTGCGGCACACCAAAGCATTCTAATCCAGTAGGCTAGCCCCTGCCATAACGTTTCGCTACCACGAAAATAGCGTTTTCGGGCATGCCGACGACGTTTTTGGCGCCGCGGCGGGGCAAAACCGCCTTCATTGCCGCCCGATCACCCGGGCCGCTTCAAAACCTTGCCCAAAATGAACGTTTCGGCCGATTTGTCTCGCGACGCCTTGGGCTTGCGGGCGGCGACGACCTTGAACTGGCGCTTGAACTTCTCGACGATCTGGCTGTAGCCGCTGCCGTGAAAGCATTTCACGAGCAAAGCGCCTTCCGGCTTCAGATGCGCCTGTGAGAATTCGAGTGCGAGATCGCAAATATGTTCGATTCGCGCGGCATCGGCGAGAGCCACGCCCGACAGATTGGGCGCCATATCGGAAATTACAAGGTCCACACGGCGATCGCCGACAACTTCCTCCAGTTGGGCGAGCACGCTGTCCTCGCGAAAATCGCCCTGGATGAAGTGGACGTCGGCGATCGGTTCCATCGGAAGAATGTCGAGCGCGATGATCGTGCCGTCGATCCCGCCTTCGCGCGCCGTATCGCGCCGGGCGCCCTGCGCGAGCTTATTGCGGGCGTACTGGCTCCAGCTGCCGGGCGCCGAGCCCAGGTCGACGATGACCTGCCCGGGGCGGATGAGCTTGTCCTGCACGTCGATTTCCTTGAGCTTGTACGCGGCCCGCGCGCGGTACCCCTCGCGCTGGGCGAGCTTCACGTACGGGTCGTTGATGTGATCGTGCAGCCACGATTGATTGAAGCGGTTTTTTGCCATCGAAAGGTCGTCTATTGCTGCGTCGAGCAGCACTTTTACTGCGCCCAGCCGCGCTTTTGGCGGATAATACGCGTTTTGCCGGCGCGCCGTCCGGTCCCGCCGGCCCTCGGTTCGGCCTGCCGGATCGTCCACGCACCCACTCGCGCGGCCGTCCCTATTTTAGTCGAGTCGTTCACCACCCTATGCCCGCCCTCAAAGTCTCTCCCGCCCAACGCGCCGATCTGCGCTCCCAGGCCCATGCGCTCAAACCGGTCGTGCTGATCGGGGCCGAAGGACTGACCGACGCCGTGCTGGCCGAGATCAAGGTCCATTTGACCGCGCATGAACTCATCAAGATTCGCGTGTTCGGCGACGAACGCGATGCGCGCGTCGAGCTCTACGAATCCATCTGCGACACGCTGGGCGCCGCACCCATCCAGCACATCGGCAAATTGCTCGTGATCTGGAAGCCGCAAGCCGCCCCAGCCGCCAAGCCTGCCGGCGCACGGGGCAAAACGGCGATACCCACGGCGCGCGAAGCGGCCGCCGATTCGGGCAAACGCGGCGCCGCACCGCGCGTCGTCAAGGTCGTCAAGCAATCGCAATCGAATACCGTGCGCCGACCCAAAGCGCAAAAAGTCGTGGTGCGCGGCAACGAGCGCGTGACGGCAGGCGGCACGGTCAAGCGGGCGAAAAAGCGCCAAACGAGCGCGAAGCGTCAGCATCAAACGGCGAAATAGCCGGGTAAATCGTTCCGGCGGAAGGAGCCGCAGGCGGCGCGCGCCGCCGTTCAGGCTCAGGCCGCGGCGCCCGCCGCTTCTGCGGCCCGGCCGTGAGATCCCGCCGGCAGCATCCAGACCAGCGCGAGGCCGATCAGCGTCTCGACGAGGTAGAACAGGCTTGCGATGCCATGCAGCAAGCCAAAGCGCGCGGCATAAGGCGAATGTGCCAGGTCGAGCCCCGATTCGCGGGCCGTCGAACGTAGCGCGTCCATAAACGGCTGCAAGCCGAAGTATCCGATCAGCACGCACAGCAGCATGCCGGCCACCAGCCATCGCAGCCGCCGATACTCCGACACGCCACGCCGCACGAGCACATTGCCCAGTGCGAGCGTCAAAATGCCGCAGATCACCCCGACAAATGCCTCGATACGAAACAGTCGAGCCGCGACATCGCCCGCGACCGAGCGCTGAAGCATGGCGAACAAGGTGGGGGCGACGACATAGCCGATCGTCAGCGCGCTGCCGACCCAAACGAAGGTCAGCAGGCGGAATACGCGATGAGGGGCGGAAGACACGAAGTACGCTCGCCTAACGATTAGACCGAGTTAGACGTAGCGCACCGACATGATTTCGTACTCGCGCACGCCTCCGGGCGCTTGCACGGCGGCGACGTCACCCTCGAACTTGCCGATCAGGGCGCGAGCGATCGGCGAGCTGACCGAAATCAGACCGTGATCGATATCGGCTTCGTCGTCGCCGACGATCTGGTACGTCACCTTGGAACCGGAATCGAGATCTTCGAGTTCGACCGTGGCCGCGAACACGACGCGGCCTTCGGCGTCGAGCGTGGCGGGATCGATCACCTGCGCGGCGGCCAGCTTCGATTCGATTTCGGCGATGCGCCCTTCGATGAAGCCCTGTTTTTCCTTGGCGGCGTCGTATTCGGCGTTTTCCGACAGATCGCCTTGCGCGCGCGCTTCGGCAATCGAATTGATGACGGACGGACGCTCGACCGATTTCAAACGCTGCAGTTCGTCGCGCAGTTGGTCGGCGCCTCGCTTCGTCAAGGGAATCGTGCTCATAGACAGATCAGTAAACAAAAAAACGGCAATCAAAAAAGCACCGCGGTTAAGTGCATCCCGCCTGATAAGACGCCCTGGCGGGATACCGCTTAACCGCGGCACGTGGGGTGTGATGCGACCCCAGCTTGAATGAAGTAATCGAAGGCCTAGTTTAGGCGACCATGTAGTCCTTGTAAATCATAGACTTCCAAGTTCTTCAGGTACCGCAGGCCTTCGACCGCGGCGCGCGCGCCCGACATCGTCGTGTAGTACGTGACTTTGTTCGCCTGCGCGCTCATGCGAATCGAACGCGAATCGGCGATCGCCGCCCGCGTTTCGTCCACGGTCGTGAACACGAGCGCAATCTCGCCGTTCTTGATCATGTCGACGATGTGCGGGCGGCCGTCCTTCACCTTGTTGACGACCTTGACCGGCACGCCGGCCGCCGCGATCGCCGCGGCCGTGCCCTTCGTCGCGACGATCGGGTAGCCGAGTTCGTGCAGCATGGACGCGACTTCGACCGCCTTCGGCTTGTCGGCATCCATGACCGTCAGCAGTACGGTGCCCGATTCGGGCAAGCGCGAACCGGCCGCGAGCTGCGACTTGAACAATGCCTCGCCGAACGTCTTGCCCACGCCCATGACTTCGCCCGTCGAGCGCATCTCGGGCCCGAGCACCGGATCGACTGCCGGGAACTTCACGAACGGGAAGACGGCTTCCTTCACGCTGAAGTACGGCGGCTCGATCTCCTTCGTGACGCCCTGCTGCTCGAGCGACTGGCCAACCATCGCGCGCGCGGCGATCTTCGCGAGCGGCAGGCTCGTGGCCTTCGACACGTACGGCACGGTACGCGACGCGCGCGGATTCACTTCGAGCACGTAGATGACGTCGTCGATCTTGCCGTTCGTGTCGCGCACTTGCTGAATCGCGAACTGCACGTTCATCAGCCCGACTACGTTGAGCGCCTTAGCCATGGCGGCCGTCTGACGCTTGAGCTCCGTCACGGTCGCTTTCGACAGCGAGTACGGCGGAAGCGAACAAGCCGAATCGCCCGAGTGAACGCCCGCTTGCTCGATATGCTCCATCACGCCGCCGATGAACACGGCGCTGCCGTCGGAGATGCAGTCGACGTCGCATTCGATCGCGTCGTTCAGGAAGCGGTCGAGCAGCACGGGCGAATCGTTCGAGACCTTGACGGCCTCGCGCATGTAGCGTTCGAGGTCGCGCGGCTCGTGCACGATCTCCATCGCGCGGCCGCCCAGCACGTACGACGGACGCACGACGAGCGGGTAGCCGATTTCATCCGCCAGCGCGAGCGCTTCGCTCTCCGCGCGCGCCGTGCGGTTCGGCGGTTGACGCAAGCCCAGGTCCTGCAGCAGTTTTTGGAAGCGCTCGCGGTCTTCGGCCGCGTCGATCATGTCGGGCGACGTGCCGATGATGGGCACGCCGTTCGCTTCGAGATCGAGCGCAAGCTTGAGCGGCGTTTGGCCGCCGTACTGCACGATCACGCCGAGCGGCTTTTCCTTGTCGACGATTTCGAGCACGTCTTCGAGCGTCAGCGGCTCGAAGTAGAGACGATCGGACGTGTCGTAATCGGTCGACACCGTTTCCGGGTTGCAGTTGACCATGATGGTCTCGTAGCCGTCCTCGCGCATCGCGAGCGCCGCGTGCACGCAGCAATAGTCGAACTCGATGCCCTGCCCGATCCGATTCGGACCGCCGCCCAGCACCATGATCTTCTTGTTCGACGTGGGCTGGGCCTCGCACTCTTCCTCGTAGGTCGAGTACATGTAGGCCGTTTTCGTGGCGAATTCGGCAGCGCAGGTGTCGACGCGCTTGTAGACGGGGCGCACGTTCAGCTCGATGCGGCGGCGGCGCACGTCGGCCGCACTCGCCTTCAGGAGCTTCGCGAGGCGCCGGTCGGAGAACCCGCTGCGCTTCAGGAACAGCAGCTCGTCCTTCGACAAGCTCTCGAGCGTGCGGCCGGCCAGCGCCTTTTCGTTGCGCACGATCTCTTCGATTTGCGCGAGGAACCAGGGGTCGATCGCGGTTTCCTCGAACACTTCCTCGAGCGTCATACCGAGACGGAACGCGTCCCCGACGTACCAAATGCGCTCGGGCCCAGCCTCGCCGATCTCGCGCACGACTTCGTCGCGGTCGAGCGTTTTTTCATCGAGACCGTCCACGCCCACTTCCAGACCGCGCAGCGCTTTTTGGAACGACTCTTGGAAGGTGCGGCCGATCGCCATGACTTCGCCGACCGACTTCATCTGCGTCGTCAAACGCGAGTCGGCCTCGCGGAATTTTTCGAACGCGAACCGCGGAATCTTGGTGACGACGTAGTCGATGGTAGGCTCGAACGAAGCCGGCGTCTGCCCGCCCGTGATTTCGTTCTTGAGTTCGTCGAGCGTATAGCCGCACGCGAGCTTCGCCGCGACCTTCGCGATCGGGAAGCCCGTGGCTTTCGATGCGAGCGCCGACGAACGCGACACGCGCGGATTCATCTCGATGACGATGATGCGGCCGTCGCGCGGGTTGATCGCGAACTGCACGTTCGAACCGCCCGTATCGACGCCGATCTCGCGCAGCACGGCGAGCGACGCGTTGCGCAGCAGCTGGTATTCCTTGTCGGTCAGCGTCTGCGCCGGCGCGACCGTGATCGAATCGCCCGTATGGATGCCCATCGGGTCGAGGTTTTCGATCGAGCAGACGATGATGCAGTTGTCGGCGCGATCGCGCACGACTTCCATCTCGTACTCTTTCCAGCCGAGCAGCGATTCTTCGATCAGAAGCTCGCGCGTGGGCGACAGATCGAGCCCGCGACGGCAGATTTCCTCGAATTCTTGACGGTTGTACGCGATACCGCCGCCGGAGCCGCCGAGCGTGAACGAGGGGCGAATGACGATCGGATAGCCCGAACCGCCCGTTTGCCCCGCGATGTCGGCGTGGACCTTGAGCGCCTCTTCCATCGAATGCGCCGTACCCGACTTCGCCGAGCCGAGCCCGATCTTCGTCATCGCATCCTTGAACTTCTGGCGATCCTCGGCCTTGTCGATCGCCTCGGGAGAAGCGCCGATCAGCTCGACGCCGTACTTGGCCAGCACGCCATGGTGGTGCAGATCGAGCGCGCAGTTCAGCGCCGTTTGGCCGCCCATGGTGGGCAGGATCGCGTCGGGGCGCTCCTTGTCGATGATGCGCTCGACGACTTCCCACGTGATCGGCTCGATGTAGGTGACGTCGGCCGTGTTCGGATCGGTCATGATCGTCGCCGGATTGCTGTTGACGAGGATGACCTTGTAGCCCTCTTCGCGCAGCGCCTTGCACGCCTGCGCGCCCGAATAGTCGAACTCGCAGGCCTGACCGATGATGATCGGCCCCGCGCCGATGATGAGAATGCTCTTGATGTCTGTCCGCTTGGGCATAACGCTCTCGCTAATGTCTTTCTGATGTATTCGATGGGCGGCGGCGCGACGGTGCGCGCCGCGACACGGCAATTAAGCGGCGGCGCTGCCGCGCTTGGCGTCCATCAACGCCGTGAAGCGGTCGAACAGGTAGCCGATGTCGTGCGGACCGGGCGATGCCTCGGGGTGGCCCTGGAAGCAGAACGCCGGCTTGTCCGTCAGCTCGAAGCCCTGCAACGTGCCGTCGAACAACGAAACGTGCGTGACGCGGGCGTTGGCGGGCAGCGTGCTCGCATCGACGGCGAACCCGTGATTCTGCGATGTGATGACGACGCGGCCGTCGGCCAAATCCTTCACAGGGTGATTCGCGCCGTGATGGCCCGTCTTCATTTTGACCGTCTTGCCGCCGACCGCCAGGCCCATGATCTGATGACCGAGGCAGATGCCGAAGGTCGGGATGCCGCGCTCGATGAACGCCTGGGTGGCGGAGATGGCGTAGTCGCACGGCTCCGGATCGCCGGGGCCGTTCGACAGGAAGATGCCGTCCGGATTGAGCGCGAGCGCGTCCGCCGCGCTCGCTTGCGCGGGCAGAACCGTCACGTGGCAGCCGCGTTCCGCGAGCATGCGCAGGATGTTGTACTTCACGCCGTAGTCGAACGCGACGACGCGGTATTTCGGCGTGCGCTGCGCGCCGAAACCCGAGCCCAGACGCCACTCGGTTTGCGTCCACTCGTACGCCTTGGCCGTGCTGACGACTTTGGCGAGATCCATGCCAGCGAGGCCCGGGAACGAGCGAGCGAGTTCGATCGCCTTCGTTTCGTCGGTGCTGCCCGCCAGAATGCAGCCGTTTTGCGCGCCCTTGTCGCGCAAAATGCGCGTCAGGCGGCGCGTATCGATGCCGGCGATCGCGACCACGCCTTCGGCCTGCAGGTAATCGCCGAGCGTGCGCTCCATGCGAAAGTTCGAGGCGCGCGCGGGCAGATCGCGCACGATCAAGCCGGCTGCGTGCACCTTGGTCGACTCCACGTCTTCGGCGTTCACGCCGACATTGCCGATGTGCGGATAGGTGAGCGTCACGATCTGGCGCGCATAGCTCGGATCCGTCAGGATCTCTTGGTAGCCAGTGATCGCGGTATTGAACACGACTTCGCCGATGGTATGCCCGGCCGCGCCGATGGCATAGCCGCGAAAGATCGTGCCGTCGGCGAGTGCGAGCAGTGCGGGAGGAAATGACGGCAACACGGGAAGCTCCTTCAGGAACACCGCGCGCCGACCTGTTTATCCGACCATGCGATCGCTCGCTGCCTTTGCGTGGCGCAAGCTCGCACGCTGCGGCGTCGGATTCGGCGGTGCTCGAGGCTTCGATCCATTGACCGGATGTGCTCGAAGGGCACCGCTCGCGACGTCGAAGCGCGGCGGATGAACGGGATGAATGAGGTAGGCGCTAGGGTGCGGGTTGGATAGTGCAAACTTTCAAATTATAGCCGAAATACCCCTTCCCTACAATCTGAACCCGTCCCTCCCGCGCCGGCGTACGCTTCGCGTGCGGCCCGTGCATGGGTGGCGAGAGGACGTCACAGACGATCCTACACCTGCAGGCAGGCGCCGCAAATCGGGAGGCCCGCAGCCCTATTCCTCCGACACATGGCGCCTCGGAAACGAAAACGCCGTCACTCGGTGACGGCGTCGCAAACAACGTGAGGTGAATCGGAGCGTCTACCGCGCACCGCCCCCGCGGCGCACGGCCACCTCGCGAGAGGCCGCTTATTTTTGCTTGGACTTGCGCGCCCCGGACGCGGCCTTCGTGCGGCCTGCCGCGACCTTCGACGCCTTTTCCGCGGGCTGCGACGAACCGGCGCGCGACTTCGTCGTCTTCCCGCCGTGGGCCGCAGCCTTGACGACGCGCGTCGCAGCGTGACCCTTGGCGCGCTTATCGTAGCGCGATTTCGGCTTTGCATCGTCCGCGCTCGCATCGATTTTTTGAGCGCGCGCGCCGTCCGGCACCGCCGTCGCGATTTTTTGCGGTCCCGGCTCGGCCGGCACGGCGCGACCGACCGGTACGTGCAGTACGATCACTTGGCCGGGCATGACCAGCGAGCGATGCGTCCTGTTCCACGCCCGGACCTGGCCGACCGACACGCCGTAGCGCGCCGCGATGGCTTCCATCGATTGCTTCCGGCGTACGCGAATCAGCATCTTGCGCGTATCGGGAACGTCGGGCTCGACGGCGAGCACGGCGCTTTCCGCCACGTCGGCGCTGATGTCTTCGTCATCATCGTCGCCGCGCGGCACCACGAGCGTCGAACCGGGCTTCAAACGCATGCCCGCGGGAATCTTGTTCACCGACATCAGCGTCTGCGCGTCCACGCCGATCTTTTCGGCCAGCGCCTGCGGGCGCGTACGCTCGGTCACCGTATAGGTGGTCCACGAAGAAAGCTGTCCGCCGAAGCTCTTGAGGTTGTGCTCGAACGCGCTGGCGTTGTCGAACGGCAGGAGAATCTGCGGCTGCGTCGCGCCGACGATCACGGGCTTCTTGAACGACGGATTGAGCGCGCGGAATTCGTCCGTGGTCATGTTCGCCAGCTTGGCGGCCACGTCCACGTCCATGTCGTGCGAGGTCGTCACGGTCACGAAGTAGGGGTGATTCGGAATCGACGGCAACGTGAGGCCATACATCTGCGGATTGGTCACGATGTTCTTGACCGCCTGCAGCTTCGGCACGTAATTGCGCGTTTCGTTGGGCATGCGCAGGCTTTCGTAGTCGGTGGGCAGACCCGCCGCCTGATTGCGCGCGATGGCGCGCTGCACGTTTCCTTCGCCCCAGTTGTAGGCGGCGAGCGCCAGATACCAATCGCCGAACATATCGTGCAGGCGAGAGAGGTAGTCGAGCGCGGCGCCCGTCGAAGCCAGCACGTCGCGGCGCTCGTCCAGCCACATGTTCTGCTTCAAGTTATAGGTGCGCCCCGTGCCCGGAACGAACTGCCACATGCCGGCCGCCTTGGCGACCGACAGCGCCTGCGGGTTGTAGGCGGACTCGATGAAAGGCAGCAAGGCGAGCTCGGTCGGCATATGCCGCGATTCGAGTTCCTCGACGATGTAATACAGATATTTCTGCGAGCGCTCGGTCATGCGCTGCACGTAGTCGGGACGCTGCGCGTACCAATTCGCCTGCATGTCGACGAGGTCGTTCTTCAGATCGGGGATCTGAAAACCGCGGCGAATTCGCCCCCAGAGATCCGAATCCGCGCTCGTCGTCAGCTGATCGACCGAGCTGTTATCGACATCGATGGTCTGCTTGGCGGCGGTGATGCGCAGGGAGTCGGTTGTGGCGGTGGGGTTGGCAGCGTCGGAAGGTGAGGAGGCCGTTGGTCCTTGGCTCGCGCACGCGGCGAGCATGAGGACCAATAGCGCACTGAAGATAAATCGCATGAACGTCTCTGCTTCCAAAGCTGGAAATTGCAGGCGATAGTACGAAAGGGATTGGCTCGCGTCAACTGGAAAAGAAGGGAAAAAACCAGTCAAATCCGCGACTTGCCGCGTTTTCTCCATCTTTCAGTCGAAATTTGCGCCGCATGCAACCCTTTCGCAAAACCCCAAAAAGACGAAAAAGCGGCGCGTCGGGTCGTTTTCATCGCAAAAATAGGCTGTTGGGAGGCATGGTCGGCATCTTTTGACTAGAGGATTACGCCTGCGAGCGCCCAACGGCCGTCCGTACGTCAGCGAGCGCCGTTATCGAAACCGGTTTTTCCACTCGCGCATCAACGTGAAAGATTGGAGTCGGTCCGATATCGACTCGTGCAATTGTTCGCCAAGCGCTCGCTGCAGCGCGGGCGCTTCGGCGCGAAGAAACGGATTCACGGCCCGCTCGTGCGCGATCGTCGTCGGCAGCGTCGGCACGTTGCGCTCGCGAAGCGCGGCGGCCTGATCGCGCCAAGCGCGCAATTCGGCGTTCTCGGGATCGCAGGCAAGGGCGAACCGGATATTCGATAGCGTGTATTCGTGGGCGCAATGCACGCGCGTCTCGCCGGGGAGCGCCGCCAGCTTGTCGAGCGAGGCGAGCATTTGAGCCGGCGTGCCTTCGAACAAGCGTCCGCAACCGCAGGCGAACAGCGTGTCGCCGCAAAAGACGTGCGGCGATGCGTCGGCGCCGCCCGGCTGGAAGTAAGCGATGTGGCCGCGCGTATGGCCAGGCACATCGATCACGTCCAATTCGAGATGCGGAAGGGATAAACGAACGTGGTCGCCGCCGGAAAGCGGGTGCGTGACGAGCGCAATGCCTTCCGCGGCGGGCCCGTACACGGGTATAGGGGTATCGCCTATGAGCTCGGCGACGCCTCCGACATGGTCGGCGTGGTGGTGCGTGAGTAAAATAGCGCTCAGTCGCCAGCCGCGCTCAGCGAGATACGCCCTGACCGGGGCCGCCTCGCCCGGGTCGACGGCGACCGCATCGCGCCCGTCCGATACGAGCCAGATGTAGTTATCCGCAAACGCCGGGACCGGCACGTATTCGAGCGTATTCATAGGCGACGCACTCACCACGATGTCTGACCGACCGATTATAGACTGGCCCGCCTGGACCGATTCACCGGCCGGGCGTTACGTGCTGGATTGGGAGCAAGCGCAGCTCGACAGCCTCGTGTCGAACGTGTTCGGCTACCACGCGCTGCAGCTCGGCCTGCCGCAGCTCGATGCGCTGCGCGAGAACCGCATGCCGTGTCGCGCACTCGTGCTCGACGCGGCGAGCGGCGCGAGCGCGCCGTACACGTACCCGCAGCGGCCGCCGCAGACGGTCGAGCCGCATCGATCCGACCCCGCCGGCGTCGCTGGCCGGTACGCGCCGGGCGCGCGCCCGACGCTTTGGTGCGACCTGCTCGATCTGCCGTTCGAGGCGCAAAGCGTGGACTTGCTCGTCATGCCGCACACGCTCGAGTTCACACGCGACCCTCACCGGCTCCTGCGCGAAGCCGAACGCGTCTTGATGCCCGAGGGCCAGCTCGTGATTCTCGGCTTCAATTCCTTGAGTTTATGGGGGGCACGCCATGCGTTCGGCAAGATGACCGGCCGCCCGTTCGTGCCGGCCTCGCACGACCTCATTGCGTTTACGCGAATCAAGGACTGGATCAAGTTGCTGGGATTCGAGCTTGAACGCGGACGCTTCGGCTGCTATCGTCCGCCCCTCGCCAATGAAAACTGGCTCGAGCGGTTCGCCTTCATGGAGGCGGCCGGCGATCGCTGGTGGCCGATTTTCGGCGCGGCTTATATGGTGACGGCGGTCAAACGCGTGCGCGGCATCCGGCTCGTCGGCGCCCTCAAGGCGAAGAAGCCCGTGCTGGCGCCGGGTCTCGCGCCGGCCGCGACGCACCAGACGCACCAAACACCTAACCCGAGAATATGACGTGAGTGACGTGACGCCCGAGTTCATCGAAATTTTTACCGACGGCGCCTGCAAGGGCAATCCGGGCCCTGGCGGATGGGGCGCCCTCCTCCGCTTCGGCGCGCAAGAAAAGGAGCTGTTCGGCGGCGAAGCGAATACGACGAACAACCGTATGGAGCTGATGGCGGTCATTGCCGCGCTCGAAGCGCTGAAGCGTCCCTGCAAAGCGATCGTCCATACCGACTCGCAGTACGTCCAAAAAGGGATCAGCGAGTGGATCCACGGCTGGAAGAAAAAGAACTGGATGACGGCGGCCAAAACGCCCGTGAAGAACGCCGATCTCTGGAAGCGCCTGGACGAACTCGCGGGGCTGCACCAAATCGATTGGCGCTGGGTGAAAGGCCACGCTGGCCATCCCGAGAACGAGCGGGCCGACGCGCTGGCGAACCGGGGCGTGAGCGCGCTCGCGGAAAGCTGATCGCCGCTGGCCCTTCGTTCGTCGGGCGCGGAACGCACCGCGCCGTTTGCACCGCTTTTTCACGAGACACACGAACCATGCGTCAAATCGTTCTCGATACCGAAACCACTGGCCTCAATGCCCGAACCGGCGATCGCATCATCGAAATCGGCGGCGTCGAACTCGTGAACCGCCGGCTCACGGGCAACAATTTGCACTTTTACATCAATCCCGAGCGCGACAGCGATCCGGGCGCGCTGGCGGTGCACGGGTTGACGACCGAGTTCCTCAGCGACAAACCGAAGTTCGCCGAGATTGCCGATTCATTGCGCGACTACCTGCGCGATGCCGAACTCATCATCCATAACGCGCCGTTCGATCTGGGGTTTCTGGAAGCCGAATTCGCCCTGCTCGGCCTGCCGCCGTTCAGCGAACATTACGCGAGCGTGATCGACACGCTCGTTCAGGCCAAGGCGATGTTCCCCGGCAAGCACAATTCGCTCGACGCGCTGTGCGACCGCTTCGGGATCAGCAACGCCCATCGCACGCTGCACGGCGCGCTGCTCGATTCGGAATTGCTCGCCGAAGTCTACTTGGCGATGACGCGCGGGCAGGAAAGCCTTGTCATCGACATGCTCGGCGAAGCGCCGGCGCACGACACGCAGGCCGCGGCGAGCCGCAAGGCCGTGTCGTTCGAAGCCTTTGCCCTGCCTGTGCTGGCAGCGGACGACCTCGAGCTGCAAGCGCATGAGGCCGTGCTCAACGATCTCGATAAAGCGATGAAGGGCACGAGCGTTTGGCGGCGGGAACCGGCGCCGGAGTCGGCCGACGACGCGGTCGACGCACGCGCCGCATAAAAATTGCTTTACGAGCGGCCGCGGGTCTGACATAATTCGAGGCTCTTCGGGTGGTTAGCTCAGCGGTAGAGCACTGCCTTCACACGGCAGGGGTCACTGGTTCGATCCCAGTACTACCCACCAGATTCATGGGTACGTAGGAAGCCCGAAGAACAAAGGCCCTCTGGCGAAAGCCGAGGGCCTTTTTCTTTGCGTTTGCAAACCTCGCGGAATGCCCTTTTGGCGCAGGAGCAATGCACCTCGAAAATCAGCCCAGACAACGACCAACGACGGTCTGGAGCATCCAGTGGCATCAATCTTGAAGCGGGAAAACTATTGGCGCGCGTTCATACGCCTGCGCGGCTACCCCACCCAAACGCGCACGTTCGACACAAAGGCTTTAGCCGAGGCTTGGGCACGGTGCATCGAGTCCGAAACGGATCGAGGGAGCTTTGTCGATAGAACTTAAGCGGAGCGCAACACGCTTGACGACCTATTGAAGCGATACGCTAAGGAGGTCTCGCCCCATAAGAAGAGCGGTGCGGGCGAAATCGAGCGGATAAAAAACTGCGCGAAGACCTCATTTCACAATACAAAATCACTGCTCTATCGAGCAAGGTCATCGCGGACTACCGCGATCGCCGACTGGCCGGCGATGCAAAACGAAAACCGGTCACAGGATCGACTGTCAACCGTGAGCTAACGCTCATTGGGCACGTCCTCAATGGGGCGCGCAAGGAATGGGACGTCCACATAGACGTCAACCCGGTATCACTCATCCGTCGTCCGCGAGAAAACCGATCCGCACCCGTCGGTTGTCGCACGACGAAGAACAGCCATTGCATGCAGAATTATCAGACAGTCCACGCGACGAAAACAGTCGCTTTGAACTCGGTGGCAGTCGAAACGACCGAGTAAAACCGATCATCATTATCCGGTCGGGACCGCAATACGGCGCACCGAAATCTTGTCGCTGCTCTGGGGCCCGACGTGTTTCACGAGGACCGATACGTACCGCTGCACGATACGAAGAACGGCGAATCGAGGGACGTGCCACTATCGAGCCGTGCTATTGCAACGTTGTCCGCCCTCCCCCGCCACATCACCGGCCGAGTCTTTCCGTCTCCGCCGATTCGCTGACAAAGGTCTTTCTTCGCGCCTGTGAGCGCTCAGTTCGAAGACCTCCACTTCCATGATCTTCGTCGCGAGGCCTACACGCGCCTCGCAGAAAGAGCAGACAACCTTCTTGAACTGACTGCCATTACGGGGCACCGAACGCTCAAGTACCGCAACGCGTTTACTACAAGGCGCGCGCGAGTGATTTGGCGCGGAAACTCGGCTGATCGTCTCAAAAGCGGCTTGGTGGCCGGAGGCTGCCGTCGCCTGAGATCACGCAGGAGCACAAACAAACGTACTTTCACCGGCACCGCATCCGGCATCATACGCTGCACGCGCGAATCGCTACAGAGTGCTCTACGCGGACGTTGACGCAGCAGGGCCGCGACCAAATAACCTCGCTACTTTAGTCTTTTGGCCCTTGTGGCGTTCCCAGTGCAGAAGCATCTAGTCCAGAGAGCTGCTCTATTTTGACAGGTTGCGGCGACCGATGCTGATCCCGCAGATGAACAGCAGTTTGGTCAATGCTGGGATATACGGTAGTTGCGTTGATGTTGATTCGGTCGAGCTGTTCGAGAATATGAATCTTGTTCCGGATCGTGACTCGACTGATTTCAATCCCGTCCTGGCCGGCATCGGGAAGTGCCGCTTCGTGCCCGAACAGCAGGAAGGCGCCGGACTGCGATTTAATGCGCGTATTAGTGCGTTTTGCCTTCACGCAGATGATAGACCTTAGATCATCCGGGACGATCCGCCCCTCGAAAAACCCTTTCTCCGACTTAATGTGATGGAACAGTTTTCCGGCAACGTCCGTTTTATTAAATGCTTCTTTGTCGAGGCTGAGATCGATATCATTCTTCTGCGCATACGTCAAATTTGAGAGGTTTGAAAGGCAACTGACGGTATCCGAGTCAAAGTATTTCACCACATCCGACGACACTTGGAAGACGATTACCTCACCCTCGACTTCCGATTGGTCAGACTTGCAGGAGCAGGCGAAGAAGAGCGCCACCAGAGGATTGCCGGAGATGTCAAGCAGTCTCGTAGGCAAACCGTAGTGCTGCATGCGCACGAGGCGGTCGAAGCAATACTCATCGCCTTGGAACTCATCGTGATGCGCAATCAGTAGCTCCTTGCAGAGTCGGTCCTCGCTCGGCATGAACTGCCAGTCACCATTTTCCCATTTGCGCAGCAGCGACGGAGTTAGCTCATAACGGGCATCACTATGGCCCCGGAAGAAAGTCTCAGTCGCGACTTTTCCCGGCGAGCCGTAGAGCAGTTGGAGGAAGGACTCCACGCTGTCGGCGACGCCAAGGATCTTCTTATCGCGTGGCGGAGGCTGGATCTCCGCATCCTCAGCAGCGGGCGCCTCTTGCTCCCCAATGAGATGAGCGAGGTCGGGCTTAAGGTTGGCCAATCGGAGCAGCACCATCCGCGCGTCGCCTTCTCGGACTGCCCAGTGAGTGCGATAGAGCTGGAATCGGTCAGCGCCGAACACCGCACCGGCTGCCTTGACGTCGTCGAACTCGACCTCGCCGAAATCGATCAATGTCTCAAACGTCGTAGAGACTTCCTTGGGCCCGGGCGTGGTGTGGGAAATACGACCGTACTTGATGAGCATGGAGACGGCGCTTCCGGTCGACTTGATCTCGCTGCACAGAAAGGTCGGCAATTTTTCGAGAAAGGCGATCGCCGTGGAATCGAGGCTTTCAAGACGCTTCTCGGTGTCGGGCGGCGTGTACTCGAACATGCGCCCCCGACCCATGGTGACGTCATCGACGCTCCCCTCGAGATATTCCCAATTACCGAAGGATATATAGTTGAAGCTTTCCACTATGCGTCCCCATTCCTCTTTCTCTTGTGTTGTTCGACGCCAAGCACAGTCGAGCCCACAACTTTGTGTTCATTTCATTTCACAGGAAGGCATTCCTTCTATGGAGGGATGAAATGACTGTCGCTCATCCGGCCAGGACGTAGGCGAGCAGCGGCCTGTTTGTGTGTCGCCAGCCATGGAGCAGCATTATACCTGGACTCCCTTTCCAACTCGCCGACAGGCGGGCCATGGCTGTCCGGCGACGCTGCTTCGCCACATCACACGACACATTTCACCGCACAAGACTAAATCAACGACGAATACGGATACCCAATTTTGACTAAGAGACTGGATCGGGTCATGGACAAGAGATTTTCCCAATTTCCGGCAGGCCGCATCAGTTCAAATTGTCATGCGGTGACGGTCCGATTCAGAATTAGGTGTAACATCATTATCGTGACAATCGACGACAGCAGCCCGACATAAGCGCCGCCATGTTTCGTCGCGACCGAAACAGTGAACGAATAATCTTCGAAATTCTGCGCATAAAACATCCCGATATGTGTTGACCAACCGCATTTCAGCCGCTTCATCAAATTTATACGTTCCAGGCAAGTCAAATCCGACCACAACACCGACCAACTTGATCCGCAATTTTTCTGATTCATACAGCGCTAAGCTCGTTCAGTTCGGCATGGATAAGTATCAAATTCTCTCTCGACTCTTTCGACAGCTCGACTGGAATCCCTTTTATTAGTAGCTCTTGAATTGCAAGCCAAACTGTCTTTTTGTTAAACTTTGTCGACGGATACACCAGATTCTGAATAATCTCAAGATCGCTTTCGCCGATAATTTTTTCAAGACCAAAATCATCCCATGCTGCATTTATGTCCCCATATGTTTTAATTCTATCAAATACCAAGGAGCCAAATTTGTCGATGTACCGTGCTTTCGATGTCGTACCCGCTTTATCGGAGTCAAGCAGGAGAGTGAATCGCTTACCCCATCCCGTGTATAGCGCCAACAATTGATCCGCCGTCCCTGATCCGACACAGGGAATGAGATCAAAATCAATCGACATCGACAAACAAACAGTCAAAAAATAGCGCAGCCCATAGTAGTCATTTTTTCCCTCGACCAAAACCGCGGACTTAATTGGCTCTAATCGCGAAGGAGTATACTGCAGGACATCTAGCACTGGTTGAAAGTAACTCACCCGGCTCGGATTTTCAGATACAAATTGCCGATAGGGAGTCAATCGAACGTCGGTCTGCGTCGAATCGAAATTATCTGACAGGCCATCGGGCGCCACACCAAGATTTTGTGAAACAAACGTGGCATCAAGCCACTCGGGATTTATAAGATAGTGGCTATGCGTGGTGTAAATTGCTTTAAAATGCTCCGGCATTCCACGAAAGCAGTCTACAAGCTGACGCTGCGCCGAAGAATGAAGATTCGAGGCTGGCTCATCGTAGAGAAACAGCGCCGAGTCCATTTTCGCACCGCGATAGCTTGTCAGCACGATAAACGAAAAGAACCAACGAAACCCGGCCGAGCGATCGGAGAGATCAAACAACTGACTACCATCTTGAATGGCAAATCTCAAATAGATATTTCCACCTTCGTCATAATCACAAGAAACCACGACGTTTTTATTAGAAAGCGTTCGTTGAAATATTTTCTCCCATTGCTCCATTACCGTCCGAGTCACATGCGCTGACATTTTATGAAGCAACGAGGCAAGGTGTTGCCCGTCCCTTTCTGCTGGACTCTTTTTTCTATCGACAATATGTTCTGAAATCGTCAACGTCGGATCTATCGCGCGCAAAATGTCCTCGACTACCTCTCGGTAAAATCCATTAATAGATTTTGTTCGAGAATTTGATTCATCCCTATCCTCAATAGGTTTTGCCCAAATAATTATTTTTCCCGGAAAATCAAATGCCTCGGATCTAAAATACAAAATCGGCGGAAGCATTTTTTCTTCGATATAATTAATAAAATTGAGCCAACTTTCTTGCCCCAACATAGTCGAAAGCACACCAATCTTTCTTCCTTTGGGTTTGCGAATCGCCGGATCGATATTCCATGTTATCTCCTCTTTTTCAAAATTAGAGTTTTTATAATGTATTCGTCGATTTATTGTCAATGTTTCGCCAAATCCATTGACCGGAATGACTCCCAATTTCTCCAATAAAAATTTCCGCATCCCCTGTCTATCGGAATCGGAAAATTTCAACACGGTCGAAAAGACGGTCGTCCCATTGAAATTATATCTTTCGGAAACAGGTATAAATGAATCAAATTGCGTTATCCTGCGCCGAGATGGATCGGGCGCCAACAAGTTCATCGGCGAACGCCCCATCTGACTAATGCCTTCAAGGACGGTTGTTTTTCCAGACTCATTTAACCCCACAATCGTAAATACCGACGCCTGCGGATTTCGCCCCAAATCTATCGCCAGATCCTCAATTCCACGAAAATTCCGAATCCTAAATTTAAGATACTGCATGATCTCCCGCCTATTTTCGATTTATATTCAATTAATTTACCACCAAAAGTATAAGTTAACCACGAAATGTTAAAAAATGAAAGGCCCGGCTACCACTCCCATCAACCCCATTAGAGGGCGGAGGCAAGCAATGTCCAACGACGCTATCGACAGTGTTCCAGAAGACCGGCATCTCAAGTGCTACCGTTCCTCACATGTGGTTCGAAATCGCGCTAATGTTCTTTACTTGTTCCTGCAATCAAGAGACGCAAGCACGATGAAAGACAGAGATTATGATGCCTGCATCAGCCTCCCGACTTTTGCGGCTGCTTCGTCGCCAACGCCAACGCGTCGCAAACGACGCACTTTTGACGCACTACGTGAAACGTCCCCGACCTTCGTCCCGAGGGAAGGTAGATAGGACGCAACATCGACGCAGTAACGACGCATCGGCGACGGCGCGCGGACCAATCCGGCTTTAGGCTGCGTCGATTCGCGCTCGCCATTTTGAATCGAACGAGACGATCAACTTTTGGCGAATGCGTAATTGGCCGACGCGCTTACAAAGCTCCTTACCCCTTCCGCCACGGCCTCTCCGTTCGTGGGCTGCGCGCTCATCGGCACCGATAGAGTAATCACTGAGGTGGCCCACGTCCTTCCCTGCCCGCTCCAAGGTTATTTCGCGGTCGAAAGTGGTCGCCTTCAAATCGGACGCTACTTGATGACGACAACAATACGGATTGCTCCGCGTCCGCAACTGTGGGAATGCGCGTTTGTCGAGGACCACTATGCTGATATAGGGGTAATCTTTGTTGTTCGTGATCGTGTATTTGTCGATCCCGTTGATGGCTCTCCTAGCCTGCCAAGGCGCGTAGAAAGCGTAACGCAGGATTGCTATGAGCATCTACGTTAAATCGATGTGCCGCGCCGGGTGGCCGCGCTCTCGGCCACCTTCGTCCACACATTTCGCGCCCATGATCTCGGCTGCCGGTTGGTCGCGTCCCTTGACAAGGTCGCCCCCTTGCTTATGGCGCGACGATCTGGATGAGAGGTTCTCATCTTGATTGACGCGCGGCACTTGCTCCAGTTCGGCTGGGCGGCATGGGGGCAACCCGTTTGCATGGACGGTTAAGGCAGTTGATTTTTGTTCGGCTGATTTCCTCCATGTTAATCGCTTGCGCGAGTTGTTCATGGTCGGTCAGTGGGGCGCCTATCGCGACCAACACGTCGGCTGGTGGTTGGCAACTCGCCAGCAGCGAGCATTTTTCGTTGATATATCGTTTCGTAGCGGATCAAAGCATGGTAGCTGGTTGCGCTGCGCTGGCGGCCGAGGTTGTACCAGCCCACAATGAAGGCGAACAATACACCTCGACCTTGTTCATGCAATTGGCAGCGCGAGCGAGCCTGCAGTTCGCATTCGAGTGTGGCGAAGAAGCTCTCGCACATGGCATTGTCGAAGCAATCCCCTACGTTCATCACTTTAATTGCTCGTCATGCTTCGACATAAAAAGCGTCCAAGAGTCTGATCGAGGTCCAACTCGTGGGGTTCAGTTCAGCGTAAGCCGTGGGCCTTTTCCGTTGAGCTGAAGATACTCTTGGAGCGCCCTCATTGAGGACAGTCGTTTGTCAAACACCGGACGCCGGCGCGGTCGGCTTGCGCGACACACGAGCCGGCTTCTCACTGAGCTTTTGAAATTCGCGCGCCATCTCGCCAACGCGGACGTACCGAGCACGGGCTTCGATATCGTCGCCCCGCACGCCAGCATCCGCGAAATGCATCTGCCACTTTTCCAGCACAGGCATCATCTCTCTAATCTGCTTGTGCGCCTCGGCTTCCGTGAGCATGAATCGACCGCAATCGGAGAATACGTTGCTCATTGTGGGCTCGTAGTTCAAACGGCCGACTTTCAACTAGTGGTAGTGAATGCCCGGGAGCTGAGGCTGCACGTGGTAGGCAGGGGCGAGATTCCAGTGCCGATCCTGCCAGAGGAACGCGTGATTCTTCTCGTGATCGTCTGTGTTTTCCATTGCAACGTTAAAAAACCATTCGCCTGAACACCTCCTGCGCATCCGCTTTCGGCGCGCGCGAAAAACGACGTGCGATATCCGCGATGTCGGAATACGCGGCATTGGCAATTTCGCCCCCCCTGCGCAATGAGCAGCGTACGAGCGATTGCGAAATGAATGCGCCCGCCGGCGTCGTCGCGATCGAACTGCTCGACCAGCAATGCATTGCGGCCTCCGACGTCCTGAAGATGGGAATTCGGCACCGTAATGGCACTGGTTCGACGCAGGACTCCAGGTAGATCCAAACGTACAGTTCGCTGTTCGTCCCGATCGCGCGACTTTCATTCATCGCTGAACTCCCTTGTTGCCAGGTCGCAGGTTCTGCAATTCCAATGCGAGCGCCGTTTGATCCGCAGCCGGATCTGCAATGCGGGGAAGAAATTGGACCCGGCCGATGAGCCACAACGCCATCGCGTAGACCGAAATGGAAACGGTAGGGTCGCCCGCCTCCATCTTGCGCAGCGTCGGCACCGACACTTGCATGCGCTCGGCGAACGACTGCATG
>NZ_JBQCHR010000112.1:0-4561 GCF_051954495.1 Trinickia sp.
GCGTGCCATGCGCGCAGCGGCCCTAGCGGGCTGAAAGGCTTGCGAATAAGAGCATGGCGGTGCGGTGGTTGCGGTTGTGTACATGATCGCGACATCAATGCTGCGCTGAACATTCTCCGATGCGGACGTGCATCGCCAGTCGTGGGAATCACCCGCCTTTAGGCGGGCGAGGACGTCAATTCAAAACTCCAACTCTTTCGCAATGATCTTGGCCGGAAGCGTCGCCACGGTTCTGCTAATCGACAAGGCTGGTTGCCGTGTCTTGACTGTGCTGCCGCAGCGGATCGTCAGGAGATCTCGCTATTCTCGGCGTGTGAGCCGACGCGCCGGGGGCCGTCGTGCTGGGGTTGTTCCTTGCGTTCTCATTCGCACTTAGTTTGTTGTACCGAAGCCGGGCGAATGGCGTCAGTAATCCGCGGCAAAAAAGATAGCAACGCCAAGCCGCGTGCTCCCATGAAAATCAATAGCGCGAGCCACAGACCATGATTACCCCAAACATCCACGAGTACCCAAGAGGCGCAGAAAAACACGGCCCAGGAGATTGCCATGGTCTGCATGAGTTCGCGTGTCCGCGTGGCGCCTATGAATACGCCGTCCAGCAAAAATCCTCCCACCGAAGCGAGCGGCAACATCGCAACCCAGGGCAAGAACGTCTGTGCGGCGGCGCGCACTGCCGGTTGATCGGTCAACCCGTGGATGATCCGTGCGCCTGAGCATCCATAGACCAACGCGAACCCGAGCGCCCCCAACGCTGACCAGACCAGATTCACTTTGACGGCTTCTCGGAATGCGGCTCGATTGCCAGCCCCAATCGCCGCGCCAACCAATGCCTCGGTCGCGTGAGCGAAGCCATCGAGTCCATAGGCCATGAAGGTTTGGAAGTTGAGCAGTAGCGCATTGGCGGCGAGAATCGTATCGCCCTGCCTGGCGCCAACGTGGGCAAACCAGGCAAAAGCGCTGAGCAGCAAGATCGTTCGCAAAAAAATGTCGCGGTTCATCCCTACCAGCTTCTTCAGTGCCATTCTGTCCGACACCAACCGCCACGTCAGCGGAGGAAGCCCGCGCGGTCGCACATGCCAAAGCACCGCCATACCGAATGCAAAGCCGATGGCATCGGCGGTTGCCGTTGCTGCGCCGATTCCCGCGAGGCCCCAGCCAAACGCATAGACGTACGTGACCACAGCAACCACGTTGACGGCATTGATCAAGACCTGGGTCAGCAGCGCTATGCGCGGGCGTTGAGCACCCAAGAGGTAGCCGAGTACGACGTAGTTCCCGAGAGCGAACGGCGCGGAAAGAATGCGTGCGCGGCAATAGATACGCGCATTGTCTTGCACGGCATCACTGCCGCCGATGAGCTGGATCGCGTGCCGAATCAATGGCGCTTGCACGACAAGAATCACGCTGCCGATCGCAAACGCAAGCAGTAGTGCGCGTACGATATCCGCGCGCAACGCGTCCTGGTCGCGAGCGCCAAACGCTTGGGCGACCAGTCCTGTCGTTCCCATGCGCAAGAAGCCGAAACCCCAAAACACGAAATTGAAGAAGAGTCCACCAAGGGCGACGCCTCCCAGGTCGGCTGCGCTGCCCAAATGGCCTGCAACCGCCGTATCGACGGCGCCGAGGATGGGTTGCGTGAGATTCGCTAGAACGATCGGAATCGCTAGCATCAGCACACGTCGATGCCAGCCGCCTTTAGACGGCAGCGCTGAATCAATGCTCAACTTTGCTCCCTTTCATTGTCCTCCGTGAGAATGAAACGGATAACCATACCGCCTTCATCTGCTGCCCCCGTTGGTCTTGGCATTTGCGACGAGTTTTAGCATCTCGGCGCTAGCCGCGTTCAGCCGGGCGCATGGCCAATCCGTTCGATCAACGCCATCCCCGCGGCCGGATTGCGCACCTTGTATCCGCTGATCACGTAAAGGTAGACATCGCGCGCCGTGACCTTCTTGGCCGAGTGCGCGATCGTCTCCAGATCATCCGGCGCTTCCCCCGCGGCCCACGCCTTCGCACGCGATGCCCACGCATCCAACGCCTGATCCGAATAGCCGAGGTCCTCCGATTCGACCGTCCCCATGATTCGCGCATAAACGAACGGCGCCGTCACATCGGCAATCTGTGGGTGCTCGCTGTCTCCTGCTACGACCACGGCAACCTCATGCTCGCGCAGGAGCGAAACGAACTCCGGATGCCGAAAGCTTTCGTGCCGAACCTCGACGGCATGGCGAATGGCGCGGCCATCCACCTTCTTCGGCAGCAAGCTTAAGAACGCGTCGAAATCCTCGGCATCGAACTGCTTCGTGGTGGCGAATTGCCAATTGATCGGGCCGAGCTTGTTTTTCAACGCGAGCACGCCGCTCGCAAAGAAGCGCTCGATGGAATCGCCTGCCTCGCCCAATACGCGCCGATGCGTGGCGAAGCGCGGCGCCTTCAACGAAAACACAAAATCCTCGGGCGTCTCGTCATGCCACTTCTCGAAGCTCGTGGCCCTCTGCGTGCCGTAGAACGTGCCGTTGATTTCTATCGACGTCAGCTTACGGCTCGCATATTCGAGTTCACGCTTCTGCGTGAGGCCCGCCGGATAAAACGGGCCGCGCCACGGTTCGAACGTCCAGCCGCCGATGCCGACGCGAATGCGAGCGGCGGCGCTGCGGCTCTTGCGAGTACGGGAGGCTTCGGTCATGGTCGTTCCGCGGTCTTGGCCCAGTCGTCATACGACGATCAATCGGCCGCCAGGCTGTGCGCACTCGTGGTTTCGACCGCCGCACTCGATGCGCGGCGATGCTGATCCGAGAGCTTGCGCATCAGCGGCAGCAGGATCAGAGACATTAGCACGCCTGCCGCCGCGAGCCAGCCGAGTTCGGCAAACAGGTTCGTATACAGCGGCAGCGATTGCGTGGCGGGCAAATCGTTGGACGGCAGTTGCGCGAAGTTCGCGACGACGCTGCCGAGGTACTGCGATATGCCAGTGGCCAAAAAGTAAGCGCCCATCATAAAACCGCTCATGCGCGCCGGAATATAGCGCGCGATCATCGCCAGGCCGAGCCCGCTCACGAGCAGTTCGCCGAGCGAGTTCAAGCCGTAGCCCCAGACCATGAACCACGACGAAACGCGGCCGTCGACGGCATAGCGCCCGCTGAAGGCGTAGATGACGAAGCCGATGGCCACGGCCACATAGCCCAGTGCGAATTTGGCGGCGATGCTGATGTCGCCGCGGCCTTTCGCGAGCCGCGTATAGGTTGACGCCAGCAAAGGGCTCAGCAGCATGATCCAAATGGGATTGAGCGCCTGAAATTGCGCGGCGCTCCACGAGAACAGGCGCACGCCGAACAGCGAGAACGTGGGATCGACGTTGCGCAGCGCGAACAGCGTCAGCGACGTCATCTGCTGCTGGTAGAAGATGAAGAACAGGATCGACTGCAGCACGAGTATCAGTGCGGCGATCAGCCCGGCGCGCTCCGAGCGGTCGCACTTGGCGATCATGTAGGCGAAGAGCGCCAGGATGACGATGCCCGCCACGTCGACGCAAGCGACGGCGAGCGACTTGTTGCCCAGCACGAACGCGGCTGCCGTGCCGAGCGCGACGGCGCCCGCGGCCACCACCGCGACGCGGCGCCATACGATTGGCTTACTGTCGGGCGCCGAGCCGATGTGTGAAAGCGATCTGTAACGCACGAGGAAATTGAGCACGCCCAACACCATACCCGCGCAGCAGACGGCGAACGCGGTGCGCCATCCCCAGCGGTCCTTGATCCATGGCGTGGCGAGAATCGAGAGCGTGGAGCCGACGTTGACGGCCATGTAGTAGATCGTGAACGCGCTGTCGATGCGTGCATCGTCGCCTTCGTAAATGCGCCGCACGAGATTGGCGGAGTTCGCCTTGAACAGCCCGTTGCCGACGACGATGACGCCGAGCGATGCATAGAGAAACGAAAGCTGATCGTTCGGCAGTGCAAGCATGCCGTAGCCGAATGAGAGCACCACCGCACCGAACAGCATCGTGCGCCGCGAGCCGAGTACCTTGTCGCCGATCCATCCGCCGATCGACGGCGCCGCATAGACGAGCGCCGTGAATGCGCCCCAAGTGAGGTTCGCGCGCGCATCGCCGAAGCCTAGCCGTTCCACCATGTAAAGCACGAGCAATGCGCCCATGCCGTAATAGCCGAATCGCTCCCACATCTCGATCAAAAAGACCGTGGTGAACGATCGCGATTGCGAAACCGACGAATTCATTGAAGGCTCTCCCTGATAGGTCGAATGACGTTCGCACGTTGTGCGTGCATGGCTTGAACGCCGGCGTTTGCGCGCGGTAGCGCGCGGCGTCTGTGGTATGGCAGCGCGCGCTTAATCCGGTTCGAGGTGCTCGTGCAGTCGCACCCTAGTGCAAATATTAGATTTCTCTAGCGTCCCAAACTTCGAACCCATAGCGTCGCGCGCGATTCTGATTGGGGGCGCCTCACGCGTCACTTCAGGTCTGCACCAGAGGCGCCCTCTAACGGTTGATAGCTGCACAGGAAGACGGGCGCATGTTCTGATGTGTCCATGCAATCGGTCGATT
>NZ_JBQCHR010000113.1:0-3083 GCF_051954495.1 Trinickia sp.
TCGGCTCGCACGTGCGCGCCTCTTCGGGCATGCGGAAGTTCAGGTCGAGAAAACGCGAATTCACGGTGCGCAGTTCGACCGACACGCTCATGGCTCCGCTGCCGCCTGCGGCCGCGAGTTCGCGCGTCGCGCTCGCGTAACCTGTCATGCTGTAAATCATCGTCCGTCTCGCGATTGTGGCCGTCGCCGGCCGGTTATTCGAGCCGCCCCGCGCGTCGACCCGGCGCGAAAGCGTTGAACCGGCATTATCCCATTTTTGCCGGGCACGCCCGAGCCGGCGGCACGGCAGCCGGCCGGGCGCATGCATGGCGTCAAGGGCGGTAAAATTACGCTTTCCGCTCTTTCCACGCGGCGCCACGCCGCTTCTTGCTCCCACCATGCCCGATATCGTTCAACGCCCCAGCGGCCGCGCCGCCGACGCCCTGCGCGACGTTCGCATCACGCGCCACTACACGAAGCATGCCGAAGGCTCGGTGCTCGTCGAATTCGGCGACACGAAAGTCATCTGCACGGCGAGCGTCGTCGAGCGCGTGCCCGAATTCTTGCGCGAGCGCAATCAAGGCTGGCTCACCGCCGAATACGGCATGCTGCCACGCGCCACGCACACGCGCAGTGATCGCGAGGCGGCTCGCGGCAAGCAAACCGGCCGCACGCAGGAAATTCAGCGGCTGATCGGCCGCGCGCTGCGCGCCGTGTTCGACCTCGAGCGGCTCGGTCCGCGTACGATCCATATCGATTGCGATGTGATTCAAGCCGACGGCGGTACGCGCACGGCCAGCATCACCGGCGCGTTCGTCGCGGCGCACGATGCTGTTTCCAAGCTCATTGCCGCCGGGCGGATCGCCCAATCGCCGATCACCGATTATGTCGCCGCCATTTCGGTCGGCGTCTATGAGGGCGTGCCCGTGCTCGACCTGGACTACGACGAAGACTCGCGCTGCGACACCGATATGAACGTCGTCATGACGGGAGCGGGCGGTTTCGTCGAAGTGCAGGGCACGGCCGAAGGCGCGCCGTTCTCCCGCGACGAAATGAACGCGCTGCTCGACCTCGCGCAGCAGGGAATCCGCACGCTCATCGACAAGCAAAAGGCTGCATTGGGGACGCGCGATGAGTGAGCGCGTCGTCGTCGCATCGAACAATGCCGGCAAGTTGCGCGAGTTTTCGGCGATGCTCGGCGAAGCGGGCATCGCCCTTGTCGCCCAAGGCGAGCTCGGCGTTCCGGAAGCGGAGGAGCCTCATGCGACTTTCGTGGAAAACGCGCTGGCCAAGGCCCGCCACGCGGCGCGCCTGACGGGGCTGCCCGCGCTCGCGGACGACTCGGGGCTCTGCGTGCGCGCGCTCAACGGCGAACCGGGCGTGTACTCGGCACGCTACGCGCAACGCGCGGGCGGAGAAAAAAGCGATGCGGCGAACAACGCCCACTTGGTTGCGCGCCTGCAAGGCGTGACGGACCGCCGCAGCTACTACTACTGCGTACTCGTCCTCGTGCGCCATGCCGACGATCCCGAACCGCTCATCGCCGAAGGCCGCTGGCACGGCGAAATCGTGGATACGCCGCGCGGCGCCCACGGCTTCGGCTACGACCCGCACTTTTTCTTGCCTGAATTGAAGGCGACGGCCGCCGAGCTCGACCCCGCGGTCAAGAATGCGCGCAGCCACCGCGCGATCGCACTGCAGGCCTTGCTGGCGCGGCTCGAGGAGGATGGAAAATGATCGGCACCCGCGCGGGCGTCGTGCAGGCGTTTACAGCACCGGGCGCGATCCATCTCACGTCCTTGCCGCCGCTTGCGCTCTACGTGCATTTCCCATGGTGCGTGCGCAAGTGCCCTTATTGCGATTTCAATTCGCACGAGTGGAAAGGCGAACGATTCCCTGAAGACGATTATCTCGACGCGCTGCGCGCCGATCTCGAGCAAGCGCTGCCGCTGGTTTGGGGCCGACAGGTGCATACGGTCTTCATCGGCGGCGGCACGCCGAGCTTGCTGTCGGCGCGTGGGCTCGATCGCCTCCTGTCGGATGTTCGCGCCTTGCTGCCGCTCGATGCCGATGCGGAAATCACGATGGAGGCCAACCCGGGCACGTTCGAAGCCGAGAAGTTCGCGCAGTTTCGCGCGAGCGGCGTGAATCGTTTGTCGGTAGGGATTCAAAGCTTCAACGAAGCGCATTTGAAGGCGCTGGGGCGCATCCACGATTCGGGCGACGCGCGCCGGGCGGTCGAAATCGCGGCGCGCCATTTCGAGAATTTCAATCTCGATCTCATGTTTGCGCTGCCGCGGCAAACGTTGGACGAATGCCGCGCCGATATCGAAACGGCGCTTTCGTTCGCGCCGCCGCATTTGTCGCTCTACCATCTGACGCTCGAGCCGAATACGCTCTTCGCCAAGTTTCCGCCTGCCCTGCCCGACGACGATGCATCGGCGGACATGCAGGAATGGATTCACGAGCGCACGGCGGCGGCCGGCTACGAGCGGTATGAAGTATCGGCGTACGCCAAACCGCATCACCCAAGCAAACACAATCTGAACTATTGGCGGTTCGGCGATTATCTGGGGATCGGGGCGGGCGCGCATTCGAAGTTGTCGTTCGCCCATCGAATCGTTCGGCAGGTACGCTACAAGCATCCGCAGACGTTCATCGAACAGGCGCGCGCCGGTGCGCCGGTACAGGAAGAGCACGAAGTCTCCACGCGCGATCTGCCGTTCGAATTCATGCTCAACGCACTGCGGCTAGTCGAAGGCTTTCCCGTGCACCGGTTCATCGAACGGACGGGGCTGCAGTTGACGTCCATCGAGCCTGCATTGCAGGAGGCCGAGCGGCGCGGGCTGATCGAGCGTACGTACGAGAAAATCGCGCCGACGCCGCTCGGGCAGCGATTTTTGAACGACTTGCAGGCGCTGTTCTTGAACGAACGGGACGATTGATCCGCGAAGCGATCAAACCCGTGACGCGGGCGTCGCCGAGTTTCGGGTTACAATCGCGCCTCTCGGAGGGCTGGCAGAGCGGTTGAATGCACCGGTCTTGAAAACCGGCAAGGCTTTACGGCCTTCGTGGGTTCGAATCCCACGCCCTCCGCCAGGACA
>NZ_JBQCHR010000114.1:0-48636 GCF_051954495.1 Trinickia sp.
TGAGCGCGGATAACCGGACCACACAGGCGAAGTTCGCCTGTGTCGAATGCGGTTACGAAGAGAACGCCGATGTTGTCGGCGCGCTCAACATTTTGGCGCGGGGACACCGCGTTGCAGCCTGTGGAGAGCCGGTGCAGTCGGACCGCTCCGTGAAGCAGGAACCTGCCGAGGCGATCTGAGGTAGGCATCATCATTTCAGACGCGGTAGGAATCCCCTGCCTTCAGGCAGGGGAGGATGTCAACGAAATCAAGCTCATTCGCGATCGGTCATCGATACCGATCGCGCGTCGCATATTGACTGCGGCCCCATAAATTCAGTGATTTCCCACCCTTTAGCTATCGCCTATTCGCGCCGTTAGCCAGGCATGAACGAATACAGGGCCGCGCCACAGCCTCGTCAAAAGCGGTAAAACGCGCCGGTTTCATCGAACCGCGTCCGTCTGTTCAACTGTTCCATCAGAACAATCGACAAGACGACGAACGATCTTCGTTCGTTGCGACGGCGCGCGCGTGGCGTGCCGGCTCATCGGCGCAGCCTGAAGCTTTTGGAGAAATTATGTTTGTCGCAATCGGATGGGTCGTGGTGCTCGGCGCCGTGATCGGAAGTTTCGTCGGCGAGGGCGGGCATTTGTTCGCGCTGCTTCAGCCGTTCGAACTCGTGTGTATTTTCGGCGCGGCCTTCGGTGCGTTCGTCGTGGCCAATCCCGTGCACACGCTCAAGAAGACGATCAAGAGCTTGCCTGCTTGCTTCAAGGGCCCGCGCTATGACAAGGCGAAGTACCTCGAGCTCATCGCGTTGCTTTACGAGCTGATGCAAAAGGCCCGCAAGGAAGGGATGATGGCGCTTGAAGCGGACGTCGATGCGCCCGATCAAAGCCCTCTGTTCCAGAAATATTCTGCGATCGCGGGCGATCATCATCTGCTCGATTTCATCACCGACTACCTGCGCATGATGTCGACGGGCAACATCAACGTGCTCGAAATGCAGGACTTGATGGACGAAGAACTCACGACGCATCACGCGGAAGAATCCGTCGTCGCCAACGCGCTGCAGAAGATGGCCGACGGCCTGCCGGCTTTCGGTATCGTCGCGGCCGTGATGGGTGTGGTGCATACGATGGCTTCCGTGGGCGAGCCGCCCGCGGTGCTCGGCAAGATGATCGCCGCCGCGCTCGTCGGCACGTTCCTCGGCATCTTGCTGTCGTACGGGTTCATCGGGCCCTTGGCCGATCTGCTCCATGCAAAGGGACGTGCGGCCGCGAAGCCGTTCCAATGCGTGAAGGCCGTGCTGCTTGCATCGCTGAGCGGCTATGCGCCCTCTGTGGCGGTCGAGTTCGGCCGCAAGGTGCTGTTCACCAATGACCGTCCGACCTTCCAAGAACTCGACGATACCGTTCGCGCGACCAAGGTCTCGAAAGCGGCGGCGTCGTCCTGAGATCGACCAGCTGGGTGATGAGCAATTGAATCATGGGTGACAGACTTTCCCGCGAGGCCGCCGAGAAGCGGCCGATGAGCATCGTCGTGAGGCGCGGCAAGAAGGGCGGCGACCACGAGGGGCACCATGGCGGCGCGTGGAAGATCGCCTACGCCGACTTCGTTACGGCGATGATGGCGTTCTTTCTGTTGATGTGGCTGCTCGGTTCGACCTCGAAGTACGACAAGGAAGGGATTTCGCAGTACTTCAACACGCCGCTGTCGGCGCTGTTCTCCGGCGACCAAAGCTCGAATGCGACGCGCTCGAATGTAGTTCAAGGCGGCGGGCGCGATATTTCCGATACTAGGCCCGGCGAAGGCGCGATGGCGCAGCCCAATCCGCCCGCCGCGCAAGCGGCCACGCCTCAGCTCGCCTCGGACGACATGCAGAAGCTTCAGCAGCTGAAGCAAAAGCTGACTTCGCTGATCGAACACACGCCTGCGCTGAACGCGTACAAAGACCAAATTCGCATTTCGATCACGGCCGAGGGCCTGCGCATCGAGATCGTCGATTCGCAAAAGCGGCCGATGTTCGCGTTGGGCAGCACGAGGCTGCAGCCGTATGCGGTCACGATTCTTTCGCAGATCGGCGGAACGCTCAACGACGTGGAAAACCATATTTCGATCGCCGGTCATACCGATGATGTGCCGTATGGCGGCGGTGAGGATGGGTACACGAACTGGGAGTTGTCGTCGGAGCGGGCCAATGCGGCGCGGCGCGCGCTGGTGACGGGCGGGATGCATATCGAAAAGGTGCTGCAGGTGCGGGGGCTGGCGGATGTGCAGCCGCTGCAAGGCAATGATGCCAATGCGCCGACGAACCGCCGCATCAGTATCCTCGTCATGAACAAGGCGGCGGAACAGGCGTTCTTCCGCGATGGCGGGCGGGCCACGACGATCGACGATGCAGCGCCCGCCGCGCCGGCGTTGCAGGAGGCCGTGAAGCCGGTGGCGATGCGGCGGGTGGGGGTGGGGAAGGGGGCTTAACGAGGCCCGCTCACGCAAGCCAATCGCGCCGCCGCACACGCAGACCAAATTGCTTTACCATTACGCCGGTTTAGAGCCGAACGGGGTGAAGCAATACACGGCTCAGCGGAAAAATCCGGCCCGTATAAGGGCAATAATTCTAAAAAGGAATCGGAATGCGGTTTGGCAAAAGCGGCTGGGCACGGGGCGAGCCCAGCGCGGGGCTTCGGGGCGTGCATCAGCGGGGATTTACCCTTCTCGAATTGCTGGTGGTGTTGGTCATCATCGGCATGCTGGCGGCACTGGTCGGGCCGCGATATTTTGCCCAGCTTGGCAAGTCCCAAGTAACGGTCGCGCGGGCGCAGATCGACGTCTTCACGAAGGCCATTGATAATTTCCGCCTCGATGTCGGGCGTTTCCCGACGGCCCAGGAGGGCCTCGCCGCATTGGTCGTCAAGCCTGCGGGCCTCGATAAATGGACTGGCCCCTACCTGAAGAAGGATGTGCCGCTCGATCCGTGGGGGCACGCCTACCTTTACCAAGTACCCGGCGCCAAAGGCGATTACGCCGTGATTTCGTATGGCCGCGACGGCCAGCCCGGCGGTACCGGCGAAGACGCCGACATTAGCAGCGAATGATTAGGCTGCGAACACAACGCCGCGAGGCAGCGCGCCACGCGGACGGGTTCGGCGCGAACGAGTAGGGCCAAGCGATGCGATACGAAGTACGAGGCCTCTCTCCCGAGAACCGAATCGTCTCGATTGTCGTCGATGCCGCCGATGACGGCGATGCGCGTCTGCTGGCGAAGGCGCGCGGGCTGCATGTGATGCGTGTAGATCGGCTGCGCTCTCTGCGACAGCCCGCAGCCTCCCGTGCCGGCTTCTCTTTGGTGTTGTTCAGTCAGGAGCTTTTGGCGCTGCTGACGGCCGGACTGACCATTGTGGAGGGCCTCGAGGCCCTGGCAGAGCGGGCGGGCGGTGCGCGACTGAGCAATGTTCTTGAGCGCCTACTCGCGGGGCTGCGCGACGGCAAGCGCTTCTCGAGCCTACTCGCGGAGCAATCTGACGTGTTCCCGCCGCTTTATGTCGGCATCGTGCGCGCAGCGGAAGGGACAAGCGACTTACCCCGCTCGCTGCAACGCTATGTCGACTATCAATCGCGCATCGACACCGTCAGGAACAAGCTTGTGAGTGCGGCCATTTACCCGAGCATCCTGCTCGTTGTCGGCGGCGGCGTTGCCGCGTTCCTGATTGCTTACGTCGTGCCGCGGTTTGCGACCATCTATGAAGGCACTGGCCGAGCCCTGCCTTGGATGTCCCAACTGCTGCTCGATTGGGGGAGATTCGCCGCAGCTCACGGACTTGCGCTCTTCGCCGGAACTACCGTATGTGCAGCAGCCGGATTCGTCGGGCTGAGAACGGTGATTGCCAAGATTGGCGTCATGAGCTTGCTGGCGCGCGTTCCGCTGATTGGCTCGCACTTGCGCATCTACGAACTTTCGCGCCTCTATTTGACGCTCGGCATGTTGTTGGAGGGGGGTGTCCCTATTGTTCCCGCCATGGAGACGGCAGCGGGCACGATCTCTCTTGCTTTGCGCCAGCGTCTCGGGCGCGCCCGAGCTTCCGTGCAGGCAGGCACGGCCCTGTCAAGTGCATTCGATGCACAAGGCCTCACGACGCCCATCTCGCTGCGTATGTTGCGGGTGGGTGAGCGCTCCGGCGAACTGGGCAATATGCTGACGCAATCCGCAGCCTTCTACGACGGCGAAATCAGTCGCTGGATCGATCGATTCACGCGTCTGTTCGAGCCTCTTCTCATGTCGGCCATCGGCCTTGTGGTCGGCACGATCGTGGTGTTGCTGTATCTGCCCATTTTCGATCTCGCGGCGGGCTTGTCATGACTGTCCAAGAGACGATGCAGCCCACGGCGATCGATACAGCGCTGCTTGAGCAAGCACGCGCCGCGTCGTCGGCATCGCAACGGCATGTATTGCTCGAATTGGAGGTTCTGACCGGTATCGAGCCTCGCGAACTTGTGCAGATGCTTGCGCGTCGGCTCGCCATGAGTGTTATCGAAACGCCGCAGATGCTGGAGATGGAAGCGGTATTCGACCGCGTGCCGCTTCCTCGAGGGATGCAGCGACGGTGCGCGTTGTTGCGCGAGCCGAGCGGTGCGTTGATCGCCGTGTTGACTGACCCCTTCGACTTGGATTTGCGCACGTGGCTCGCCGCTCAGGCAGGTGCAACAGTCGATGTGCGGCTCGCCTTGTCATCGGATTTGCAGGCCTATCACTCGCGCATGGAAGAATCCGCGCGTGCAGTCGACAACTTGGTTACTCCCATTGGCGAGCAGCAAGCCGGTGGCCGGGCCGCTCAAGAGCTGTCGTTCGCGACAGTCAACGAAGCGGCCAGTCCCGCCGTGAAACTCGTCAATTCGACCCTCTACGATGCACTGAAAGCTGGTGCGTCGGATATCCATTTGGAGAGCACGGCAAGCGGCCTGGCATTGAAGTACCGGGTCGACGGCGTGCTCGATGCGGCCGCCACGATCAACGGAATCGAGACTGCCGAGCAAGTGATATCGCGCCTCAAGGTATTGGCCGAACTCGATATCGCCGAGCGCCGGGTTCCTCAGGATGGGAGTTTCCGCGTATCGGCCGGCGGCCGCGACATCGATCTGCGGGTTTCGATCATGCCGAGCATTCATGGCGAGGACGCTGTTATCCGGATCTTGGACAAGCGGGCCATGATAGAGACGCACGGCGCGCTCACGCTCGAAGCGCTCGGGTATGACTACGAATCGTTGACCGTCCTGCGTCGCTTGGCGGAGGAACCGTACGGCATGCTGCTAGTCACCGGGCCCACCGGATCGGGCAAAACGACCACCTTGTATGCGGCCCTCACCGAAATCCACAACGGGCGGGACAAGATCATCACGATCGAAGACCCGGTGGAATACCAACTGCCCGGAATCTTGCAAATACCCGTCAACGAGAAGAAGGGGCTCACCTTTGCTCGCGGCCTGCGTTCCATCTTGCGGCACGACCCGGACAAGATCATGGTCGGGGAAATCCGGGATCGCGAGACCGCGGAGATCGCGGTGCAATCCGCGCTGACCGGCCACCTCGTGTTGACGACAGTGCACGCGAACAACGTGTTCGACGTTTTTGGCCGCTTCAATCATATGGGCATCGACCCGTACGCCTTCGTGTCCGCGCTCAACGGAATATGGGCGCAGCGATTGTTGCGAGTCAATTGCAAGCACTGCTCTATGCCATACGTCCCCTCGGACGCGGAACTCGGACGTCTCGGGCTTGCTCGCGCGGAAGTTGCCGATTTCGATTTTCAGCAGGGCGCGGGGTGCGGCGACTGTCGAGGCACGGGGTACCGAGGGCGCCGGGCCATCGCCGAAATTCTCATTCTCGACGATGAGATTCGTGACATGGTGGTGGAAAAGCAGCCGATCCGCCGCGTTAAGGAGGCTGCGCGGAATAACGGCACACGACAACTGCGTGAAGTCGCGCTTGCTTTAGTGAAGCGCGGCGAGACCACGCTGGCCGAAGTAAAACGGGTGACGCTCAATGCGTGAGCGGCTAATGCGTATGTTAAGGGGCGAACAATGTCGGCTGGACATGGGGCGCCACGCGGTCATTGCTAGACGGGAGTCGAGGGCGAAGAAGCAAAACGCTTCGATTGCACAGAGATCGATTGTCGACTGCTTCGACGCGGCATATGGCGATATCAGCGCAACGATTTCGGCGGTGCTCGCCGATGCTGGGTGCAGCGGACTACCGGTTCATGTGATGTTACGCGATGACCTCCTACGCTATTTCATGGTGACGCCTCCATCGAATGCGGCCAGCATGACGGATCTGCGCAGCGCCGCTGAAGTGCGCTTCGACGGACTGTACGGTGACTCGGTTGCGTCGTGGCACGTCATGGCGGACTGGCGCAGCAGCGACCCGTTTCTCGCCTGTGCGGCTCCGCGCCGGTTGCTCGACGCCTTGAGGTTTTCAGCCGACTCTCAAAAGAACGCGCTCGTTTCGGTTACCCCCTCGTTTGTGGCTGCGTGGAATCGTCGGCGTCGCGAGGTGTCGGGCGATGCCTGGCTTGCGACCTTGAGCGGCGCTACATCGACGCTGGGGATCGTTGTCGGGGATTCGCGACCACGCCTTGCCGCGGTGCGGACCCTTGTCTTCACGGACGACCGCCATTCGGCGGAGCGACTCTGTGAACAAGTGGCGTATGCCGCGTTGCTCGAGGGCGTGCCGCCGCCGGCATCGGTGCATGTCCACGGATTGCCGGGCGAGGAAATGCGATCGCAGTCCGCCCCGGACCGCGCGGCGATGGTCGTGCACTGGCATCGAGGTGACGACGATGTCTCCGACAGTACCGACAGCGACCCGGCCTCGACGGATAAGCTGGCTCAACGCGAGGCGGCGACATGAATCCCCTCCACATCGACTTTGCGCCGCCTAGCCTTCGGCGCGAACTGTATCGTACGCGCCTGATCGCGAGGGTATTTGCAGTGGCGGCGTTGACGTTGTCCATCGTTGCGGGTTTTCGCGTCCATGCGCTCCTGAACCGGATCGATACGCTCGATCGAGAAGCCGTATCGCTCCAAGCTCGGTCCGGCGCGGATATGCGACATGCGATGGCGCTGGCGCGGAAGCCGATCGACGCGAAGCAAGCCGAAGCGATTAATGCGGCCGTGGCGAGGCTCAATTTGCCGTGGGCCGACATCCTCGACGCGCTCGAGGCCGCGACGCCGGAGCAGGTCTCGGTGCTGTCGGTCCGCCCGGAGCCGCGCGGCGCGCAGATCAAGATTGAAGCGCAGAGCAGTAGGGCCGAGGACATGATCGGCTATCTGACAGCGTTGGAGCAACAACCTGCCATCGGTCATGTGTTCCTGACGAAACACGAGCGCGTGCGCGATGGCTTCGCGGAAGTGATTCGCTTCCAGATAGAAGTGCAATGGCGAGGGGCCGCATTGTGACGGCCGCTTCCTTTGAGCGAACCTTGCTCATATTGCGCCTGTCGCTCAGCCGTGCCCGAGCCGGCGCGCTCTGCGTTGCCGTGGGCGCTTTGGCTGCCGGCCTGATGTGGATGGTTTGGGTTCCTAGGCTAGCCGCGCGTGTCGATCAGGAGACGCGGGATATTGCTCGAGCGCGTGCGGCACCTGCGACAACGCGCATCGTGCCGCCCCGAGCGCTGGCTGCCGAGCGCGCGTCGGCCTTTTACTCGACGCTCGGCGATGCGGCGCACGGCGACCAAATCGTGACCAGCCTGTTTAGGGCCGCGTCGGACGCAGGCGTTGCCTTGGATAAGGGCGAATACAAACCGGACCACGACAGAGCGGGCCGATTCGATACTTATTCGATCGTTCTCCCTATAAAGGGCGACTACCGAAATATTCGAAGATTTTGCGAGCGCGTTCTGCTGACGACTCCGTTTGCCTCACTGGACGATATTCGCTTCGAGCGTGCTTCGGCGGGCGAGCCGGTCGTCAAAGCGAACGTGCGCTTCACGATGTTCATGCGCGCCGATGACTCGGCATTGGCGCGCAAGGCGACGGGCGAGGTACAGCGATGAAGCCTAGACACGTCGCCCTCGCTCTCACGTTCGTCTCATGCGCGGCGTCGCTTGTTTTCGCGAACCGCAAGTCGAGTGACGAGATCGTCGAGGCGGCGCCACGCACGCGCATGGGGCCGGCGGCGGCCAGTGAGGATAACGCGTCAGCGGTGGAGATCGGTATTACCGCGCTGCGTCCGCGCCGAACGCTGTTCGGCGCGGCGAGCGAAGGAGGCCACAACCTCTTCGAAGGGCAAACCATGGCGGCGCCTCTTCCGTCTGCAGCGCCCGCGCAGGCTGAAGTGCCGCCGTTGCCGCCGCCTGCGGCGCCGAGCCTGCCCTTCACATATATCGGCAAGAAATCCGCCGATGGCGTTTGGGAAGTCTATTTGGCGCGGGGGCAAGAAACATGGGTCGTGCGTGAACAGATGGTCATCGATTCCACGTACCGCGTCGAGTCCATCAAGCCACCGACACTATCGCTCGTCTACCTACCCCTGAAGCAGGTTCAAACGCTCGACATCGGCGGCGCCGAATGACCCCGATGCATAGGAAGGAAACCAACGTTGCGTAATTTATCTTCAGCTCGACGCGGAGTAGGGCTGCGCCGACAGGTATTTCATTGGCGACATCTTGCGGCGGCCTTGATGCTGCCTGTTCTCCTGGCGGGCTGCGCCGCGCAGCAGGCCTATCACGACGGGCAGAATTTGGTCGCGGCGGGCAAGGTCGATGAAGGTCTCGCGAAGTTATCGGAAGCGGTGACACGCGAGCCGCAGGACGCACGATATCGCTCGACATGGCTCGCTGAGCGAGAGCGGGCAACTGCAGGATATGACGAGGCGGGCGACCGATTCGCGGCTAGCGGCGCAGTGGCCGACGCAAAGAAGTCATATCAGCGAGCGCTTGCACTCAATCCTGCCAACGAGCGTGCTTTGGCTGGGTTGGTGGGCCTCGAGAATATCGCTCATCGCGACGCTTTGCTCGATCGAGCGGAGGCCGCTGCTCAAAAGAACGACCTTGCGGAAGCACGGCGTTTGGTGGACGAAGTGTTGAGCGAAGCTCCGGCGCAGCCGCGCGCGCTTGCGCTCAAACAGAAACTGCATGACGCACAGGGTGCGTCGACAGTCGAAGCTGCGCTTGCACGCGCTTATCAAAAGCCAATTCAGATCGACTTTGCGGACGCGACGCTCAAGCAGCTGTTCGATGTCATCTCTCGCACCGCCGGGCTCAACTTCCTCTTCGATAAGGACGTAAGAACGGATCAGCGAACGTCCATCTTTCTGCGCAACAGCACGATCGAGGCGGCGGTGCGCTACGTACTCGCGACGAACGAGCTGGAGCAACAAGTAGTCGATGAGAACACGGTGCTGATTTACCCGAACACCGCCGCCAAGCGGAAGGAATACCGGGAACTCGCCGTACGCACATTCTTCCTCTCGAACGCCGAGGCAAAAACGGTCGCCAATACGCTGAAGACCATTCTTCAGGTGAAGGATATCGTCTTCGATGAGAAGCTGAACATGGTGATCGTGCGCGACACGCCCGACGTCATCAAGATGGCAGAGAAACTCGTTGCACTGGAAGACGTTCCGGAGCCGGAAGTCATGCTTGAGGTCGAAGTCTTGGAGGTGCAGCGCAACAGTCTGCAGAACCTCGGTATCGCATGGCCAGGATCGGTGACGGTAACACCGTTGCCGCTTGGCAGTGCGGTGAGTTCCGCCGGCTCCGGCATCGGCAGCGCGCTATCGAACGCGACTTCGCCTGCGCTTTCGTTGAACGACCTGCTGCATCAGACTTCGCGGTCTCTAGGCGTGTCGCAGTTGCAGGCCACCGCCAATGCCAATTTGCAGGATTCGAACGCCAAGCTGCTGACAAACCCCCGCATTCGCGTGCGCAATCACGAGAAGGCGAAGATCTTGATCGGCGAGCGGGTGCCGAACATTACGTCCACGGCGACCTCCACGGGTTTTGTATCGCAGTCCATCAACTACCTCGACGTCGGCCTGACGCTCGAGGTCGAACCGACGATCCATTTGGACGATACCGTCGGCATCAAGGTTTCATTGGAGGTCAGCAGTCTGCTCAATCAGATTACGGAATCGTCGGGCACGACTGCCTATGAGATCGGCACGCGAACGGCCAGTACCGTGCTGCAATTGAAGAACGGCGAAACCGACGTTCTGGCAGGGTTGATCGACAGCCAGGAGCGGACTTCCGGCAACAAGGTACCAGGGTTCGGGCAAGTGCCTGTGCTGGGACGTCTGTTCGGAGCGACGACGGATGACGATAAGAATACCGAAATCGTTTTGTCGATCACGCCTCATTTGATCCGAAATATCAAGCGACCCGACGCCGCGCTCGCCTATTTCTCGTCGGGGACCGAAACAAATATGCAGAGCTTCATTCGATCGAACGGATTAGCCGGTGCTTCTCCACAGGTCGTGCCGACGGGGCCGGCTGCTCCGACAGGGGGAGGCGCGATCATACCCGCTGCGCAAGTTCCGATCGTGTCGACGCCATCTGTTACGACCAACGCAGCGCCGCCGGTCGAGCAAACGCATTCGAGCTCCGAAGACAGTGCAACGCGTCGGGCGGTGTCGCAGGTGGAGGCTCCCCACACGTCGAGCGACACTACGAGCGCTGGCGGGACTGCCGTCAAGGCGACGATAGACGGGCCGCAGCAGGTCAAGGTCGGGGAAACGGTGACCCTAACACTAGCCATGCAAACACACGAGCCAATCATGAGCCTGTCGACCGCTCTGAGCTACGACAGCAGCAAGCTGGCGTTCGTCGACGCGGTTGAGGGCGATTTCTTGCGGCATGGGGGGGCGCCGACGCGGTTTACGAGTGGCGTGGACCCTAATGGCAAAGTGATCCTGAGCGATGCAGTAACGGGTGGAGTCGGCTCATCGGCGAAGGGGGCGTTCGCAGTACTAAAATTTCGGGCGCTCGCGAGTGTCGCACAGACGGCGGTTCAGTTGCGCCCCGGCGAGGCGAAGGGTATCGGGGGGCGGCCCGTGACCGTTGCGCCGACATCAACGTACAGCGTCTCGGTTCGCTAGCGATGCACGGCAATTTTATCGAGCGGGTACGCTTGCGCCGAGCGACGCCAGGCGGCTTCACGTTGATCGAATTGCTCGTGACGCTGGCGATCCTTGGGGTGCTTGCCGCCGTCGTCATGCCGACCGCACAAGTGATACGGCAACGCGAGCGCGAGCAGGAATTGCAACAGGCCTTGCGTCAAATCCGTAGTGCCATCGATGCTTATCGAGATGCAAGTAAGGAAGGGCGGGTCGCCATGGCAGCGGGGGCGAGTGGCTATCCGCCGACGCTGGATGTCCTCGTTGACGGTGTGGTCGATCAACGAGACCTGAAGCACCGGAAGCTCTATTTCTTGCGCCGCATTCCGCGTGATCCGATGAACTCCGATGTCGAAGTCGATCCCTCGGCCAGCTGGGGTAAGCGCAGTTACGCCAGCGAGCCGGACAACCCTCAAGAAGGCGACGACGTGTACGACGTGTACTCAACATCAAGCGGTGTTGGTTTGAACGGTGTGCCCTATCGGCAATGGTAATGCGACATAAAAGCGGCGGACGCCCGCCGAGTGGCTTCACACTGATCGAGTTGTTGATTGTGTTGGCGGTCATCGCGCTGATGCTGACAATCGCATTGCCTCGATACTTTCATTCGATCGACGCATCGAAGGAAAAGGTCCTTGCGGAAAATCTGCACGTCACGCGCGATGCGATCGATAAATTCTACGGGGACCGGGGTAGATATCCGAAGTCGCTGCAGGAGCTGGTGGATAAACGCTATTTGCGCTCACTGCCGTTCGATCCGGTTGCAGGCAGTGTCGATAGCTGGCGCATCGTGCCCCCTGACGATCAATCGGTTGGAAACGTCTATGACATCAAGAGCGGCGCGCCGGGGACGGCTCGTGACGGCAAGCCTTATGGAGAGATGTAGGCATGCCAGGGAGTAACCCCAAGCGGGCGGCGGCGCAGCGTGGATATGCCTACCTCGCGCTTATGATCTCGATCGCGATCATTGGCATAGCCGCGGCCGGCGCAGCACAGTTCGGCGCGGTGTATCAACGGCGCATGGCCGAGAAGGAACTGCTGTTCGTCGGCGGGGAATTTCAGCATGCGTTGATCAGCTACGCTCAAGCGACGCCGCAGTTCCAGGTGCCAGCGCCTCGCACGCTCGACGATCTGTTGAGAGATCCACGTTACCCGAACGTGGTTCGGCATCTACGCAAGATCTATGCAGACCCAATGACCGGAAAAGCCGACTGGGTGCTAGACATGTCGCCCGATGGGCAAACGATCGTCGGCATCCATAGCGCGTCCAAGGGGCATCCGATTCAAATAGCTAACCTTCCGTGGCAGTTTCAAAGATTCGATGGGGCGCGGAGCTACGAGGATTGGGTGTTCACGGCAAATCTTCCGACTCCAGTGCGGCGGTGAGCCGCATCCCAGTTCGTAGGCGTATCTAGATTGCGGCCCACCTGGCTGGCCTCTAATTTGAAACTCCGGAATACGGGCAATCACGGCCGAGCTGCCCTGGCTCTTCGTCTACGCGCTAATGATTGCGCCCTAAATACATGCAATGGTAGGATGAATTCCCCAAACCAACGGATGCATCAGGTCCATGAAAAAAATCATACCAACGCTGCTAATGACGGTGTTTGCCACTCTCTACGGGGTTTCTACGACGGTAATGGCGGACCCTGTTCCGATGGGAAGCTTCAGCTATAACGCGTCGAACTTTACACCCAACACGCTTGTTCAAATCGTTTCACCAAGCACGAATGTCCACGGCGTGAATCTGCGTACGTGTGCTGTAACCGTGTTTGGTTCGACTGCAGGGGCCAATACGATCGTAGTGTCCGCACCTTCGGCACCGACCCCGTTCCAAAGTGGGAACATCATCCTGTTCTCGGTCCTCACGCCGCCTTGGTCGTTCAACGACATTAAATATCCAATTTATGTGCCGGCGGGGAATGGGATTTGGGCCTATACAAACCTAAATGGTTCTGTGTTCTGTAATTATGATGTGCTGAACTGATTCTTCGATCCTCCCCGAAGCAGGTCATGCGCCGAGGAGGGAATGGAATGCCGCACCCGACGGTGCGGCATTCCGCATGCTGACTTCGTCAGTTCATGAAATCGTAATTGCAGTAGATGGAACCACCGGTTCCGCTTGTATATCCCCACAGACCATTGCCTGCCGGAACATAGACCGGATGTGGGAGCGTCGCTGCTGTAATCGGCGGGGTTAGGACGGAGAAGAGGACAATATTTCCGGTCGACAGCGGGGTCGGCTGGGTGGGGGACGCGATGACGAGAGTATTTGGGCCCCAGCTGCTGCCCCAAACCGTCACATTACAACTTTGAATAATCGCACCGTGCGCGTTCGCGCTCGCAGGGAAAATATTGATCACCGTGTTGACGGGCATGCCGCCGGGTGTTTGACCTTGGCTATTGTAGGAATTGCTCCCCATCGGATAGACCTGGGCGGTCGCGGGCATGGACGTAGCCATTGCTGCCATAGCTGCCAGCGCTGCCCCGAGCGCTTTCAAAGCGTTTTTTTTCATGGAAGTTCTATTGGAAGGTTAAGAATCACATCCGCAGTACGGATGGCCCCGATTTTCTCAAAACAGCATGAGAATTCTTACGTTCAACAGAAGCATCTCGTTAATAGTGCCGCTATTCGGCGGACCAATTTTATAACCATCATTCTATCAGCGTGCGACAGTCAAACGCTACACATTTCCTTGTCGATGTCGACCGCCTTGGAGCGCGGCGACGCGTTTCCTCGGCGGGCCACACGTTAACGCATTGGTAGTAAATGGCTCACATAAGCATCAAACACTGGCTGTCTGTCGCTTCTCGTATCGACGCGGACCGTGCCCCTACACGGGCGCGGATGTGGATAGTTCTCAGGCAGCGGATACCCGTGTCCAACGTTTCGCCCGTCGAACATCCTCACTGAATTGCACCCTATCGCACGGTCTGTTCCGGCTTTAGGTCCCAGCCTTTCTCGCTAGAATGCAGGTTCCAGGGTCGAGCGACCACACGGGTTTTCTTTCGGTCACTCACCTCGTCGCCGCAACACATAAAGGCCAGCATGAATACGTGGAAATTCGTTCCTATCGAGACATTGGTCGATCGGCAGACGCTCGCGGACGCAGAGGCCTTCGATCTAAACAGCTACACCTACGAGAGTCAGGTCCGAGGGCTGGCGCTGCGCTGGCTTGCACCTAGCAAGAGGCTATTGTGGATGGCCGCAGGCCTCGAGCACATCGAGCCGGAACTGCTCGATTGGATCGACAGCATTCCTCGAGGGGCTAACTACTTCGATTTCGGCGCCAGCAACGGAATTTTTGCCCTCTACGCAGCCAAGCGTGGATTGAGCGTCACCGCAATCGAGCCGGATCCCTCCAACTACTTCTTGCTTTCATGGAACGCGTTCCTCAATCGGGCGAATGACGTAAATATCGCGGCGTTCAATGTCGCTGCCTCCGACCGTTTCGGCGTTGACAAACTCTACATTCGCAAGATGGAGCTAGGTGCGCATGAGAAGATCGTCGGATCAGCCACGGCCGTATCGGGCGACAGCTTCCATGCGCAGCACGAGCACGCTATTCAGCTCGTTCACTTCGACAAATGGCGCGCACAAATGGGCTTGCCTGAGCCGGAGTTCGTCAAGATTGACGTCGATGGTCACGAAGTGCCCGTGATTGCCGGTGCGAGAGAGTCGCTGTCGAAGTGCAAGGAAATATTCATCGAGATCGAAGACGCGAAGATGGACGAGCTGGCAGGAATGCTGCGAGTTCTTGGATTCGATCGGGCGCGACAATATCAAGTGCAAAACTACGCCGGCCTATGGAACTGCATTTTCACCCGGGACGGAGCCGCTTGATCAGAGCCGGCTCCAAAAAAGGCGGGTGCCCGTCGTGTCAGAAGCGCCCGCCTCGCTCATTCGGCTCCAGACAAATAAACACTTCGATCTACCGTCGTCCGATACGCACTGACGAAATTGCGGCGATCCCACGAGTCGCAGGCGAAATCATCGAATCGGCACGAAAGCGACAGCTTCCAACCGGGGTCTTCAGACGTTCTCGTTCTATGGACGAGAAACGGAGACATGAGCACGATCTGCCCGGCTTCGACTTCGATATCCAGCGCGTCGGCTATCTCCTGATCGTCGAGCACATAACCCGAGTCGGTTTGCGTGCCCGCCCACAATCCCCGCAACTGACTGCCCGGTACGATTCGCAAACCGGGACCCTTGCGGCCGATATCGCCGATCGAAGTCCAAGCGATAACGCCTCGGGCGGAGGTGCCCATGCTCGGCCAGTCCTGATGGTACGGCAGCCCGTAGTTATTGCCGGTTAGATCGCCTGCCGTGTAATGCGTAACGATTGGGCCGGTTTGGACGGGTTCAATTATCCCGACATGCGTCCTAAGGCAATCTACGAGCTCTTCGGAGCAGAAGAAGCGCTTCACGTCGATATCTTCAGCGAGCAACTTGATAATGTTGCGATTGCGCGATGCATCGGGCGTGAAGCGCACGCGGAAGTGCTGCTCGAATTTGGTTCGCACGGCGTGCATGCGCATTTGCAGCGAATCCGACGTCAGTACCACATAGCCCAGTTGCGCGAGATCGCCCGCGACGGTACGCATCGATAGCATCTTTGAATCCTAAGCCGAGTCGAGCGAGGCCTCGGCGTAGCCGAAGCCGCTCGCGCCGAAGCCGTTGCCGTTGTAAAAAAGGTAAAGTCGGCCGCCGATCTCCGTTACTTCCGGGTATGCCACCATGAAAGAATCCCAGCCGGCATCGGATACGTCCAGCCCAGCCTGTTCGTCAAGTCGCTGCCAAACGTGGCCGTCGGTCGATTCTGCATATCCCATACGATAGCTGCCGGCACGGTTTTCCCGATAGCCGATGTGACTCCGGCGGCTGTACCACATGCGATAGATTTTTCCATCGTAATGAACGGACGCTCTGACGAGACCGCCCTCGGTCTCATCCGCGTAATCTATTGCGACCACACCTTCGCGCGTCCAATGCACGCCGTCGCGCGATTCCGCATATTTGAGGTGGTAGCGGGGCTCGGCCTTCCCATCCACCTCTACCCACCCAGTGCATGACAAGTACCAATTGCGCCAAACCCCGTTCTCTATCCGCACGCATGTGGTGCCGCAAAAGTAGGGTTCTTCGGCCGTGCGGTCCATCACCGGCCCGTCGAACAACCGCCGGTATGTGCATCCGCCGTCTTCGCTGATCGCGAGTCCGACAGAGTTGTGATACGGAATGGTGTTGCGGACATTCCACCCGATGTAGTACAGATATCGAACGCCGTCGCGCTCCACAACGGACGACGGCATGGCGCCGCAATCGTCGAACGTGCCAAGCTTGCCAAGCTCCATAACCGGGGTGCGCTGAACGTTCAGCACGTTGGCTGGATTGTCGACTGCAACGTCGAGCGACGCGATAGCGCTTCGGTTACTGGCATCTCGGCTACTGAATAGAATCTGCACTGCCCCGTCTCGTGTACCCGCCACCGTGGGGATCTGCGCGTGCGTTTTCGCCCACGGTAGCCGTCTGTCTACGGTGTAAACGAGCCCGCGCTTGTTCCAGGAAATCCCTGCCATGCGCTTACCCGCTAGATCTTGAGATCGGTGCTCGACATGCCCAGCTTGGTGGCCGGGTTGCCTTTATACACGGACCACGGCTCGGTGCTTTTCGTAATCGCCGTGGACATGGCGATGAATGTACCTTCCCCGATTCGTATCCCGTCGCGCAATGTTGCGTTGACGCCCAGAAAACTGAATGCACCGATCGTGCAATGGCCGGACATGACGACGTGCGACGTGACGGTCACATGGTCTTCGACTCGGCCATGATGGCCAATGTGATTGCCGCTCCACAGCACGACGTTGTTGCCGATGGACGTAAATGGCTGCAACGTGTTGTCCTCGAGTATGAAGCAATTGTCGCCGATCGGATTGTCGAACCTCGTTGCCTTGGAGCTGACATAGCTGATCAACTCGTAGCCGCGCCGCTTAATTTCCAGGTACACACGTTCGCGGTCGCGGTTCATGTGCTTAGGGGACATCGGTGCGAAGAAACTGAAATCGGAGGGCGGATGCGATTCAGTCACGTCTTCGAACGCGACGACGGGTAGCCCCCGGAACGTACCGCCTTCCGGCAGGTAGTCGCGGTTGACACAAAAAGCCGCGACCTTGTGCGGCGAATCGTGTTCGAGATAATAGTGGGCGAGCTCGGCGTAGTCTTGAATGCCGAATAAAACGACGTTTGCCATCAGTTTGACTCCTTATAGACGTACGTCGTGTACTCGTAAAGTCCGTAGTCATGCCGCACGACGTAATGGCGCGAGAGCTCCCTGGCGAGGAAGTGCGTAAGTTCGGTGACCGGTACGTGAAAGAGATCGTCTCGCTCCCAGTCGACCTCCTTCGACATTACATTGAACGCGATCCCGCGCCGCGCCTTGCTGAAGACAAGACGCAGCACGCGTTGAAAGTAATCCCACATCGCGTCATATGACATCTCGCGCTTTTCGGTGAAAACGCCGTTCATGACGACATAGTCGAATTCAGCAAGCTGTTCGGGATGATCCAATACGTCAAGACATGTATATTGATTGTGCGGATATTTCGCCTGCGACAGTTCGCAGAAAGCCGGGGACGCATCGAGGCCGGCGTATCGGACGCCCGTGATGCCGCGATCGAGCATGTATTGGTAGAGATGCGAGGCTCCGCAACCGAAGTCGAGCAGCGTGCACCGCGCGTGCTCCGGCTTGATCACGTCGAGCATGACCCGATAACGCTTAGTGGCGTCATCTGCGTTTGGCCAGTCGACGCCGAGGTGGGTGTCGCCATGGCGGGCGAGGCAATCCTCGTAATGGCGGATGAGAGAACGGTAACCGGTGCTCATGACAAAGTGGCGCTGCTCAGCATGCGGTCCACGCACGCCGTATCGTTCCACATGAGCACGTCGATGATCGACAGCCCCGGGACATAGGCGAGACGGCCGCATGCATAGGGTTCGAGGGTAGGCTGGAGAAATTTCAAGTCGAGCCCGCGAGAGGCGAAGTCGGCGTGCGAATACAGTTGCATGCCGCCGATGGCGTTGACATAAACGCGCGCGCGCTCTTTCAGACCGATATCGATGATCCGTTCCTGCGCTTTGAGTTCGGCGTTCTGATACTGGCGCGAGGTTGCGACGATGTCGGTTGGCAGGCGCAAATGATCACGCAGCGCGGTCAAGCTATGGCGAAGATAGTCCGCGAGATTCGAAGCATCGTGCTGAACGATGCCTTCGATGAGTGGAAACACCCGCGGGAACTGCGGTGCCCGCACATAGCTTTGCTCAAGGGTCTTGAGCATCTTTTCTCGCCACTTGGCCGAGTCGTCCAGTTCGATGTCGCAAATCAGCCGGTTTTGGCTCGCTTGCTTCAGTGGAACGGTGATCGTGTGAGCGGCGCCACCGACATTGATTCTGTTCCGGTTGATCCAGCCTTTGTTGATGAAGTGAACGTCATCGAATAGAACAAATGCATCGACTTTCGCCATCAGCTGAAAGTAGCCGAGATAGGGAAAGAAGTAAGGCTGCATGATAGCCAGCCTGCGCTCAGCTTGCATACTGCGGGGCCCCGGCCACGGCTGTGACGATCTCGATGATGCGGTCCTGCTCCTCGGGAGCGAGCGCTGGGAAAATCGGCAAGCACAGCACTTGCTCAGCGATTTCCGACGCCACGGGGAGGTTTGAACGTCCGGCGGACGGCAGCCCGCGATAAGTCGGAAACTCGCTAATGAGCGGGTAGAAATAGCGCCGCGCCGCGATATTGTTCGCGCGCAACTCGTCATAAAGCGCGTCTCGGCTCATCGGAAAGCCGCGTGTGACGCGTATGGGGAAGTAGGAGTGGTTGCGCGTGCAGCCCGCGGGCGTAGTGGGCATCAGCAGCCCGTCGATACCGGTGAGCGCAGCGCGATAGCGCTCGTCGACTCGCGCACGTCCCGCTTGGATCTTTTCCATATGCTGTAACTGCAATAAGCCAAACGCAGCTTGCACTTCGTTCATCTTGCCGTTGATGCCTGGTGCTACCACCGTGACTTCGTCGACGAAGCCGAAGTTCTTCAGATGATCGATTCGGCGCTTCATTTTGGCGTCGCGGCTGATGATCGCGCCGCCTTCGAATGTGTTGAAGATTTTCGTGCCGTGAAAACTCAGCACCGACATGTCTCCGAACTCGAGCACCGATCGGCCGTTCTTGCGCACACCGAACGCATGCGCGGCATCGTAAAGCACACGCAAACCGTAGGTGTCCGCGATTCGCTCGAGTTCCTCCACATCGCATGGGGAACCGTAGACATGCACGGGTAGGATCGCGGTGGTTTGGGGCGTGATCGCGGCTTCGACCTTCTTTGGATCGAGATTCATCGTAACCGGGTCGATATCGACGAAAACAGGCCTAATGCCGTTCCAATGCAAAGCATGTGTGGTAGCGACGAAGCTGAAAGGCGTCGTAATCACGTCGCCCGTGATCTTCATCGCCTGCAAGGCCGTGATCAGAGCGAGTGTGCCGTTGGAGAAGAGCGATAGAAACTCGACGCCAAGGTATTCGCAAAGCTCCCGCTCCAGTTGCGCGTGGAACTTGCCGCCATTGGTGACCGTCTTGCTCTCCCAGATCGCTTCGAGGTAGGGAGCGAACTCTTCCAGCGGAGGCAAGTAGGGCTGGGTGACGGGGATCAATTTGTCCATGGGGTGTATACCTAGGCGCGTTCCGAGTTGGCGCAGGGCGCGGCTTGCGACCATTGCGTTCAAGTCTAGTCGGCCCGCGCCAGTTCCGATCTGCCGATCAGGGGGCGGAATGCGCGCCATTTCGGATAAATGGCCCTGCGAGACGTAGAAATTGGACCGGAAAATCGCCCCTGTTCAGCAAATCGAATTGCAAGCGCGCCCGTTAAGCTTGCGGCAATCAAAAATGCCCGTCGCGCATAGGGCTGGCGGCTGAACGCCGCCCCGTGGGCGCAGTTCGGGCGGCTGGCTTGCCGGGTGGTGAGCCGGACCGGTACAGATTAACGAAGGATTCGCATCGATGGCAATCGTCAGCATTCTCATCCCAGCCTACAAGCCCGACTTCCTCGGCAGGGCATTGCTGAGCGCACGGCAACAAACGTTCACGGACATTGAGATCCTGGTGGGCGATGACACGGTCGACGGTGCCCTCGCATCTGTCGTTGCGCAACAGAACGATCCGCGAATTCGCTACTTCCATCACGGTTTTCAGAACGGGCTTCGCAATTCGCAACGGCTATGGGAGCGTGCGAGCGGTACGTTCGTCAAGTGGCTCTACGACGACGATATCCTCATGCCGGCTTCCGTCGAGTCACTGGTTTCCGCGCTCGAGGCATACCCCCAGTCGGCCCTGGCATTTCATCAGCGGGTGATCATCGACGAGAACGACGCGGTCACCGAGGCGCCGGCTCCGTTGCTGAAAGTGGGCGAGCGTGCACTGATCGATCGCGGTTATCTCGTGCGGAACATGATCGGGCAACTCCACAACTTCGTTGGAGAGCCGACTAACGTGCTACTTCGTCGCGAGCATGTGGATGGGATGCGCGTGCTGGACTATCGTTCTCTAAAACTGGATTTTCTGAACGATGTCGCGATGTACCTGAACCTGGCGGAGCGAGCGCCACTTGTCGCGGTCGGAGGCTACTACAGCGGATTTCGCCGGCACAGTGGCCAGCAGTCGAATATCCGTAGCGCCAATTTCAGTGCGGGCATGTACGAGTGGGAAATGTTCGTGCGCGCCGAAGGGGAGGCTGGCAACCTTTCTACTGCGGAGCTCGCCGACGCGGCGCGACGTTTGGCTGTGCTCTACGGCGGTTACGGTAGCGACTCGAGCCATGCGGAACTGCCTGAAATCAAACAGTTCCTTGCGAACTTGCCCGAGCTCGTCGGGCCCTCCCCCAGAGGCCTGTTCAGTTCCGCGAACTACCAAGCCAACTTTCAGCAGGCGCGCAGTGCGGTCGCTGCTCGGATCGCGCAGCGCAGTACGGCCGCCGCGAGCGGGGCCGCCCGTTCACCCAATACAACTGGGGCCATGCCGGTAGCGAGCGCGGCCAACATCTGCGTGGTCTGCGAGCAGCCCGTCGATCGATGGCTGCCATTTCCGCATGCCGTCGATCTCGAGTTTCTCCAACAGATCGAATCGGTTGGATCGACGCTGGAGCGGCATTCCTGCCCCCATTGCTATTGCAATGATCGGGACCGGCACCTTTGGCTCTACATTGCGTTCTCCGGGGTGCTAGAACAAGTGGCGACGATGCGAGTCCTGCACATCGCGCCCGAGCCGCAAATCGAGCAGCGCATCCGCAAGCTTGGGCCCCTCGAGTATGTCGCCGGTGATCTTAGCCCCCGGTCCCCTGCACATCGCAAGCTCGATGTCGAGGCACTGGACTTTCCTGATGGCTACTTCGATCTGATCATCTGCAATCACGTGCTTGAACATGTGGGGCGACCCGACGCCGCGCTCTCGCAGTTTAATCGCTGCCTGAAGGCCGGCGGGCGCCTGATCGCGCAGACACCGTATTCGCCGGTGCTCAAATATACGTTCGAGTTGACGAAGGCGCCGAGCATTCAGTTTGCGACGCGGTATTTCGGTCAATCGGACCATGTTCGCTTCTTTGGGGCGAACATCGCCGAACATTTTCACGCTGCCGGATTCAGCGGCGACTTGCTTGAGCACTCGGCCGTGCTTGGCGACATGGACGCCGATGCTGTCGGCTGCAATGTGCGCGAACCGTTCTTCCTCTTTACGAAGAGCGGGGCGCCGCGTGCCGAACTCCCACCCGACGGTGCGGTAGGGCGCGTGAAAGCTGGCGCGGCTCCCTCCGTCTTGCTCAGCAAGTCCCCGGAACTCGCGTCGAGGCCCATTCGCTTGGTTTGCGCCACGCGATGCGCTCAAGACAACTTCCTGCGCGACACCGCGCTCGGCCGATCGCTTGCCGTACAACGTCACGCGCAACCGCCCGAATTGCTCTTGTTCGACAACAACACGACGGGCCTGCCCGCGCTCTATAACGCAGCCATCGAACAAGCAGCGGCCAACCCGGCTATTCTCGTGTTCGTGCACGACGACGTCTCGATCAACGATTTCTTCTGGACCGAACGCATTCACGAAGCGCTTCGGCAGTTCGATGTGATCGGCTTGGCCGGCAATCGTCGTCGTTCGCCGAAACAACCGGCATGGGCGTTCGCCACGCCGCAATTCACCTGGGACACGCCCGAATTCCTCAGCGGTTCGGTTGGACATGGAAAGGGCGTTGCCAGCGAAGGCGTGTCGTACTTCGGGCCGGTCGGCGTCGAATGCAAACTGCTCGACGGTCTGATGCTTGTCGCGGATAGCGCGCGCCTGATAGAAAGTGGTGTGCGATTCGACGAGCAGTTCGATTTCCATTTCTATGACATGGATTTTTGCCGTCAGGCCGAATTGAAGGGGCTGACGATGGGTACCTGCGCCATCAGCGTCGTTCACGAAAGCTCGGGTGCTTTCAACACGCCCCCATGGCGCGCAGCCTACGACCGTTATTTGCGTAAGTATGGCGAGTGAGCGCGGGCCTATACCCGGAAGGCTCTTTACTAATCCGGTGGGGCAGTTGAAGCCGTCCACTGACGCGTCGCCGTCGCTGGCGTCGGGGCCTGTCGTCTCGGCGCCAGGGCAAAGTCTCGGCAGCATCCGTTTCGTGCCGCCGCCCATCGTTGCAGCGCGCGGCGCTGCGCCGAGCGAGCGTCCGGCGTCTGCGCCGCGCACAGGTGAAGCCGGCCTGCCCCCGATCGAGACCGGCCTGGCCCATCAACAAGCCGGTCGCTTCGCCGATGCGGAAGCTGTTTATCGCCAGATCCTCGCCGTCCATCCCGAGCACGCCGATGCGCTTCACTTGCTCGGCCTCGTTGCGTACCACCGTGGAGACTATCCGCAGGCGAGCGAGCTCATCATGCGGGCTTTGTCCCACCACGAGAGCGAAATCTTCTACGGCAACCTAGGCAATGCGTTAGCCGCGCGCGGCATGCGTGCCGCGGCGATGGAGAGCTTTCGTCAAGCGATCGCGCTCAAGCCTGTATACGTACCGGCCCATAACAACCTCGGCAATCTACTGCGCGAGGAGGGGCGACTCACGCAGGCGGTCGAGTGCTTCAAGACAGTGATCGCGCTGCAGCCCGACTACGCCGAAGCCCACAACAACCTCGCTAACGCGTTGGTCGACCTGGGCGAGCTCGACGCCGCGATAGCCGCCTACCGCCGCGCCCTCGCACTGAAGCCCGGCTTGCTTGAAGCCCGCAGCAATCTGCTCTTCATCCTGAGCTACCGCGACGACCTGAGCCAAGCCGACTACCTATCCGAAGCCGTCGAATACGGTCGCCTAGCCACGGCCGGCGCGAAGCCGTGGCGCGATTGGCATGTATCGCTGAACGCCCATACCCGCTCGGGCCCGCTGCGAGTCGGCCTAGTCTCCGGCGATCTAAAGACCCACCCGACGGGCCATTTCCTCGAAAGCATCCTCGCGCACGTGGACCGAAGCCGTATCGACCTCGTCGCCTACCCGACGCGACGCGTCGAGGATGCGCTCACCGCCCGCATCAAACCGTACTTCTCGGCGTGGACTCCACTTGCCTCGATGAACGACGAGCAGGCGGCCGCTCGCATCCGCGACGATCGCATCGATCTGTTGCTCGATCTATCCGGCCATATGAATTTCAATCGCCTGCCGCTGTTCGCCTGGCGTCCGGCGCCGGTGCAGGCAAGCTGGCTCGGCTATTTCGCGAGCACGGGCTTGCCGGCGATGGACTACCTGCTCGGCGATTCTCACGTGCTGCCGCCCGACGCCCAGCCGTACTACACCGAGCGTCTGCGCCGTTTGCCCGACAGCTACCTCTGCTTCACGCCGCCCGCCGAGCGCGTCGACGTCGGTCCGCTGCCGCTCGCAATGAATGGCCATGTAACCTTCGGCTGCTTCAATCATCTGATGAAGATGAATGACGGCGTCGTCGATGTCTGGGCCCGCATTCTGCACGCCGTGCCGCACTCGCGGCTGTTCCTCAAGGCCAAGCAACTCGACGATGCCCCCACGCGCGAAACGACCCTTGCGCGCTTCGCCGCGCACGGTATCGACACCTCGCGCTTGATCCTCGAAGGCCGGTCGCCGCGCAGCGAATACTTCGCGGCCTACAACCGCATCGATATCGCGCTCAGCCCGTTCCCTTATCCGGGCGGTACGACAAGCGTGGAAGGCCTCTGGATGGGCGTGCCCGTACTGTGCCGGCGCGGCGACCGCTTTCTGTCGAATATCTGCACGAGCATGCTGCATTCGGCGGGGCTCGCCGATTGGATAGCGCAAGACAACGACGACTACGTGGCGAAGGCTGTCGCATTCGCGGCCGATGCGCCGCGCCTCACGGCGCTGCGTTCGAGCTTGCGCGCGACTGTACTGGCGTCGCCCCTATGCGATGCGGCGCGCTATGCACGCAATCTGGAAGCAGCGTTCGAAGCGATGTGGCGCGACGGGGTGACCACGCTGCAGTCGGGCCGGGCGCAGCCGGCCGCCACGGCCTGACGTCGGGCAGCCGCAGCCGCAGCCGCACCCGTCGCACTCAATGATCGGATCGAATATGCAAGACACGGCCCAGTTGCTCAACGCAGCCCTGGCTCATCATCAGGCGGGTCGCCTCGCCGATGCGAAGGCGCTGTACACGCGCATCCTGTCGCAGCAGCCGAAGCATGCGGACGCGCTGCATTTCACGGGGCTGCTTGCGTGCCAGATCGGTCAGGGCGAAGCCGGGGTCGCGCTGATGCGCGAGTCCATCGCGGTTCACCCGAGCCCGATCTACTACAACAATCTCGGCAATGCGCTGCGCGAGATGCGCGCGCTCGACGAGGCAGTCGCGGCGTACCGCCGTGCCGTCGAACTCAAGCCTGACTATGCCGAAGCGCACAACAACCTGGGCAACGCGCTGCGCGAGACGGGCGACGCCGGCGCGGCGCTGACGAGCTGCGCGCGTGCGATCGAGTTGCGGCCCGGCTACGCCGAAGCCTTCAACAACCTCGGCAACGCACTGAAGGACTTGAACGAGCTCGATGCCGCCATTGCCGCCTACGGCAAAGCCATCGAAGCAAAGCCGACATTTGCCGAGGCGCACTTGAATCTCGGCGTCGCGCTGCAGATGAAAGGTCACGGCGACGCGGCGCTCGAATGTCTACGCGAGACGGTGAAACTCGCGCCGCAGTTGGCCGTTGCGCACGACAGACTCGCCGGCGTGCTTATGCATCGCGGCGACATCAACGGGGCGATCGACGCCTATCGGCGCGTCGCCGAGCTAACGCCGGAATCGGCGCAGGCGCACAACACGCTCGGCAACGCCCTGAACGGCGCGGCGCGCGTGCCGGAGGCCGTGCCCTGCTACGAGCGTGCGATAGCGCTCGACCCAACCTTCGCGGACGCATATCACAACCTAGCGAACGCGCTGCGGCGCCTCGGCGCGCCCGAGCGCGCGCTCGGCTATGCGCGCAGAGCCATCGAGCTGCGCGACGATACGCCGTCGTTCCACAACAACCTGGGCACGATCCTCGCCGATCTGGGCGAAGCCGATGCCGCGCTGGCTTGCTACCGCGATGCGCTCGCCTTGAATCCCGACTTCGGGGAATCGCATACGTGTGTGTTATTCGGGCAATCGTACGTGCCGAATTGGTCGGCGCAAACGCACCTTGCCGACGCCCGCTATTTCGGCGAGAAGATGCGCGCACGCGCAACGCCGTTTACGCAGTGGCCTGCGCTGACCGGTGGCGACCCAGACGTCCAAGCTGCGCGCCGCCCTTTGCGCGTGGGCTTCGTCTCCGCCGACTTGCGCAAGCACCCCGTAGGCTACTTCTTCGAATCCGTGCTCGCTCAGCTCGATCGCGCGCGAATCGAGCCGATCGCCTACTCGAACGCGCTGCACAGCGATGAACTGACGGCGCGCATCAAGCCGCGCTTCGCGCTCTGGCGGCATGTGGCCGAAATGGACGATGCCTCGCTTGCGCAACGCATTCGCGACGATCGCATCGATGTCCTCGTCGACCTGTCGGGGCACACGGGCCGCAATCGCCTGCCGATGTTCGCGTGGCGGCCCGCGCCGCTTCAGATCAGCTGGCTTGGCTATTTCGCGACGACGGGGCTGGCTGAAATCGACTATGTGCTGGCGGACCCGCACGTGGTGCCCCCCGGCGAGGAATCGCAATACACGGAGCGTATCTGGCGTCTGCCCGACAGCTACTTATGCTTCACGCTGCCGACGGAGCACGTCGACGTCGCGCCGCTGCCAGCGTTCGCGAACGGGTATTTCACGTTCGGCTGCCTGAACAACCATAAAAAGCTCAACGACGGCGTCGTCGCCGTGTGGTCGCAGATTTTGCATGCGACGCCGCATGCGCGATTGCTGCTCAAGAACCATCAACTCGGCGAGCCGTCGATCATGCGCGAGACGTTCGCGCGCTTTGCCGCGCACGGCGTCGACTCAACTCGCTTGCTGCTCGAAGGGCCGTCCGCGCGCGATCAGTATTTCTCGACCTATCATCGTGTCGACCTGGCGCTCGATCCGTTTCCTTACCCGGGTGGCACGACGAGCGTAGAAGGGCTGTGGATGGGCGTGCCTGTACTGACGCGGCGCGGCGATCGCTTTCTCTCGCATCTGGGCGAACTGGTGCTGAAGACGGTGGGCCTGCCGGAGTGGATCGCCGCCGATACGCAAGACTACGTCGCCCGGGCGGTGGCGGCGGCCTGCGATTTACCGGCGTTGGCGGCGCTGCGCGCTGGACTGCGCGAACGCGTCGAGCGCTCGCCGCTTGCCGATGCACCGCGTTTCGCGGCCCATTGGATGACGGCGATCGAACAAATGTGGCAAACGAAATTGAAGGAGATCGCATGATGTCGGCGATCGATCAGGGCGCCAATGCGCTCGTCGAGGACGGTCTCGTCCATCATCGGAACGGCCGCCTGCAAGAGGCGCGCACGCGCTACGAGGCGGCGTTGTCGCGCATGCCGCGTCATGCCGATGCTTGGCACTTGCTCGGCGTGGTCGCCATGCAGGAGCAGCGCCACGCCGATGCGCTCGATCTCATCAGCCGCGCGATCGAAATCAGCGCGCAGCCCTCGTACTTCGATAACCTCGGCTGCGCGTTGAGAAACTGGGGCAAACTCGCCGCGGCCGTGGAAAGCCACGAACAGGCGATCGCACTCGATCCGAATCATTTTCGGGCGCACAACAATCTCGGCTTGGCGCTGATGGATATGCGCCTGCCCGCGGCCGCGGCCGCGAGCTTTCGCAAATCGGTCGCCATCAATGCGAGCTACGCGGAAGCGCAAAGCAATCTCGGCAACGTGCTGCGTGAGCTCGGCGATTTCGATGGCGCGGTCGAGCACTGCCGCAAGGCGATGGCGCTGCAGCCCGGTTTCGGTCAGGCCTTCAACAATCTCGGCAATGCATTGAAGATGCAACGCAAGCTGGCCGAGGCAGCCGCTTGCTACGAACAAGCGCAACGGCTCTTGCCTCGGGAGCCCCAGGTTGCACTGAACCTCGGTATCGTGCGGCGCGAGACGGGCGAGCATGAAGCGGCGATCGAGGCGTTCCGCCGTGCCATTGCGTTGCGGCCGTCATGGGGCGAGGCGTGGAGCAATTTGCTGTTCACGCTGAGCTTCGCGCAGAATGTGCCGCCGGGCGAATACTTGACCGAAGCGCTGGCGTTTGGGCGGATGGCGAGCGCGCAAGCGCGGCCGTTCACCGATTGGCTCGTGGATCGAACGCACGGCGCGCCCCTGCGAGTCGGCTTCGTGTCCGGCGATTTCCGCACGCACCCGGTGGGGTTCTTTCTCGAAAGCGTGCTCGCGCATTTGAACCCGGCCCGCGTTCAACTCTTCGCCTACTCGACGCGCGACTACGAGGACGCGCTGACGCAACGCCTGAAGCCGCGCTTCGCGGCCTGGCGCTCTCTGGTCGGGCAGACCGATCAGGCGGCGGCCACGACGATCCGCAACGACGGCGTGCATATTCTCTTCGACATGGCGGGGCATACCGACGGCAACCGCTTGCCCGTCTTTGCTTGGAAGCCGGCGCCCGTGCAAGTGAGCTGGATCGGCTACTTCGCTTCGACGGGGCTTTCGGCCATCGACTACGTGCTCGGCGATGAATGGGTGCTGCCGCCCGAGGAAGCCGCGCACTTCGTCGAGCGTCCGTGGCGTTTGCCGCATGGGTACCTGTGCTTCACGCCGCCCGAGCCGGCCGTGCCGCTGGATTTCGAAGCGATCAACGATACGGGGCGGCCGTTGACGTTCGGCTGCTTCAGCGATCTCGTGAAAGTCAACGATCGCGTGGTGGCTGTCTGGTCGCGCATTCTGCAAGGGACGCCGGGGGCGCGTCTGCTTCTTAAGGCGCAGCAGCTTGCCGACGAATCGCAGCGCGCCGCGACCCTCGCGCGCTTTGCCAAGCACGGTATCGGCGCGGAACGGATCGAGATGGAAGGCCCCACGGCGCGGGCCGAATATCTGTCGGCGTACAACCGCGTCGACATTTCGCTGAGCCCGTTCCCGTACCCGGGCGGCACGACGACGGCCGAAAGTCTCTGGATGGGCGTGCCGGTGCTATGCCGTCACGGCGATCGATTTCTCGGGCACCTCTGCGAAAGCGTCGTTCACAGCGTCGATCTTAGCGATTGGATCGCAGCCGACGACGACGACTACGTCGCAAAAGCCTTTGCATTCGCGCGCGATCGCCAAGCGCTGGCGGCATTGCGCGGGGCTTTGCGGCCGAGCGTGCTGAACGCTACGTTGTGCAATCCCAATCGTTTTGCCCGCACGCTCGAGGACACATTCGAACGGATGTGGTGCACCCGTCAAAACGCCTGATCGTCGGGAGCGCCGGCGCCGCGGCGGCTGCGAGCCGGGGCGGCGCTCGTTTCAACCGGCGCTCCCCTGCATGCCGTTTGCGCGCCGGGCAGTATCGAGCAGCGTATTGCGCACCTGCTGGAACATCTTCAGATAGTTGTCGTGCCCGGTTTCGATCGCGGCGGTTTTCAGTGCATCGAGCACCAGCAAATCGGCGGGGTAGGGGCTGATGATCGACCCCGACATCGGCAGCTTCAACGGGTCGTAGTGCTTCGCACGCCAGTGCCGCTCGGCAAGCAGCAGCAGCGCGACGATGCGCTCTTGCACGAACACTTTCGCCGGCACGAAGCCGTTCGCATACGGCAGCGGTGCATTGAGCAACTGCGCGAGTGCGCTGGCGCCGGCCTCGGCGGCGGAGAACAACACTTCGTTCACCGCCAGCCAGCGGCGCCAAAACGCGGGCGTCGCGACGAAGTAGTTACAGAAGATGCTGTGGCGAGAATCCATCACGACGTTGCGGGCATCGATCCCCGGTGCGACGAAGGCGACGACCTGCTCGAACACCGGCCAGCTGTTGCCGTGATTCGTCGCTGCCTGCTCGAACACGTTCAGGTGAACCGCACCCTGATCGAAGAACGGGGAAAACCCGATGACGTCGATGTCGCGCGACATCGTGGCGAGGAAGGTATGAACGGCCGCCGAACTGAGCGTCGTCTTCTGCCCGAATTTGGGCGAAAAGAAGCCGTAAAGCGTGTTCTCGTCGAGCGTATGGTTTTGCAGATACGTGCGAATCGGCCAATACTCGCGCCAGTCCGGCCGCTGGCCGCAGTTGTCGAGCGGGATGAAGCCCGGGTCGAGCTGCTGACGAGTTTCCTCCGAGTAGAAGATCTGGCGAATCTCGACGCGGCGGTTGGCGGTGGACGGGCCCGACGGTACGTGCATGGATGAATCTCGATCGATTAAACGAAATGCCGTGAACGTCGCGCAAGTTCACGCGGGCGCACGACGGCGAGTAGACAGTGTGCCAGCGTGGCTGCCCAAGGCATTGTTCGAACACTGACCCAAATCTGCCTCAATTCAAGCAGGATTCGGCTTGCCGAGCGGCCGCCGGCCAATAAAAAAGCCGCGTTGCCGCGGCTTCAGAGTCAAGCTCCGCACGGGCTACATGCGGGTTCTTCTTGTTTATTCGTTGTAGTCGCGCGCCCGTCGTTAGAAAAGGCGCTGCTTAGGTCTCAACGCAACTGCCCCGTTGTCTGATACAAACCTGCTGCTGCGATGCGCTGCTTCGCGTCGCTGAATTCCGTCGACATGGCGGCGTGGGCGCTGCGCGCTTCGGTCATGACGCTCGCATCCATCTCTTGAATGGCGCGGATCGTCGCAAGCGAGTCGTCGCTTTGATCGGCCGTGAGGCCCATGATCAGCGGCGAGCGCTCTTCGACGAGATCCGATGCGAATTGCCAGTCTCCCGCTTGCACGGCGGTGACGAGCGTGCGCGTCAGTTCGAGGGCGCGGTTCAGCGATTCGGAAACCATATCTTGCCTTTCGTTTAGGATGCCGGCCGATTACGACTTGTTCAACGTGCCGGCGCTGCCGTTGCCGCCGAACAGCTGATTCAAATACGTCGTATTGCTCTGCATCTGCGACATCAAGTTGTTCAGCGCGGTGAACTGCGCGTTGTATTGATCGGTCAGCGTTTGCTGATACGCCGCCAACGTCGATTGCTGCTGCGACAGGCTCGTGAGATCCGAGTTGATCGATGCGGAGCGCTGGTCGATCTGACCGATCGAGGACTTCGTGTACGAGTCTATGAACGCGTTCAACTGCTGGCCGATGCCGTTCGTGCCGTTGAAGACGTTCTGCACCATCGTCGGGGACGACGCCATCGTGGACTGCAACGTGGACGAGTCGAACGTCACGGTGCCGTCGTTGTTCAGGTTCACGCCGATCTGAGCAAGGCTGTACGTCGTGCCGCCCACGGTGATGCCGCTCGCCATGATCGAGGCGATGCCGTTCACCGCGGTGTTCAACATGGCGTCGCCAAGCAGCGGGCCCGCCGTCGATGTGCTCGAGTCGTACGAGGACATCGACTTTTCGGTCGCGATCCACGAGTTGTATGCGGTGGCGAAACTTTGGACAGCGTTCGTGATGGCCGTCGTATCCGTCGCCACGCTAAGCGTTTGCGAGGTTCCGACCGACGCCGACGTGAGGCTCAGCGTGACGCCGCTCAGCGCGCCCGTCACGTTGTTGCTCGCGCTCGTGATTGCGTTGCCGCTGATCGTGAGCTTCGCGTCTTGGCCAGCCGTCACTTGTGCGAAGCTGGCGGTGTTCAGGCCGGTGTCGACGCCCGCGCCCGCGGAAATCGTCACGGTGTTGGCGGCGCCCGTCGCCGTGGAGGTCAGCACCAAGTGCTGGCCGTTCGCCGCGGTCACGACCGAGGCGGTTACGCCGGGGTTGCTCGTCGACGAATTGATCGCCGCAGCGAGGCCGGCCAGCGTGTTGTTGGTCGAATCGAGGTTGACCGTCATCGAGCCCGTGCCTACGCCGATCGTCACCGTGCCGGTGCCGAGCGTGGCGTTGCTGGCGTACGCGCCCGAGGAAATCTGATTGGCGGTGGCGATCTGCTGGACGCTGACCGAGTAGGACCCGGCCGCGGCGCCCGTCGAGGTCGTCGCCGTAATGCCCGTGCCGCTCATCGTGGCGCCGAGCTGGGTGAAGATGCTCCCGTCCGAAAGCCCCTTCAGCGAATTTTGCAGCGCCGTGAGGGAGGACTTCATTTGACCGATCGCCGAGAGCGTCGTGTTGTCGCTCGACTGCTGGTTGGCGATGGTCTGGGCCTGCGCCGCGGTTTTAGCCGACACGAGCGCGGAAACGAGCGAGCCGACATCGAGCGTCGACTTGGTCGCGCCGCTCAAGATGGATTGCGCTGCTTGTTGCAGCAGCGAGGACGTACTCGTCGTTGTGCTCATGCGAAGCTCCGTGCGTTCCCGTGAAATTCAGTGCACTGCAGTGTCGTTCAAGCGCCGCCTTTGACGCGCGGCCGGTCTTCAACGCGTAGCGGGAGGCATGCCTCCCGCTCGCGGATGTCCTACTGTCTTGCTTCTTTGAGCATGGCGGCCCGAACCGAGGCGCGCCATGCGCAACTCACGCTGCCCCGTATTACTGGAGGAGCTTGAGCACTTGTTGCGGCAGCGAGTTCGCTTGCGACAGAACCGAGATACCGGCTTGTTGCAGCACTTGCGCCTTCGACAGGTTGGCCGTTTCTTGCGCGAAGTCGGCGTCTTCGATCTGCGACTTGGCAGCCGACAGGTTCGTCGATTCCGTTTGCGTGTTCGTGATAGCGGCCGAGAACGTGTTTTGCGTTGCGCCCAGCGTTGCTTGGAAGTTGTTCACTTGCGACAGCGCTGCGTCGATCGCCGTGATCGCGTTTTGCGCGCCCGACGTCGTCGAGATGTCGACGCCCGACACGCCCAGACCCGTCGTCGTCCACGACGTCGTACCGAAGTTCGCCGTGATCGTTTGGTTGGCGTTCGCGCCGATTTGGAAGTTCACGCTGCCAAGGCCTGCGAGCACGCTTTGGCCGTTGAACGTCGTTTGCGATTCAACGCGGTTGATTTCCGTCAGACGCGTCGAAACTTCCGTTTGCAGGTTCGCTTGAGCGGCCGTGCCGAGCGAGCCGTCGCCCGATTCAACGGCGAGCTGGCGGATACGTTGCAAGTTGGCGACGGTAGCGGAAATCGCGCCCGAAGCCGTTTGCACCATCGAGATGCCGTTGTTGGCGTTCATCACGCCTTGGTTCAGCGCGTTGATCGACGCCGTTTGCGTCGTAGCGATCGCGAGACCGGCAGCGTCATCGGCCGCCGTGTTGATGCGCTTGCCCGACGACAGGCGGTTGATGGCTTGCGACAGGGCGCTTTGCGAACCCGACAGGTTCGACTGCGTGGTCAGCGACAGAATGTTGGTGTTGATGTTCAGCATTTTGCTTCCTCGTTTGGAAATACGGTCCAGGGACTAGGCTGGTTCGGGGTTCGGCGTCGCGCTTTCGCGATGTGGCGCTGCCCGCCTGTCCTGGTTGTCGGCGGGGCTAAGAAAAAACTTTAGGGACCGAACGACGAATTCGTGTGTTCTTAGCCCGAAAATGCCCGCAAAGCCGCACCGGATAAGGCGTGGAGAAAAACAAAACGTTTGCTAAGTTGTGTTGACTTGCTCTGTTTCGCGTGCTTGTCGGCCACGCATGGCAGACGAAAAGTGGCCCACGCGGCGTTTACCTGCTATCATCGCGGGTCGAATTGAGATCGCTGCCGTTTTCATCTGGGATCTGCCGCCCTTTCGTCGCATGGCCAACATCAAGAAGGCCGTACTGCGGCGGGCTCGCGGTGACTTCGCGAGCGGCACGGGCAGGTTCAGCTTCGGCAGCCAAACGCGGCGTCGGCAATGCATGCCGGCCGGCGTGCGCGGTGAACTCTCCGCTTTCTCTTTTCAGGCCAGTCCGGCCTCGCCGGTGTCCACGTGCTCGAGCGTGCGGCACGATGGCTGCTCCAGTCGGACCGGCGCGTGCGCGAAAGCGCTACGCATTTGAACGTAACTTTGGGAAATCCATGACGACCATTCTTCTGAAGGAAAACGAGCCGTTCGAAGTGGCGATCCGCCGCTTTCGTCGTGCCATCGAAAAGAACGGCCTGATCGCCGAACTGCGTGAGCGCCAGTCCTATGAAAAGCCGACGGCCGTGCGCAAGCGCAAGAAGGCCGCTGCGGTCAAGCGCCTGCACAAGCGTCTGCGCAGCCAAATGCTGCCGAAGAAGCTGCACTAAGCGGCTTCGTTAGGCGGTGCGTTGCGTTGCCCTCACGGGCAGCGCGGCCGGATGGACGAACGGCGGTGTGCTTCGAAAGAAGCGACACCGCCGTTTGCTTTTGGGGAGCGGAATACGCGGGATTGCGCGCGAGCGCCGATGGGCCGCCCGTTTAGGCGGCGTCCGTCGTGCTTAGGCCGATCTCAAGCCGCGTGCTTTTCGAGCCGCACGGCCGATAGGCCGAACTGGCGTGAGATCGACGCCAGCCGCTCGTGCCATTCCCAAACTCCAAACACATCGTGCACGTTCTGCAGGCAGCTGAGCAGTTCCACTGTCGTCGGATCGTAGATGTTGACGCGCGCCCGCAAGAGCGCTTTTTTCAACGCGGCGACACCCGCGTCCATATAGGCCGGCACAGTCGTGGGCGGCTTGTCGACATAGCGAACGGGCACGCCCTCCATGGCCGTCATGTAATCGCGCGGATGAATGAGACGGCCGATCGGGCAGCCCCCGCGGTAGCCTTGGTAGGCGCCGCCGCCGCGCGGCAGCAAAGCGGCTTGCCGTTGGACGAAGAGATGGTCGACGGCGTGATCGAACAATTCCTGATGCGTCAGGAAGTGCAAGCTTTTCATGATGTTTCTCGGCCGCGGTGGGCAGCGCTGATGTGGTGGCTCGTTCCTGCTATAACGGCCGGGCCGGGCGAAATTGCAGGTTTTTTGGGATATTCCCTATGGCCGGGCCTGCAATCAAGCACTTTTTGCCGAGTGTTGCGTGCACGTCACCGCCTGCTTTTTCTGTTCCCTTTGGCGAGCGCGGCGCAACGCTCGCGTGCCTCGCAGTTCGTTTGATGATCGTTGACCATGCCGATCGCCTGCATGAATGCGTAGCAGATCGTCGAGCCGACGAACTTGCAGCCGTAGCCTTTCAATGCTTTGCTCAGCGCATCGGATTGCGGCGTGGAGGCTGGCGCGTGCTCCTTGTAGCGCGCCCAGTCGTTCTGGATGGGCTCGCCGTCGACGAAGGACCACACGAAATCGGCCAGCGACCCGTGCTCGGCACGGATGCGCAAGACGGCGCGCGCGTTGACGATCGCCGCTTCCACCTTGGCGCGGTTGCGCACGATCCCTGGGTCTTGCAGCAGTGTTTCGACTTTGGCCGGGGTAAAGCGCGCGACCTTTTCAGCGTCGAAATTGGCGAAGGCGCGACGATAGTTCTCGCGCTTGTTCAGAATCGTCGACCACGACAGCCCGGCTTGCGCGCCCTCGAGGACGAGCATTTCGAACAAATGCCGCTCATCGCGCGAAGGCACGCCCCATTCGGTGTCGTGGTAATGCTCGTCGGCCGGTGTTCTCACCCAATTGCAGCGCTCGGTCATGTGCTCTCTCGTTGCCCGGACTATATGCGCGGGCCGTGGTTGATCGCGGAAACGCCGTGCCCGGCATGCACCGCGTGGACTGCCGGCAAGGATAGCGGAACGGCGGCGAGCGACAACTCGGCCGTTCGGTAGATTGGCGGGGCCGTGTTAAGCCGATAATCTCTCGGTCGGTTCACGAGATTCAAGCGTTCGCGCGATTGCGCGTTCACCGTTGTTAAGCGATGCGGCTTCGCGCCGCGGGTGGCAAGGCATGCAAGCAAGGCAATTTTTGATTGGCGTCGACGGCGGCGGCACGGGCACGCGCGTCGTGTTGGCGGACGCGCACGGCGCCGAACTCGCGCAGGGCGCGGCTGGCGCCTCGGGCCTCGCGCTCGGCGTCGAGCGCGCGTGGCAGGCGATCGAGGCCGCGTGCGCGCAGGCCTTCGCATCGGCGGGGCTGGCTTTCGATTGGGCGCATTGCGCGCTCGGCTGCGGGCTGGCCGGCGTCAACAACCGCGACTGGCTCGCGGCGTTCGTGGCGAGCGCGCCGAAGCTCGCCGCGCTGGACGTGCAAAGCGATGCCTACACCACGCTCGTCGGCGCGCACGGCGGCGCACCCGGCGTCATCGTGGCGGTCGGTACCGGCAGTATCGCGGCCGTGCTCGACGCCGACGGCGCGTGCCGTGTCGCGGGCGGATATGGCTTTCCGTCGGGCGACGAAGCGAGCGGCGCCTGGCTCGGCCTGCGTGCCGTGGTCCATGCGCAACGCTCGCTCGATGGCCGCGCCCGTCCCGACGCATTCTCCGAAGCGTTGCTCGCGCACATCGGCGCGGCCGATCGCGACGCGCTCGTCGTATGGCTGTGCGAGGCAAATCAAACGGCCTATGCGGGTCTGGCGCCCGTGGTGCTCGCGCATCGGCAACACCCCGTGGCTTCGGCGCTGCTTGCACAAGCCGGAGCGGACATCGCCCAACTCGTCGATGCGCTGGATGCGAGCGGCGCGTTGCCTGTCGCGCTGTGCGGGGGGCTGGCGGCCAATCTGGCCGAGTCCGTGCCGCCGTCGCACCGAGCTCGGCTGCGCCCGCCGCTGGCCGATTCGGCGCATGGCGCACTCGAATTGGCGCGCCGCGCCCATGCGCTCGCGCGGGCGGCTACCGGTGAAGCGACTTAGAATAGCGCTCGACACGCCGCGCTTTCCCCCTGCGCTCACTCACTTCTTCTTGCCGTCCCCCATGTACAAGCTTGTCGCCACCGATCTCGACGGAACGCTGCTCAACAGCGATCATCAACTCGACCCGTTCACGGTGGCGACGGTGCGCAGGCTCGATCAAGCCGGCGTCCAATTCGTCATAGCCACCGGCCGGCATTATTGCGACGTGGCGGGCATTCGCGATGTGCTGGGCATCCGCCCGTATCTCGTCACGTCCAACGGCGCGCGCGTACACGCACCCGACGACACGATGGTCCATTCGCGCAATCTGTCGGCCGATATCGTGCGCCGGCTCGTGCAACCTGGCATCGTGGGCGCGCATGGCCGGGTCATCGTGAATCTATTCGCCGACGACGCTTGGCTCATCGATCGCGAGGCGCCCGAACTGCTGGCTTTTCATCGGGATTCGGGCTTTCGCTACGAAGTGATCGATATGCGCGCGCACGACGGGTCCGATATCGCCAAAGTGCTTTATATCGGCGAGCCTGCCGATTTGGCGCAAATCGCTGCGCGCCTGGAGGATGAATTCGGCAATGCGCTTTATGTCACGTATTCGCTTCCCGATTGCCTGGAAGTGATGACATCGAACGTGTCCAAGGGGCGTGCGCTGCGATTCGTGCTAGATCGCCTAGGAGTGCATGCCTCTCATTGCGTCGCTTTCGGCGACAACATGAACGACATCGACCTGCTGGAAACGGCCGGCCATCCGTTCATGATGAACAACGCCAACCCGGATTTGCTGGCTCGGTTGCCTGCGGTGCCGCGGATCGGAAACAACTTCGAAGCCGGCGTTGCACATCATTTGCGCAAATTGTTTTCCATCACGGACGAGTTGACGCCCTCGTAAGCGAAGCGCGAGGCCTCGCCTCGCCATCGAAGATCGGCCTGCCCTGGCCTCCGGAGTTCGACGAGCGCGCGTTCGTGTGAGTCGATTTAGGAATACCCGTAGTCCGTATCGGCCCGCGTGCGGACGCGGCGACGGAAGCGGCGCCCGTGAAACGCGGGTAACCTCGCAAGCCGATTTCAGGTTAACGTTCGCAATTAAGCCGGCTTACCTGCTAGGCTGCATGGGTAGCATTCGTCCCATTACGGCGCCAAGCGTGTCGGTTATTGAGACTGTTATGCGGTATTACGTACGGTCGTCGCACTTTTAAGAATTATCATACGATTTCATTACACTCGATCTCGGGTAAAGTCGCCATTGCCAGTCGCTTAACTTCCGACTAACCTCCGAGCAAACCTATTTTCAATGAAGGGAGACCACGATGTCCCAATACGCAGAACTGAAGGCCCAGATCGCAAAGCTGCAGGAGCAAGCGGACGATGCGCGCCGCAAGGAAGTCTCCACCGTGATCGCGGAAATCAAACAAAAGATCGTCGAATTCGGGCTGAGCGCTCATGACCTCGGCTTCGCCGAGGCTGCCCGTCGGGGCCGTCCGCCCAAGAAGGCGCCGCTGCCGCCGAAGTATCAAGATCCGAAGTCGGGCAACACCTGGAGCGGCCGCGGCAAGCCGCCGAAGTGGATCGTCGGCAAGAACCGCGATCGCTTCCTCATCGCGCAGTAAAGCCGGACAATCGCGGAACGACGCGCGCCGGCTCGGCGCGCTTTAGTCTCCCGCGGTTCATCGTCTTAGGCCCGACCGCATCTGCGCACCGGGCGCGATAAAAAGCCAGCGCACGTGCGCCGGCGATGAGATTGGCATTTTTTACGAATTATTTCCGCTGCCGCTCCAAGCTCGCATTACGCCCCATTCAGCCCTTCGGCCGCAGCGGCGGCTATGCCTTTATTCGGGTTATCCCGCGGCGACACTACGCAGCTTCGGTCGTCCGGCACGCTGTGCGAGTAGGGCTTCATAGCATTTCAGGTAGTTGCGCGCCATTGTCTTCGCCGTAAAGCGGCGTTCGAATTGCGCGCGAATTTCCTCGCGAGACAATTCGTTCAGGCGCTCCAGCGCGGCCACCGCCCCTTGGATGTCCTCGACGATGTAACCGGTCACCGCGTGGTCGATCACCTCGGGCACCGAGCCTCGATTGAACGCGATGACGGGCGTGCCGCACGCCATCGCTTCGATCATGACGAGGCCGAACGGCTCGCACCAGTCGATCGGGAACAGCAACGCCTTCGCGCGCGATAGGAATTCGGGCTTGCGCGCTTCATCGATCTCGCCCACGAACTCCACATGCGCCTGCGAGAGCAGCGGCTCGATTTCCTGTTTGAAGTAGTCGCGGTCGACCTTATCGATCTTCGCCGCGATCTTGAGCGGCATGCCGCTCATCGCGGCGATCTTGATGGCCGTGTCGACGCGCTTTTCCGGACAGATTCGTCCGAGAAACGCCAGATACTCGGGCTCGCAATGCGGCTGCGGCGTCAACAGGCGCTCGGGCAAGCCGTGATAGACCGTATCGAGCCAACCCGCCTGAGGCAAAGGCATACGCTGCGACTGCGAAATCGAAACGACATTCGCTTGAGAAAAGGTATCGAATACCGGTTGCAATTCGGGCAAATCCAGCCGGCCATGCAGCGTTGTCAAGGACGGCGCATCGGCATCGGCGAACAGCGAGAACGGCAGGTAATCGAGGTGGAAGTGCAGCACGTCGAATTCGCTGGCCAGGCGGCGCACTTTCTCGAGCAACAGCATGTGCGGCGCGAGCGGATCGCGAATGGTCGGGTCCAGGCGCAGCGCACGCGGCCAGGCCGCATCGAGGGTGGCCGACGTGATCGAATCTCCGCTTGCGAAAAGCGTGACGTCGTGTCCGAGCTCGACGAGCGCTTCGGTCAAATAAGACACGACGCGTTCGGTGCCTCCGTAAAACTTCGGCGGTACGGCTTCGTAAAGCGGCGCGATTTGAGCGATTCGCATGCATCAATCTCCTTTCGATAAGGCGGCCATCCGCAAGAGGCGTAGCTACGCCGGGCGGCACAAGGGTTCGCCGCCGGTGACTTTCACTTCAGGCTGCCATGCCATTATCAGGACCCAGGCGCATTGCCATGAGCGGGTTTTCAAACCCTTAATCCTTGTTACAGGGCGAAACAGCACGTGCTTACAACAGCGCCGAATTCCGGTAACGAAACGTAAGCCGTTGCCGCCATGGGCGTTTGTTGCGCCGTGATGACGGCGATTCCTATAATCCAAGCCATTCGCGCGGATACGACGGAGGGTCAGGTAGCAGTTTGCGTGCCGCGCCTCCCACGAACTTGCCCGGGCCGCTCGAACCCGCGCGGGTATTGGATGTCAGAAAAATTCCTACATGCTTTCTAGACATTTCCGGCATGGACCGGAGGTGCTCTTCCTATTTCCACCCTTTTTACAATTCGACACAATTTGCCCAAGACAAGGAACGGGGCGGTTTTGCGCTTTACGCTGCATGCCGCCGAGCAAACGTTTCCGAAGGACCGACCGACACCGACCCGGGGGTATCATGAGCGCCACAAGCGAAATGCTCAGCGAGATCAAGGAAGTGAATCTCTCGTACTTGTTGCTTGCGCAGCGCCTGTTGCGGGAGGACAAAGCGATGGGCATGTTCCGCATGGGCATCAGCGATCAGCTGGCCGATGTCCTCGCAAGCCTCTCATTCGCGCAAACCGTGAAGCTCGCCGCATCGAACCAGCTTCTGTGCCGTTTCCGCTTCGACGACCATGCGATCCTTTCCTCGCTGGCCGATAAGGGCAAGGCCGGCTCGTTGGCCCAGACGCACTCGGCCATCCTCATGGCCAGTCAACCCGTCGCGTCGATCAATTGACGCGCGCGATCGGCGCGCCGGCGCTAGCCGGTGAATGCAGCCGACCACTCAATATCAAGTAAGCGGGGCACACGGCCGATATGGCAACCAAGAGCGTCGTGCTCGAAGTCAGGGAAATCACGCTGGCGATCGAGCTGATCGAATTGGGCGCGCGCCTGCAATTGCTCGAAGCGGAAACGAGCTTGTCGCGCGACCGGCTCATCAAGCTATATAAGGAATTGAAAGGGGTTTCGCCGCCCAAGGGCATGCTGCCGTTCTCGACGGACTGGTTCATGACCTGGCAGCCGAACATTCATTCCTCCCTTTTTTACAACATTTACCGGTTCATGGCGGAGCACGGCGGCTGCGAAAACATCCAGTCGATCGTCAAAAGCTACCGTCTGTACCTGGAGCACACGACGCTGAACGGCGACGAACCGCTCCTGAGCCTCACGCGCGCTTGGACGTTAGTGCGCTTCTTCGAATCGGGGATGCTGCAGCTGACCGCTTGTACCCGGTGCCAGGGGCATTTCGTCGCGCATGCGCACGACCCCCAGCAAGGCTTCGTGTGCGGGCTGTGTCAGCCGCCGTCGCGGGCCGGCAAGACCAAGAAGTCCGCCGCGGCCAAGGCGGAGCGGGCCGCTGCCGGCCTGCAGCCCGGCCTCGCCGAACTCGCCGCGTAGCCGCGCGCCCGGGCATCCGGCCAGAGCGCCTCGCCCCAAAATGGGGCGGGTCGGTGGCCTGGGGGCGTCCGCACAGCCATCTCGCCTTCGGCCGTTCTGGTTAACACGGCGTCCCCGTCCCTCTTTTCCCCCCAAAGTTTTCGGCATGCCTGCCGTAAACCAGATTAACGACGGCCTCCCCGTCGATCTTGTGAGGACCCGGCAGTGCTGATTTTCGTTGGAACACTCGTAACCGTGTTGTCCGTCTTCGGCGGCTATGCGCTCGCGGGCGGCCATCTGGGCGCGCTCCTGCAGCCGGTTGAAGTGTTGATGATCGCCGGCGCGGGTGTCGGTGCATTCATCCTGGGCAACGGAATGAAGACGATTCGGGCGACCTTCCGCCTGCTGCCGACGCTGTTCAAGGGCTCGAAGTACACGAAGGACGTGTACATGGAGCTCATGGCGTTGCTTTACGTTTTGCTTGCAAAGGCGCGTAAGGAAGGCACGCTCACGCTCGAGGCCGACATCGACGACCCCGAGAAGAGCCCGATCTTCACGCAGTACCCGAAAATCCTCGCGGATCACCACATCGTCGAATTCTTGACCGACTACCTGCGTTTAATGGTGGGCGGCAACATGAACGCATTCGAAATCGAAAGCCTCATGGACGAGGAAATCGAGACCCATCACGCCGAAGGCGAGGGCCCCGCCCACGCGCTGAGCCGCGTGGGCGACGCGATGCCGGCGTTCGGCATCGTCGCGGCCGTGATGGGCGTCGTCCACACGATGGCATCGGCCGACAAGCCGCCGGCCGTGCTCGGCGCGATGATCGCGCAGGCGCTCGTCGGGACGTTCCTCGGCATTTTGCTTTCGTACGGCCTCATCGGGCCGCTCGCAAGTCTGGCCGAACAGCGCGTGGCCGAGTCGACCAAGATGTTTCAGTGCATCAAGGTCACGATTCTCGCGAGCTTGAACGGATACGCGCCCGCGATCGCCGTCGAATTCGGCCGCAAGGTGCTGTACTCGACCGAGCGCCCCTCGTTCGCCGAGCTCGAAGAGCACGTGCGTCGCGTCAAAGCGAAGTAAGCGGGACGACTCGGAGAGCGGGGAGCAGCGCCACATGACCAAGGGTAAGGATAGGGCGATCGTCGTCAAGCGCGTGGCGCCCGCGAAGAAAGGGCACCACGGCGGTGCGTGGAAGCTCGCCTACGCGGACTTCATGACCGCGATGATGGCGTTCTTCCTGCTGATGTGGCTGCTGAGCGCCGTGACGCCGGTTCAGCTCAAGGGCATCGCCGAGTACTTCAATCAACCGTTGAAGGCGGCGCTGCTCGGCGGCGGCGATCGCAGCGCGCAGGAGTCGAGCATCATCAAGGGCGGCGGACGCGACATTTCGACCGATACCGACGGCGTCACGCGCCGCTCGGACGGCACCTCGTCCCAGGCGAACCATACGGCCGCGCGCGCCGACGATCAGGCGTTGAACGCGCTGCAAGGCGCGCTCGAGCGGCGCGAACAAGCCCGGCTGCACGATCTGCAGGTCAAGCTGATGGCCGCGATCGAGGCGAACCCGGTGCTGCGCCAGTTCAAACAGCAGATCCGCATCGATTCGACGCTCACGGGCCTGCGCATCGAGATCGTCGACACGCAAAAGCGGCCGATGTTCGCGACCGCGAGCGACGACGTTCAGCCATACATGCGCGACATCTTGCGCGCGATCGGCCAGACGCTGAACGACGTGCCCAATCGCATCGTGGTGCAAGGCCATACCGACGCCGTGCCATACGCGGGCGGCGGCAAGGGCTACAGCAACTGGGAATTGTCGGCCGACCGCGCCAATGCATCGCGGCGTGAGCTGATCGCGGGCGGGATGGACGAGAACAAGGTCATGCGCGTGCTGGGGCTCGCCTCGACGCAAAACTTGAACAAGGCCGACCCGCTCGATCCGGAGAATAGACGCATAAGCATCATCGTTCTCAACAAAAAGTCCGAGGACGCATTGATGCATGATGACTCGACGGCGACGACGCTGTCGGACGATGCGGCCGGCGCCGCGCCGCTCGTCGGCAAGATTGCGCCGGCGCCGATGCCGGCGCCGGCGGTGAATGTGGGTGTAGGCGGACAAGCAGTCAATAAATGACGAGACGCGCGTGCAAGCGCGAAAGCGGTGTGAGGCATTCATGATCAAACACATTCTGGCGATCGACGATTCGGTCGCGATGCGTGAAATCCTCGCGGCGACGCTGCGCACGGCCGGCTACGACGTGACCGTGGCGGCCGATGGCGACGAGGGGCTCGCGAGCGCTTTGGCGCGCACGTTCGACCTCGTGCTGACGGATCAGTACATGCCCAAGCGCAGCGGGCTCGATGTGATCGCCGCGCTGCGGGCGCAACCGGCTTACGAGGCGACGCCGATTTTCGTGTTGACGACCGAAAACGGCGGTGCGTTCAAGGAAGCGGCGCGGGCGGCGGGCGCGACGGGATGGATCGAGAAGCCACTCGATCCCGACACGTTGACGGAGCTCGTCGACGCGCTCAACGCGTGAGCCAAGAGCGGCCGGCGGAAGAATCGAAGGCGCGACTTGCTGCATCGCCCCTGCGCGGGGCGAGCGGCGCACGATGGGAAGGACAGGGCATAGGCGGCGCAACGGGCGCGAAAGTTCGGTAAGACGAACCTCGCACGGCGAGCGAAGCAAACGACTCTTAGCGGTGACGGAAGCATGACACTCGACATTACTCAGTTTTATCAGACGTTCTTCGACGAGGCGGACGAGCTGCTTGCGCAGATGGAGCAGCTGCTCCTGAACCTCAACGTCGGTACGCCCGATCCCGAAGATCTCGCGGCGATCTTTCGCGCTGCTCACTCGATCAAGGGCGGTGCGGCGACGTTCGGATTCACGGCGCTGACCGAAACGACGCACATTCTCGAATCGCTGCTCGATCGCGCGCGCAACAACGAATTGACGTTGCGCAAGGACATGATCGACACGTTCCTCGAGACGAAGGACGTGCTGGCCGACCAGCTGGCCGCCTACCGCGCGAGCGCGGAACCCGACGCCGCGGCCGCATCGGCCATTTGCGCGAAGCTCGAGCGCCTGCATGCCGAGGCAAGCGGGGCGGCGGCGGAGCCGGCTGCTGCTGCGGCGGCGATCGAGCCCGCGCCCGTCGCGAGCGCGGCGCCGGCCGAGGGCGGCACGCCCGAGCACGTGGTCGAGCAGGCCGTCGAGGCTGCCCACGGCGCAGGCGCGGCCACGGCAGTCAGCGGCGGCGACACGAACAATGAAGGGCCTCACCTGAAAGTTACGCTACGGGGGGTGGGGGAGAAGGACCAGGATCTCCTGATCGAAGAATTGGGCAACCTGGGCAACATCGTCGGACAGGTGAAGAGCGGCGGCGACTTGATCGTCTACCTCGAGACCGACGTGCCGTCCGACGACATTACCGCCGTGTGCTGCTTCGTGATCGACGAAAGTCAGATCGCGATCGGCCGCGGCACGGCGCCGCCCACTGTGGCGCCCGGCGCCGAGGTGCCGGCCGCCAGCGTGCCGCCGGCGAGCGCGCCGCCGGCCCCGGCTGCGCCGGTTGCAAGCGCGGCGCCGGCGAGCGCGCCCGTACCGACGGCGGAGCCGGCCACGGCCGTGGCGGCGCCCGCGCCCGCGCCGGCTGCATCGTCGGCGCAGGCCGCGGACGACAAGAAAGCCCGGCCGGCGGCTGCCGCCGCATCGGCCGAAGGCAGCTCGATTCGGGTCGGCGTGGAGAAGGTCGATCAGCTGATCAACCTGGTGGGCGAGCTCGTCATCACGCAAGCCATGCTGGCGGAGACGACGAGCACGTTCGACCCGGCGCTGCACGATCGGCTGTTCAACGGCATGGCGCAGCTCGAGCGCAACGCGCGCGATCTGCAGGAAACGGTCATGTCCATCCGCATGATGCCGATGGACTACGTCTTCAGCCGCTTCCCGCGTCTCGTGCGCGATCTCGCGGCGAAGCTCGGCAAGGAAGTGGAGCTCGTCACCTTCGGTCAAGCGACCGAACTCGACAAGAGCCTGATCGAGCGCATCATCGATCCGCTGACGCACCTCGTGCGCAACAGCTTGGATCACGGCATCGAAACCGTCGAGGCGCGGCGCGCGGCGGGCAAGGACGGCGCGGGCCAGCTCGTGCTGTCGGCGGCTCACCACGGCGGCAACATCGTCATCGAAGTGTCCGACGACGGCGCGGGCCTGCGCCGCGACAAGATCCTCGCCAAGGCCATGAAGCAAGGCATGCAGGTGAGCGAATCGATGAGCGACGAGGAAGTCTGGAACCTCATCTTCATGCCGGGCTTCTCGACGGCGGAGCAGGTGACGGACGTCTCGGGCCGCGGCGTGGGCATGGACGTCGTCAAGCGCAATATCCAAGCGATGGGCGGCCACGTCGAGATCACCTCGCACGCGGGCAAGGGCACGACGACGCGCATCATCCTGCCGCTGACGCTGGCGATTCTCGACGGCATGTCGGTGAAGGTCGGCAACGAAATCTTCATCCTGCCGCTGAACTTCGTGATGGAGTCGCTGCAGCCGGTCGCCGAGGACATCTACACGGTGGCCAACGGCGAACGCGTGGTGCGCGTGCGCGGCGAATACCTGCCGCTCGTGCCGCTGCATGAAGTCTTCTCGGTGGACGGTGCGCGCACGGAGCCGACGCAGGGCATCGTGACGATCATGCAAACCGAGGGCCGCCGCTTCGCGATGCTCATCGACGAACTCGTCGGTCAGCAGCAAGTGGTCGTGAAGAACCTCGAAACGAACTACCGCAAGGTGCGCGGCATTTCGGCGGCGACGATCCTCGGCGACGGCAGCGTCGCCCTGATCGTGGACGTCGCGGCACTAAACCGTGAGAGCCGTGCGTCGCACGGCGCCATGAACTTTTCGTAATTCCCAACCGTTTGGGGGCTAACGTGGCAGAAGTCCAAACCAACAACGCGAACGCGCTCGTCGCAGGCGGGCGCCGCGACGCGCAGCAAGCCGACGCGACCGGTCAGGAATTCCTGATCTTCACGCTCGGCGCCGAAGAGTACGGCATCGACATCCTCAAAGTGCAGGAGATCCGCGGCTACGACAGCGTGACGCGCATCGCCAATGCGCCCGAGTTCATCAAGGGCGTCATCAATCTGCGCGGCATCATCGTGCCGATCGTCGACATGCGGATCAAGTTCCACTTGGGCCGCGTCGAGTACGACCACCAGACGGTCGTCATCATCTTGAACGTCGCGCACCGCGTGGTCGGCATGGTCGTCGACGGCGTGTCGGACGTGCTGACGCTCACGGCGGACCAGATCATGCCCGCGCCGGAATTCGGCGCGACGCTGACCGCCGAATATCTGACGGGCCTCGGCACCGTCGAAGGTCGCATGCTGATTCTCATGGACATCGAAAAATTGATGGTCAGCAAGGAAATGGCGCTCATCGAAACGTTCGCCCAATAAGGCTGACGCCCGAGCGCTCGCAAACGGAGATTCACGATGTTGCAAAACTGGTCGATCCGCACGACGCTGACGGCTATCGGCGCCGTGCTCGTTGCCCTGACCGTTGCGGTCGGCGTGCTTGGGGTCACCGCGCTCTCGGGCGCGAGCCGCTCGCTGGATTCGCTCGCGCACGGCGATTTGCCGACGATCCACGCTCTGGATGAAGCGTCCAGCAACTTGCTGCGCTCGCGCATTGCGCTCGATCGGTTCCGTGCCTTGTCCGAGGCCGGCAATGCCGACGAAGCCAAGAAGGTGCTCGCCCGCGCACAGGAGCTGCTCGAGATATCGAATCAAGCTTGGCAGACGTTCTCGAGCACGCCGCATGAAGGCATGGATCAAGCGCTCCTCGACGAACTCAATGCGCGTCGCGCCACGCTGCTGCACGACGGCGTGGAGCCCGAATTCGCAGCTGCGCAGGCGGGCGATCTGGCGGCTTATCACGCGATCGCCGATACGAAGATCAGCCCGATGTTCGTCGATTTCGACAAAGCGGCGACGCGCGTGCTCAAGGGGCGGCAGGATCACGCCGAATCGGAGCGTAACAAGGCTGAGGGCGTCACCGCACTCATGAGCTCGCTCATCATCGGGGTCACGGCGCTGGCAATCGTGCTGGTCGTATTCATTCGGTTCGCGCTGCGCGGACTCATCGTCCAGCCGATCAACGATGCGATCGAGCATTTCGAGCGCGTCGCGGACGGCGACCTGACGCGATCGGTGCGCACGGGCGGAACGAACGAAATCGGCCGTTTGTTTGCCGGCATCGCCCGCATGCAGGGCGCCATGACGACGATGGTCAAGGCCGGGCACGCCGGCGCCGAATCGATCGACGTGGGCGCGCGGGAGATCTCGATCGGCAACACCGATCTGTCGCCGCGCACCGAGGAACAGGCCGCGTCGCTGCAGCAAACGGCGACCAGCATGGGCCAACTGACCGGCACCGTGCGTCAAAACACCGAAAACGCGCGGCAGGCGAGCCAACTGGCCGTGAATGCGTCGGATATCGCCGTGCGCGGCGGGGACGTCGTGAACCAGGTCGTCACGACGATGCAAGACATCGCGACGAGTTCGAACAAGGTCGTCGACATCATCGGCGTGATCGAAGGCATTGCGTTCCAAACCAACATCCTTGCGCTGAACGCGGCCGTCGAAGCGGCGCGGGCCGGCGAGCAAGGTCGCGGCTTCGCCGTGGTGGCGGGCGAAGTGCGCAGCCTCGCACAGCGCAGCGCGGCGGCAGCCAAGGAAATCAAGGCGTTGATCGGCGATTCGGCCGACAAGGTGGCTAGCGGCTCCGCGCTCGTGGGACGTGCCGGCACGACGATGGACGAGATCGTGCAGGCCGTGCGGCGCGTGACCGACATCATGGGTGAAATCAGTGCCGCGTCGGAAGAGCAATCGACCGGTATCGAAGGCGGCAATCGCGCGCTGGCACAAATGCACGCGGTGACGCAGCAAAACGCGGCGCTCGTCGACGCGGCTGCGGCCGCGGCCGCATCGCTCGAAGAGCAGACGCGGCAACTGAAGACGGTGGTTGGGCGTTGGCAGGTTCAGGGCTCTCATGTGTCGGCTGCCCCGGCGAAGCCGACCGCCGTTGCGGCGAGCAAACCGGCCAGCGCGCCGGCCGCCCGCTCGATGGATCGATCGAGCGCGAAACCGGTCGCCAAGGCCCCCGCCGCGTCGGCTCCGAAGGCCGTTCGCGCTGCCGCGCCGGTGGCACATGAAGCTGCCGCGCCGAGCCGGATCGCCGCGACGGGCGAGAAGCGCGCCGCCGCACCGGCCGTTGCCACGGCGCCGAAGGCAAGCGTTGCACAAAAGGCAAGCGCGGCGCCGGCCGTCAAACCCGCGCCGCCCGCCAAGCCTGCGCCGGCCGTGACGGCTGCGCCGGGCAAGTCGGACGACGACTGGGAAACGTTCTAACACCGCCGCGCGGCAACGCGCGACGGGTAGTGCAGGTAACCGAGCAACATCATGACAGCGCGCGCACCCCAACGGCCCGAGCGGGCCGAGCCAGCCGGCACAGGTCCGGCCGAGCGTACCGCGTTCGCCGATCGCGATTTCGAATTCACGTCGGCGGATTTCGCACGCATTCGCGAGCTGATCCACCGGCGCGCGGGCATTTCGTTGTCCGATCACAAGCGCGACATGGCGTACAGCCGGCTCGCGCGGCGCTTGCGAGCCCGTAACCTCGAGACCTTTCGTCAATATCTCGAGTTGCTCGAGTCGGAAAACGATCCGGCCGAGTGGGAGGCGTTCACGAATGCGCTGACGACGAATCTGACGGCGTTTTTTCGTGAATCGCATCACTTCCCGATCCTGGCCGAGTTCGTGAAACGCCGGCAGCAACCGGTGTCGATCTGGTGTTCTGCCGCCTCGACGGGCGAGGAGCCGTACTCGATCGCCATGACGCTCGTCGAGGCACTCGGCGATGCGGCCGCGCGCCAGG
>NZ_JBQCHR010000115.1:0-42115 GCF_051954495.1 Trinickia sp.
GAGCATTTTCTGCGCGCGTTCGACTTCGGCCCGGCGCAGCACGTCGGCTTGCGTATGCATATGGCGGATGACCGGCACGATGCTGCGTGCGTCGAGCCATTGCATGAAATTCTGCACGCGCGTTTCGATAATCGCTTCAGCTTGCGCCACCGCGGCCTGGCGCGACGCATTGCCTTCGCGCACGATCGCGCCGAGATCGTCGACGGTGTAGAGGAATACGTCGTGCAGGTTGCCGACTTCCGGCTCGATGTCGCGCGGCACGGCCAGATCGACCATGAAGATCGGCCGATGACGCCGCGCCTTGACCGCGCGCTCGACCGCGCCCAAGCCGATGATCGGCAACGTGGACGCCGTGCACGACACGATGATGTCGAACTCATGCATGCGTGTGGGCAGTTCGGACAGCGGAATGGCGCGCCCATTGAAGCGTTCGGCGAGCCGCATGCCGCGCTCCGCGGTGCGGTTCGCGACCACGAGTTCGCGCGGTTGCTGCGCGGCGAAGTGCGTGGCGCACAGCTCGATCATTTCGCCCGCGCCGATGAACAGCACCCGCTGGCTCGAGATCTTGTCGAAAATGCGCTGTGCAAGCCGCACGGCCGCGGCCGCCATCGATACCGACTGCGCGCCCACGGCGGTCGTGCCGCGCACTTCCTTCGCGACCGCGAACGTGCGCTGAAACAGCTGGTTCAGATACGTGCCCAGCGCCCCGGCCTCTGAGGCCGAGCGCACGGCGTTTTTCATCTGTCCGAGGATCTGCGTTTCGCCGAGCACCATCGAATCGAGACCGGAGGCCACGCGAAATGCGTGCCGGACCGCTTCCGATTGCGGCAACGCATAGACGTGCGGCGCCAGTTCGTCCACCGAGAGGCCGTGATAGCTCGACAGCCATTGCAGGGCGGCGTCGCGCGCGGCGCGGTCGTCGGTGGCGCAGTAAAGTTCCGTGCGGTTGCAGGTGGAGAGAATCGCGGTTTCGGGCGCCGAGAGCGATGAGCGCCCGCGCCAAATCCCCTGGAAGGCGTCCAGCGCCGGTTTGAGCTGTTCGAGCGGAAACGCCACGCGCTCGCGCAACGCTACGGGCGCGGTGTGGTGATTGATTCCGATCGTGAGCAGTTGCATACGTGGGGTGCGGGTGGCCGCCCCATTCGGCGGGCGGCGCTCATATTTCAGCCGGTTATTATAGCGGTTCCACCCCGCGGCTCGTTGAGCTTGCGCAACCCGGCGCCCGCATGGGCGAGGGCTCGCGAGGACCGGGGCGACCACCTTGAATAAAGAAGACGAGAGATTGACCATGCGAATTGGCGGTTCCCCGCGCGGCCCCTCCTCCGGCGACGAAATGACGCATGGCGCGGGAGGACGCTGATGGGCTGGCCGGGCATCATCGTTCTCGGCCTCGCCGTCGGGCTCGCGGGCTGGTGGCTGCATCCGCTGCGGCGCGCCGCGCGCCAAGGCTTGCTCATTGCCTTGATAGCTGGCGTCGCGGCCGCTTGCACCGCGAAAATGGCGGGTAGCGTGTCCGGCCTCTTTCTCGACGGCGAGACGCTCGAATGGCCTTTCTGTACGGGCCTGGCCATCCTTGCCGTCGCCGTGGCGGTCGGCTTGGCTTCCCGTCGTTGAACCCAGCTTAACGTCTAATTTAACGTCCAATGAACGATCGTTCGATCCCTCCCGCTGCGCACGATTCATCCCATTCGCCTGTTGGCGGCCGCCTCGCCCGGCTGCGCGAGGCGATGGCGAGCGCGGGGCTCGCGGCTTACGTCATACCCTCGTCCGATCCCCATTTGTCCGAGTATTTGCCCGAACGCTGGCAGGGGCGCCAATGGGTATCGGGCTTCACGGGCTCGGCGGGCACGCTCGTCGTCACCGCCGATTTTGCCGGCGTATGGGCGGACAGCCGCTACTGGGTCCAGGCCCAGGCGCAGCTTGCCGGAACCGGCGTCGACCTGATGAAGCTGGATGCGGGGCCGCAGCAGCCGGCCCACGTCACTTGGCTCGCGCAGCGGCTAACCGCGGGCGCGCGAGTCGGCGTCGACGGCGCGGTGCTCGGTCTCGCGGCCGAGCGCATGCTGCGCGAGGCGCTCGTGGCGCGCGGGATCGAACTCGTCACCGGTCTCGACCTGCTGGAGTCGGTATGGACGGATCGCCCGACGCTGCCGACCAGCCCCGTCTACGAGCATGCATTGGACGATGCCTGCGTTGCCAGGGTCGACAAGCTGCGGCTCGTTCGCGCATCGATGCGCGAACATGGCGCCAAGTGGCATTTCGTCTCCACGCTCGACGACGTCGCTTGGCTCACGAATCTGCGCGGCGCCGACGTCAACTTCAATCCCGTTTTCGTCGCGCACGTTCTCATCGGCGAGAACGAGGCGACGCTCTTCGTCGGCGAGGGCAAGGTGCCGCGGCCTATCGTCGATGCGCTGGCCACCGACGGCATCGGCGTGGCGCCGTACGCGCAAGCGCCGGCGGCGCTTGCCGCGCTCCCGCCGGGCACCGCGCTCCTCGTCGACCCGCGCCGCGTGACGTACGGCCTGCGCGAGGCCGTGCCGGCGTCGGTGCGCGTCGTCGAAGCGGTGAACCCGTCCACGTTTGCGAAATCGCGCAAGACGCCCGAACAAGCCGAACGCGTACGCGCGACGATGGAGCAAGACGGCGCGGCGCTGGCCGAGTTTTTCGCCTGGTTCGAGAACGCGCTCGGTCGCGAAACGATCACCGAGCTCACGATCGACGAACGCCTGACGGCGGCGCGCGCGCGCCGAAAGGGCTTTATCTCGCCCAGTTTCGCCACGATCGCGGGCTTCAACGCCAACGGCGCCATGCCTCACTACCGCGCGACGGCGGCATCGCACGCGCGCATCGAAGGCGACGGCCTGCTCCTCATCGATTCGGGCGGCCAGTACGTCTCGGGGACGACCGACATTACTCGTGTCGTTCCCGTCGGTGCGGTCAGCGAGGCGCACAAGCGCGACTTCACGGTAGTCCTCAAAGGCATGATCGCGTTGTCGCGGGCACGATTTCCGCGTGGCATCCGCAGCCCCATGCTCGACGCGATCGCGCGCGCGCCGATCTGGGAGGCCGGTTGCGACTACGGCCACGGCACGGGCCACGGCGTGGGCTACTTCCTGAACGTTCACGAAGGGCCGCAGGTGATTTCGCATTACGCGCAGCCCGAGCCGCATACGGCAATGGAAGAAGGCATGATTACGTCCGTCGAACCGGGCGTCTATCGGCCCGGTCAGTGGGGCGTGCGGATCGAAAACCTCGTGCTGAACCGCGCTGACGGCGAGACCGAGTTCGGCGCGTTCCTCGCCTTCGAGACGCTGACGCTGTGCCCGATCGACACGCGTTGCGTGATGCCTTCGTTGCTGCGAGAGGACGAGCGGCGCTGGTTGAACGCGTATCACGAGATGGTGCGCGAGCGTGTCGGCCGCCATGTGTCGGGCGAGGCGAAGCGCTGGCTCGAGACGCGCACGCAACCGCTGTAGTTCGTTCGGGGGATTCGAACGTGGATTCGAAAGCGAGAGTCGATATGAAACCGAAGGTCGTCGTCTTCGATTTCGGCGGGGTGCTGATCGATTGGAACCCCGATTATCTTTACCGCAAGCTGATTCCCGACCCTGACGAGCGCCGGCGCTTTCTCACGGAAGTCTGCACTATGGACTGGGTGGTGAGGCAAGACGGCGGCCAGCCGATCGCGTTGGGCACCGAGGAGCTCATTGGTCGCTTTCCGCACGAGGCCGACCGCATCCGAGCGTTTTACGAGCGGTGGGAAGAGATGATCGGCGGCGTCATCGATGAGGGGGTGCGGCTCGTCGATCGGCTGGAGGCCGCCGGTGTGCCGCTGTTCGGGCTCACGAATTGGTCGGACGAAACGTTTCCCTACGCGTGGGAGCACTTCGGCGTCTTGCGCCGTTTCCGCGACATCGTCGTGTCGGGACGCGTGAAGCTCGTGAAGCCCGATCCGCGCATTTATGCCGAAACCTATGCGCGCATCGAGCGTCACGTGCCGGGCGTCGCGCCGAGCGAAATCGTCTTTATCGACGACAACGTCAAGAACGCGCACGCCGCCGCGGCTGCCGGCTGGCACGGCATCCATCACACGGATGCGCGGGCCACGGCGGCAAAGCTGCGCGAGCTCGGCTTTGCCGTTGGGGAGTGACCGCGGCTAGCGCGAGATGGGCTTGTAGCGAAGGCGCTTCGGCTTGGCGCCTTCTTCGCCCAGCCGCTTGCGCTTGTCCGCTTCGTATTCCTGATAGTTGCCGTCGAAGAACACGACTTGCGAATCGCCTTCGAACGCCAGAATGTGCGTCGCGATACGGTCGAGGAACCAGCGATCGTGCGAGATCACCATGACCGAACCGGCGAATTCGAGCAGGGCGTCTTCGAGCGCGCGCAGCGTTTCGACGTCCAGATCGTTCGACGGCTCGTCGAGCAGCAGCACGTTGCCGCCCGCGATCAGCGTCTTGGCCAGGTGCAGCCGGCCGCGTTCGCCGCCCGATAGGTTGCCCACGTTCTTTTGCTGATCCGAGCCCTTGAAGTTGAAGCGGCCGATGTAGGCGCGCGACGGAGTCTCGTACTTGCCGACCGTCAATACGTCGGCGCCGCCCGAAATCTCCTCGAACACCGTCTTCGAACCGTCGAGCGCGTCGCGGCTTTGATCGACGTAGGCGAGCTTGACCGTCGGCCCCATCACGACTTCACCCGAGTCCGGTGTTTCGCGGCCGGTCAGCATGCGGAACAGCGTCGACTTACCGGCGCCGTTCGGCCCGATGATGCCGACGATGGCGCCCGCGGGCATCTTGAAGCTGAGATTGTCGATGAGCAGCCTGTCGCCGTAGGCCTTGCTGACGTTCTTGAATTCAATGACTTCGTTGCCCAGCCGATCGCCCACGGGAATGAAGATTTCCTGGGTTTCGTTGCGCTTTTGGTAGTCCTGGCTCGACAGTTCCTCGAAGCGCGCGATCCGGGCCTTCGATTTGGCCTGGCGACCCTTGGGGTTTTGGCGCACCCATTCGAGTTCTTTCTTGATGGCCTTCTGCCGCGCCGATTCCGATGCTTCTTCTTGCTTCAGGCGGTCTTCTTTCTGATCGAGCCAACTGCTGTAGTTGCCCTTCCAGGGGATGCCGTGGCCGCGATCGAGTTCGAGAATCCACTCGGCGGCGTTGTCGAGGAAGTAGCGATCGTGCGTGACGGCCACGACGGTGCCCGGAAAGCGCGTGAGGAATTGCTCCAGCCACTCGACCGATTCGGCGTCGAGGTGGTTGGTCGGCTCGTCGAGCAGCAGCATGTCGGGTTTTTCGAGCAGCAGCTTGCACAGCGCGACGCGGCGCTTTTCACCGCCCGACAGATGCGAGATCTTGGCGTCCCACGGCGGCAGGCGCAGCGCATCGGCGGCCACTTCGAGCTGCTGTTCGGCGCTGCCGCCGTCGCTCGTCGCGAGAATGGCCTCGTACTTCGCCTGCTCGGCGGCGAGCGCATCGAAATCGGCATCGGGCTCGGCATAGGCCGCGTAGATTTCGTCGAGCTTCTTCTGTGCCTGAAAGACGTCGCCTAGGCCTTCTTCGACGGCCTCGCGCACGGTCTTTTCGGGGTCGAGCTGCGGCTCTTGGGGCAGATAGCCGATATTGAGGTTCGGCATCGGCGTCGCCTCGCCTTCGATGTCTCGATCGACACCGGCCATGATGCGAATGAGCGTCGATTTGCCCGAGCCGTTGAGGCCGAGCACGCCGATCTTCGCACCGGGGAAGAACGACAGCGAAATGTCCTTCAGGATTTGACGCTTGGGCGGCACGATTTTGCCGACCCGGTTCATGGTGAAGACGTATTGGGCCATGTGCGTGAATGAACGAACGTGGACGCCGGCTTCGCGAGCGAGGCGGCGTGCGGGTGAATGAAGGTGAAACGGGGAAGCGTGAGCGCCTGTCAGGCGACATTCTATCAACCGGCCCGAGCATGCGTCGCGGCATGCCTGCCGGCGACCGAAAAAGCGGCTGCCGGCGTGAGCGAAAGGCGCGGATGCCGGCGGGCGGCGCGTGTTCCTACTCGGGGTCGACGTCCGCGCGCGCGGGCGCACCGGCGCGCTGCATCGTTCCTTCCATGAAAAGCGCCACCATGTGTGCGAACTCCTCGCGTAGCGCGATCGTCGGCTCGAAGAGCCAACGCATCAGCGTACCGAGATAGAGGTGATGGAACCAGGTGGTCAGTTGGTTCGCGGAAAAGCGGCGGGTCATCTCCCCGCTCGCTTGCGCATCGACGATCAACGCGCGCCAGAGCAGGGCAATGTCGCCGCGATCGGTGGAAGGCGGTTGAGCGGGGGGCGCATCGCCCAGCGAGAGGAACCGATGGCGCAGATACGCGGCCAGGTGCGCGGGATGCCTTTGGCACCAGTCGGCCGACGCATCGAGTTCCACTAAAACACGAGAAACGAACCCTTGCCGCCGGTTCAATTCCGGCTGCAGGCGTTCGAGGTCGTGCTTGAGTTCCGCCTCGAGCCAATGCGCGAGCAACGCTTCCTTCGTCGGGAAGTGATTGTAGAGCGTGCGCTTGGCGACGTCGGCTTCGAGCGCGATCTGCTCCATCGTGACGCTCTCGTAAGGCTGCGAGTCGAACAGGCGGCCGGCGACGCCGACCAGATGCGCGACCATCTGCAAACGCTTACGCTCCCGGCGGCCCAGGTCCTCGACAGTTGTCATGCGCGGTTTTCTCTGGAAAAATGCACGATGTGCATTAATATACGTCGTATTCTATTTAAGTTGACGGGTAAGGCGTGCGCGAAGCTCGCCGACGAAAACCATGAAATTTACCGTAGTGACGTACGGGACAGAAGGCGATACGCGTCCTCTCGCCGCGCTTTGCCGCGCACTGATCGATGCGGGGCACGACGCTAGCCTGCTGGCGGACCGCGCCACGCTTCATGCCGCGCATGCCCTGCGCGTGCCATGCGCGCCGCTGTCCGGCGATATCAAGCAAGCGCTCGATCCGAACGAGGCGCTCGGTGCGATCGTCGGCAAACGCAGCGGCGCACAAGCGACGGCGCGCGCGCTGGCCTCGATCGCGGATGCTCATACCGGCGCGTGGATGCGAGAAGTGAAGGTCGCGGCAGAGGACAGCGACGCCATTATCTTGTCGGCACTTGCCTCGTTCGTGGGTTTGTCGGTGGCCGAGTGCCTGCGTATTCCGGCGATCGGCGCCTCGATGATTCCGATCACGCCCACGCGGGCGTTCGCATCGCCCTTCTTGCCGCCGGCGATCGTACCGGGCTTTCTCAACCGCGCAAGTCATACCTTCGTCAACGCCGCTATATGGCGGGCATTCCGGCGAGCGACAAATGCGGCGCGGGTCGACGTATGCGCGCTGGCGCCGCGCAAACGCGTCTGGACCGATCATCCGATCGTGTACGGCGTTTCCCGCGCGCTGCTGCCGCGGCCCGCCGATTGGCCGGAGCAGGCGCTCGTCTGCGGGCAATGGGCGGCGCCGGAGGCCCCGGCCGATTGGGCGCCCCCGGAAGCGCTCGCGCGGTTTCTTGCCGGGGGCGAGCCGCCGATCTACGTGGGCTTCGGCAGCATGGCCGGATTCGACCGTCGGCATTTGGTCAAAGCGTTGATCGAGGCGATCGGTGGGCGGCGGGCCGTGTTCTATGCGGGGTGGAGCGGGATCGATGCGTCCGAATTGCCGTCGAACTTCTGCGTCGTCGGCGATACGCCGCATGCTTGGTTGTTCCCGCGCATGTCGCTCGTGATCCATCACGGCGGCGCGGGTACGACGCACTCGGCCACGCGCGCGGGGGCGCCGTCGGTCGTCGTGCCTTTCGCGGGCGATCAACTCTTTTGGGCGGACCGGCTCAATCGGCTGGGGGCCGCCGCGAAACCGGTGGATGGAAAGTCGCTCGATGCGGGTGCGCTTGCGCGCGCAATCGATTTTGCTTCCGAGCCTACGACGCGCGCGCGAGCGGCGGAACTAGGCGCGGCCATGCGCGCCGAGGACGGGTTGCGCAGTGCGGTGGCGGCCGTCGAGCGCTGGACAGCGGCGGGGCGCGAGCTCAGAAGCGTCGGGATTTGCCCGGTGAACGCGGGTGCATAGAGGTGAACCCGTTTAACGCGCGCCTCTTCCCTGCCCGGGGTGGACCTCGTGCCGTGACTCATTCAGACGTTGAACAAGAAATTGAGCACGTCGCCGTCGTGCACGACGTATTCCTTGCCTTCGGCGCGCATCTTGCCGGCTTCTTTCGCACCTTGTTCGCCCTTATAAGCGATGTAGTCGTCGAACGAAATCGTCTGCGCACGGATGAAGCCGCGTTCGAAGTCGGTATGAATGACGCCGGCCGCTTGCGGCGCGGTATCGCCGATGTGGATCGTCCATGCGCGCACTTCCTTCACGCCCGCCGTGAAGTACGTCTGCAAGCCGAGCAGCTTGAAGCCCGCGCGGATCACGCGATTCAGGCCCGGCTCATCCATGCCCATATCGGCGAGGAACACTTCCTTGTCTTCTTCGGCCAAATCGGCGATCTCCGCCTCGATCGCCGCGCATACGGCGACGACGGGCGACTTCTCGGCTTCGGCGTACTTGCGCACGGCATCGAGATGCGGGTTGTTTTCGAACCCATCTTCCTTCACGTTCGCCACGTACATCGTCGGCTTGGCCGTGATCAGGCAGAAGGGCTTGAGCAGCGCCGCTTCTTCGTCGGATAGGTCGAGTGCGCGAATCGGCTTCGCGCCGTCAAGTTGCGCGCGCGCCTTTTCGAGCACGGCGGCGAGTTTGACGGCTTCCTTGTCGTTGCCCGATTTCGCGGCCTTCGCATAGCGCGTCAACGATTTTTCAACCGTCGCCAAATCGGCCAGCGCAAGTTCCGTGTTGATGACCTCGATGTCCGACAGGGGATCGACCTTGCCCGCGACGTGGATGACGTTCTCGTCCTCGAAGCAACGCACGACGTGCGTGATCGCATCGGTTTCGCGGATGTTCGCGAGAAACTGGTTGCCGAGCCCTTCACCCTTGCTCGCGCCCGCGACAAGACCGGCGATGTCGACGAACTCGACGACGGCCGGCAAGATCCGCTCGGGCTTCACGATCTCGGCCAGCGCCTTGAGCCGCGCGTCGGGCACTTCGACCACGCCGACGTTCGGTTCGATGGTGCAGAACGGATAGTTCTCGGCGGCGATGCCCGCTTTGGTCAAGGCGTTGAACAGGGTGGACTTGCCGACGTTGGGCAAGCCGACGATGCCGCATTTGAGGCTCATGGAAAACCTTTCATATCAAGCGCTTGCGGCGGATTGGCTGACGGCGCGATCTGCCGGCCGGCAGGGCGACGGGAGCCGCAAGATGCATTCGGGGAAGCGACGAAACAGGTGGAGCGCGGCGCAGGCTCGACGACTCACTGGGCGTTTCGTGCTCGAAAAGAGGTAATTGTAACGCTTTCGGGCACGCAGTTCGGCGGGGCGCCGCGCGGGCCGGAGCGATGGTGGAGGACCGCGGCTGGCGCGGCCCTTTTCGGAAGACGCCGCCGCCTTATTGCCCGCTCAATGCATTGCCGAGCAGCGTGTTGTCGTTAAACAGCGTTCCGTTGTCGCGAACAAGGTTGATCAAGTCTTCGGACTGCTTGATATACGCATTCTTCTGCGGGTCTCCGTTGGGCAGCGAGGCGATCTTCGGGCCGCTGACGCCGGGCGTCGTCAACTGCAAGAACCCGGTTTGCTGATCGACCTTGTCGAAGAGGCTCTGCAGTTTGGACTGATCCTGTCCGGACAGTTGCGCCTTGGCCGCGGCGCGGTCCGCTTGAGTCGCGCCGTGTTGATAAGTATCGATGTCGCCCCTGATTTTGGCGTCGAGCGCATTGACCTGTTTGATGAACGCGGGGGTGTCCGACAAGGAAATCACGTCGGGCTTGTTTCCGAACGCGAGCGCGTCCTGAACGTTCTGGTCTTCGAACGGGTTGGCGCGATCATAAGCGTCTTGCGTCAACGAACTGTTATCGGAAGGGTCGGCGGCGTCTGCGTTTTTTTCGTCCTGCGTCAGACGGCCTTGCAGATCCTTGCCGAGGCCTTGCGCCGCCTTTAAGAGGCTTGCCGAAACCTGACCTCGTTCGTTCGCCGCAGCGATTTTGAACAAGTGCTTCGAGAGATCGTCTTCCAATTGCGTCTGCTGCTTAATCAGCGCCTGCTTATCTGACTTGTCCGAAAATCCGTTGAATATGCCGCCCCACCCGTGCGTTGCGTTCGCGTCCTTATAATCTTTTTCCGTCACCTTCAGTGCGCTGAGCTTCTCCATGTCCGCTTGCGCCTTGGCGAAATCCAAACTTCCAACTTCGTAGGGTGAAGGTGCATAGCCGCCGCCAACCGATGCCAAACTCATTCCGATGCTCCTGTTAAAGAAAGAAAAACCGATACGTGAAACCGTGCGAAGTCGGCACACTTTAGTGAACGCATCTGAATGCGCCTAGGCTCAGATTTCGTAGTCTTCGGTAGCGATTGCCTTCGGAAAGCAGCGGCGCACCGCGACAACGCCGATGCTAAACTTGCGGGCGCGTGCGCCAACCGGCCGCGCCGATAGTCTTCTTTCTATCGTGGGACCGGCATGCAAGGGACAAGCGACGAAACGCAGGACGCTCGACTTACGCCGCGGGGCTTTGCCAGGCAACGATCGCGGCTCGATCTTTTGACGCCTCGCGCGATCGTCGCGGGGGCGGTGCTCATTGCCGCCTTCATGGTGACGCTGTGCGGCATCGTGGTGTTCCAGGCGCGGGCGGACGCGCTGGAGCGCGCGCGAGAGACCTCGCGCAACGTCGCGCTGATCGCCGAACGCGATATCGAACGTAATTTCGAGCTGTACGCGCTGTCGCTGCAAGCGGTGATCGACGGTATTAAGGATCCCGAACTAATGGCCGCCTCCCCGCGGCTGCGGCGCGAGGCGCTGTTCGATCGCGCTGCCACGGCCAGCTATCTCGGATCCATCCTCGTTCTCGACGCCAAGGGACAAGTGACGCTTGACTCGTTGAGCGAAACGCCTGCCGATCTGAATTTCTCCGACCGTCGGTATTTCACGATTCACCGCGATGATCCGAACGCGGGGCTTTACGTGAGCGACCCCTATCACTCGCGACTGCGGGCCGGTTCGCCCAGCATTGCATTGAGCCGGCGGATCTCTCAGCCCGACGGCTCGTTCGGCGGCATCGCCATGGTGGCGATTCAGCTGGATTATTTCCACAACCTGTTTTCCGGGCTGCAGCTCGGGCCGCACGGATCGGTCGCATTGATCAGCCGCGACGGAATCATGGTGATGCGCCAGCCTTACGATCCCAAGGTCATCGGGCGCGACATCAGCCACGCCAGCACCTTCCGCCAATTCCTCTCGGCTCCCGAGGGCAGCTTCACCGATGTGTCGACGCTTGATGGCGTGCACAGGCTCTACTACTACAAGCAGCTTGCCCATCTGCCGCTCATCATCATGGTGGCCGAAGCCGAGTCGGATATTTACGCGACGTGGACGCGTCGCACGCTCGTCATCGGCTCGCTCTTGGCCGCGTTCGCCGCGGGTTTCGTCGCGCTTGCGTTCGTATTGGCGGCTCAATTGCGCCGGCGTATGCGGGCCGAAACAGAGTTGGCCTTGCTCGCGCGCACGGACGGCCTGACCGGGCTCAACAATCGCCGCACGCTCGGCGAAATCCTCGATCAGGAGTGGCGGCGAGCGAGGCGAACCCGCAGCGTCTTCTCGCTGCTTTTCGTCGATGTCGATCGGTTCAAGGCCTACAACGATGTCTATGGCCACCAAGCGGGGGACGACGCGCTCACCGCGGTCGCCAAGTGTATCGGCGAACACCTGCGCCGGCCGGCCGACAGCGCGGCTCGCTATGGCGGCGAAGAATTTCTCGTCGTCCTGCCCGACACGGCCCCGCAAGGCGCGGCTGCGATCGCCGAGGAGATTCGGATCGCCATCAGCGAGCTCGGGATCGAGCATGTGGCGAGCGAGTACGGGCACGTGACGGCAAGTATCGGCGCGGCGGCGTGGACGCCCGAGACCGACGGCGACGTGACGGCCGTCGTGAGGGCGGCCGATCAGGCGCTTTACGACGCTAAGGCAACGGGACGCAACCGGGTCACGCTGTCCGACGGGCAACCGCTGCACGCGGCGCACGCCGGCGCGACGGGATGAGCGAAGCGGCCGGCGGCCGGGCCGAGCCTCCAATCGGCGCACCGCGGCGTGCGCGCCGCCCACCCGGCGTCCACACTGCGCCCGCTGTGCGGAGACAGGCTATCTTCTTCGTCGTACCTGCCCACGCCATGCTGCTCGACATCGCGGGGCCCGCCGACGCGCTGCGGCTCGCTTCGACGGTCGGCGCTTGCCGGCAGGGCGAAGCGATGGCAGGCGAGGGCGAGCCGCACGGCCATGTGCACTTCGATCTGCATTTCATCGGCCCCGCGCCCCATGCGCCGACCTCGATAGGCTTGCCGTTTTCCGGCATTGCGCCGCTCCCCGAGACTTTGCCGGCCGGCGCTATCGTCGTCATCGTCGGCGTGACGCGGCCCGAGGACGCGGCGGGCCGGCGCGAGGCCGATGAGGCGGTCGACGCGACGGTCGCTTGGCTTGAGCGCTTGATGGGCGAGAAAGCGCGGCTCGCGTCGGGGGAACTGCGTGTGTTTTGCGTGTGCGAGGGGGCTTTGATCGCCGCGCGGGCCGGCTTGCTCGACGAGCGTCGCTGCACGACGCATCACACGTTGTTGAAGGCGTTGGCCGATATTGCGCCGCGTGCGAAGGTGCTCGAAAACAGGCTTTATGTGACCGACGGCTTCATCAGTACGAGCGCGGGCATCACCGCCGGGATCGACATGACGCTGCAGATGATTGCCGAGCTCGCCGGCCCGCGCACGGCCTCGCTTGTCGCGCGCGAGATGGTCGTCTACATGCGGCGCGCGGGCGGCGATCCTCAATTGTCGCCGTGGGTGGCGGGGCGCAATCACCTGCATCCGGCTTTGCACCGCGTGCAAGATGCGATCGCCGCCGATCCGGCGCGCGACTGGAGCGTCGAGGCCATGGCCGATGTCGCCTGCACGAGCGCGCGTAACCTGACACGTCTTTTCGGGCGTTATGCAGGCGGCCAGCCGCTCGACTATGTTCACCGGTTGCGTGTGGCGCTGGCGCGCGAGTTGATCGCCCATTCAACGCTCGACATGGAGACTGTGGCCGCGCGCGCCGGTTTCGGTTCCGCACGACACATGCGGCGGGTCTGGGCCAAGTACGATGCCGAGTCGCCGTCCGCCGTTCGCGCCCGCGCGCGAGTGGGCGAGGTGCTCGAGGCGCGCACCGTGCGCCGAGGGCCGCGCGCGGGGTAACTTCTTTCGTGGCCGAATCGGTCCCAAGTTTGTCTCGAACGATGGTTTTTTTGGTAAGCGCGCTGTCCAACAATGATCGTGCGGCGCCAATCGTCGGCGATTGGCGCTTGGCCATCGTTTATCTTGTCAGGACACACCAATGAAATTCATCGAAAGCCGCGCCTTCACACCCGAGCGCGCCTGGGACGCACTCGATATCGCCAACCTGGGGGGCGTCACGGTCCGCCTGCATTGGACCGATCAGCCGTACAAGTGGCACACGAACGACGGGGAGGAAGTGTTTGCGGTCATGGACGGGCAGGTGCGGATGCACTATCGCGAAAACGGCCAGGTGCACGCGGTGCTGATGAACGCGGGCGACATCTTTTTCGCGTCGGCCGGCACGGAGCACGTGGCGCATCCGGTCGGCGAAGCGCGCGTGCTCGTCATCGAAAAAGAAGGCAGCGTTTGACGATCGAGGCGAACGCGCCGAGGCCGCCGCCGGTTGCCGCATCGGCGGCGGCTCGAGTCGCCGCCGTGCGCGCTTCAGCCGGTTGCCAGTTGCGAGGCGGGCGGCGGCTTGACGTCCCAGAACTGCAGGTCTTCTTGGAACCATTTGACCGCCGCGGCCGGGTCGTCCTTGAACTTCGGCGCGAGGGATTTCACGTCGGTGGCGATCGAGTCCGCTTGGTCGGGCGTAAGCGTATTGAACCAGTTCACCATGTCCTGCGGATTCTTGAATATATCCGTGAAGAAGCCGCCGGCGCTAGGTGGGAACTTGCTGAACGAAAAGGCATGCTTGGCCAGTTGCTCCGCCACGTCCGAATGCACGCCCATTGCTTCGAGCAGCGCCTTGTCCGCGCCGTCGAACTTGTGCGAGTGAGCTTCGGCGTTGCCGATGGTATAGATGCCCGCGCCGACCAGCATCAGGGCCGCACCCACGCCGGTCCATCCGATCGCGCCGGCCCCTAGCCCGAGGAACGCGCCGTCCGCGCCGAGCACGCCTGCATCGACGGCCGCGCCGGTCAGGAATGCAGCATCGCCGAGCGCGCTGATCGTATCGCCGGTTCCTCGGATGTAGTTGCCCGCCGAGCCGCCCTGCGTGTAGTAATAGATCGCGTTGGTCGTGTCGACGCCGAGATACAGGCCGTCGACCGTATCCTTGGCCATGGTGCCTAGCACCCCGTTCAGCGCGGTCTTCACCGAATCGTTCAAGCCCGACGCCAGAATCCTGTCTTGCTGTCCCGAGATGAGCTTTTGCAGCGCCGTGTTGCCGGAGTATGGCCGGACGGTTTCCAGACTACCGGGCAGCACGGCATTGAGCGACTGCGTGGCGCCGAAGAACAAATGCGGTCCGATATAGCTGCCGTCTTGGATGAGGTTGCCGATGTTGCGCGGCTCGCCCGCCAGCGCGCCCATGAGGAATTGTCCGTTGGCGAGGAACAAGCTGCCGCTGACGCCCTTATTGAATCGTTCGGCCAGGTTGACGACCCAGCTTGCCGCCGCCCCGTCCTTGGTGAACAGCTTGGATTTGATCGCGTCGGGAATGATGTTGCTCTTGCTCAAATTGCTGATGGTGTCGGGCCGGAGTCCCAAATAGACTTTGCCCGCTTGCCACGCCGCGTTACGCGTCGAGCGCATGAGCCAAAGCATGTTGGTCGGCGTCGTGCCCGACGAAGGGCCCGTCGCGGCGGTATTGCCCGACTCGATCTGCGGCGAGTCGTTCAGCGCGGTCAACACGCTTTTGGACGACGTGTGCAGGGTCGGGTTGGCGAAGCGCTCGTTGCCGACGTTGTGGTTGAACCCTTCAACGCCATTCAGATCCGGCGAAAACGCCGCAACCGCGGTCCGGATCCCAGCCAGACTTTCATCTTGGTCGATGTCGGCCAATCCGTCGTCGTTGAGCTTCTTGGCCTCCGCGGGGTTTTGCTGCAGCATTTTTTGAAGATACTGGCTCTGCTGGTCCGGCGTGCTGTTCCCGCCGAAATCGTGGAAGCCGTAGCTGAAAAAGGCAGCGTCTTCCTCGGTCTTGCTTTTCAAATCCTTGCTGTGGGACGAAAACCGGTCGATGCCGATGCGTGCCCCGTCGATGGCGGAGGCCTGGACGTCCGGACGACCCAGCTCGCCCGCCTTGGAGGCGACGGCCAGCACGAGCGCCACGTTTCCGCTCGATGCCAGGTTCGTGAAAAGCTGCGTACCGGCAGGCGCATCCTCCATCAATTGCGGCTGCGCGTTCATCTTGTCGTAGAGCGGCACCACGTTGGCGGCGATGTCCTTGACTGCCTGCGTTCCGGCGCCGACTTCGCCCGAATCGGCTTCGACACTGTGCTGGCAGGCCGAGGCCAGGTCGTTCATCATCTGCTTGGACGAATCGTCCCGCCAATCGGCCTTCTCCAAGCTTTGCTTGATGTCGGCCTGTAGCGTCTTGTCCGACATGATCTGCGCCACCTGCCCCGGTAACGCGGTCTTGGGGTCGGTGATTTTGTTCAGCAGCGCCATCGCGGCCGCGCCGCCATGCTGTTTCAGGGCGGTGTCGACTTGGTTGACCGGATCGGTGACGAGCACTTGCTGCTGCGCTTGGGCGACGCCCGCCTTGACGGCCTGCGCGAACTTCGGATCGCCGCCGGCGTAAGTTGCGTAGACGCTGCCGCGCCCCATCATGTCGCCGAGCGCGTTCGAGCCCGTGTCCTTGCCTACGCTGTTCGCCACCTGCTGAGCGGTGAGTTTCGTGACTTGATTCCAATCCTTCTTGGCGGCGGCCTGCTGAATCAGGCCGATCTGATCTTGCGTGCGGCCCTGAGACTGCAGCCGCGCTTTATAGAGTTCGACGCCGCTCTGAACCGCCTGCTGGAAATCTTTGTCCCCGGGCGCTCGCGCCGAAATGCTCTTCGCAAGCGCGTCGACGTCGGGGACGGCCTGCTGCGTACCGGCGTAGTCGAGTTCGTCCTCGATCGAGCCGACGAGTTTGACGGTTTGGTTCGCCTTGTCGTCGTCGTTCTTCGCGTGTTCGACGTCTGCGAGCTGCGAGCGTTGCTGCTCGAGGTACTGCAGCCGCGTCTTGTCGAGAACGGTGACCTGCTGGCCGTCGGGGATTTTGTAGACCGCATCGTTAGGGTTGGCCGGGCGTGTGCCGAATGCCTGCCGATCCAAATACGGTGTGGCCGCTAGATTCTGATTGAGCGTGCCGGGCAGGCCCTTTACGCCGTCTTTCTCGAAGATGCTCCACGCCGAGCCCGTGGACGACGCCGGACAATGGATCGTGAAGGTCTGGATGCCCAGCTCCGGCGAGTCAGGCGCAAACGTGACGGCAGGCGTCTGGATTGTCGGCACCGCCGGCGTCTGTTTCGATCCGTCCTGACCCGCGACGGTGACGGAAAGCGCCGCCGTCTTGGAGCTCCAGACGCTCGTCTCCTTCGGCGGCTTGCCGACCGTGGCCGTATTGGCGGTGATCACCAGGTTGCCGTCGTCTTGCGGCGTCAGCGACTCGATATTGGATCCGGTCGTCTTGCTCGACCATACCGCGTGATCGCCGTTGAGCACCTGCAGGTTGCCGTCCGTGCCGAGCTTGGCAATTTGGGCGCCGCTGCCGGCCGTATCGGAGGACCAGAGCGCCTTGCCGTTCGCCGTGTCGTACAAGACGAGGTTGCCGTCCTTTTGCATCTCCAGCTCGTACTGGCCGTTGGGGGAGCGAATCGCTTCGCCGGCCTTGAGCGCTTGTCCGGCCGCCAGCTTCTGGGCAATGACTTTAGCGTCGGGCGGCTTGGGCGCGCTCGGCTTCGGTGCGGGCGGGTTCGGCTTGGGTTTCGTGCCGGGCGGTTGCGGCTCTATGCCGGGCGTCGGGTTCGGCACGGTGGGCCTGGGGTAATCCGTCGGTGCGACCATTGTTACTCCGAGTGCGGCGGCGATGGCGCACCGCCGCAAGGCGGGCGCGCATCGAAAGGGTTATTGGAATCGTTCGGTGTCTTGCCAATTAGCCGAAGACGACAGGGTTGCGCCGAATCCGTTCTTCGTCGGATACGGCGCAGTCGCCGGCAAGCGGGCGTCGTCGCCCGCGTCGCGCCCCATCAGTTGTTGTTGGCCACGAGCTGAACGGGCGGCATGATCTGGTGGGCAAGCAGCCAGTTGTCGAACTGCGGCCCGAGTTCGCTCATCGGATGCTTCTGCCAGAGGCCGTCGATCGACTTGAGCTCGGATGCCATGCTGTCCGCTTGACTCGGCGTCATCGAGTTCAGCCATGCGACCATGTCCTTGTTCGTGACATGCGCATTCTTGAAGTACTCGGCGAGGAACGGGCCCGCCGTCGGCGCGTCGCCGCTGAAGGTGAACGCGTGCTTGGCCAATTGTTCCGCGACATCGGAATGCACGCCCATCGCTTCGAGCATCTGCTTGTCGTACTTGTCGTAGGTGTGCGAATGGGCCTCGGCGCTGCCGATCGTATAGACGCCCGAGCCCACGAGCATCAGCACCGCGCCCACACCGGTCCAGCCCACGGCGCCCTCGCCCAAGCCCAATATCGTATCGGCGCCCAACGCACCGACCTCGGCCTCGCTCGTCGCGCCGGTGGCTGCGCCCATCAAGAAACTGAGGTCGCCGGCTGCGCTGATGCCCTCGCCGACGGAGCGCTCGTAATCGGCGATCGAACTGGCGTTCTTGGCGTACTCGACCATGTTCGTCGCGTCGATGCCAAGGTAGGCCACGTCCATCGTGTCGCGCAAGGCGGCGCCGGCCACGCCGGTGAACAGGCGTTTCATCGGATCGCTCAATCCCTGCGCGTCGAGGATCTTGCTCTTGCTAGCGTCGAAGATGCCCTTGATGACCGTGGCGCCGGAGCCCGGGCGGATCTTCGACAGGTTTTGCGGCAGCAGCGCCGATGCCCCTTGCGTCAGTCCCACCACCTCGTGCTGATACGCGTAGCTGCCGTCTTCGATCCACGCGGCGGCATTGTGAGGCTCGACGTTGAAGCCCTCCATGACGGTCATGCCGTTCCTCATGAACAGCGTCGAACTCAAGAGCTTGTTCGCGCGATCGACGAGCCCGCCGTTGACGAAGCCCGACGACAAGCCTTTCGCGTCTTGCGCGAAAAGCTTCGATTTCAGCCCGTCGGGAATATGGTTGTTGATGCTGAATTTCTGGAACGCAGCGGGCAGCTTCGACGGATCGGTGGCGACGAACGCCACCATCGACTGATAAGCGACGTTGCGCGTCGAGCGCATCAGCCAGTAATAGTTGGTCGGCGATTTGTTGCTCGTATAGCTGTTCGCCGGTGCGTCCTTCTGATTGCCGACGGCCGGCGTGCTGTCGAATGCGCTCATCACGCTCTTGGACGGCGTCTGCAGCGTCGGGTTCTGCGTGCGTTCGCGCCCGACCGGCGTATTGAACCCCTCGACGCCATTCAGGCTCGGCGAATACGAGGCCAGCGCCATCTTCATGCCGTCGAGCTGCTCTTGTTGCGTGGCGAGCTTCACGCCGTCGTCGTTGAGCGTCTTCGCCTCGGAGGGGTTGTCCGCCAGTAGCTTTTGCACATAAGCGCTTTGCTCGGCCGGCGTGCTGTTGCCGCCGAAATCGTGCAGCGGCACGGCGAGAAATGCCGCGTCCTTGGCGGTTTTCTCGTTCAACGACTTGGTGTCCGCCGAGAAGACGTCGATGCCCGCGCGCGTCCCGTCGATCGCGCTCGCGGCGTCGCCGTCGTCGCCCTGCTGAGTCGCTTGCGCCGCGACGGCCAGCCCGAGCGATACGTTCCCTTGCGACGCCAGGTTCTTGAAGAGCTGGGTCGCAGGCTGCGGGTCATCCATGAGGTGCGGCGTGTCGTTGATTTTGCCGGTCACCGTCAGCACCTGCTTGGCGATCGCGTCGACCGCCTTCGCGCCGTTGCCGCGTTCGCCCTGATCGGCTTCGATGGCATGCTGGCAGGCGGCGCCCAAATCGCTCATCATCTGCTTCGCGCTGCTGTCCGACCAGTTGGCTTTGTCGAGACTGTCCTTCACCACGCCTTGGATGCGCGGGTCGGACATGATCTGCGCGACCTGGCCCGGCAACGCCGTTTGCGGGTCGGTGATCTTGTTCAGCGCCGCCATCGCCGCCGCACCGCCCCCTTTCTGATACGCGGCTTGCACCTGGCCGATCGGATTGTCGAGCAGCACTTGCTGCTGCGCGTCGGCAATGCCGGCTCGCACGTTTTGCGCGAACTTCGGGTCGCCGGTGGCGAAGGTCAAATAGACGCCGCCTTTGGCCAGCATCTTGCCGAGCGCGGTCGAACCCGTGGTGCCGTCGGCGCCAGCCGCGATCTGCTGCGCGGTCAACTTGCGGACGCTGGCCCAGTCGCCGCTCGCGGCCGCTTTCTGGATCGCGCCGAATTGATCGGCCGTCCTACCTTCGGCGGTGAGACGCGCCTTGTAAAGCACGACCCCGGCCTGCACGGCCGTTTGAAAGTCCTTGTCGCCCGGGGCCCGAGCGGAGAGCGATTGAGCCAGCGCATCGGGGTCGGGCAACGCCTGCTGCGTGCCGGCGTAGTCGAGCTCGTCTTCGATCGTATTGGCGAGCGCGACGGTCTTCTTATCCTTGTCGTCGGGATTGCTCGCGTGCTCGACATCGGCAATCTGCGTACGTTCCTGTTCCAGATAGGCGAGGCGATTCTTATCGAGGATCGTGACCTGCTGTCCGTTCGGGATCTTATAGACGGCGTCTTGCGGGTTGGCCGCTCGTGTACCGAAGGCTTTTCTGTCGAGGTAGGGCGTGGCGGCCAGGTTGTCGTTCAACGTGCCCGGCAAGCCCTTGACGCCGTTGTCCTCGAAGATCGTCCAAGCCGATCCCGTCGACGATTCGGGGCAATGAATCGTGAAGTTCTGCAGGCCGAGTTCGGGCAGGCCGGGCCCGAACGTGGCGGCGGGCGTGGGCTGGGTAGGAATGGCCTGTTGCTGAGTCGCGCCGTTTTGGCCGGCCACGGCGATCGGCAGCGCCTCGGTCTTCGAACTCCACACCGGCACGTCGGCCGGCGGTGCGCCCACCGTGGCCGTTTTCGCGCTGAGAACGAGATTGCCGTCGTCTTGAGGGATCAGCGTGACATCGCTGCGGCCTGCCGTATTGCTCGACCACACCGCACGATCGCCGTTGAGCACCTGCAGATTGCCGTCTTTGCCAAGCCTTGCCACTTGCGCGCCGCTGCCGGAGGTATTCGACGACCACAGCGATTTGCCGTTCGCCACATCGTAGAGGACGAGGTTGCCGTCCTTCTGCATTTGCAACTCGTACTGACCGTTGTCGGAGCGAATCGCCTCGCCGGCCTTGAGGTCCTGCCCAGCCGCGAGCTTTTTCGCGATGACCGTTGCGTCGGGCGGCTTCGGCGTAGTCGCTTGTTGGGGCGGCGGCGCCGTGTTCGTGGGCTTTGGTTTGGCGCCCGGCGGCTGCGGGTCTATACCCGGTGTCGGGTTCGGCGGAGTGGGCCTGGGGTAATCCGTCGGTGCGACCATCGTTCCTCCGAAAACGGCGTCGACGCTGCACCGCCGCGAAACGGGTGCGCGTCGAAGGGTTTGCTGGATTTTTGGGTGTATTCCTAACTATCCGCGATCGAAATCGGTTGCACTGAATAGCGTTTCGTAGTTTTCGAGCGAAAACTACGCGTTGTCGCGGGGCGGACCTACGGGAGGAGTGGCGCGTGCTCGATCCCCGTGCGCACTGTCTATTCGCCACGGCCGGCGAGGGTGCGGTGTTGCGGCGCAGCGTAGTCAGTGCGAGCCGGGGAGGGAGGAGCGGCTGGCCATACTATAATTGCGCGTCATGACCGCCCATCATCAGACGTTCCACGTTGCCGTCGTCGGCGGCGGCCTCGTCGGCAAGAGCGCCGCGCTCGCGCTGGCTCAAGCGGGGTTGCGCGTAGCCCTCGTCGCGCAGCCCGCCGCGCCGCGCCCGGCCGACCTCCCGTTCGACGCGCGCATTTATGCGCTTTCCGCCAGTTCCCAGGCGCTGCTCGAGCGGCTGCGCATCTGGCAGGCCCTCGATCACGACCGGCTCGCACCCGTCTACGACATGCGCGTGTTCGGCGATGCGCTGGCCGAACTCCATTTTTCCGCGTTTCAAGCCGCGGTGCCCCAGCTCGCTTGGATCGCCGAATCGTCATTGATCGAACACGCGCTGGATGCGGCGCTGCGGTTCCAGCCTCAGGTGGCTTGGTTCGACACGCGAGCGCAGGGGCTCGATGTCAAAGCCGATTGCGCCACCCTTGCGCTCGCAGGCGGCCAGGTGCTGGTGGCCGATCTCGTGGTCGGCGCCGACGGCGCGCACTCGTGGGTGCGTGCTCAGATGGGCGCGAACGTGACGCGGCGCGATTATCGGCAAACGGGCGTCGTCGCCAACTTCAAGGCCGAAAAACCCCACGGCGAAACCGCCTACCAGTGGTTCGTCAACGGCGAAATCGTGGCGCTGCTGCCGCTGCCCGATTCGCATGTCTCCCTTGTATGGTCGGCCGATACGGCGCATGCACGCGACTTGCTCGCGCTTGCGCCGGCTCAGCTCGAGGCGGCCGTCGAGCAAGTCACGCACGCGCGGCTGGGCTCGCTCGAATGCGTCGGGACCGCGCATGGCTTTCCGCTGGCGCTGCAGTCGGTCGATCGTCTCATTGCTCCCCGTGTGGCGCTGATCGGCGATGCCGCGCACCTGATTCACCCGCTCGCGGGCCAGGGCATGAACTTGGGACTGCGGGACGCGGCCGCGCTGGCGGACGTGCTGGCCGCGAAGGAATCCTTCCGCGATCTGGGCGATCTCGTGCTGCTGCGTCGCTACGAGCGCGCGCGGCGCGAGGATATCGGCGCGCTGACGCTCGCGACGGACGGCTTGCAGCGGCTGTTTTCCGTGCCGGGCACGCTCGCGCGCTCGGTGCGCAATGCCGGCATGTCGCTCGTCGGCGCGCAACCGTTCGTCAAACGCTGGCTCGTTTCGGCGGCGCTCGGATAGCGGCGCGCGGGACGGGTAGACTTGTGCTGGACTTGCCGCATGCAACTGAGCGTGCGGCGCCTGAACCGAACTGTAAGGACACCATCATGACCCTCGCCAAGCGAATCGCGGCTGTCGCGGCGCTCGCAGCCGTCGTCGCGCTCGGCTGCACCGCTCGCGCCGATCAAACCACGGACAAGCTGAAGGCGACGCTCCAGGCGCGTTTGCCGGAAGTCCAAATCAAGAGCATCGCGAAGGCGCCGATCCCCGGGCTGTACGAAGTCAATCTTGGCTCGCAGATGCTCTATTCCGATGCCACCGGCGATTACGTGATCGCCGGCGATCTCGTCGATACGAAGACGCGCAGCAATCTGAGCGAAGCGCATCTGGCCGATCTGAACAAGGTCGACTTCGCGAGCTTGCCGCTCGATCGGGCGGTCAAGGTGGTGAAGGGCAACGGCAGCCGCCGCATGGCCGTCTTTTCCGATCCGAACTGCCCGTACTGCAAGCAGCTCGAGACGACGTTGAAGTCCATCGACAATGTCACCGTCTACACATTCTTGTATCCCGTGCTCTCGCCTGATTCCGTGACGAAGTCGAAGGCGATCTGGTGTTCGACCGATCGCGCTAAGGCGTGGGAAGCGTGGATGGTCGACCATCGACCGCCCGCCAGCACGGCCTCCAATTGCGACACTACCGCGCTCGACAAGAATCTCGCGCTCGGGCACGGCCTGAACGTGACGGGCACGCCCACGATCATCCTCGCCGACGGTCATCGTTTGCCCGGCGCCGTGTCGGCGGACGAACTGAACGGCGCGTTGGCGCGCGCCCATTGAGCGGCGCCCGCGCTTCGAACGAGAACGAATACCCGACCCCTTTCGCTGCCTAATGAAGCCCATCCGCTACGCCGTCGTCGCCAAGCATCCCGCCGCTCACCTTTTCGAAGTCACGCTTACGCTGGCCGATCCGGACCCCGCCGGCCAGCGCTTTACGCTGCCCACCTGGATTCCGGGCAGCTATCTCGTGCGTGAGTTCGCGCGCAACATCGTCACGTTGAGCGCATTCAACGAGGCCGGGCGCAAGGTCCGCGTCGAGAAGACCGATAAACAGACGTGGCAAGCCGCGCCCTTGAAGGAGGGCGGAGCGCTCACGCTGCGCTACGAGGTTTATGCGTGGGATATGTCCGTGCGCACGGCGCACCTGGACGACACGGTGGGGTTCTTCAACGGGACGAGCCTGTTCTTGCTGCCGGCGGGTCGTGAAGAAGCTGCCTGCATCGTCGATATCCGCAAGCCCGAAGGCGCTGCTTATCGCGACTGGCGCGTGGCAACGGCTTTGCCCGAGGCACGCGGCACGAAGCGATACGGATTCGGCGAGTACCGCGCGCAGAACTATGACGAACTCGTCGATCACCCCGTCACGCTCGGTCATTTTGCGCTCGCCACGTTCAAGGCGCATGGCGTGCCGCACGATATCGTCATCGCGGGACGTACGGTGTCGGTCGACATGGCCCGGCTCCAGGCGGATTTGAAGCGCATCTGCGAGACGCAGATCGCCTTGTTCGAGCCGCGCACGAAAAAAGCGCCCGTCGACCGCTATGTCTTCATGACCCAAGCGGTCAGCGACGGCTACGGCGGGCTCGAGCATCGCGCCTCGACGGCGCTCATCTGCAATCGCGGCGATCTGCCCGTGGTGGGCCGGCCCGAGATGTCGGAGGGCTACCGGACGTATCTCGGCTTGTGCAGCCACGAGTACTTCCATACCTGGAACGTCAAGCGCATCAAGCCCGCCGCGTTCGCGCCGTACGACCTTTCCCGCGAGAACTATACGTCGCTGCTCTGGCTGTTCGAGGGCTTTACGTCGTATTACGACGATCTGATGCTCGTGCGCAGCGGCGCCATCGAGCCGGCCGATTATTTCTCGCTCGTCGGCAAGACGCTCGGCGGGGTGCTGCGTGCGAGCGGGCGCTTGAAGCAGACCGTGGCGGAAAGCTCGTTCGATGCCTGGATCAAGTATTACCGCCAAGACGAGAATGCGCCGAACGCAATCGTCAGCTACTACCAAAAGGGATCGCTCGTCGCGTTGGCCTTCGACTTGGCGATACGCGCACGCACCGAGCATCGCAAGTCGCTCGACGATATCATGCGTCTGCTTTGGCAGAGGTTCGGCCGGCACTTCTACAATGGAAAAATGGTTGGAGTCGGCGAGGACGAGGTTCAGGCGCTGATCGCCGAAGCGACGGGCGTCGACCTCGGGCCGTTGTTCCGAGACGCCGTGCACGGCACACGGGATCTGCCGCTCGACGCCCTGTTCGAGCCCTTCGGCGTCACGCTCGAGCCGCAACCGGGCAGCGCCAACGGCAAGAACGGCAACGGAAAGCCGTCCCTCGGCGTACGCATCCGCCCGGGGGCCGACTGCACGTTGGCGGCCGTACACGACGGCAGCGCCGCGCAGAAGGCGGGCTTGTCGGCCGGCGACGTGCTGATCGCCGTCGACGGGCTGCGCGTGACAGGGTCGAACCTCGACACCTTGCTAGCCCGGTACATGCCGGGGGCGATGGTCGACATTCATGCGTTCCGGCGCGACGAACTGCGCGTGGCGCGGGTGAAGCTCGATGCGCCCGAGGTGACGCGCTACAAGGTGACCGCGGCGGACGACAAACGCGGTGCGCCCTCCAGGCGCGCCCGCGAACGCTGGTTGCGCGGCTGATCGTTCTATCTTTGCAACAATGCGTCCTCGCTAGCCTACTTTTTCCGTGTCGGGTCAATGGTGACAATGGCTTCACTCGCGCAACGATGCGCAAGCCTACTTGGAGCCCGACATGACCACGATCCTTCAACTGAATTCGGCGGCGCGTTCGCAAGGCGCTAACTCGACGCTTTTGGCTAACGAACTTGCTGCGACGCTGCAACAAGCGAATCCGGGCGCGAAGCTGGTCCTGCGCGATTTGCTGACCGATGCGCTGCCTCATCTCGACGATGCGGTGCTCGGCGCGTTCTTCACGCCGGCCGAGCAGCGCTCGCCCGGGCAAGCGGCGATCGTGGCTCGCAGCGATGCGCTGATCGAAGAGTTGCAAGCCGCCGACGTGGTCATCATCGGCGCACCGATGTACAACTTCGGCATCTCGTCGCAACTGAAGACGTATTTCGACTGGATCGCCCGTGCCGGCGTGACGTTCCGGTACACGGCCAACGGTCCGGAAGGGCTCGTGAAGGGGAAGAAGGCCTATGTCGTTTCGGCCCGCGGCGGCAAGTACGTCGGCACGCCGCATGACAGCCAAACGCCGCACATCAAGTCCTTCCTCGGGCTCATCGGCATCACCGATGTCGAATTCATCTACGCCGAAGGGCTGAACCTCGGCCCGGACGCAGCGGGCGCCGCGCTTGCCTCGGCACGCGAGGCTATCGCAGCCGCGGCCTAAGTCATCGACGTCGATATGCACACGCCGCGCCGCCTCCGGGCGGCGCGGCGCTTCGCGTTTGCCCGTTGCTTCTTAGACGCGCTTCAACTTTCGGCTTCCGGCAGCCGCCAATCGATCGGCGTGCGGCCGTTCGCGGTCAAATAGTCGTTGGCGAGCTGGAAATGGCGGCAGCCGAGAAAGCCGCGATGCGCCGAAAGCGGCGACGGATGCGGGGCCTCGAGCACGCAATGCGGCCGCGCGTCGAGCAGCGCGCGCTTGGCTTGCGCATGAGCGCCCCAGAGCATGAAGACCAGGTGCTCGTGCCGGTGAGCCAGCGCATGAATCAACGTGTCGGTGCAGGCTTCCCAGCCTTGCTTCGCGTGGCTGGCCGCTTGGCCTTGCTCCACTGTCAGCACGGTGTTGAGCAGCAGCACGCCTTGGCGGGCCCAGGTGTCGAGACAGCCGTGTTGCGGCATGTCGTACCCGAATTCCGCGGCGATTTCCTTGAAGATGTTGCGCAGCGAGGGCGGCGGACGCACGGGCGAGGGTACTGAAAATGCCAGCCCATGCGCCTGCGGGTGGCCTTTGTCGTCGCCGTGGTAAGGGTCTTGTCCGACGATGACGACCTTGACGTCGTCGGGACTCGTCAGGCGCAGGGCGCGAAACACCTCGGCCGGATAGACGGTTTTGCCCGCGTCGATTTGCCCATCGACGAAGGCGCAGAGGGGGCGATACGCAGGGCTGTGGATGAATGAGCTCAGGTGCTCGCGCCAAGCTGGAGGCAATGCGTCGAACTGGGATTCGAGCGGCTTGCAGAGCCCATGAGGGGTGCGGGACGACGGAGCCGGATTGCCCACGGCGTCGGCCGTCGTCTCGAACAGCAGCGACCCTTGCGCGTCGTCGCTTCGGGCTGCAGCGGCCCGGGTTCTCGTCTTCATCGCGCGCACAGTCGATAACCCCGTTGCGCCTTGTTCACGTTTTCGGGTGTCAGTCCGGGCACCGCGGCCGAAAGCTTGGCCGTCAGCGCATGCAGCGCGCGCTCGTCGCCGTCGAGCAGTTCGAGCTCGATTTCGCTGATGGCATCGCGGCGCGTTTCGCCTTCCGCGGGCGCGGTGACTTCGCCGCGATCGATCGCGGCCTCGATGCGGGCGCCATCGAACTCGAATCGCCAAAGACGCCGTACGAATGTCGTCCGAAAGCGCTCGCCGAGTTCCGGCGCGGCCGCACGCAGGGCGGCGAGCGCGGACGCGTCGTCGCAAGCGGCCGCCAGCGTGTCGAATTCGAGCGACTCGCCGGCGACCGCCGTTTCCCACTCGTGGCGGCTATGCATGCCGCCCTCGGCCGTGCCTGCCGCCTTCAACGTCTGCAGCCAGCCGTCGGGCGTCTTGCGCAGGCGCAGCGCGATCTTGGCGCCGGCGAGCGCCAGCGAGGGCGTATCGAAATAGAGGTTGGCGAGCGGGACGTCCCGCCCCGGTGCGCCGGCCGCCGCGGTGAAGAACCGGTCGGCGGCGGCGGCCTGCTCGGGCGGCAGAGCCAGCTTGATTTCGCGTTCGATGCCCATGAGTCGTCTCGGAAAAATGAATGCGCCGGGGCGAAAGCGAATCAGAAGAACATGTGCGAAAGCGCGGCGCCCGGATCGTCGGCGCGCATGAAGGCCTCGCCGACGAGAAACGTATGGACGCCATTCGCTCGCATGCGTTCCACGTCGGCCCGGGACAAGATGCCCGATTCGGTCACGACGATTCGATCGTCCGGTAGGGCGTCGAGCATATCGAGCGTGGTGTCGAGCGACGTCTCGAAAGTCCGTAGATTCCGGTTGTTGATGCCGATGAGCGGCGTCTTGAGGGTCAACGCTTGGGTCAGCTCGTCGCGATCGTGCACCTCCACGAGCACGGCTAGCCCGAGGGAATGTGCGAAGGCTTCGAGATCCTGCATCTGCGTGACCGACAGCGCGGCCGCGATGAGCAGAATGGCATCGGCGCCCATCGCCCTGGCTTCGACGATCTGATACGGATCGATGATGAAGTCCTTGCGCAGGACGGGCAGATCGCATGCCGCGCGCGCTTCTTCCAGATACGCCGCGCCCCCCTGAAAAAACTGCACGTCGGTCAATACCGACAGGCAGGCCGCGCCGCCTTTTTGATACGAGCGTGCGATATCGGCCGGCACGAAATGCTCGCGCAGCACGCCCTTGGACGGGCTCGCTTTCTTCACTTCGGCGATCACGGCGGCTTGCCCAGCCTCGTGCTTGGCGCGCAGTGCGCCGACGAAATCGCGCAAATCGCGCGCCGATGCTTCGAGGCGCAGTTCTTCGAGTGGCGCGCTCAACTCTGCCGCTTGCACTTCCTCGCGCTTGACGGCGATGATCCGTTCGAGAATGTCGCTCATGGACGAAGCCCTTTCTTTGCTGGTGCCGGATGACGGCGTTATTGCTTGAATTGCTGCGTGAAGCGCGCGAGCTCGTCGACCTTCTCGCGTGCGCGGCCGGTGGCGATGGCTTCGCGCGCCACTTCGATTCCGTCTGCGATGGACGCGACGCGGTTTGCGGCATAGAGCGCCGTGCCCGCATTGAGCGTCACGATTTCCCGCGCGACGCCCGGGCGGTTCTCCAGCGCTTGGAGCAGCATCGCTTTCGATTCGTTCGCATCGGCTACTTTCAGCGTGCGATTCGACACCATTTGCAGGCCGAAATCCTCCGGGTGAATTTCGTATTCATGCACTTGGCCGTCGCGCAGCTCGCCAACCAAGGTTGCTGCCCCGAGCGACACTTCGTCCATGCCGTCCTTGCCGTAGACGACTAGCACGTGTTTCGCGCCGAGGCGCTGCATGACGCGCACTTGGATGCCGACGAGATCCGCGTGGAACACGCCCATCAGCTGATTGGGCGCGCTGGCCGGATTCGTGAGCGGGCCGAGAATGTTGAAGATCGTGCGCACGCCAAGCTCGCGACGCACGGGCGCGATGTTCTTCATAGCCGGATGGTGGTTGGGCGCGAACATGAAGCCCATGCCGGTCTCGGCGATCGACGCCGCGACTTGTTCGGGTTGCAGATCGATGTTCACGCCGAGCGCTTCGAGTACATCGGCGCTGCCCGATTTGCTCGACACGCCGCGCCCGCCATGCTTGGCGACTTTTGCGCCCGCGGCCGCGGCAACGAACATCGTCGCCGTGGAGATGTTGAAGGTATTCGCCCCGTCGCCGCCCGTGCCGACGATGTCGACGAAATGGGTGTTGTCGGGCACCTCGACGTGGCGCGCGAACTCGCGCATCACCGTGGCTGCCGCGGCAATCTCGCCGATTGTTTCCTTCTTCACGCGTAGGCCGGTGATGATCGCGGCCGCCATCACGGGCGACATGTCGCCGCGCATGATGAGCCGCATGAGGTGCAGCATCTCGTCGTGAAAGATCTCGCGATGCTCGATCGTGCGCTGCAGGGCTTCTTGCGGAGTGATGGTCATGAGAGCGCCTCTGTCGTTCGTTGCATGGCTTACCGCCCCAGCGGTGTGCCGTGTCGCGTGTCGCGTGTTACGCGCCTTGCACGATGCCGGCCTCGTGCGCGGCTTTCGATGCCTTCAGGAAATTCTCGAGTAGCGCGTGCCCATGTTCGGACAGGATTGACTCGGGGTGGAATTGCACGCCTTCGACGGGCAGTGTCTTATGGCGCACGCCCATGATTTCGCCATCATCCGTCCATGCCGAGATTTCGAGGCAGTCGGGCAGCGATTCGCGCTCGATGGCGAGCGAATGGTAGCGCGTCACGTCGAAGTGCTTGGGCAGATTGGAGAAGACGCCCTTGCCGTCGGTCTCGATGCGGCTCACCTTGCCGTGCATGATGGTTTGCGCGCGCACGACGCGACCGCCGAACGCTTCGCCGATCGCCTGATGGCCGAGGCACACGCCGAGAATCGGCACGCGTCCCGAGAATCGACGCAGGACGTCGAGCGTGATGCCCGCGTGTTGAGGATTGCTCGGTCCCGGCGACAGGCAGATGTGATCGGGCTTCATCGCCTCGATTTCATCGAGCGTGATTTCGTCGTTGCGATAAGTGCGCACGTCCTCGCCGAGTTCGCCGAAATATTGCACGAGGTTGTAGGTGAACGAATCGTAGTTGTCGATCATCAGCAACATGATGTGTTTCTCCGCTCAGAAGTCGCTGTCGAGGCCGTCTTGCACTTGCTCGGCCGCGCGCAGCACCGCGCGGGCCTTGTTTTCGGTTTCCTGCCATTCCGATTCGGGCACCGAGTCGGCGACGACACCGGCCGCCGCTTGCACATACAGATTGCCGTTATGGATGAGTCCCGTGCGAATGGCGATGGCCAAATCCATCTCGCCGGTGAACGACAGGTAGCCGACCGCGCCGCCGTAGAGCCCGCGCTTGACCGGTTCGAGTTCGTCGATGAGCTCCATCGCGCGCACCTTGGGCGCGCCCGAGAGCGTACCGGCCGGGAACGTCGCGCGCAGCACGTCGAAATTCGTCATGCCGGGCTTGAGCTTGCCTTCCACCGAGCTGACGATGTGCTGAACGTGCGAGTACTTCTCGATCACCATCTTGTCCGTCACGGCCACCGAGCCCGTCTGCGCGATGCGGCCCACGTCGTTGCGCGCCAGATCGATCAGCATGACGTGCTCGGCGATTTCCTTCGGATCGTTCAGCAGCTCGGTCGCGAGTTCGGCGTCGCGCTCGGGCGTGTTGCCGCGAGGGCGCGTGCCCGCCAGCGGCCGGATCGTGACGATGCGATCCTCGCCGCGCTTTTCCTGGCGCACGAGGATTTCGGGCGATGCGCCGACCACGTGGAACTCGCCAAAATTGTAGTAGTACATGTACGGCGACGGATTGAGCGATCGCAGCGCACGGTAGAGCGAAAGCGGATTGTCGCGATACGGCTTGATCAGCCGCTGACCGACCTGCACCTGCATGAGTTCGCCCGCGGCGATGTATTCCTTCGCGCGGCGCACGGCATTGAGGTAATCGTCCCGCGCGAACTCGCGGTAGGTCTCGGTGCGCACGCTCGGCGAGGTGACAGGCGGCTGCACCGTGGCCCGCAGCCGTTGGCGCAGCTCCCGAAGCCGCTGTTTCGCGCGCGCATAAGCCTCGGGCGCGGTGGGATCGGCGTAGACGATCAGATAGAGCTTGCCGGCGAGATTGTCGATAACGGCGACTTCCTCGGTCAGCAGCAACTGGATGTCGGGCAGATTCAGATCGTCGGGCGGGGCCGTGTGCGCGAGCTTCTTCTCGATATAGCGGACGGCGTCGTAGCCGAAGTAGCCGGCAAGCCCGCCGCAAAAGCGCGGCAACCCAGCGCGCTGGGCGATCTTGAAGCGCGCTTGGAACTGCTGGATGAATTCGAACGGATCGCCTTCGTGCGTCTCGATGACATGTCCGTCGCGCACGACCTCGTTGACCCCATTGCTCGTGCGCACGAGCGTGCGCGCCGGCAGGCCAATGAACGAGTAGCGGCCGAACCGCTCGCCGCCGACGACGGACTCGAGCAAGAACGAATTGGCGCCGCCGCGTTCGGGCTGCGCGAGCTTCAGATAGAGCGAAAGCGGTGTTTCGAGATCGGCGAGCGCTTCGGCGATCAGCGGGATGCGGTTGTAGCCCTCGTTCGCGAGGGACTGAAACTCGAGTTCGGTCATGTTCCGATCCTGTTCGAATGGCCGACACATGCGTTGCCCGAAGGTGGGCGAAGAATGCGTGCGGCAAGCCGTAAACGCGCGAGCGCAGCGACCCGTAAACGGATGAAAGCGATCGTTTGGGCGGTACGGCGAATGTTGCGCGAATGCGCGGCGAAATCAAAAAACGGTGCTGAAGACGACCTTCAGCGTACCTCGAAAGAGGTTAGCGCGACGAGCGACGCCAGGGCCAGGCTCCCCGGTCGATACTGCTCGGACTCCGTTTTTTGTTCAGAAACATGAGTGGAATGACTTAAGTCGTCAGTGATCGATAGGCTGCTGCGGGGCCGAAGGCGCCGAACCGACGGCGGGCGATGAACCCGCGATGAGCCGCGCGGCCTCGAGCAACGTGGCGACTATACCATCCGAATTTATCGTTTGTATAGCTTTGCCATGGTTGTAGCCGTACGGCACGGTTAACGTCGCCATGCCGGCCGCCCGGCCGGCGAGCGCGTCGTTTTCCGAATCGCCGATCGCCACGGCTTCGCTAGGCGCGACGCCCATCGCGTCGCAGGCCGCGAGCATCGGCTGCGGGTCCGGTTTTTTGCGCGCGACGCTGTCGCCGCCCAGTACGACCGCGAAATACGGGGCGAGCCCGTATTGCTCGAGCAGCGCCACGGCGAACCGATGCGGCTTGTTGGTCACGCAGGCGAGCTTCATGCCGGCGCGCGCGAGCGCGGCGAGCCCCGGCTCGACGTCCGGATACAGGCGCGTATGGCGGCCGTTGACCGCGGCGTAGTGCGCCTGATAGCGATCGAGCGCCTCGGGAAAGCGGGTTTCGCTTTCGTCGGCGGAAAGCCGCGCAGCCAGCACGCTGCGAACGAGATGCTCCGAACCTTTGCCCACATAGCCGACGACTTCCTCGCGCGCGATCGGGCGTGCGCCGAGTTCGGAGAGCATGCCGTTCAAGCTGGCCGTGAAATCGTCGGCGGTATCGACCATGGTGCCGTCGAGATCGATGACGGCCGCTTTCAGAGCTCTAGCCGCCGTGGGCGTCGCGGCGTGAGGGGCGGGGCCGGCGCTCGTGCTCATGCCCGGTCGACGCCGGCGAGCCGGTTGCGCATGTCGCCGATCACGGCGCGATAGTCGGGTTTGCCGAAAATGGCCGAACCGGCCACGAACGTATCGGCGCCCGCGGCCGCGATTTCCGCGATGTTCTCGACCTTCACCCCGCCATCCACCTCGAGATGGATCTCGCGGCCCGTCCGGGCTTTGTAGGCGTCGATCCGCGCGCGGGCATCGCGCAATTTGTTCAGCGCTTCGGGAATGAACGACTGGCCGCCGAAGCCCGGGTTGACCGACATGATCAGTACGAGGTCCACGCGATCCATGACGTGATCGAGATAATTGAGCGGCGTCGCCGGATTGAAGACGAGGCCGGCCTTGCAGCCGTGATCGCGAATCAGCGACAGCGTGCGATCGATGTGCTCGGACGCTTCCGGGTGAAAACTGATGATGTTCGCGCCGGCCTTGGCGAAGTCGGGCACGATTCGATCCACGGGGCGCACCATGAGGTGGACGTCGATCGGGGCTTGTACATGCGGACGGATCGCCTCGCACACAAGCGGGCCGATCGTCAGATTGGGCACGTAATGGTTGTCCATCACGTCGAAATGGATCCAATCGGCGCCGGCGTCGACGACATGGCGGACTTCTTCGCCGAGCCGTGCGAAATCGGCGGACAGGATGCTGGGAGCGATGCGAAATTGCGTCATGGCGTGAGAAGCGGGATGATCGGCGAAAGCCTTGGCCTCGGCCGTTGAACGGAAAACCGCTATTTTAGCTTGTCGCGAGGCCTGGGCCGATCCGGGGGCGCCGCGGTTGCGGCCGGGGGCGGCATCCATCAGAATGCGAAACCAAAGCGACCGCCGTCGCGGCGCCTGCGGGCGAATCGGCGTTTGCTCAAACGTCGGTCGATGAAATCTCGGCGCGGCTAAGCGCCACACGGCAAGCCGTCCGGCTCGCCCCGTTTCGACGCCGCCGGCCGGGCGCGTCGATCCTTCAAAGAACGGAATCAGGATGAGCGAGTATCAACTGAGCGTGTCGGCGCAGACGCGCTATTTGCCGGAGCAGTCCAATCCCGAGCGGCGCCAGTACGCTTTCGCGTATACGCTGACCATCCGCAACACGGGACAGATCCCCGCGCAATTGATCGCGCGTCATTGGATCATCACCGACAGCGAAAACCAGGTGCAGGAAGTGAAGGGCCTAGGGGTGGTGGGTCATCAGCCGCTGCTGCAACCGGGCGAGCAGTTCGAGTACACGAGCTGGGCCGTCATCGAAACGCCGGTTGGGACGATGCGCGGCGCCTATTTTTGCGTTGCCGAGGACGGCGAACGGTTCGAGGCGCCGGTGGCGGAGTTCACGCTGCAGATGCCGCGCACGCTGCATTGAGGCAGGGCGCGCGATGGTGGGAAAGCGCAGCGCCGGCGGCACGCGAGCCGGCCGCCGAAGATGCGGCGCGGACCGTCGTTCTACGAGCCTACCGCGGCGCGCCGCGATCCTCGGCCCGGCCATTCGCGGCGCGGCCATTCGCGGCCCGGCCATCTTTCTTTCTGCCCGACATCGTCCATACGACGATGAACACCAGCAGCGCCAGCGCCACGAGCGCTTCGAGCGCAAAAATCAGCATGGGGTATTCGTCGAATAGAGCGGACATGGCGATTTCCATTAAGAACGAACATTGTATGCGTATTCATCCGTCCCTCCTTGGCCGCGCGGCCGCGCTCGCCGCGGCCGTGTTGCTCGCTGCATGCGGCGGCGGTCCCGCGGTTCGGCCGGTGTCTCCCGTCGGCGGGGCAGGACCAGGCCCCGTCACGGCTATCACGGGCGCGTTGTCGCCCGCGCGCCTGACGCCCGTGGCATGGCAACAGGTGCCGGGCTGGCAAGACGATTCACTGATCGGCGCGGCGGCCGCGTTGCGAGAGAACTGCATCCGGGTCGGACAACAAAGCACTTGGCGGCGCGCTTGTGCGGCGGCTTCTCAGCTCGACGATCTCGATGCGGCCGAAACACGCTCCTTCTTCGAGCGGTATTTCACGCCGTTCCAGCTCGCCAATGGCGACGGGTCGGTCGACGGTCTCGTCACCGGGTACTATGAACCGCTACTCCATGGCTCTCGTACGCGGCGCGGGACATATCAATATCCGCTTTATCGTTGGCCGTCCGGCTATCGCGCGGGCGCCGCTCTGCCGCCTCGCGCCCAGCTCGAGCGTTCCGGCGTGCTAGACGGTAACGAACTCGTCTGGGTCGACGATCCGATCGAAGCGTTCTTTCTGCAAGTGCAGGGCTCTGGACGCGTCATGCTCGAGGACGGCGGCGTGATGCGCGTCGGGTTCGGCGGCTCCAACAACCAGCCCTACAAGTCGATCGGCCGATGGCTGCTCGATCATGGCGAAATCACCCCGGCCCAGGCGACCATGCAAGGCATCAAAGCCTGGGCGCGCGCCAATCCCGCGCGCGTCGCGAACTTGCTCGATACGAACCCGCGCTTCGTATTCTTTCGAGAGATGCCGGCGACGCCGAGCGCTTCGGCGGGCGGAGACGGGCCGATCGGGGCGCTCGGCGTGCCGCTGACGCCGGAGCGTTCGATTGCCGTCGACCCCGCCTCGATCCCGCTCGGTACGGCCGTATTTTTGGAAACGACGCGTCCGTTCACGAATACGCCGATGAATCGGCTCGTGTTTGCTCAAGACACAGGCAGTGCGATTCGCGGTGGAGTGCGCGCGGATTATTTCTGGGGACTCGGCGACGACGCGGGCGATCTCGCCGGCAAGATGAAGCAAGCTGGCCGGATGTGGCTGCTGTTACCGAATTCCTGACCGGCTGAGTGATTGAGCAGCTCAGCTCAATGATTGGAATGGCCGGCGGGGAGGGCGGCAGGCTACGCATTGCATTTGCATCGTCTGCGCCGTTCGCCCTCCGGCATGTGCGCCAAGCTCAGACCGAACGCTTGTCGACCACGCGCCGCGCTTTCCCGACCGAGCGCTCGATGCCATTCACCGGCAGCACGTTGACAATGGCCGTCACACCAATCAGCGCCTTGATGTCGTACGCCAGGGCCGATTTCGCGGCGGCGAGCGCACTATCGTCGGCCCGGGTGTCGGGGCACGGCTCGACATTGAGCGTCATGACGTCGAGCGGCCCTTCTTTCGTCAGGACGATTTGGTAGTGCGGCGAGAGCGAAGGCTGCTTGAGCAGCAATTCTTCGATCTGCGTCGGGAAGACGTTCACGCCGCGGATGATCATCATGTCGTCCGAGCGCCCGGTGATTTTTTCCATCCGCCGCATCGTGCGCGCGGTGCCGGGCAGCAGCCGCGTCAGGTCGCGGGTTCGGTAGCGAATGATCGGCAGCGCTTCCTTCGTGAGCGACGTGAAGACGAGCTCACCGAATTGGCCGTCGGGCAGCACTTCGCCGGTGACCGGATCGATGATCTCGGGATAAAAGTGATCTTCCCAGATCGTCGGGCCGTCTTTGGTCTCGACGCATTCGGACGCCACGCCCGGCCCCATCACTTCCGACAGCCCGTAGATGTCGACCGCGTCGATGCCCATGCGCGCTTCGATCGCGCGACGCATGTCGTTCGTCCAAGGCTCGGCGCCGAAGATGCCGATCCGCAACGAGCAATGCGCCGGGTCGACGCCTTGCCGCTCGAGCTCATCGGCGATCGAAAGCATGTAGCTCGGCGTCACCATGATGATGTCGGGTTTGAAATCTTGGATCAGCTGCACTTGCTTTTCCGTTTGCCCGCCACCGAAGGGGATGACGGTCAGCCCCGCGCGCTCCGCGCCGTAGTGCGCGCCGAGGCCGCCCGTGAAGAGCCCATAGCCGTAGCTGACATGCACTTTGTCGCCGCGTCGTGCGCCTGCCGCGCGAATCGAGCGCGCGACGAGATCGGCCCAGGTATCGATGTCGCGGGCCGTATAGCCGACGACCGTCGGCTTGCCGGTCGTGCCCGATGAGGCGTGAATGCGGGAGAGCTTGTCCTGCGGTACCGCGAACATGCCGAACGGGTAGTTGTCGCGCAAGTCGCTCTTCGTCGTGAACGGGAAGCGCGAGAGGTCGGCGAGAGTCTTGAGGTCTTCCGGGTGCACGCCCGCCTCGTCGAACTTGCGCCGGTAGACGATCGAGTTCTCGTAGGCGTGTTTGAGCGTCCACTTCAGCCGTTCCAACTGAAGCGCGGCGAGCTCGTCGCGGCTCGCGGTCTCTATCGGATCGAGCGGCAGCGCGGTGGTCATCTCATGTCTCCTGTCTCATCTAAAAAATCATGGCCGGCGGGCGTGCTGGCTGCCCGTCGCGTACTACTAAAACGTGCACTCGCCGGCCGCCGATGAGGCGGCGCAAGCGGCGACAGACATTACGCGGGCGGAATCACGTGACCTTTGATATGGGCTGACTTGCCGCGAAACATCGCGACTGTCTCGCCTGTGCCGTTCGTGACGCGTATATCGTAAATACCGGTTCGCCCGCTCACCGTTTGCTCGATCGCCTCGGCGGTGAGGACCTCGCCGCCGTGAACCGGACGCAAGAATTCGATCGAGCAGCCCGACGCCACCGTGTTCACGTTGTACGAGTTGCAGGCGAATGCGAACGTCGAATCGGCCAGCGTGAAGATGAGGCCGCCGTGGCAGATGCCGTGGCCGTTGAGGAAGTCGGGGCGCACGGCGGCGCGCATACGCGCATAGCCGGCTCGCACTTCGGCCAATTCAAAGCCGAGCGCACGGCTAGCCGCGTCCGCCGCGTACATCGCTTGTCCCACGGCGCGCGCCAGCTCGTCGGACGTCGGGTGTTCCGATGCTGCGCTCGTGTGTGTTGCTTGCGCGTCTGTCGACGACATATCTCAACGCCCCTCGAAGCGCGGTGCGCGCTTTTGGATGAATGCCTGCACGCCTTCCGCGTAGTCGTATGAATTGCCGAGTTCGCGCTGCAAATCGCGTTCTAGGTCGAGTTGCTGATCGAGCGATTGGGTCGTGCTCGCGCGCATCGCGCGCTTGATGGCGGCGATCGCGCGCGTGGGCTGCTGGGCGAGCTGCGCGGCAAGCTGCGCGGCCGAGGCTTGCAATTGGGCGTCGTCGACCACTTGCCAGATCAATCCCCAGCGTTCGGCTTGCTCGGCGCTGATTTTGTCGCCGGTGATGGCAAGGCCAAGCGCGCGCGCCATGCCGACGCGCTGCGGCAGAAATGCCGTGCCGCCCGAGTCGGGAACGAGCCCGATCTTGACGAACGACTGGACGAAATGGCTCGATCGCCCGGCGATGACGAGATCGCACGCCAGGGCGAGATTGGCGCCGGCGCCGGCCGCGATACCGTTCACGGCCGCGATCACCGGCAAGGGCAGCGCCTGCAGGCGGCGCACCAGCGGATTGAAGTGCTCGTCGATCAATGCGCCCAGATCCGTCATCGCACCGGGCTCGAAGTTCAGGTCCGCGAGGTCCTGGCCCGCGCAGAACCCGCGTCCCGCACCGGTTAGTACCAGGGCGCGCGCGCCGGAGGCGACCACCTCGTCAAGGGCGGCGCTCAGCTCTTTGTGCATCGCACGCGTGAAGCTGTTGAGCTTCTCCGGGCGGTTGAGCGTCACGATGGCGACGTGAGCCGCCGCGTCGATCTCAACGCGAATCGCTTCATATTGCATCGAACGTCTCCTCACTCTCTTTAGTGCCTTCGCGTGCACGGCACTCGTTGAACTGTCTCCCGCCGGCGCGTTTCCGATCGCCGGCCGGGGATCAAACTCGCTCGATAGCGATTGCGATGCCCTGGCCTACGCCGATGCACATCGTGCACAGCGCGTAGCGGCCGCCGATTCGCTCCAGTTGATACAGCGCCGTCGTGATGAGCCGCGCGCCGGACGCGCCGAGCGGATGGCCGAGTGCGATCGCTCCGCCGTTCGGGTTGACGCGAGGATCGTCGTCCGGAACGCCCAGCATGCGCAGCACGGCGAGCCCCTGCGATGCGAACGCCTCGTTCAATTCGATGACGTCGAATTGCGAGAGCGACATCCCGAGCCGTTGCAGTAGCTTCTGCGTGGCGGGCGCGGGACCGATACCCATGATGCGCGGCTCCACGCCGGCCGTGGCCATGCCGAGAACGCGCGCCCGGCGGCGAAGCCCATATTGCGAAGCGGCGCTTTCATTGGCGAGCAGCAGCGCGCACGCGCCGTCGTTGACGCCTGAGGCATTGCCCGCCGTGACGGTGCCGTCCGGACGTACGACGCCCTTGAGCTTGCCCAACGCTTCGAGCGACGTTTCGCGCGGATGCTCGTCGCGCGACACCATGAGCGGCTCGCCCTTCTTTTGCGGCACCTCGACGGGCACGATTTCTTGCGCGAGCGTGCCGTCGTGCTGTGCTCGGGCTGCCTTCTGCTGGCTGCGCAGGGCAAAGGCGTCTTGGTCGGCGCGGCTGACCGAAAATTGCTCGGCGACGTTTTCGCCTGTCTCGGGCATCGAATCGACGCCGTATTGCGCCTTCAGGCGCGCGTTGATGAAGCGCCAGCCGATCGTGGTGTCGAAGATGTCGGCCTGCCGCGAGAACGCGCTGGCCGCCTTACCCATCACGAAAGGCGCACGCGTCATGCTTTCCACGCCACCGGCGATCATCAGGCGAGCCTCGCCGGCTTTGATCGCGCGCGCCGCCGAGCCGACGGCATCCATGCCCGAACCGCAGAGGCGGTTGATCGTGGCGCCCGGCGCATCGGTCGGCAGGCCGGCCAACAGGGTCGCCATGCGCGCGACGTTGCGGTTGTCTTCCCCCGCCTGATTCGCGCACCCGTAGACGATGTCGTCGAGCGTGCGCCAGTCCACCCCTGCGTTGCGTTGCACGAGTGCTTTGATGGGAACGGCCGCGAGATCGTCGGGACGAACATCCTTCAGTACGCCGCCGTAGCGGCCGATCGGGGTGCGAATCGCATCGCAAATGTAGGCTTCGGTCATCGGATCGTTTCCAGCGAGAATGAGCCCGCCATGCGGGGGCTTTCGACTTCATATTAGGGGAGCCGGTGCACAGGCTCCATTCGTCCGGACGGCCTATGCCGTTCGGACGACTTCCGCGGATGTTTCGCGAGGGGCAACATGCACTCGGCTCTGCACCACGCGGAAGCGGTTCGCCACGAACGCGGCGTCTGTCAGGGCTGCATTGGCGGCGGGGTTGGCGCCGGTGCCGTGGAAGTCCGAAAACGCGGCCGATTGATTGACGAACACACCGCCGGTGAGATTGATCGAGAGCGCCACGCCGCCGTCGATAGCCGCTTCGTGCGCGTCCTCCAGGATCGCCTCGTCCGTGCTGTAGACCGACAGCGTCAGTGCCCCGTGCTGGGCGGCCAGCGAGGACGCCAGTTCGAGCGATTGCCGCGTGGAGTCGGTCGCGATGACGAACGAGATCGGGCCGAACCATTCGCCGCTGAACTTGGCCGCGTCTTTCGCAGCGTCGAGTTGCAGCACGAGCGGGGTGCGCACGCGAGCCTGTGGAAACGCGGGGTGCTCGAGGCTCTGGCTGTCGACGAGCACGCGACCGAGGGAGCGCGCTTCGTCGATGCGACGCAAGACGCCTTCGTTTTGAATGGCGCCGATGAGTTCGACGGCGCGAGCCGGGTCGGCGACAAGCTTCTGCACGGCGCCGGCCAGTGCCCCCGCTACTTCATCGAAGCTTGCGTGCCCCTCGGCCGTGCGAATGCCGTCGCGCGGCACGTAGATGTTTTGCGGCGCGGTGCACATCTGGCCGGAGTACAGCGCAAGCGAGAAGGCGATGTTGCGCACGGCAGCTTTCAAATCGTCGACCGAGTCCACGACGATCTGATTGACACCGGCTTTCTCCGTGAACACCTGCGCTTGGTGCGCGTTGCGCTCGAGCCAAGTGCCGTTTTGCGTACTGCCCGTGAAGTCGATCAGCTTGATTTCGGGACGTTGAGCCAGGTCCTGCACGAGCGGGCCGTCGTTGGGTTCGGTCGCGAGCAGGGTGACGACGTTCGGATCGAAGCCGGCTTCGCGCAGCACATCCCGGGCGATTCGCACGGTAACGGCGAGCGGCAGGATCGCGCCGGGGTGCGGTTTGACGATCACGGCATTGCCCGTCGCGAGATCGGCGAACAGGCCCGGGTAGCCGTTCCACGTGGGGAACGTGCAGCAGCCGAGCACGAGGCCGATGCCGCGGGGCACGACCGTGAAGCGCTTGTGCATGGCGAGCGGAGGGTTCTTGCCCTGGGGCTTTTCCCAGTGGGCGTCGGCGGGTACGCGGTTCAACTCGTTCCATGCATAGGCGACGGCCTCGAGTGCACGGTCTTGCGCGTGCGGGCCACCGGCCTGGAAAGCCATCATGAAGGCTTGGCCAGTCGTGTGCATGACGCTATAGGCGATTTCGAAGCTGGCGCGGTTGAGTCGGCTCAGGATTTCGAGGCTGACTCCGACCCATGCTTGCGGGCCGGCCTTGCGCCAGCTTTTTTCAGCGGCACCGGCCGCTGCGAGCAGCGCCGTGACATCGGCCTTCGGATAGCGTACGCCGAGCGCGAATCCGAACGGCGACTGCTCTGTCCCCACCCATTCGCCCGTGCTGGGTTGGTCGAGGACGAATTGATGGTCGAGATGCGCCTTGAAAGCGGCTTCTCCGTCCGCGTTGCCGGTTTCCCCGTACACTTTGGGGCTCGGCATCTCCGCGAAGGGGCTCCAATAGCCGCGCGAACCGATGGCATTGAGGGCGTTCTTCAGCGTGTCTTCGTGCTTCGCAAATAGAGGATGGGTCATAGCGAGACAAGGGGGCAGGCCAGGCGTTGGGGGAGCAGGCCGGTAATCGAACGATGGATCGTATTAATTAACCGACCGACCGGTTGGTTGGCGAATGTTAGCATTGTTTCAGGGTGGGCGCGAACGCTTTTCGCGCCCACCCCGCACCTAAAAAATGGAGGATGCATGAGCTTCGAAAACATTCTGGTCGAAACGCGCGGGCGCGTTGGACTCGTGACGCTGAACCGCCCGAAGGCGCTCAACGCGTTGAACGACGCGCTGATGGACGAACTGGGTGCCGCACTGCGGGTGTTCGATGCCGACGAAGGCATCGGCGCGATCGTCGTGACGGGCAGCGAGAAGGCGTTCGCGGCCGGCGCCGATATCGGCATGATGGCGACCTACACCTATATGGACGTGTACAAGGGCGACTACATCACGCGCAACTGGGAGACGGTGCGCTCGATCCGCAAGCCGATCATTGCCGCGGTGGGCGGCTTCGCGCTCGGTGGCGGCTGCGAACTCGCCATGATGTGCGACATCGTCATTGCGGCCGATACGGCGAAGTTCGGGCAACCCGAAATCAAGCTCGGCGTGATGCCGGGTGCGGGGGGCACGCAGCGCCTGCCTCGCGCGGTGTCCAAGGCGAAGGCGATGGATATGTGCCTGACGGCTCGATTCATGGACGCCGCGGAGGCCGAGCGGGCAGGACTCGTGTCCCGCGTCGTTCCGGCCGCGTCGCTGCTGGACGAAGCGCTGGCCGCCGCTGCGACGATCGCCGAATTCCCATTGCCGGCCGTGATGATGGTGAAGGAATCGGTGAACAGCGCGTACGAGACGACGCTTGCCGAGGGCATCCGCTTCGAGCGTCGCTTGTTCCATTCCTTGTTCGCCACGGAAGATCAGAAGGAAGGTATGGCAGCGTTTCTGGAAAAGCGCAAACCGGCGTTCAAGCATCGTTGAACGGCCTGCTCAAATTTTCGCTTGCGGCGCGAAACGAACGCGCCTAGAATCACGCCCTTCGCGCAGTCGAACGGACAGCGCGAAGGAAGCGGGAGTCCTTGGAGCAGGTAGGTTTGCCCAGGATTTGCGCGGGCCCTCGTAGCGGGTTTTG
>NZ_JBQCHR010000116.1:0-59991 GCF_051954495.1 Trinickia sp.
CTCAATACTGTGTGAGACTTGATACTTTCGCTTGGACTAAATCCGAAGATCCAGTCCTGCGTTCGCTATCAAGCGCCCACACTTATCGGCTGTAAATTTTTAAAGATCGCGTCGCTCAACCGTCGACAGCACCAGAACAACTTCCCTTCTAGCACCGCCCGCCTTGCGTTGCTGCGTCAGCAGCAGAGAAACGAGATTATGCAGAACCTTTCGTATCTCGTCAACAGTTTTTTAACATCGCTGCTATCGAACCGTTGAACCAAAACCCGCTACGAGGGCCCGCGCAAACCCTGGGCAAACCTACCTGCTCCAAGGACTCCCGCTTCCTTCGCGCTGTCCGTTCGACTGCGCGAAGGGCGTGATTCTAGGCGCGTTCGTTTCGCGCCGCAAGCGAAAATTTGCAGACGAGCGAAACGCCGCCCAGGCGGTGCAAGGACAACACATGTTCGGCGGCGCTTGACGGCGGCATGCGCTTGCGGGTTCCATACGGGCTCGCCCGTATTCGCACGACAAGACGCGGCGCAAAGGCCTCTCGCAAGCCTATCGGTCCATAGAACAACCGCAATGAACGAACAGCCGAACTACCCGCTCATCCTCGAGCAGATCTACCGCGACGTCGCGCCTTGGCGCACGAAGGGACGCGTCGCCAACTACATACCCGAACTGGCCAAGGTGCCGGCCGAGCGCTTCGGCATGGCCGTGGTCACACTGAGCGGCGAAGTGTTTACTGTCGGCGACGCGCACGAGCGCTTCTCCATACAAAGCATCTCGAAGCTGTTCGCCTGCACGCTCGCCTTCCAATTGCTCGGGGACGAGCTTTGGACGCGGGTTGGACGCGAGCCGTCGGGCACCGCATTCAATTCGCTCGTCCAACTCGAAACGGAACGCGGCCTGCCCCGCAACCCCTTCATCAACGCCGGGGCGCTCGTCGTCACCGACGTCCTATGCCGGCGCTTCGTCGGCGCGGAAACCGCGCTCGTCCAATTCGTGCGACGGCTGTCGGGGGCAACGGACCTCGACTACGACTCCCGCGTCGCGCAATCGGAACTGCAGCACGCACAGCGCAATCGCGCGATGGCGCATTTCATCGCGAGCTTCGGCAATTTGCACATGCCGCCCGAATCCGTCGTCGACGCCTACTGCCGACAATGCGCCATTGAAATGAACTGCGTCGAGCTGGCGCGCGCCGCCCTCTTTCTAGCCAACGGCGGGGTTTCGCCCGCCACGCAAGAACGCGTCCTCGATTCGAGTTCAGCCAAGCGCTTGTCGGCGCTCATGCTCACGTGCGGCACTTACGACGCAGCCGGCGATTTCGTTTACCGGGTGGGGCTGCCGGCGAAGAGCGGCGTGGGAGGCGGCATCGTTGCGGTGCTCCCCGGTGAAATGGCCGTCTGCGTCTGGTCGCCGGGGCTCGACGCGAACGGCAACTCGCTTGCAGGCACGCTGGCGCTGGAATGGCTGACGACCCTGTCGGGGCGGTCGATTTTTTGACGCGCCGCCACGGCGCGCCTTGCTGTTTTCATGGTTCGGGCGCCAACCGGCGCCTGCATCGAGCCCGGGAGCGGTGCAAGGGAGTTCGCACTCCAGCCGCGTGCGCTTGCCCACGCCCCATTTTGCGGACCCACGCGAATCATCCTAATCTTTAAGCGTCAGGGCGGCCTTCCCGCCAGCGGCGGCGCATCCGGTGCGTCGGCTAAGAACGATGAAAATCCATCCGTTGCGGCGAATCGCATCGACTCGCCAAGCGCCCGCGTCCGCGCGGCGGCGGTCGTTTAGCGCGCGCTGCGCCGCAACGCTCATTGCACTGGCGGCGCTCGTCGCTTCCCCTGCCGTGCATGCCGCCTCGACCAGCGCCCCCCATGCCGGCGAAGTCGTCGCGATTCCCGTATCGGGGGCCATCGGCCCCGCAAGCGCCGATTTCATCACGCGCTCGCTGGCACGCGCCGCGGCCGACCATGCCCAGCTCGCCGTCATCGAACTCGACACCCCCGGCGGGCTCGATACCTCCATGCGGCAAATCATCAAGGCGATTCTGGGCTCTCCCGTGCCCGTCGCCGCGTTCATCGCGCCCGGCGGCGCCCGCGCGGCGAGCGCCGGCACCTATATCGTCTATGCCTGCCACATCGCGGCGATGGCCCCGGGCACCAATCTAGGCGCGGCCACGCCGATTCAGATCGGCGCACCGGGCGCCGGCTCGCCCGCCCCGAAGCCGCCCGACGAACATGGCAAGGCGGCATCGTCGCCCCTGGCGACCGATACGCAATCGACCGAAACGCGCAAGCAGATCGACGATGCGGCCGCCTACATCCGCGGGCTCGCCCAGCTACGAGGGCGCAACGCGCAATGGGCCGAGCGCGCCGTGAGGGAAGCCGTCAGCTTGTCGGCCGGCGAGGCGCTCGCAGAGAACGTCGTCGATCTGACCGCGCGCGACCTGCCCGATCTGTTGAGAAAATTGGACGGCCGAACGGTGGAAACGTCGACCGGCGCGCACAAACTCGCCACCGAGCGCGCGCCGGTCGTGACGCTCGAGCCCGATTGGCGCAGCCACGTGCTGGCGGTCGTCACGGACCCCAATGTGGCGCTGATCCTACTGACGATCGGCATGTACGGCCTCTTTTTTGAATTCGCGAACCCCGGCTTCGTGCTGCCGGGCGTGGCCGGCGCCATCTGCCTCTTGATCGGGCTGTTCGCGCTGCAGTTGCTGCCGATCAGCTACACGGGGCTCGCGCTCATCTTTCTCGGCATCGCCTTTCTCATCGCCGAAGCGTTTCTACCGACGTTCGGCACGCTCGGCTTCGGCGGCATCATCGCGTTCGCCGCCGGGGCGCTGATGCTGATCGACACGGATGCCCCCGGCTACGGCGTGCCGCTGCCCATGATCGCCGCCATCTCGGCCGCCGGCGCCGTCTTCGTCTTCTTCGTTTCGAGCTTTGCCTACCGCGCCCGGCGACGGCCGGTCGTCACCGGCGGCGAAGCGCTCGTCGGCAGCCAGGGCGAAATCATCGATGCGGCGCTCGCGGCCGGCGACGACGCAGGCGGTCAAGCGATCGTCGGCTGGGCCCGCGTGCATGGCGAGCGCTGGCGCGTACGCGCCGCGGCGCCCCTGGCGGAGGGCGCGCGCGTGCGCGTGACGGCCCGGCACGGCCTGACGCTCGATGTCGAACCGGCGCAAGAACCCCCACGAGGAGGAGCCTCCCCATGATCGGATTCACCTACAGCTTCGGCACGCTTTTGCTGCTGATCGCGCTCGTCATCATTGCCTCGTCCATCCGCATCTTCCGCGAATACGAGCGCGGTGTCGTCTTCATGCTCGGCCGCTTTTGGAAGGTGAAGGGCCCCGGTCTCGTGCTCATCATCCCGGTCGTGCAGCAAGCGGTGCGCATCGACCTGCGCACGATCGTGTTCGACGTGCCGCCGCAAGATGTCATTACGCGCGACAACGTGTCCGTCAAAGTCAATGCCGTCGTCTACTTTCGCGTCGTCGATCCCGAGAAGGCCGTGATTCAAGTGGCCCGCTTCATGGAGGCGACGAGCCAGCTATCGCAGACGACGTTGCGCGCCGTGCTCGGCAAGCACGAGCTCGATGAGCTGCTGGCCGAGCGGGAGCAGCTGAACGCCGACATTCAAAAAACGCTCGACGCCCAAACGGACGCATGGGGCATCAAGGTGTCGAACGTCGAAATCAAGCACGTCGACATCAACGAATCGATGATTCGCGCCATTGCCCGCCAAGCCGAAGCGGAACGCGAGCGCCGCGCCAAGATCATTCACGCGGACGGGGAGCTGCAGGCTTCCGAGAAACTGCTGCAAGCCGCCCAAACGCTGGCGCACGAGCCACAAGCGATGCAATTGCGCTACTTGCAGACGCTCACGACGATTGCCGCCGACAAGAATTCGACGATCGTCTTTCCGCTGCCGATCGATGTCCTGAACCTCGTGCTCAATCGCCACTGAACCCAACGATGCGGGGCCGTCGAGGCACGGCCCGTGCACGGGAAGCTGGCGCGCGCAAATAGTCGCTATTACACTGTGCGGCTGGTTTTCGGGCGCGGGCCGCGTACATTAGGGCGCGGCCGCATTCGACCGAAGTCGTTACATTCGAATCAAATCAAACGGTCTTCCCGACCGGCTCGGCCCGCGTTCGAGCACCGGTTCGGGAAGACCGTCAAGCATGGGACCGGAGACAAAGCACTCATGGAACAAGCCAAAAACGTTCCGTTCATGGAATCGGTAAAGCGCTATTTCGGCTTTGAAGAAGCGGGCACCGATTTACGCACGGAGATATTGGCCGGCGTCACGACGTTTCTGACGATGGCTTACATCATCTTCGTCAATCCCGCGATTCTAGGCGATGCGGGCATGCCGAAGGACGCCGTGTTCGTGGCGACGTGCCTGGTCGCGGCCATCGCAACGCTGATCATGGGCCTGTACGCCAACTATCCGATCGCCTGCGCGCCCGGCATGGGGCTGAACGCATACTTCGCCTACACCGTAGTCAAGGGCATGGGCTTCACCTGGCAAGCCGCGCTCGGCGCCGTGCTCATTTCAGGCTGTCTGTTCTTGATCGTGACGCTGTTTCGCGTGCGCGAAATGATCGTGAACGGCATACCGCGGTCCATTCGCGTCGCCATCACGGGCGGCATCGGGCTCTTTCTCGCCATCATTTCGCTCAAAACGGCCGGCATCGTGGTCGGCAATCCCGCCACGCTCATGACGCTCGGCGATTTGCACAAACCTCAGGTGGTGCTGGCGACCATCGGCTTCTTCGCGATTGTCACGCTCGATTGCCTGCGTGTGCGCGGCGCGATCTTGATCGGCATCCTCGGCGTGACCGTCCTGTCGTTCTTCTTCGGCGGCAACCAATTCCACGGCCTCGTTTCCGCGCCGCCTTCCATCGCGCCCACGCTATTTCATCTCGACATACGGGCTGCGCTGTCCACGGGGATCATCAACGTCGTGCTTGTGTTCTTCCTCGTGGAGCTGTTCGACGCCACGGGCACGCTGATGGGCGTCGCCAATCGGGCCGGGCTGCTCGTCGAAGGCAAAATGGACCGTTTGAACAAGGCGCTGCTCGCCGATAGCACGGCCATCGTCGCCGGTTCGCTGCTCGGCACGTCCTCGACCACGGCCTATATCGAAAGCGCTTCGGGCGTGCAGGCAGGGGGGCGCACGGGTGTGACGGCCATCACCGTGGCCGTGCTGTTCCTCGCGTGTCTGTTCATTGCGCCGCTGGCCGGGGTCGTGCCCGGCTATGCGACCGCGCCCGCGCTGCTCTATGTGTCGTGCCTCATGCTGCGCGAACTGGCGGACTTGCCCTGGGACGATGCGACCGAGGTTGTGCCGGCCGCGCTGACGGCGTTGATGATGCCCTTCACCTACTCGATCGCCAACGGGGTGGCGTTCGGCTTCGTCACGTATGCCGGACTCAAGCTGCTGACGGGGCGTGCACGGCAGGTCAAGCCGATCGTCTGGATCATCGCGGCCATCTTCCTGTTCCGCTTCTTCTATCTGGGCGGGGAATGAAGCGCACACGGCGCTGCGCGCCGGCAGGCGCGGGCGCGGTGAGAAGCGTTGCATTCAACGAGCGCGATGAAGGGCGGCGAGCCGCGCAAGCGGCTCAAACCGACAGCGTCGAGCGCAGTGATTACGCGCCCGCGTTCGCTTCGTAGAATCTGACGTAGCCGCTGCGCAGCATCGAGCACTGGCCGCTCGTTTCGGACAGCAGCCGGCGTGTCGCCGCTTCGATGCGGGGCCGGTGCGCGTCGAACGCCCCGACCATGTCTTCGAGCCGCGTCGAAGCCGCGCCGAAATGATCCTCGAGGGCCTCCGCGGTGATGCTGCACCACACGCGCTCACCGTTGACGAGCGCTGGAAACGCGACGATCAATTCGCGCCCCGAGTACTCCGGTGCTTCATTAGGAAAAAGAATCTGCATGGGATTCGCCTTTGCCGTGACGAAAACACGCCATAACCGCGCCGGGTGGGAGTGCTTCCTTCTTGCTGGAAGCGCGGGCCGCCGGCGCGAAAGGGTCGCCTCCACGCCGATTGCCTAAACTTTAGGATGTTTGCGATGGGCTGAGCAAGTTTTCCTTGCATGGGGCGTGAAACGGCCCATTTGATCCGACGAAACAGGCGCGGTTTGCGCCGTCCGTTAGATAGGAGTACGAACCCTTTTTCAACCCGTCTTCGGATTGCCGCGTCCATTGGCCTAGCATCGGACGACTAGGGCATGTCTTTCGGCCATGCATTGAGTAGGACGGCCACGCCGAAAATACCCACCACGACGCCGGCCGCCCCGTAGAGCACCAATGCGCCCTGGTCGAACAATAGGCCGCGTATCGCGACTGCAATGCCGGCAAGGGCAACGAACGTCGCGATCGCCGCCAGCACTACCCTTGCTTCCGCCCTCACCATCGCCTTCTCCTCGAACGCCGCGCGGCCTTCTTTGCACCCGCGCGCCGCGGATCGTCCGCACCCCGCGGCGGCCCCCTGGGGACTATCGGCACGCCCAGTGCTTACGGTAAGCTCGCGCAAATGTGCGCCGTATCGGTACGCCCCATTGTCGTTGCGCCCTTTCGGGCGCCCCATCACATCGTCATGACCGCACCGCCCCAAACGCCAATCGTGCGCATCGAACCACACGGCTTCGCGTTCGAATCGCCTGCCTCGCTCACGCTGCTGGACGCGGCGGCGGCCGCCCATGTGCGGCTACCACGATCGTGTCGCAACGGCGTCTGCCGGACGTGCATGTGCAAGCTCGTTTCCGGACGTGTCAGCTATCGCGTCGAATGGCCGGGCGTGAGCCGCGAGGAAAAGACCGAAGGTTGGATCCTGCCGTGCGTCGCCACGGCCGATACCGATCTCGTCATCGAAGCGCCGGAGGCGGAGCGCGCATTAGCACAGGATCAGTATCAAGGCGGCGGTACCCGTCGTTTTTGATTCCCGTCAAGCATTCTCGACAACTACTCATCACTACGGTCGCCACTTCATGGATTTCGACGTCGTCGTTCTCGGGGCAGGTATCGTCGGCGTGTCGTGCGCCATTCATTTGCAGGATCGCGGCCGGCGCGTCGCACTGGTCGATCGCGGCCTTCCGGGCGAAGGCACGAGTTTCGGCAATGCCGGCCTCATCGAGCGCTCGGCCGTCGTGCCGTATGCGTTTCCGCGCAGCCTGAGCGCACTCGCGCGCTATGCGCGCAATCAATCGACGGATCTCTACTGGGACTACAAGGCGCTGCCGTCTTTTATCCCGTGGCTCGCGCGCTATTGGCACGAGTCGTCGCCGCGGCGGCTGGCGGCGGCCGCGCACGACATGCTGCCCCTCATCTTGCGTTGCGTCGACGAACATGCCGCGCTGGCCGCGCGCGCCGGCCCGGAAGCCGGGGCGCTCGTGCACGAAACCGGATGGATCGAAGCCTATCGAACGCCCCGCGAATTCGACGCCGCCGCAAAGCGGGCGCGACAGTTGGCGAGCGCCCAGGACCTACGCCTGGACACGCTGGACGCAGTGGCCCTGCGCGCCCGCGAGCCCGCCCTTTCCGACGCGTTTTGCGGGGGGCTGCACTGGATCGATCCGCAAAGCGTAACGAACCCGGGAGCGCTCACGAAAGCCTATGCCGTGCTCTTCGAGCGCGCCGGGGGCAAGGCAATCGTCGGCGACGCTTCCACCGTTCGAGCCGAGAGCGACGCGTGGCTCATGCAGACGAGTGAAGGCCCGATCGGCGCGCGGGAAGTCGTCGTCGCGCTGGGCCCTTGGTCGGACACGGTGTTCGCGCCGCTCGGCTATCGGATCCCGTTGCGCGCCAAGCGCGGCTACCACATGCACTACGAAGCGACGACTGGCGCGCCGCTCGCCCGGCCCATCCTCGATCGGGAACAAGGCTATGTCGTCGCGCCGATGCAGCGCGGCCTGCGCCTGACGACAGGCGTGGAAATCGCCGCCCGCGAGGCGCCGCCGACGGGCGTGCAACTCGCCCGTGCGGAAGCCCATGCGCGACCCGCATTCGCCCTCGGGGCGCGCCTGGACGCGCAGCCCTGGCTCGGCCTGAGGCCCTGCACGCCCGACATGCGGCCCGTCATCGGCCAAGCCCAACGCCATCGCGGGCTCTGGTTCGCCTTCGGCCACGCCCATCATGGGCTGACGCTCGGGCCGGTTACCGGGCGCTTGCTCGCCGAAATGATGACGGGTGAAGCCCCCTTCACCGATCCCAGGCCCTACAGTCCGGCGCGCTTTTGACGGTTTTGATGCTATTCGCCCTGTTTCGCCCGATTGCGCCCGATTGCGCCCGATTTCGCCTGCTTCGGCGCTCAGGTGCGAAGCTGGGCGGGCCGCGATACGCCGCCGCCCCCCGTCATCGGGCGCGCCAAAACCCTCCGCGGCGCCAATGTGCAAATCGATTGCCACGTGCGCGCGGAATAAAGTGCACGAATTAGCGTAACTTCCCCAGCATTATTTCAGTTTGGAGAATTGTGTTTCTACGGATATAACGATAGCGGCTTCGGGCATACCCGAATACATTTACAGGGCTCGATTCCAGGAGCCGCTATGAGGACAAACAAGTCTCGCGCAGTTGACGTAAGCCGCGTCCAAATCGAAATTCTCGAACAGTCCGATACGACGCTGATCATTCGCTGGGTCGAACCTGGCCGCTGCCATTACGGGGAGCAGCGCTGGCGCCGCCGCTCGGCCAATGCATCGGGCACGTGCGTCGTTTCGCGGCGGGCGATTCGCCGTGGAGACGCGGTATTCCGGCCAGCGGAACGCCCGGCGCCCGCCAATGCGGCGGCGATGATTTCGGTCGACGCATTTCATCCCGCCGTCGAGGACTGACACGATTTAGCTTGCCCGGCGAAAACTACGGATTTTCGTAGTCGCCGGCGGTCGGCGCTGCTCCGCGTTTTTTCTTCGGCGCGCGCACGCGCCCCCTTCCTTCACCATTTCCGCCGCGCATCGTTGTCGCAATTGGTCAGGCCATTGTCGCCTATTGACAATAGCCGGCCGCCGAGCTTGTCGATATAGCAGAAGCGCAAGCGCGCGTCCGTCGCGCTTCCTTCAACGCCGCACCGAGTATCGCCATGCCCAAATCGCTCTCGATCCGAGGCGGCCTTGCCGCCACCATCGCCGGCTACACCGCCCTGCTCATCATCGTAATCGTCGGCGCCGTGGCCATGCTGTCCGCCGGCAATGCGGCGCTTGCGGCCATGTATCGCGACGATACGGCCTCGCTGCTTCACCTAAAGACGAGTTCGGAGAGGCTGCTCGTCATGCGCGGGGGTTTGAGCGAAGTCGAGCAATTGATCAGCGCCGGCAAACCGGCGCAAAAAGAAATCGCGCGTCTACATCAATTGGTGACGCAGAGTAACGACGAACTGGCGGCCTATCGTAGCCTGCACACGCCGGATGCCGAGGAAAAAGCGCTGCTCGACACGCTGCTCGCTCGCCGCCAAGCACTGTTCGACCAAACGCTCCAAAAAGCCCTCGCGCAATTGGACAGCGACAATATGGTCGACTTTCTCTCGACCCAGCGCGAGGCGTCGCCCGCCGTTTTCGCGGCCTATCAGGACGCAATCACCGCGCTCGAGAATTTCCAGATCGCCCGCGAAAAAACGCGCTTCGACGTAGCGGACGCGCGCTTTCGCCGCGCGCTTTGGATGCTCGGAGGCGCCGCCGCGCTCGCACTCGTCGTCGGCTTCCTGACGCAACGACGGCTGGCCGGCGCGATCGTCACGCCCGTCAGCGCGGCGGTCGATCATTTCGATCGCATCGCGCAGGGCGACCTGACGCACAACGTCGCGGTCGGCCGCGCGAATGAAATGGGCCATTTGCTGACGCGGCTAGGTCAAATGCAGTCGGGCTTGGCGCAGACGGTAAACCAGGTTCGCGCCAGCACGGAGGCGATCGTCGCCGATGTGCGCACGATCGCGCACGGTAATGTCGAACTGTCCAACCGCACCGAGCAGCAAGCCGCCTCTCTCGAAGAAGCGGCCGCCAGCATCGAACAGTTGACTGCCACCGTGCGTCAAACGGCGGACAACGCGCGCAGCGCCCGTACCTTCGCCGGGAGCGCGGCCGAGATTGCAACCAAAGGCGGGGACGCAATGGCACGCGTCGTCGCGACCATGGAGGCGATCTCGACGAGTTCGACGCAGATCGCCGGGATCGTCGGCGTCATCGAAGGCATCGCGTTCCAGACCAATATCTTGGCCCTGAACGCCGCGGTGGAAGCGGCGCGTGCCGGCGAAAACGGGCGCGGCTTCGCCGTCGTCGCATCCGAAGTGCGCAATCTGGCCCAGCGCTCGGCATCGGCCGCCAAGGAGATCAAGACGCTGATCGGCGATTCGACGCAGCGCGTCGACGGCGGGAGCGCGCTCGTGGGCGACGCCGGCGCGACGATGACGGAGCTCGCGCAAGCCGTCGAGCGCGTGCGCACGATCATCGCCGAAATCAGCCTGGCCTCGGAGCAGCAGTCGATCGGCATCGATCAAGTCAACGCGTCCGTGTCGCACATGGAGCAAGCCATGCAGCGCAATGCGGCGCTGGCGGAAGAGGCATCGGCCGCCGCCATCTCCCTCGAAGATCAAAGCCGGCGCTTGGACGAGGCCGTCGCCCGCTTCCAATTGCCGTCGGTCACGCGCTGACGCTCCGATACCATCGGCGCGGCGATTCGGTTCTATCGGTTGCAGATACGCCCTGCTCTACTGATAACGTCGCGCGAGCGGTGCGTTGCACTTCGATCTCGCGCGAGTTTACACGGAGACCGGGGCTACCTTTATGTCAACACCTGAACGTTCACATCAATTCGTGCTGACGCTTGCGTGTCCGAGCGCCGCCGGGCAAGTCGCGGCCGTCGTCGCGCTGCTCGACAAGCACGGCGGCTATATCGACGAACTGACCGTGTTCGACGACGACCTGAGCGAGCGCTTTTTCATGCGATGCGTCTTTCACGGCGCGCGCGAGCACGATAGGCCGCTCGACATCGCCGCGCTAAAGGCCGAGTTCGCACCGATCGCCGTCGGCTTCGGCATGACGTGGGGCATTCACGATGCCGACGTGCGGCCGAAGGTGCTGCTCATGGTGTCCAAGCTCGAGCATTGCCTAGCCGACTTGCTGTTCCGCTGGCGCATGGGCGAACTGAAGATGGACATCGTCGGGATCGCTTCCAACCATACGACGCTCGAGCCAATGGCCGTACAGCACGGCTTGCCGTTTCACTACCTGCCTGTGACCGCGGAGACGAAAGCGCGCCAAGAAGCCCGCCTGCTCGACTTGTTCGAGACGACCGGGGCCGAGTTGATGGTGCTCGCGCGCTACATGCAAATTCTTTCCGAAGCCACGAGCCGCAAGCTCGCCGGGCGCGCGATCAACATCCACCATTCGTTCCTGCCCGGTTTCAAAGGCGCGAAGCCCTATCATCAGGCCCACACGCGTGGCGTGAAGCTCATCGGCGCGACAGCGCATTTCGTGACCGACGATCTTGATGAGGGCCCCATCATCGAGCAGACGGTCGAACGCGTCGATCATTCGCACAGGCCCGAGCAACTGCTCGCCGTGGGCCGCGACGTCGAATGCATCACGCTCGCGCGGGCGGTCAAGGCCTTCATCGAACGCCGCGTGTTCATCAACGGCGAACGGACCGTCGTCCTGCAATAGCGCCGGCCGCGCTTCATCGATGGCCGCGTCGGGTGCGCCGATCGAACTCGGCGCACCGATGCGGTAGACGCCGCACTCCCTTCTCGCCGCCGCGCCGCTTTCCGCGGCGCTTCCCCAGACTCTTACCAACTCGAACGAAAAAAACGGAGCGGGCGGACTTGCCGTCCGCACGCCCCGTACAGGGACACTCAGTACTTGGAATTGCCTAACGTTCGGCGTTGCTCACCGCGTCACGGCTTCGTCGATTTGTCCGTTCATTGCCGTGAGCCACTTGATTCAATCGATTCGTGTCACTTGGCGTCAGCCGTCCAAGCCGCTACGCGATCGCCATGCGCGGACACCCAAGTTTTCGCCGCGTCGTCCGGCTTCGCGCCGCCTTGCACTGCGAGCATGATGCTTTCGTTTTCGCCCGGCTTCCATTGGAATTTCTTCAAGAACGCCACCACTTGCGGGGCCTTCTTTTCAAGTTCCGGATTGATCACGTTATCCACGTGCTCGGCGCCGCCGAATACCTTCTTCGGATCGTCGAGGAACTTCAATTTCCACTTCGCGAACATCCAGTGCGGAGCCCAACCCGTCACGACGATCGGCTTATTCGCATGCATGTCGCGCGCGAGCTCCGCCGTCATGGCGCTGCCCGAACTCGGCATCAACTGAAGGCTCAGGTTGTAGGCCTTGATTGCGTCGTCGGCCTTCTTCATCACGCCGGCGCCCGCGTCGATACCGACGATACGGCCGCCGAATGCGTCCTTCTGCGATTCGAGATCGGCGATCGAGGTCGCCTTGGCGTCGGCCGGGACCACGAGGCCGATCTTCGCGTCGTTGAAGTTGGCGCCGAGGTCGACGACCTTCGACTTGTACTGTTCCCAGTACGCGGCGTGCGTGGCGGGCAGCCAGGCGGACAGCGTGGCGTCCAAATCGCCGCGCGCCACACCGCCCCACATCCCGCCGGCGGCGACGGGCACGAGCTTGACGGGGTAGCCGAGCTTCGTTTCGATGACTTGCGCGGCCACGTTCGACGTGGCAACACTGTCGTCCCAACCTTCGACGTAGCCGATCTTGATCGTCGGCTTACCGTCGGCAAACGCGGGCACCGCGCTCGCAACCGCCGCGCCGAAGGCGGCCGTCAGCAACAATTGCTTCAATAACTTCATGGTGGTCTCTCCTGGTCGTCGATCCGCGGCGCGGGGTGCTACTTTCAGGCCCTAGCATGAGCAGCCATTAATGATGGGTAAGTGCGGTTTCCGACATGCGCTTGTCCGGAAACGACGACAGCGTGACGCTATTTGTCCACGACGAGATCGCTGAGCGGCTTGCTGCAGCAAAGCAGCACCATGCCTTGATCGATCTCGCGTTGACGGATGCCGCCGTTGTGGCGCATATCGACTTGCCCCGACACGAGCTTGACCTTGCAGGTTCCGCACATGCCCTGCGTGCAAGACGCCGGCAAACGCACGCCCGCGCGCTTGGCCGCATCGAGCACATGCTCGTTCGCCCCGCATTCGATGTCGCGGCGCAACTTCGCGAACGACACGGCAAAGCGCGTTTCGCCATCGGCTTGCGCGGCTTCTTCATGCACGCTAGAGCCTTCCGTCGCCGCCGCCTGCTCGGCGGGCGGCAGCGCATCGAAGGAAAAGCTTTCCTCGTGATAATGCGCGCGATCGAAACCGGCTTCCGCGAGCAGATCTCGCACCGCCTTCATGTAGGGCGCGGGACCACATGTGAAGATCTCGCGCTCCATGAAATCCGGAGCGATCAGGCGAAGCAGGGGCAGCGTCAAGAACCCGGTGACGCCCGGCCAATTCGTACGTTGCCCGAGGCGCTCGCAGACGAACGACGTTCTGAAGCGCTGTTGATTCGAGGCGATGAGATCGAGTTCGCGAGCGAAAATGATGTCGTCGGGCGTCCGCGCGCTATGGACGAAGACGATGTCGCGATCTTCTCCCAGCTCGTGATGCGAGCGGCTCATCGACATCAGCGGCGTGATGCCCGAGCCCGCCGACAAGAACAGGTACTTGCCGGCCGCGTGACGCGCACACGTAAATTCGCCAGCCGGACCTAGCACGCGAACGGCGTCGCCCGGGCGCAGGTTGTCGTGCAGCCAATTCGACACCTTCCCGCCCGGCACCCGCTTCACCGTGATCGAAATGGTGTGCGGCCGCGTGGGCGCCGACGAAATCGTATAGCAGCGGTTGATCGTCTCGCCGTCGATCTCGAGCTCGAGCGTGATGAATTGCCCGGGTTCGAACGAGAATGTCCGGCCCTCCCGCGACATGAAGAAGAAACTCTTCACGTCGTGTGTTTCCTGCCGTACCTGGCAGCAAACGAGCGTCTCTTCCTCGTCGCTCGTCCACGGCGCGCCGAGCGCGCTCCAGAATGCGGGTCGCGTGAGGCGTCCGTCTTGCGGCTCGAAGGTTTGCGCGTCTCGCATCATGCTCTGCCTCGTTGTGTTTCCGACTTGCCTGCTTCCGTTGCTACGCGCCTACGTGGGCGCCCAGACGACGGATATACCAATCGCAGAATTTCTCGACCAGTCCTTCCGTGAACGGCGAGTATGGGCCCGGTTCGTAGGCGCTGCTGCCCGTGCCCCGTTGGGAGAATTCGACGAGCGCGCGATCTTGCGCGTTCGTTGCGTTCCAGACCGCCGTCAAGTTCTCGACGTCGTAATCGACGCCTTCGACCGCATCCTTGTGCACGAGCCATTTCGTACGCACGAGCGTCTTGCCGGCCGACAGCGGAATGACCGAGAACGTGACGATGTGGTCGCTCATGAAGTGATGCCACGAATTGGGCTGCGTCCAGAACGAGAGGCCGCCCAGGTCGGCGCGCTTGAATTCGCCCAGCAATTTTTTCGACGCCGCCTTGGCGTCGAGCGTTTGCGATTCGCCGTCGCGATCGAGCGGCAAACGCTGCGTGCGGAAACCCGTCACGTCGCTCAAGCGCTCGATTTCGACCGACGGCAGGCTCATCGCTTCCCACTGCGCGGCGCGCTCGACGCAGGTGCGTTCGAACGCGGCCATGCCTTCGGCATTGGCCGGCGACGGCTGATAGCCGAAGCCGTATTCGTAAAGCGAAACGGTCAGCTCGGGATGGTTCGCGACGCAGTGATAGCACTCGCGATTGTTCTCCATCGTCAGCTTCCAGTTGCCTTCCTCGATGATGTCGACCTGCGCCGCGATCTTGCAGTTCGGCAGGTCGTGAGGCAGCAGATAGGGCTCCATCGCCGCGCGCATCACGGCGAAATCGACGGGCGGCTCCTCCGCCAGGCACACGAAGATCAGGCCCGCCAAGCTCTCGACGTGGACCGACTTCAGGCTGTGCTTGCAGCGGTCGAACTTTTCGCCCATGTGTTCGGCGAACATCAGCGCGCCGCTCAGGTTATAGGTCCAGCTGTGATACGGGCAAACGATGTTGCCGACCGTGCCGCGCTCTTCGTTGCACAGCCGCGCGCCGCGATGGCGGCACACGTTGTGGAAAGCCCGCACGGACATGTCGTCGTCGCGCACGATGAGCACCGACTCGCCGGCCAGCTCCACGGTCACGTAATCGCCGGGTTCGGGAATATCGGGTTCGACCGCGACGTGAATCCAGTGCTTGCGGAAAATCGCTTCCATGTCGAGCGCGAAGATCTCCTCGCTGCGGTAAAACGGCGCTTCGAGGCTGTAGCCCTGTTTGCGCCGTTCGATGAGCGCGCGAATGTCTACGGATACGGTCATGTCTGCTCCGGATGCTGTACTTGCTTGACTTGCGTGTTGTGCTGGATGCGGTGCGAGCGCTCGATCCAAGACACTCGCCGTCACCAAAATGTTTTCGGGACTTCAGTAATCGACGAGTCGATGCTCTCGCAAATATCCGAGAATGGCTTGTGCTTTTTCGACTGAAGTCCCCTCAATTACGACGTTCCCGCCGCGGCTTTCGGTCGTCGTCGCCGTCAGCATCCGGGCATGTCCCGAGCGCTTTTCGGCCGCGACGAGCTTGATCGGTTTGCGCGCCACGGGGGCGACGCGCCACGCATCGGCTTGGGCGTCGCGCGGCGCGGCGGCGCGCTGCGGCGCAATCGAGCCCTCCACGGAGCGTGCGTAGGCATAGCGCGGGCTCACGGGCGCCTGAGGATGCACCGCCACGACTGCCGGCAGCGTGGCCGCGACACTGCGACGGAACCCCTTCGGCAAAAATTGCGTGACCGCGACGCCGCCGCTTTCCACGGTCACATCGAGCGCGGAATCGACCAGCGTGTAGCCGAGGGCTTCGGCCACGCCATACGGCAGCGTGCCGCTGTCATAAGCGCCTTCGGCCCTGGTGCCCGTCAGCACGAGCGGCACGCCGCGCAAACGCTCGGCCAGCAGCGCCGCGGCATCGTCGCGCTCGCCGCATGGGAGTACGTCCACGCGCGGCGCACCGAGCGCCAAGTAGTCGGTCAACGCCAGGTTCGATGCGTCGCCCGCATGCAGCACGTCGAGCGCCGCGCCGTGCTCCCGCGCGAGTTTGCGGGCGATCTCGAGCGCGGCGGCATCGTTGCGGCTGTAGCACGAGGCGCCGCTCACGCGATGGCGGCCGACCGATACGAGTACCGCGATCCGGTCCAGCTTGTCTGTTGATTTCATGCCGCGACATCCTCTCGAACGTTGGCGCCCGTCGATGCTGAAGGCGGGAGCGTGGCTTGACGGCCCTGCTTGGCTTGGCCGACGGCGTCGGCCAGCGCCGCGATCGTCGGCTGCGTATCGGCGATCACGGTCAGATTCGCGCGCTTGACGATCGGCGCGCTCGCGTCGAGATTGACCGCGATGACATGCCGGCAGTCCTTGATCCCTTGCAAATGCTGAACGGCGCCCGAAATCCCGAATGCGATGTAGACGCTCGCGTTGACGGTCTTGCCCGTAGCGCCGACCTGCTTGTCGCGCGTGAAATGGCCGTTGTCGACCGCCACGCGGCTCGCCCCGACCGCCGCGCCCAAGGTTTGAGCGAGCGCTTCGAAGGCCGCGATGTCGGTCACGCCGTTGCCCGCGGAAATGATGAAGTCGGCTTCTTCGAGCGCGACCTGCGCCGCGTCGAGCTGGGTCGTTCCGCGATCGGCATAGTCGAGCGACGTCGATGCGGCCGACGAGCCGCCTTCCCCGCCCGCGCTCGGCAAGGCGATGCGCTCCCCGGCCCCGACGAACGGCAACTTCGACGAAACGGCCTCCGCATCGAGCAGAATCACCTCGGGCCATGCGCGCGTCGCGAACGATCGCCCGGCGTCCGCCATGCAACCCACGTGCGCCGCATCGATCTCGACGACGTGCGTCGCCACGCTCGCCTTCGCCCGGGCGGCATATCGACGTCCCAGGTCGCCGTCGCCCGTCGCGTTATCGGGCATGAGCACATGCGCGGGCTTGAACGCCGCCGCGCAATCGCGCAGGGCGGCCAGCGCGCGATCCGGCGCGAATGCCGGCCGCGCCAGTTCCGGAACCTCGACGACCTTGTCCGCGCCCAATGCGGCCGCGTCATCGGTCAATTCGCCGAAAACGAGCAGCACGACTTCGGTGTTTTTGTCGGCGACGATGGCGGCTGCCGCCACGACCTGCCGAGCGTGCTCGTCCAACGCGCCGCGGTCGCTATGCGCGGCCACAAGCAAGGTGCGGCCGTTCGATTCGACGACGCGCCGGGGCTTCGGCGCTTGACCGTGGCCGCGATGCAGGGCCGCGAGCGCATCATCGCTCGTCGCGCCGGCGACGGCCTGCTCGCCGAGCGTGATGCGTTTGAGTCCCGACGCGGCGATGACGAACGGCCGGCGCGGATCGATTCTTTTGATGGCGTTCATGCGTTATCACTCCAGCGCGGCGGCAACGAGCTCGGCTATATCGAGCACCTCGGGGCGGGGCCCCACCACGCCCTCGAGCATCGCCGTGCAATTCGGGCAGCCCACGGCCACCACGTCGGCGCCGATCGCCCGGGCATCGGCCATGCGAATGTCGGGAATGCGCGCTTTGCCCGGAATATCGGTGAGCGGCGCGCCGCCTCCGCCGCCGCAGCAGCGTCCGCGCATGCCGTGGCGTTCCATCTCCACGACCTTGATGCCGATCGACTTGAGCGCGCGGCGCGGGGCTTCGGTTTCGCCGTTGTAGCGTCCCAGATAGCAGGGATCGTGATAAGTGATGCGTTTGTCCGCAAGCAGGGCCGACGCCTTTGGCGAAAGCTTGCCCGAATCGACCAGTTCCGCGAGCAGGCTCGTATGATGCTGGACGTCGTAACGCATGCCGAATGCGCGATATTCGTTGCGCAGGCTATGCATGACGTGCGGGTCGGCCGTCACGATGCGTTTGAAGCGCAACGCGCCGAGCGTCGCGATCATTCGCTTCGCCATGCGCTGGAACGTGGCTTCGTCGCCGAGGCGGCGGGCAACGTCGCCCGTATCCGCTTCAGCCCCGCCGAGCACGGCGAAATCGACGCCAGCCTTGTTCAGCACTTTGACGAGGGCACGAAGCGAGCGTTGATAGCGCATGTCGAAGGCGCCCTCTCCCGCGATCAGCAGCACGTCCACCGCCACGCCCGGCTGCGCGACGCGTGCGTTCAAATCCACCGCCCAGTCGTAGCGCGCCGCGATGTCGTACCCGCCGGCGCTTCCCGTTTCGCGCAGATTCGCGAGCACTTCGGGCGCTTTGCCGGGCACGTCGCCCTCGGTCAGCGTGCGATGGCGCCGCATGTCGACGATCGCGTCGACGTGTTCGATCAGCATCGGGCATTCTTGTACGCAGGCGCGGCAAGTCGTGCACGACCAAATCGTGTCCGATTCGATCAAACCCGAGACGATCGGCCCGGTCGGCTGGCCGGCATGACGCCCGATCTCGATGCCCGGCGTCGGGCTGCCGGCGTAGGCGGCGTCGGTGCCGCCGACCATGCCGGTTACCAGGTCTTGAATCAGCTTCTTCGGGTTGAGCGGCTGGCCCGCGGCGAATGCCGGACATGCCGCTTCGCACTTCCCGCACTGCACGCACGCATCGAAGCTCAGCAGTTGGTTCCAGCGAAATTCCACCGGCTTGGCGACGCCGTAATCGCGGTGCTCGATGTCGGGCACTTTGAGCGCCGTGGGAGGCGTGGCGTCGCCGTTGCCCGTGTACGCTTCGCGGCTTGCCGCGAAGCGTTCCTGACGCGGATGAAACGCGAGATGCAGCAGCCCCGCGATCGCATGCTTCATCGGCCCGCCCTTCGCCGCGCCCATCGTCATCGCAAACGCGCCGATGCCGATCAGCACGGCGCAGATGACCGCGAAAGCACGCGACATCATCGCAGCCGGCACGAGCGTGAACAAAACGAGGCCCAGCGCGAACGAGCCCAGCAGCCAGGGCAACGCGTTCCAAGGGCCGCGAGACAGGCGCGCGGGCACATTCTTCGCATGGCGCCGCCGCCAGACGAACACCGCGCCGATCAGCATCGCCAGCGAGGCGAGAAAGATCAGCTTGTCGAGCCAGGGCGAGTAGATCGCCAGCCCGTAGTTGACGAACACGAGCGCAAGCGCCGCGATGGCGCCGCCGGCCGTCGCGACGTGCGTCTTGGCGATGTACGGATCGCGGGCGACCACGTGATGCAGATCGACGAAGTACCGCTTGGGAATGGTGAACAGATTGCCCACGCCGAACGCGCCGGGCGCGCTGGCGCGCCCGAGCCGCCAGTACGACGAACGCTTGACGACGGCGAACGCGAGCCCCGCGACCGACAGCCACAGCAGCACGGTGATGAGAAATGCCGGGCTCATGGTTAGAAGTCCTTACAAAGCCGCAACGAGTCGTAAATCGCACCGTGGATGTTGTGCATCGAGATGCAATCGCCCACGCGGAACAGCAAGAAGCGGCCGTTGCCGAGTTCCTCTCCCAGACATGGCTGCGGTTCCGACGCGAACAGTTTCTGTACGTCGATTTGTCCCCGGTTCAGCGATTCGGCCTTCAGCTGCCAGTAGAGCGAATCGTTAGGCGTACTGCCGTTTTCGATCACGACTTGATCGACGGCGCGTTCCTCCTGTTCTTCGGTGTATTCGTTGCGCAGCACCGCGATCTTCTTGCCGTCTTCCTCGTACACGCGATCGAGCCAATAGTTCGGCGTGTGCACGACGCCTTGCGCATAAAGGCGACGATAGAAGATTGGGAACGTCGTGCCGCCGCAATCGTCCGCGACCTTGACGTCGGGCGTGACGATTTCGACCTTGCCGCCTCGGCTCGAGATGAAATCGGCTACGCCTGCGCCCGCGTGCGTGCTGACGCCGTCATAGACGAGTACGTTCTGCTTCGGCTCGACGCGGCCCGACAAAATGTCCCACGAGCTGACCGCGAGGCCATCGGCGACGCCCCACGCGCTCACTTGGTCGGAAAACGCGCGACCTCCGGTGGCGAGCACGATGATGTCCGGTTTCTCCGCCATGATGGCTTTCATGTCGGCTTCCACGCCCAGCCGCCGGTCGACGCCAAGACGCTTCGTCTCCATGTCGAACCAGCGCACGATGCCCGCCATTTGTTCGCGTTGCGGCGCTTTCGAGGCCAGCACGATCTGGCCGCCGACTTCGGTATTCTTTTCGAACAGCACGACGTCATGGCCGCGCGAACGCGCCACGCGCGCCGCTTCCAAACCCGCGGGGCCCGCGCCGACCACGACCACCTTGCGCTTGGGCCCACGCGACTTTTCGATCACGTGCGGCATGGTCGCTTCGCGCGAGGTCGCCGCGTTTTGCACGCAGAGCACGTCGAGGCCGTTGTACTGGCGGTCGATGCAATAGTTCGCGCCGACACACTGCTTGATCTCGTCTTCGCGGCCGTCGCGAATCTTGATGACCATATGCGGATCGGCGATCTGCGCGCGCGTCATGCCCACGAGGTCGATCATGCCCGACGCCAGCAAGCGTTCGGCTTGGCCCGCGTCGCGAATGCTCTGGGCGTGCATGACGGGAAGATTCACGACCGATTTGATGCCGGCCGCCAAATGCACGAACGGTTCCGGCGGCAACGCCATCGGCGGCATGCAGTTCGCCAAGGTGTTGTGCGTGTCGGCGCCCGAGCCGATCACGCCGAGATAATCGATCAGCCCGGTCTCGGCCATCGCATGCGCGATCTCCTTGAGCTGCTCGTGATCGAGCCCGTCCTCGTGAAACTCGTCGCCGCACATGCGCAGGCCGACGACAAAATCGGGCCCGACGGCCTCGCGCACGGCCGTCAGCACTTCGACGCCGAAACGCAGGCGGTTGGCGAGGCTGCCGCCCCACTCGTCGTTGCGGAAGTTCGTGCGCGGGCTCCAGAACTGATCGATCAAATGCTGGTGCGCCGCGGAGATTTCGATGCCGTCCATGCCGGCTAGCTGCACGCGCTTGGCCGCGGCGGCGAAATCGCCGATGATGCGCCGAATCTCCTCGACTTCGATCGTCTTCGCATTGCCGCGGTGCACGGGCTCGCGCACGCCCGAGGGCGTCAGCAGATGCGGCCAGTGCTCGCCATGAAATGCCGAGCGCCGGCCCATGTGCGTGGCCTGAATCATGATCTTCGCGCCGTGCCGGTGCATCGTCTCGGCCAGCCGGTTCAACGGATCGATGATCCGATCGGTGGCCAGGTTGACCGATTTCCACCAGCCTTGGGGGCTATCGATCGACACGGGGCTCGAGCCGCCGCAGACCGCTAGACCCACGCCGCCCTTCGCCTTTTCCTCGTAGTAGCGGATATACCGATCTCCGGGCAACCCGCCCGGCTCCGCATAGACTTCCGCGTGCGCCGTACTGACGATGCGATTGCGCAGCGTCAGCTTGTTCAGCGTCATCGGTTTGAACAGATGGGGGTAGCGCATGTCGATCGACCTCGAACGAATTCTCTGACGAGTCTTTGTGTAATGGCGTTATGGCGTGATGGCGTTACAGCTGTATTGCTTTAAGGCTTACTGCGCAAGCGGCGACACTTCGAACACGCAATGCTCATGGCCTTCGCCCGCGCACTGCGCCTCTTTCGATTGCGAACGCGGGCCGCGCTTGCCGCTCGCGTCGGTGTCGTTGACCCAGTCCATCGCCCCGGCGAACCATCCGGCGAACATGTAGCAAAGCTTGCCTTCCTTGCCCGGCTGCGCCAGCACGAACGACGAATGACGCAGTTCGATGCGCGCGTGTGCGGTGGACGGGTCTGCCTCGGCGATCTTGAACAGCCCCCATCCGCGTTGCGACAAGCGCTTCAGGTAGTGCTCGAACACAGCCATGCCCGTGAGGCCATGCTGCTTCGCTTCCTTGTCGCACCAGTGATAAGCCGACTTGTAACCGGCCTTGTAGAGAATGTCGGCATACGCCTCGCGGCCAAGCGCTTCTTCCACCGCGACGTGATTGTTCGTGAAGAAGTGGCGCGGCACGTAGAGCATGGCCAGCGCGTCGGTCGTCCATACGCCGGTTTCGGCATCGACGTCGATCGGAAGTTGGGGTTGCATGAATTCGTCCTCGTTGAAGCGTCGTTGACTCGTGGGGTGCGATGGGAGCGCGTCACGCGCCCCACACGTCCTTGAATACGCGTACCCAGTTTTCGCCCATGATCTTGCGAATGCGCGTTTCGCTCCATCCGGCGCGTTGCATCGCGGCCGTCAGGTTCGGAAACTCGCCGATCGTGCGAATGCCTTCCGGGTTGATGATCTTGCCGAAGTTCGTCAGCTGGCGATAACGGCCTTTGTCGTGCGTCAGCATGTCGAAGAATTCTTTCGTGTAGTCCTGCGTGAAGTCGGTTCCGATGCCGACGGCGTCTTCGCCGATCAAGTTCACGACGTAGTCGATGGCTTCGATGTAGTCGTCGATCGTCGCTTCGATCCCGCGCTTCAAGAACGGTGCGAACATCGTCACGCCGACGAAACCGCCGGCGTCGGCGATCTCCTTGAGCTGCGCGTCGCTCTTGTTGCGCGGATGCTCCTTGAGGCCCGAGGGCAGGCAATGCGAGTAGCAGACCGGCTTCTTCGAGAACGCGATCGCTTCCGACGAGGTATTGCCGCCGACGTGGGACAGGTCGACCATGATCCCGACACGGTTCATCTCGGTGATGACTTCGCGGCCGAAATCCGACAAGCCGCCGTCACGTTCGTAGCAGCCCGTTCCCACGAGGTTTTGCGTGTTGTAGCAAAGCTGAACGACGCGCACGCCCATGTCGGCGAACGCTTCGATGTAGCCGAGGTTGTCCTCGAAAGCATGTGCGTTTTGAAAGCCCAGGATGATCCCGGTTTTGCCTTCCTTTTTCGCACGGAAGATGTCGTCCGTGGTCCGCACGAGCGTCAGCAGTTCGCTGTTGTCGCGAATCCGCTTTTTCATTTCGCCGATGTTGTCCACAGTCTTCGCGAAATTTTCCCAGACCGAGACCGTGCAGTTGGCGGCCGTGATGCCGCCCTTGCGCATGTCCTCGAACACCGGTTTTTCGAACTTGGAGATGTTCAGACCGTCGATGATGATGCTGTTGTCGTGCAAAGTGGACATGGGATGCTCCGGGCGTAGGCTTTGGTCTATGGCTGTGCGCTATCGGGTATGGATCGGCCGGCTGATTTCCGCTTCGACAGGCGGCCGCATCGCATTCGCTCGTTCAGTAGATCGGAAATTGCTCGCAGAGCGCGAAGATCTCTTTGCGCACGCGCTGTTCGGTCTCGGCATGGCCCTCCGGGTGACGCGTCAAGGCATCGAACACCTCGAGGATCAAACGCCCGATCTGCTCGAATTGTTCGACGCCGAAGCCGCGCGTCGTGCCTGCCGGCGTGCCGAGGCGAATGCCCGAGGTCACCGTCGGCTTTTCGGTATCGAACGGAATGCCGTTCTTGTTGCACGTGATGCCGGCGCGCTCCAGCGCGGTTTCCACCTGCGTGCCTTTCAGGCCCTTCGGCCGCAGATCGACGAGCAGCAGATGATTGTCGGTGCCGCCGGTCACGAGATCGACCCCGCCTTCGCGCAGCACGGCGCCGAGTGCCTGCGCATTGGCCAGCACGCGGTCGATATAGCGCTTGAAGCCGTCGTCGAGCGCCTCGCCGAATGCGACCGCCTTGCCCGCGATCACATGCATGAGGGGGCCGCCCTGCAGGCCCGGGAACACGGCCGAGTTGATCTTCTTGGCGATGTCCTCGTCGTTCGTCAGCACGAAGCCGCCGCGCGGGCCGCGCAAGGTCTTGTGCGTCGTCGAGGTGACCACGTGCGCATGGTCGATCGGATTCGCATGACGGCCCGCGGCGATAATGCCCGCGATGTGCGCCATGTCGACCATCAGCTTCGCGCCGACGCGATCGGCGATAGCGCGGAACCGCGCGAAATCGAGCGCGCGCGGGTAGGCCGAAAAGCCCGCGATGATGAGGCTGGGACGGTGCTCGTCGGCCAGTGCTTCGATTCGGTCGTAGTCGATCAACATCGTGTCGCGGCTCACGCCGTACTGCACGGCGTTGAACCACTTGCCCGACAGGGCCGGCTTCGCGCCGTGCGTGAGGTGTCCGCCCGCGTCGAGCGACATGCCAAGCACCGTATCGCCGGGCTTGGCGAGCGCAAGCATGACCGACCCGTTGGCTTGAGCGCCCGAGTGCGGCTGGACGTTCGCGAATTGCGCGCCGAACAGGCGCTTCACGCGCTCGATCGCGAGCGCTTCGACTTCATCGACGAATTCGCAACCGCCGTAGTAGCGCTTGCCCGGATAGCCTTCCGCATATTTATTCGTCAGAACAGAGCCTTGCGCTTCGAGCACGGCGCGCGAAACGATGTTCTCCGACGCGATCAGTTCGACCTGGGACTGCTGACGCTCGAGCTCCCGCAACACCGCGGCGCGAATCGGCGCATCGCGTTCGGCTAAGGTCTGCGAGAAAAACGGCTCTGTATTCGACATGGCGTATCCGTATTGAGGGCCCGGCGCCCGACGCTGCATCGGGGCGCCGCCGGCGTTCGTTGGCGACGGCTCTATTCTTGTCGTTCGCCCTTTTGGCGGATTGACGAATTCAGACGCGTTCTTTGCCTTTTCCGACACGCGCGTCCGTTTTGGACAAGTCGGATGAGTGCTGTCGATGCGAGGGCCGGGGACGGGCCGCGACCATCGGCCGCGTGGGACGGCGTGCCGCCCGGCTTACGCTGCAACGCACCATTCATGCACCGTTGCATTGCCGATTCGCCCTATGGAAGGGCCGTTGTCGCACAGATGCAGTGCAATATTCATTGGCTTATCAGGCCATCCTAGGGTTAAGCCGTATGGCATGCTTGTTGCCCTGGAATCCACAATGAAACGCGCCCCGGCTCGGTGAGAGGTTCGAGCAGCGGCAGCATAAGATCGGATTCGAAGGAACGCCCCCCATGTCGCCCGACCGCACCGCGTCGCTCTCCACTTTCGCGTTCATGACTTTGCCGAACTTCACGATGATCGCGTTCTCGAACGCGGTCGAAGTGTTGAGGATGGCGAACTATCTGAGCGGCCAGACGCTTTATCGTTGGACGGTCGTGAGCCCCGACGGCGGCCCCGTGATGGCCAGCAACGGATTGGCCGTCGAAACGATGCCTATCTCTTCGCTCGAGCAACAGCCCGACGTCGTCTTCGTGTGCGGCGGCGTGGACGTTCAGCATTCGACGACCAACACGCACTTATCCGAATTGCGCCGCTTCGCGCGCATGGGCACGGCGCTCGGCAGCTTGTGCACGGGCACGTATGCGCTCGCCCGTGCCGGCTTGCTCGACGGCTATGCTTGCGCGATTCATTGGGAGAACATGTCGGCGCTGAAGGAAGAATTCCCGGGCACGCGTTTCTTGAAGGAATTGTTCGTCGTCGACCGCGATCGCATCACGTGCACGGGCGGCGTGGCGCCGCTCGACATGATGCTGCATTTGATCGCGCCGCGAATCGGCACGCCGCGCGTGACGCAAATCGCCGAGCAGTTCATCGTCGAGCACGTGCGCGATACGAGCGCCCAGCAACGGATGCCGCTCGTCGCGCGGCTGGGCTCGGCGAACAAGTCCCTGTTCGAAGTCATCGCGCTGATGGAAAACAACATCGAAGAGCCGCTTTCACGCGAAGAACTCGCGCGGCTCGCGAACATGTCGCAGCGTCAATTGCAGCGCTTGTTCAGAGAGCATCTGGGCATGACGCCGACGCACTACTACCTCACGCTGCGGCTGCGCCGCGCGCGCGAGTTGCTCTTGCAGACCGACATGTCGATCATGCACATCACGATGGCGTGCGGGTTCCAATCGGCGTGCCACTTCAGCAAGAGCTACCGCGACGCGTTCGGCACCGCGCCCACGCGCGAGCGCCGCAACCAAGTCGCGCCGCTCGCCCGCCCTAGCGCGAGTACCGTGCCCGCGCCTACGCTTCACGCCTGAACCGCGATCGATCGCGATCAATCACCCTCGAACGCGTCGCGCAAGCGGCGCGCGATCTGTCTCGCCTCGCCCGCCGTCGCGACATTCGTGAACCCCATCAGCAAAGCTTGATCGCGTCGGCGCGGCTTCGCGTGGCGCTCGGAAAGCGGCTGACAGTTCATACCCTCTCGTTGGGCACGGCGCGCCAGCGTACGATCTCCGGCTTTCGCTCGCACGCGCACGACGAGATGCATGCCGCCGCGCGTCTGATCGACCTGCACGCGGTCGCCGAAGACCTCGTGCAGCGCGTCGGCAAACCACGCGCGGCGACGGCTGTACAGCAATCGCATCTTCTTCAAGTGCCGCGCGAAATGGCCGCCCGTCAAGAAGTCGGCCACTGTCATTTGCTCCAAGCGCGGGCTGCGGCTCGGGCCCGCTTCCATCGCCTTCGCGAAGCGCGCCGCGACAGCGTTCGGCACGACCAGATACCCGAGCGACAGCGACGGAAACAATGCCTTCGAAAAGCTTCCGGCATAGATCACGCGGTCATCCGCATCGAGACTCTTGAGCGCCGGCAGCGTCGGGCCCGCGTAGTGAAACTCGCCGTCGTAGTCGTCCTCGAACACCCAAGCGTTCGCGCGCGACGCCCAGTCGAGCAGCGCCAATCTGCGCGCCACCGTCATCGACACACATAGCGGCGCTTGATGCGACGGTGTGACCACCGCCATCCGCGCACGAGGGGCCCAGCGCTCGCCTTCGGCCACCGCGATCCCCTCGTCATCGACGGGAATAGGCGTAGGGATCAGCGACGCCTGCTCGAGCACCGCTCGGGTGGGCGGGTAGCAAGGGTCTTCGATCCAGACCGAATCGCCGCGTTCAAGCAACACGCCAGCGGCCAAGGCAAGCGAAGCACGATAGCCCGCCGTGACGAAGACTTGCTCGGCGTCGCATGCGACGCCTCGCGACACGTGCAGGTAGGCGGCGATCGCCTGCCTGAGCGCGGGCTCGCCGCAAGGATCGCCGTAGCTCAAATCCGCGGGCAGCGTCATACGCACACGGCGCGCCGCGAGCCTCGACCACAGCTTGCGCGGGAATGCATCCAGGGCGGGAATGCCGAGCTGCAACGGCATCGGCGCAGGCGTCGCCGACTTCGCGGCCGGCTTGTCGATGGGCGCAAGCCGGCCCGTGCCGGCCGATCCGGCCGGCGCCTCCACCCGGCCTGCGCGCGGCGCATGCGGCAGATTCGGCGAGACGATCGTCCCGGCCGGACCGCGCGCCAAGAGATAACCCTCCCCAGCCAGCCGCTGATAGGCCGCTTCGACCGTGCCGCGCGCCACACCCAATTCGCTGGCGAGGGCACGCGCCGACGCCACGCGCGCACCCGGTGCGAGTATGCCCGTATCGATCGCCTTGCGTACGCGCTCATAGATTTGCCGGCCAAGCGGCGCACGCTTGCGTCGATCGATCCGATCCATTTGAGCGATCGACGCAAGGGCTCGGCCATGCGCGTTTCCAGGTTCGTCGGCTTCGGCTCGTTTCGATGGTCTAGTCATTTTATGCACTTTTGGTCCTTTTCGTTGGTGCATGGTACCGCCAAACTGACGCTCATCGATCGCGGAGGAACCCCATCATGAACGGAAAAGTCTTTTTGGCCGGCGCGGCCGGCGCTGTCGGTGCGGCATTGACGCCACTGCTCGTCGAATCGGGTTACGAGGTCTACGGCACGACCCGGCACATCGAGCGCACGGACAGCATCCGCGCCGCGGGCGCGCATCCGATTCTCGTCGACATGTTCGATCGCGCCACGCTTGCCGACGCGATCGAACGCGTTGCGCCGACGATCGTCATTCATCAACTGACCGATCTGCCGCCCGGGCTGGATCCCGCGCGCATGGCCGACGCCGTCGCGCGCAACGCCCGCATTCGCACGGAAGGCACGGCCAATCTCGTTGCCGCCGCGCGTGCCGCCGGTTGCGAACGGATCGTGGCCCAGAGCATCGCATGGGCTTATGCCCCCGGCGCTACGCCTTATGACGAGTCGCACCCGCTCGATACGGCGGCCGAAGGCGCGCGGGCCATCACCGTCAACGGCGTCGCGGCGCTGGAACGCACGGTATTGAGCCTGAACCAAACGGGCGGCGTGGGCGCCGTGCTGCGCTATGGAAGCCTCTACGGGCCCGGCACCGGCAGGGACGCGCCGCAAGGCGCAAGCCCGCTGCACGTGGAGGCCGCGGCCTGGGCCGCGCTGCTTGCCGCGCAACGCTCGCGCGGCGGCGCCTTCAACATTGCGGAAGACAGTGCGGAAGTGACGAGCGAGAAAGCCAAGCGCGAACTTGGCTGGCGCCCCGACATGCGGTTGGCGCAGCGCGTGGTGCAATGATTGTGGGATTGGCCCGCAGCTTAACGCGTCTGCGCGCCGATCCGTTCCGCGAGAAAATCCACGAGCGAGCGCACGCGCTTAGGCAACGCCTTCCCTGCCGGCCAAACCAGGTGGACAGGCGCGGCTTCCGGTTCGAACGCCGTCAATACGAGTTCGATGCTTCCGTCGGTGACGTAGTCCTGAACCTGCCATAGCGGCGCCCGCGCCACGCCAAGCCCCGCGACGGCCGCGAGGTTGCACGCTTGTGCGTGACTCGAGCGAAATCGCCCCTTCACGCGCACCGTTTGGCCATCCGGTCCGAACAACCATGCCTCCTCGTCGGCGCTCTTGCGCAACAGGCACTCATGGTGCGCGAGATCCCCAGGCACTTGCGGATAGCCGCGCGCGGAAAAGTAGCTGGGCGCGCCGAATATCACGCGTCGCAGTACACCGATGCGCTTGGCCTTGAGGTCGGAGGGCGGCAACGCACCGAGGCGAAGGGAAACGTCGATGGCCTCGCCGGCTAAGTCGACGTGCCGCTCCGACAGCACGAGTTCGATGCTGACGCCGCTATGCAGCCGCATGAATTCGGCGACAGCGGGCACGGCGTACTGCGTTCCGAACCAGGTCGGCGCCGCCAGCCGAATCGCACCGCGCAACTGCTGTGCTTGGTCGACGAGCGCATCGCGTGCGGCCACGATCTCCTGCACGGCGGGCCGGATTCTCTCGATGAACGAAAGGCATGCGGGGGTTGGGTAGACACGGCGCGTCGTTCTGTTGAACAGCGATACGTTCAACTCCCGCTCCATCGAGGCGAGCGCCCGGCTGACCGATTGCAGCGAACGCCCCAGCGCGGCGGCCGCGGCGGTCAGACTGCCGTGGTCGACCACGGCCAGCAGCACTGCGTAGTCCTCGTTCGCCCTCATGTCGATTCTCTCGCTTTTCGGAAGAATGGCTCTCGGTCGCGACCACTACACGCGAAGCGGCCGAGGTCCTACATTCTATGCGCGGCGACGAACCGCTCCCATTTCCGACTCGAGAAAATCGACATGAACGACCAAGCCCAACCCGTCTCTCCCCTACCCTACGGCGCCCCGATCACGCTCGAAAGCGCGCAACGCGTAGCTCATGCCGCGCAGCGCGAGGCTGAGCGGCACGGCTGGCCGATGGTGATCGCGATTGTCGACAGCGGCGGGAATCTCGTGCTGCATGTGCGCCTGGATCAAGCCCAATTGGGCAGCATCGAAGTCGCGCGCCAAAAGGCCGAAACGGCAGTCCGCTTTCGCCGGCCCACGAAGCGATTCGAGGACGCACTGGCCGAAGGCGGCTTGCACCTGCGCCTGCTGGGCATGACGAATCTGACGCCGCTCGACGGCGGCTTGCCGCTCTTCGTCGACGGCCGCCTCGTGGGTGCGATCGGTGTATCCGGCATGCAATCGCATGAGGACGCGCAGGTGGCCGAGGCCGGCGCCGCCTTGCTGCGATAGCGGCGCGCTCACGCGCCGCCGGCGGCGCATATCATCGCCACGCCTGCTTGAGCCGTCGCGCGCAACGCGGCGCGCTTGTCGCCCGCGCGAGAGCGCACCGCCAAGGAATGCATGATCGCCGAGGCAACCTTGGCAAGCGCGGCGCAGTCCGCGTCGGGATTCAATTCGCCGCTGCGCTGGGCGCGGGCGAGGCGTGCTTCGAACGAGCGGTCGAACGCCTGCAATCCCTTCCCGAGGATCGTGCGCACTGACTCGTCGTTGACCGCCTCGACCGCCGCCGTGCCGATGAGGAAGCACCCCTTCGGCGCATCGCCCGATTTAAGGTAGAGCCCGAGCGCAAGGTCGTACACGCGCATCAACGCTTCCTCGAGCGGCCGCTCATCGCTCAGCGCTTCGTTCATCGCGACCACGTTGACGTCGACGTAGCGCTCGAGCGTCGCGAGATACAACGCGTGCTTATCGCCGAATGCCCCGTAGAGGCTCGGCCGGTTCATGCCCGTGGCGGCGCTCAACTCGTCGAGCGTCGTTGCGCTATAGCCGCTCTGCCAGAACGTGTCGCGCGCCCGTGCGAGCGCCTCGTCGGCGTCGTATGCGCGCGGCCGACCACGCGCACGCTTTCCTTGCTCTTGCTCGTCCATGTTTATTTTGTACTGACATGAATAAAAATAATTGACGCAATGCATTTTTGTTCACTATAGTACAAAAACCTACCAAGAAGAGGATCGAGACATGGAACTGTACTTTTCGCCGCTCGCCTGCTCGCTCGCGACGCGCATCGCGTTCTACGAGGCCGGCTACGAAGCGACCTATGTCCAGGTGGATACGAAGCGTAAGCGCGTGACGACCGACGGCGATTTCTTCGAGATCAACCCGATCGGGCAGGTGCCGGTGCTTCGCACGGACGACGGCGAGCTATTGACCGAAAACACGGCGATCCTGCCGTACGTGGCGGACCAACTTCCGTCGGCCAAGCTCGCCCCGGTTGGCGGATTCGAACGCGCTCGCCTGCATCAGTGGCTAGGATTCATCAGTACGGAGCTGCACAAGGCGCTGTTCGTGCCTCTGCTGACGCCCACGGCAAGCGACGACGTCAAACACTATGCTCGGGAGCATGTCGCGCTGCGCATGGACACGCTGCAAACGCATTTGGCCGAACGCGATTGGCTGCTCGACGGCTTCAGCGTGGCCGACATCTATCTCGGCGTGGTGTTGAACTGGGCGCGCTACTGCGATGTCGATCTCGCGAAGTGGCCGGCCGCGCTCGCGCTCTATAAGCGCGTCTTCGCTCGCCCGGCGGCGGCGCGAGCATTGAGCGAGGAGGTCGCGCTCTATCAGGCCGAATCGGCGCGAGTAAGCGCGCAATGAAGGGCGCGGCGCGCGATGCGCGCCGCGCTTGCACTCGATCAGTCGTTCGATCAATCGATCAAATCGAGCGCCTTCAGTCCATTGGCTTCGCAGTACTCGCGATAGACGGCTTGCTGCGTCGTAGCCGACGCGCGATGTCGCACGCCGCCGTCCGCGCCGATGAATTCGACCGTGCCGTGGACCACCACGAGGACGACCAGCGGTACCTCGCCCACCACCTTCCACCAATCCGTATTGCCGGGCGGCTCGTAGACATAATCCCCGGGGCCGATGCGCTCGCCCGTGCAAAGCTCGCGCTCGCCCTCCAGATTGAACGCATGGATCTCGCCCGTATGCCGATGCAGCGGCATGATCGCCCCGGGGCTCATGCGCATTAGTTCCACGAAGCCGCGACCATCGGCGAAAAAGCGCAGCGGCTTCCACGATTTGACCGGCGACTCCGGGATCCAAGGAGTGTCGAGCCCGCGGGCAATGCGGGCCGGGAGGTATTGAATAGGCGATGCGGGCGGTAGCGACTCGATGAGACTCATGGCAAGGGCTCCTTTTTTCGGCGACGACAGCGCCGGTTTCATGGAAGCACTTTAGCGCTACACTGGGTCCTAATTTGATCCAGTTCGTGACTCACCGATGGAACCAGTTTTTGAGTTTCCCCTGGAACCCGACAAGCGCGGAAAAACGCCCCTCGCTCATTGGCTTCATCAGCGCTTGCGGGCAGCGATCGTCGAACAGCGCCTTCGCGCAGGCGCGCGATTGCCTTCGACGCGTCGCGTGGCCGAGGCGTACGGCATCGCACGTAATACCGTCATCGCCGCCTACGATCTGCTGATGGCGGAGGGCTTCATCGTGACGCGCCCGGGCGCGGCTGCCGAAGTCGCTGAATCGACGCTTTCGCGAAACGCGGGCGGACGCGGTCGCCCAGTTCGGCTCGCGGCGGCGCCTTCCGGCGAGTGGCACGCAGGACTACCTAACTCGCCAGGCGCAATCCACCGCGCCTCACCGACATCGCGAGGCTTCGCATTGGGGGTGCCCGATCACCGACGGTTTCCGTCCGATGTGTGGCGGCGGCTGCTGCTGCGCTGCGCGAGCCTTGCGCTGCCGGATGCCTTCGACTATCCGCCCGCCGAGGGGCGCCCGCTGTTGCGCGCCGCGATCGCTCAGCACGTCGCGTATTCCCGGGCCGTCGTCTGTTCCGAGGACGATGTGGTCGTGACGTCGGGGGCGCAGCAGGCCTTCGACTTGCTTTCGCGCGTCCTCGTCAAAAGCGGACGCACGAAGGTGGCGGTCGAAAACCCCGGGTATCCGCCGCTGCGCGCCGCGCTGCTCGCCGCCGGCGCACAGCTCGTGCCGATACCGGTGGACGGCGAAGGCCTCATCGTCGAGATGCTGCCTTCCGATGTGCGCCTCGTCTGCGTGACGCCCTCGCATCAATTTCCGACGGGCGTGGCAATGTCGCTTGCGCGCCGGCAGGCGCTGCTCGAGTTCGCGCGGCGCAATGGGTCCGTCATCGTCGAGGATGACTACGATGGCGAGTTTCGCTACGGCGCACACCCGCTCGACGCATTGCAAACGCTAGACCGCGATGAAAAGGTCGTTTATGTAGGGACGTTTTCGAAGAGTATGTTCCCGTCCTTGCGGCTAGGTTACGTCGTGGCGCCGCCTTGGCTGACCGGCGCGCTAGCCGCTGCGAAACGGACCGCCGACAACGGCGGCAATGCCGCGCTGCAGGAAGCCTTGGCCCGCTTCATTCTCGACGGCCACCTCGCGCGGCATGCGCGCGCCATGCGCAAACGCTACGCCAGCCGGCGCGATACGTTGCTACAGGCGATCGAACGCGACCTCGGCGCATGGCTCACCGCAGTGTCGCCCCACGCGGGAATCCACTTGTACGCGCGGTATCAAGATCGCCGACAAGCCCGCCGCGTCGTCTCTCTGGCCCTGCAGCACGCGATCGGCGCGCAACCGGTCGGCGATTTTCTCGTTGAGCGAGAACCGACCGCGGGTACGGGCCTCGCGTTCGGGTTCGGGTGTATCGACGAACCCGATATTGAACGATCGATCAAGGCACTGTCGCGCGCATTGAACCGCACCTAGGGGTGCGGTTCGCGCGGCTCGTCCATGCACAAGGACGAAAGACTAGGCCGCCTTGAGCATGCCGTGCGGGTCGATGACGAACTTGCGCGGCGCGCCGCCGTCGAATTCGCGGTAGCCCTCCGGCGCCTGATCGAGCGAAATCACGGTCACGTTGACGATCTTCGCGATCGGCAGCTTGTCCCAGAGGATCGCCTGCATCAAGTTGCGGTTGTACTTCATCACCGGCGTTTGGCCCGTATGGAACGAGTGCGACTTCGCCCAGCCCAGACCCAGCCGCAGGCTCAGGCTTCCGCGCCGCGCGGCGGCGTCCGATGAGCCCGGATCGTCGGTCACGTACAGCCCCGGAATGCCGATTGCGCCGGCCGCACGCGTGATTTCCATCAACGAATTGAGCACCGTGGCCGGCGCTTCCTGCGTGTGGGCGTTGCCGTGGCCGTGCGCTTCGAAACCGACGCAGTCCACCGCGCAATCGACCTCGGGCTTGCCGAGGATCTGCTCGATCTGTTCGCCGAGCGAAACATCGAGCGACAGGTTCACCGTTTCGAAGCCCATCGCCTTCGCGTGGGCGAGACGCGCTTCGTTCATGTCGCCGACGATCGTCACGGCGGCGCCCAGCAGGCGTGCCGACGCGGCGGCCGCCATGCCGACGGGGCCCGCACCGGCGATATAGACGGTCGAGCCCGGTTTGACGCCGGCGGTGACCGCACCGTGATAGCCGGTCGGCAAAATATCGGATAGACAGGTCAGGTCGCGGATCTTCGCCAGTGCCTGGTCGCGATCGGGAAACTTCAGGAGATTGAAGTCGGCATAAGGCACGAGCACGTATTCGGCCTGGCCGCCGATCCAGCCGCCCATGTCGACGTAGCCATACGCGCCGCCGGCGCGCGAGCTGTTCACGTTCAAGCAGACGCCCGTATGCTGATCCTTGCACATCGGGCAACGGCCGCATGCAACGTTGAACGGAACGGAGACGAGATCGCCGAGCTTGAGCGTTTCGACGTCGCGTCCTATTTCGACGACTTCGCCCGTAATTTCGTGGCCCAGCACGAGGCCTTCCGGCGCGGTCGTGCGCCCGCGCACCATGTGCTGGTCGGAGCCGCAAATGTTGGTGCTGACCACCTTGAGAATCACGCCGTGCTGGATCGAGCGCCCGCTCGGATCGACCATTTTCGGATAGTCGATCGACTGCACCTGCACCTTGCCCGCGCCCTGATACACGACTCCTCGGTTGCTGCTCATCGTATGCGTCTCCTTTCGTCTCGATCGCTGAACGGCGATCCTCGATGCGGGACGAGGCGCCCCCTCGTCGAAGGGGCTTGCGCCTCGCGCCCGCTGCTGCCTGCAGCGTAGTCCGCAACCGGGGCCCAGGGTCGTACAAAAGGCGACGCGCGCTTGTTCGAGGGCGACAAGGGAAAGCGTCCACGCCGCGCGACCGCCCCGCTGGCTCATAACCGTCCAAAACGCGACAAGGGTTTGCTAGAACCCGACACCCGGTGTGCAACGCCCGCCATATCGATTGAGCGCCGGGCGCAAAACGCCTATCGTGGAAGCCTTCGAAAGACTGACGAGATTCATGGAGAGTTCGATGACCCTGTCCACCGTCTACGGTCCGCAGCGTCTCTATATCGGCGGCGCGTACGTCGACGCCACGTCCGGCATCACCTTCGACACGTTCGATCCGGCGACCGGCGAGCGCCTGGCCACGGTCCAACAGGCCAGCGAGGGCGATGTTCAACGCGCCGTCGCCTCGGCGCTCGAAGGACAGCGCGAATGGGCGGCGCTGGGCGCGATGGCGCGCTCACGCATTTTGCGTCGCGCCGTGGAGCTGCTGCGCGCGCGCAACGACGAGCTCGCAGAACTGGAAATGCGCGACACGGGCAAGCCGATTGCCGAAACGCGAGCGGTCGACATCGTCACGGGCGCCGACGTCATCGAGTATTACGCAGGCCTCGCCACCACGCTCGAAGGCCGCCAAATCCCCCTGCGCGAGGATTCCTTCGTCTATACGCGCCGCGAGCCGCTGGGCGTGTGCGCGGGCATCGGCGCGTGGAACTATCCCATTCAAATAGCTTGCTGGAAGTCGGCCCCTGCCCTCGCCGCCGGCAACGCGATGATCTTCAAGCCGAGCGAAATCACCCCCTTGTCGGCGCTCAAGCTAGCTGAAATCTACAGCGAGGCGGGCCTACCCCCCGGCGTCTTCAACGTCGTGCAAGGCAATGGCGCTGTAGGCGCGATGCTGGCCGAGCATCCGGCGATCGCCAAGGTGTCGTTCACCGGCGGCGTGGAAACGGGTAAGAAGGTGATGTCGCTCGCGGGCGCGTCGTCGCTGAAGGAAGTCACGATGGAACTCGGCGGTAAGTCGCCGCTGATCGTATTCGACGATGCCGATCTGGAACGCGCGGCGGACATCGCCGTCACGGCCAACTTCTTCAGCGCGGGCCAAGTCTGCACGAACGGTACGCGCGTATTCGTGCACCGCTCGGTGAAGGCGAAGTTCGAAGCGCTCGTCGCCGAACGCGTCAAACGCATACGCATCGGCAAGCCCTCCGATCCCGAGACGAATTTCGGCCCGCTCGCGAGCGCCGCGCAGCTCGACAAGGTGCTCGGCTATATCGAAAGCGGCAAGCAGGAAGGCGCACGCCTCGTCATCGGCGGCGCACGCCTCGCGGACGGCGAGTTCGCGCGCGGCCAATACGTGGCGCCCACGGTGTTCGCCGATTGCCGCGACGACATGCGCATCGTGCGCGAAGAGATCTTCGGCCCGGTCATGTGCCTGCTCGAATTCGACGACGAAAACGAAGCCATCTCGCGCGCCAATGCCACGCATTACGGCTTGGCGGCCGGCGTGGTCACCGAGAATCTGTCGCGCGCGCACCGCACGATTCACCGTCTCGAAGCCGGCATCTGCTGGATCAACACATGGGGCGAATCCCCCGCCGAAATGCCGGTGGGCGGCTACAAGCAATCGGGTGTGGGCCGCGAGAACGGCATCACCACGCTCGAGCACTACACGCAGATCAAATCGGTACAGGTCGAACTCGGCCCGTATCGGCCCGTGTTCTGAAGGAGAGCGCTCGTGAGTGCGAACGAATACGACTACATCATCGTCGGCGCCGGCTCGGCGGGCAATGTCCTCGCGACGCGCCTGACCGAGGACGCCGGCGTCACTGTCCTGCTGCTCGAAGCCGGCGGCCCCGACTATCGCTTCGACTTCCGCACGCAGATGCCGGCGGCGCTCGCCTATCCGCTTCAAGGCCGCCGCTACAACTGGGCGTACGAAACCGAACCCGAGCCCTACATGGACAACCGCCGCATGGAGTGCGGGCGCGGCAAAGGGCTCGGCGGTTCGTCGCTCATCAACGGCATGTGCTACATCCGCGGCAATGCGCTCGACTACGACGGCTGGGCGCAGAACAAGGGGCTCGAGAACTGGAGCTACCTCGATTGCCTGCCTTATTTCAAGAAGGCCGAAACACGCGACATCGGCGCGAACGACTATCACGGCGGCGACGGTCCCGTGCACGTGACGACGAGCAAACCCGGCAACAATCCCTTGTTCGGTGCGATGGTCGAAGCCGGCGTGCAGGCAGGCTACGCGCGCACGGACGATCTCAACGGTTATCGGCAAGAAGGCTTCGGCCCGATGGATCGCACGGTGACCGCGCAGGGCCGCCGCGCCAGCACGGCGCGCGGCTATTTGGACCAGGCGCGGCAAAGGCCGAATCTGACGATCGTCACGCACGCGCAAACCGATCGGGTGTTGTTTGCCGGCAAGCGGGCGAACGGCGTGGCCTATCTTCATCGCGACACATCGGTAACGGCCTACGCGCGCCGCGAAGTGCTCGTTTGCTCGGGCGCCATCGCATCGCCCCAATTGCTGCAGCGCTCGGGAGTAGGTCCGGGCGAGTGGCTGCGCGAACTCGACATCCCCGTGGTGCTCGACCTGCCCGGCGTCGGCCGCAACTTGCAAGATCACCTTGAGATGTACATGCAGTACGAGTGCAAGGAGCCGGTCTCGCTCTACCCCGCGCTGAAGTGGTACAACCAGCCGGCGATCGGATTGGAATGGCTGCTCAAGGGCACAGGCATCGGCGCGAGCAATCAATTCGAAGCCGGCGGCTTCATCCGTACGCGCGACGACGATCCTTGGCCCAACATTCAGTACCATTTCTTGCCGATCGCGATCAATTACAACGGCTCGAACGCAATCGAGATGCATGGGTTTCAAGCGCATATGGGATCGATGCGCTCACCCAGCCGCGGGCGAATCAAACTGCGCTCACGCGATCCGCGCGTGCATCCGAGCATTTTGTTCAACTACATGGCCGATCCTCTGGATTGGCGCGAATTTCGCGACGGTATTCGCATCACGCGGGAAATCATCGCGCAGCGCGCGCTCGATCGGTATCGAGGCCGTGAGCTCAGTCCGGGCGCCGAGCTGAAGACGAATGCCGAGCTCGATGCCTACGTTCGTGCGCATGCCGAGACGGCCTATCATCCGTCTTGTTCGTGTGCGATGGGGTACGACGATATGTCGGTGGTCGATGCCGAAGGCCGCGTGCACGGCTTGGAAGGGTTGCGCGTGGTGGATGCGTCGATCATGCCGCGCATCACGACGGGCAATCTGAACGCGCCGACGATCATGCTGGCCGAGAAGATCGCCGATCGTATTCGCGGCCGTGCGCCGCTTCCGCGCGTGGAGGTGCCGTACTACGTGGCGAATGGAGCCGCCGCGCGTGGGGAAAAGCAGGCGGCGGGGGACGCGTCGATTAAGTGCTCGGCTGCAGGCGTGACAAATTAAAGCGCACGACCCGCCTTGGCGATATAGTCTTCCGCCGTCATACTCCTAGCGGAATGCCCTCGCGGTGAATGTTTTCGATCAGCGCCGGATTGCTGAAGAGTTCGGGGTGCTGCATCTCGTCTTCCCAAAGCGGCAAAGCTTCAATCAATACGCCGGTTTCCAATAGCACGTCGAACGCCATGCCGGCCATAACGAGCGCGACAGGTATCCGCTTGCTGTGCTCACCTGGCAGAATCACTGCGATGTCGGCATCGCTTTCGGGGCCGTGAGTGTCTCGAGCGCGACTGGCAAAGAGGATCGCGCGACTGACCGCGTAATGGCCGGCAACGCGTTCGAGGAAGGCGCCCGCTGCGCGAGCAGTTTCCGCATCGACACGAGGTTCACGGCATTCTCCAAGGACTTATTGCGAAGCAGTATGACCGGGTATGCCCGGGTTCGCAATCGCATGCCCGTCCTCACTCGCATCCGACATGCTGCAACGCACCATTTCGACTGCTTCCGGAATCGGGCAGAGCGCACAGCGTTCCTCCGCCTCATCCGAGACGCACCTTCGTTCGTCGTCGGCGCCCCCTCATCGCGGCGCCGCCCCAAACCAGCGCAAACAGGCAGACGATGGCGGCTCCGGTAAGGCTAGAGTCATCGGAGACGCGTCGCACGGATTGCCAAACCCCGCCTGTCAAATCGAGCGAATCGCCTAGCAATCGCATCGCTTCGACGCTCCCGACGACGACGGCAATGCCCACGGACAACGCCGTCACAGTCATGTCATAGCGAAGCTTGCGCCTGAAATCGACGAGCGCCCACCCGTACGCACCGATCATCAGCAATCCGTCCGTCGTATCGACGAGCGTCATACCCGCAGTGAACAGCGAAGGAAAAATCAACGCATCGGCGAGTGGCATGCCGTGCGCCACACGTCCCGCCGACAATCCGAGCAACCCCACCTCTGTCGCTGTATCGAAGCCGAGTCCGAACAGGAACCCTAGCAGGTACATGTGCCAACTCTTCGTCGTCCTTCCAAGCGCGGGAGCCAAGAGCCGCGATAGCGGGCCGCGAGTGGCAAATTGTTCAAGCCTGTCCGGATGCGATGCTCCTTTCGCGCCCCTGAGGCGAGCATATGTCCGCGACACGGATAAGAGCACGCGCAAGTTCGTCATCGCGATAGTGAGCAAGAAGAACGAAGAGAATAGCCCGCCAACCACCGCTCCTATCGTCTTGAACAAGTCGATTCGCGAATTCAGTTCCGCCGCCGCCGTCGCAATGAAAGCCGTCGCCAGCACGACCACCGTCGAGTGTCCGAGCGAAAACATCAAGCCGATCGTCAGCGGCCGCTTGCCGGCGTGCATCATCTTTCGCGTGACGTTGTCGATCGCCGCGATGTGATCGGCGTCCAGCGCATGGCGCACGCCGAAGGAGTACGCCAGCACGGCCATGCCCATCAACGTGGGGACGCTCCCGAGCGCGGCGAACGCCCACGCCCAAACGGCAATGTTGAAGATGAATAGAAGTCCATACAGTCCCGCAATATGTCGACGCATGTGCACTTTGTTTTTCGCCCAAGGGCGGATGTTCTGATGAGGTTCTTCGGTGACCGCCCGTTCCCGCGTCGCGCCTAGGCTCGCTCCGATGCGCTTCGAAACGGTGCAGAGCCGGCGCAGGCACGCCAATGTCGTGCATCGCTGCTCCACGACGATGCACCCTCGGCCACGCGCTTGCCAACGCTTTGCACGGCCGCATCGCTAAAGCACGACCAGTGCCATAAGCGGCGATGGCGTACTCGTTCCACTCGCCCGCCGCTTTTCTTCTATGTGGCCGATTAATGACGTCATTTACTCGTCGATGTGCGCCATCGCACCAGCCACCCATCGACGCAAGTGCTTCACTCGGAGCCAGCCATGCCAAACGCCGTTCCTTCGCCGTCGTCTCACGCGCACGCTGCAGCACGACTCGAACGTCTGCCCTTCTCCTCGTATCACCGTTTGCTGTTCATCGTCATCGCCCTCGCCTTTTTCTTCGACTCCGTCGATCTCGGCACGATGACATTCGTCCTCGGTTCCATCAAGACCGAATTCGGGTTGACGACCGCCACGGCCGGGCTCGTCGCGAGCGCGAGTTTCTTCGGCATGGTCGCGGGCGCGGCGGTGGCGGGATTGCTCGCCGACCGCTTCGGCCGGCGGCCGGTGTTTCAATGGAGCATGGTCCTTTGGGGGGTGGCCTCGTATCTGTGCTCCACGGCCCACAGCGTCGAGGCGCTGATCGGCTACCGCGTCCTGCTTGGCGTAGGAATGGGCATGGAATTCCCCGTTGCCCAGGCGTTGCTGTCAGAGTTCGTTCCCACGGCCTCGCGCGGCCGGCTGATCGCGCTGATGGACGGCTTTTGGCCGCTCGGATTCATCACGTCGGGCATCGTCTCATATTGGGTTCTGCCGGCCTTCGGTTGGCGCAGCGTCTTTGCGTTGCTGGCCGTTCCCGCCGTCTTCGTGCTGATCGTGCGCCGCATCGTGCCCGAATCGCCGCGTTGGCTCGAACATCGCGGACGAATGCGCGAAGCCGATTCGGTGCTGTCGCTCGTCGAAGCGAAAGTCATGCGAGCCACCGGGCGCTCCGAGTTGCCGCCGCCTGCCGTGGATATCGATATGCAGAGCGCTCTTCGTTCGCGCGGCGCTTTCCGCGAAATCTGGAGCGGCGTCTACCGTGGGCGAACCATCATGGTGTGGACGCTATGGTTCTTCGCGCTGCTCGGTTTTTACGGATTGACCTCGTGGCTCGGCGCGTTGATGCAGCAGGCAGGCTTTGCCGTCGCGAAGTCCGTGCTCTATACCGTTTGGATTTCGCTGGCCGGCATCCCTGGGTTTCTCTGCGCGGCATGGCTCGTCGAGCGATGGGGACGCAAACCCACTTGCGTCGCCTCGCTCACGGGCGGCGCGGCAATGGCCTATCTCTACGGGCAAACGGCACTGCACGGCGGCAGCGTGGCGCTCGTCATTTGCGCGGGCCTCGCCATGCAGTTCTTTTTGTTCGGAATGTGGGCTGCGCTCTATACCTACACGCCCGAACTTTACGGCACCGGCGCGCGCGCGACGGGCGCGGGATTCGCCTCGGCCGTCGGGCGCGTCGGCTCGTTGATCGGACCGTACGTGGTCGGCCTCGTGTTGCCGACCTTCGGGCAAAGCGGCGTGTTCACGCTCGGTGCGTGTTCGTTCGCGCTGGCCGCGATCGCAGTGGCGGCGATGGGCATCGAAACGAAGGGGCTCGCGCTGGAAGCGCTTGGGCAAGCGCAAGCGGGCGCGTCGAGCACGGATGGTTACGCCGCCGCGCGTTCGCCACGCTGAAGGATCGGTTGGCGGCCAACGCAGCCGCGCTTCCCGTGGCTAGGCCAGTCCTTTTCGCAACGAAGCAGCGCCCCTGCGAAGCAGCGGGGCCAGGCTCAATGACCGGCCATTTCATGCTCGGCCGCCAACGCGAGAAACGCCGAGCGGGACATTCTGCGCACGCGTGCCGCCTCGTCGATCTGTTGAACGAGCCTTTCCGGCAGGCTGATATTGAGCCGAATCGCTCTGGAATTGATGCGAGAGAGATCCACGTCGAACAGCATCCACACACCACCGTTGTACTCGGGGTTAGGGACGAGTTGCTCGAGCGGCGTCGGCTCCGGCACCATTTCATCGCCGTCCGCGAAATGCGCCTCGACCGCTTCTTGAACGGCGCGCGGCAGGTCCTCCCACTCGTCGGCCGCGGCGAAACATCCGGGGAAATCCGGAAACGAGACGCCGTGCGCATGTTTCGCATCGCCGATATGTACATACAGTGGATAGAGCATTGGACGCTCCTTTCAGTTCTGATGGGGGTTACGAGTCTTTCAGGCCCGCTTGCTTCAAGATGTTGCGCACCGTCCCGATCGGGAGGTCCTTCTTCGGATGCGGCACGGTGACTTTGCCTCTTTTGATCGGATGCTTGAACTGATGGTGCGAACCGACCGTATGCGCAAGTCGCCAGCCGTCCGAGGTCAGTAGTCTGATGAGGTGCGCACTATTCATTGTGTAATGATACACAACAATGATCGTTGAAGCAAATCGCGTGACGGGCTATGCTCCGCCTCCGCTGTGTGCCTACTTAGACTGCAAACCGATATTTCGCAAGATCTGGCTTCCGCGGATTCGCTGCGCCGCGCCAACGACTGCAAAACCCAAATTGCGAGAGCCGTCGGGCGTATCGCGACAAACGCTCGATTCGACGCGCTGCATTTGGCGGCGCTCGACCGCGCCGCGGCAAGCGTCTGTCGATAGCAATTCGTTCACCTCGACCCACCATCCTGCTATAGGAAGGCCTGAGCCTGGGATGCACCGCATCCCGGCCAGCCACGCGCAGTGCACGCTCAAGTGCGGGTTGGCGCCGCTCCTCCTGAAATAAATTAATAGGCATAAAAATCCTACCAATTTTGGCAATTTCGCTTTATACAAAAAGACATGCGCGCAGGCGTGGGGGTCGCCAATCGGCTGCTGCACAAGCAAGGTTTTCACCAAGGCGCTGATGTGAGCGCGCGCGCTCGCACGGCAGCGAAGCGCAACCAGCGAGCGGCTCGATACCGCCAAGCTCGAAAGGATTCGGCTGAGGGACGACCAGGAACCATGGATTTCCGGCGCCGCCGAGGTGTATGCGGTGATTTCCGGCCTGCCTCCCACTCAGCCGAAAGCGCAACTCGAAATCGTCGACATGCCGTACCTCTCCCAAGAGAATCACACCTATGGCCCAACTCAAATCTTGATCGACTGGTCCGACTATCGCTTCGGCGCCGCCAACATCGTGCTCTACGAGCACGACGACGACACCAACTACAAGGATCTTGCCACGGCGCTAGCCGGCGCAGTCGCAGGGATCACGGCCGTCCTCAAGCCCGAAGCAGCGATCGTTGCAACCATCGCGGAAACCCTCGTGCGGGCAATGCCGAGTGCATGGTTCAAGAACAACGATGACTACATCGACAGCTTTTATGCGTTGCAAAAAGATCATAGGTATGTCGACCATGCAGGCGCGGCCAACAATGCGGTCATTACGCTGACGCCGTTTCAGCTATCGACCGACATGGCTCCCGAAAAGAGCTAACTCACCCGCCTGCGTCATGGCGTCTCGCGTCGGCGTGCGGACGCTCCATCGCCAACGCCGCGGCCCACGTCAATCCTGCGCGGGCCGATCGACCGACACGCCCAATTCCGACGCCATTCGTTCAACCAACGCCCGCAGTTGCGCCACTTCGCCCGCCAAGCGTTGTTGCTCGACTTTGAGCGCTTCGATTTCGTCGGCCGATGCAGCCGATGCGCTCGACGACTCCACGCCCCCGCGTGCAACAGCGAATTGCTCGATGCTGACTTCGCCGCACATCAAATGCATCCAGCGATTTTCCCGCTCGCCAGGCGCACAGGGTAATTTCACGACGAGCGCCGGCGTGCGCGCGGCGAGTTCGTCGAGAAACGCTTCCACCGACGAATTGTCCGCGAAGCCATGCAGACGCGCGGCGTTCAAACGCAATTCCGCGGCGGTCTGCGGGCCTCTGAGCAATAGGATGGTCAGCAAAGCGCCGGACTGACTCGGAATGCCGAGCACGCGATTCATGTTGTGTTCGTATCGCGTGACGCGGCTGCTGCTCGCATCCATCACGAGGCTCAACCGCTTCAACCCGTCGATCGCCGTCTGCACCTCGGGCTCCGTCACGCTCATCACAGGGGAGCGCGCAGTCTTCTGATTGCAACCGGCGGTCAACGCGTTCAGCGACAGCGGGTATGTATCGGGAACGGTGTGCTGCTTTTCAACGAGCACGCCGAGGACGCGGGCTTCGAGCGGGCTGAGTTCGCGCAGAGGTTGTGTCATGGGGCAAGCGCAGGCGATGAACAGGGGTACATATGATAGCCGGGCGCGCTCGTCCCCACCGCGTCAAAGATAGCTGCACACGTAATCGAGCGTTTCGATCACGTCGATATCGAAACGGCTCTTGCCGGGCACCGAGAACGAATCGCCCGCGCCATACGTCGCCCATTGGTCGCTGCCTTCCAGGCGGATGCGGCACTGACCGGCTTGCACTTCCATGAGTTCCGGCGCGTCCGTGCCGAAGTTGAGCGTGCCGGGCAAGATCACGCCGAGCGTCTTGCGCGAGCCATCGGCGAACAGCACCGTGTGCGATACGCATTTACCGTCGAAATACACGTTGGCTCGTTTGACTACCGAAACCTGATCGAACTGCGTGGCGGACGTCATGTCGGTCTTCCTCTAAATCGTCGTGGGTAAGTAGATTCTCGTGCCGGCGCCGCGTCATGGCGACGAGCAGCGCGTGCTCCAAGCGCGAGGCGCCATGATACCGATTGTCGAGTGTCCGGTCGAAGCCTCCGGCGACCGATTATGAACAAAACCGCAACAGTGTCTTTTTGAGATAGGTATTAACCCTAGGCCCTCCAATCACTACACTGCAGTCATCGGTTCAACGCAACGAACACGATGCACCAGCAAAGACAAACAACTTTTGGAGGTAGTTATCATGAAGTCGCTCATTCAAGCCGTTGCCATCGCCGCCGCTTTCGCCGCTCCTGTCGCTGCTTTCGCTCAATCGAACGCGCCTGTCACCCGTGCGCAAGTGACCGCTGAAATGATCCAATTCCAGCAAGCAGGCGGCCGCCTGAACTCCAGCAACGACCCGCGCTACCCGGAGGACGCCCAAGTCGCCCAAGCGCGTGTGAATGCTCAAAACGGCAACAATCAAGGTTACGGCGGCGTGCAGGCCGGTTCGTCGGCGTCGGGTGGCCCCGCCAAGATCGACGGCGTCAAGCCCATCTACTTCGGCAACTGATTCAATGCCGATACGACCTTCGCCGGGGGCTAAATGGCTTACCCGGCGATACGAAAAGTTCTTCGCTGATTCGAACGTAAGACGGCTTGCTTCGTCATAACGAGAGCAAGCCGTCTTCGCATCGATACCTCCGCCGCCGGTCACCGGCGGTTTCGCCTAGCCCTTAATCGGCTAGGCGTTTTTTGCTTTCCGAAAGCGATCGACCCTACCGCTTAGCTTGTCGCCCCCGCGGCAACCGTGGAGGCCGTCGACCCACCGCGCTCCTGCGCGCGCCGCGCCGCATCGGCAAACTGCTCGGCGACACGGCGCGTGTCCCAATACACCTGTCCTTGATACATGCGCTCGCCGCGCAAGTTGAAACGATCCACGCCCTGCCAGGCCAACTGCTCGCCCGCCACGCTAGCGTGCGCGCGCCATTCGATCAACACCGCATCGCCCGTCGGCGCCCAGCGCATCACCTCGACCTTCAGGTCGGGCAAGCGCTGCAACACCTCGCGAAAATGCTCGACGACACCTTCTCGGTCCGCGGGAACCGCCATGGGCGGAATCAAGTTTTGCGTATCGGGATGCATCAAGTCGCGCAAATCGTCCGCGACAGGACGTTGCCAATGCTGCGCGAAACGCTCGACGACCGCCGTCGCGTCGCGCAGTTGCTGCTCGGAAGGCGGTTCGTATTGCGTCAAGGCCTTTGCTGAGTTCGTCACGGGAACACCTCTCGAAGGTTTTGGGGGGTAACGCGCAAACATACACAACGTATTTCACATACATTGTGTATGTATACTACGATCTGTCTTCGAAAAGTCAACCCGCTGCCGTCTCATGCCCGAAGCCATCAGGACCCGCCGCGCCGAATATGCCGATGCCACGCGCGAAGCGTTGCTAGACGCCGCGCGCGAGTTGTTTACGTCGCAGGGGTATGCGCAGGTCAGCATCGAGGCCATCGCGCAAAAGGCTCGCGTCACGCGGGGCGCCTTCTATCATCACTTCGCCGATAAGACGCGCTTGCTCGATGCGCTCGTGGTCGCGCTGCAAGCCGAAGCGACGGCCCGCGTTCGCGCCGCGACGGCGGCCGCGACGCCGTCGCGGCGCGTGAACGTCGGCATCGCCGCCTTTTTAGATGTGTGTTGCGAACCGGCTTATCGGCATCTCGTACTAGAAACGGCCGTGGCCGTATTAGGCGCCGAACGCTGCCGCGAGATCGAGGAAGAGAGCACGTTTGGCCTGCTGACAGCGGCGTTGCAGGCGCAGGCAGCGCCCGGCAGCAGCGCGGCCAAGAATTTGCGACTGGCGAGCCGCATGCTGGGCCGCATGGTCTGCGAGTCGGCGCAGCTGATCGACACCGCACCCGATCGCGAAACCTTCAAGGCAGATGCGCAGCGTATCGTCAAACGAACTTGGGAGGCGTTGACACAGGGCGCCCGTGCCAAGGTGGGCTGACGAAAGCGGCGATACGCGGAAGGCGATGCGTCGCCATCCAATACGGGCGGCGGCCCAGCCTCACGCAGGCCCTGTTGATTTCATCAACCGGTAATGCCGCGCCGCTCTGGTTCGGTTGCCGCAGGTTTCGGTGTTGCACCACCGCCGGCGCTTATTCTTCGTTCGGTCGACGAACAGCCACGAACAGCGATCGCACTCGCGCACGAACGGCAGTTCGCTGCCGAGCATGAGCCTCTGAGCGTCGAGCGTGATCCGGCCCAGCAGCGTGCAAAGGCCGGCTTTTTCCACATCGATTGTCCAAACGCATCCGCCTTCGTGGCGTTCGAGCCGCGCAATGCCGATCGCGGCCGCAACGGCGCGCCGCATGTCGTCTTCATCGTCCGGCCTGGGCGCCTGATCGATAGCCAGCGCGGCAAACAAACGGTAAAGACATTCCCTGAACGCCTGCAGTTGCTCGAGACATCGCGCCGCCTCTCCGGGCGCTTTCAGCGCGGCGGCTTCCAGCACCCGACCCTCCTCGCTGGAAATCGTTTTGGTCAGCCGGGCCCAGTCGATCGCGTCTTGAAACGTCGCCAAGCGCTCCAGGTCCCGCGTCTTGTCTTGACCGCCCTGAGTGTTGACGAAGTCCAAGCAGATCGCGCCGCCGACAAAATTGCCGGGAGCCCACACCTGACCACGCTGATTCGATCCGTTTTGCATGCCTAACAGGTTAACATGATTTGACATGTTAGATATCGCCTGCTACAACGTAACGACCTAATCGCATTTAGATCGTTACAAGGAGGCGACATGAGTTGGGTGCTCGACAAGCGCTACGATTTCCAAGGTCAGGCCGTGCGCTACTCGGTCCAAGGCGACGGCCCGCCGTTGGTTTTCGTGCATGGCACACCGTTTTCTTCGTATGTGTGGCGGCGCATCGTTCCATACTTTCGCGCGACACACACGGTCTATTGCTACGACTTGCTCGGTTACGGGCAATCCGAGCAGCGAAGCGGCCAGGATGTCTCGCTCGGCATTCAAAACCTCCTGTTCGCGCAATTGCTCGATCACTGGGGTATCGAGCGGCCCGATGTGGTGGCGCACGACTTCGGCGGTGCGACGGCGCTCAGAACGCACCTGCTCGGAGGGAAGGACTTCCGTAGCCTGACGTTAATCGATCCCGTGGCGCTTTCGCCCTGGGGCTCGCCCTTCGTGCGGCATGTTCGCCGGCATGAGGCGGCGTTCAGCGGCCTGCCCGACTACATCCACGAGGCCGTCGTGCCCGCCTACATCCGAGGCGCAACGAAGCGCTCGCTATCGGACGAAGAACTCGATCCGTACGTGCGTCCGTGGCTCGGCGATAGCGGAAAAGCGGCTTTCTATAGGCAGATTGCCCAAATGGACGAACGCTACACGGACGAGGTCGCCGCGCGCTACCCCACGGTCCGCTGCCCCGTGTCGATCGTATGGGGCGAAAACGACCAGTGGATCCCCGTCGAAGATGGCCAACGGTTACAGCAAGCGATCCCCAATGCGGTGCTACATGTCGTCGGCGACGCTGGACACTTAGTGCAGGAAGATGCGCCGGAAGCGATCGTGGCCGTCCTGTTGGGTTTCTTGAACGAGCCGGCGCTGGCAATGGCCGCCAGCGAATAGCGGGCCGATCCGCGGCGCTGCGCATCACTCGACGGATCAGGCCACTTTGGCGAGCGGCATGCGCATCCCCGCTTCGTTCGACATCGCCTCGCGCAGGTGGCGTGCGAATTCGAGCGCCGCCGGCTCCACCTTGGCGGGCAAGCGCAGACAAATGGCGAACGAAGGCAGTGCAGGCAAACCGGCAGCTTGAGGGGCGAGCGTTTCCAGATCCGCGGGGACGGTGGAAACGAGCCAGGTTGTGATCGCCAATCCGGCGCGAACCGTAGCGGCCGTGGCCTCGATATTGCCGCTCTCGAATACGGTGCGCCAGGCAATGCCCGCATCCGCGAGCGCACCGAGTACGACCGGACGGAAGCAACAGCGCTCGTCGACCATCGACAGCGGCAACGGCCGCTTTTGCCATGCATCGCTGCCGCGCCCTTTCACCCACACGAGCGGCTCGATTCTGAGCACTTCGCCTTCGGCTTCGTGCGCCACGTATTCCACGAGCGACACGTCCACGTGGCCGCCGTTCACCGCTTCGTTCAAGTGCGGCGACGCCGCGCAGACGAGCGATACGTCGACGTGCGGATGCGCGTGCGCAAACGCTTTCATCGCGGGCACGAGCGGCGTCACGAGATCATAAGGAACGCCGACGCGAAGGCTGCCGCGCAATGGCTGCGCCGACATGTCGGCCCATATTTCATCGTTGAGCCGCAGAAGTTGGCGTGCTTTGACGAGGAACTGCTCGCCCTCGCGCGATAGCCCGAGCTTGCGCGCTCTTCGCACGAACAGCGGACGCTCCAGCAGCCCTTCGAGTCGTTTCATCTGCTGGCTCACCGCGCCCTGCGTCATGTGGAGCAGATTGGCGGCAACCGTCATGCTGCCGCTGTCGGCGACCGTGACAAAGGTCCGGATCAAATCGAGGTCGAGATTGCGTGCCATGGTCGCATTATGCGGCGTAATGGAGGGGATCAATTTTATTGGTTTTGCTGATGCGTGCACGCGGCTTACAGTGCGAGGTTTGAGCCAGTTGGAGATCGCCCCATGCCTACCTACCCATTCGCCGAATCGTTCAACCTCGAGGCCGCGTTCAACGAAGTACGCGACTACTGGTCGCCGAAAGTCGTCGCGCAAGTGAACGATCAATATGTGAAGGTCGCGAAAGTGCGCGGTCAGCTCCTCTGGCACGACCACGCCCATGAAGACGAGTTGTTCTTCGTCGTGCGCGGACGCTTGAAGATCGAATACGAAGGCGGGCGAATCGTCGACCTGCCGGCCGGTTCGATGCATGTCGTGCCGCGCGGCACGCTGCACAATCCGGTTGCCGAGGACGAATGCTGGATCGTGCTGATCGAGCCCGTGCAGACCAAGCATACGGGAGACGTCGATTCGCCGTTGACGAAAACGATCGAAGCGCAGTTGCACGGGGCCGGATGACGTCCGGACAATCGTCCGGCCGCAACGATCGGGCCGCGCAATTGGATGGAAAAAGGGAGATTCGTTTCGCTTTTTGACGAATCGTCGGCGCGCGGGGTCTCTTAGGCTCTCGTCACGTAATGTCACCGCCGCCGAGCATCGGTAGCAGCGACCGCCTGTCCCTTCTTTCGCCCATTCAACGTGAAGTCCATCAAGCTCACTACCCTCGCAAGCGCTGCACTTGCCCTCAGCCTTGCCGCCTGCGGATCGTCCTCTGCTCCAGCCATTTCCGGCAGCGCCTATCTGGGGCCGATTGCCAATGCGACGGTTGCCTTTTATGCACTGAACGACGACGGCAGTGTGGCGCAAACGCCGCTTGCGACGGCAACCACCGGAAGCGACGGCTCGTTCGCCCTTTGGCGCTCGCTGCGCTACCCTTTGTTCGTTCGCGTGACGGGCGGAAGCTATCAAGAGGAGGCCACGGGCGCGAGCGCCGAACTGGCGGAGGAGGTGGATGCCGTCTATCTCGCCGCCCCATCGCAGATGGTGGTGTCGCCGTACTCGAACGCGATCGTCGCGGACGCCCGCGCCGCCGGCGGATTGACCGCGGGCAACGTCACCGCGGCCTTGTCGCGCGTGGATGCCTTCGCCGGAAACATCGACGTACAGCAGACCCTGCCCACCTTCGTTGCGGCCGGATCGACCGCGAACGTGACACCGGGTGCAACTATGGCGCTCGCACTGGGCGCGGAATCGCAAAGCCGCACGTCGGCAGGCCTGACGATCGCGGCCAGCACGGCCAACATCGTCGCGCAGGCCGCGAACGGCGACACCCTCACGCAGTGCAACTCGGGCGCGGGCGACATGGCAACCGACGGCACGCTCACCGCACCGGCCGCCGCCAACTGCGCGATCACGGTGGGTGCGACGGACTACCTCGGCGGCACGCATAACCGCTCGGGCATCACTTCGATTTCGCAACTCACCCCGGTTATTCCAGGGAATGCGACGACGATCACCGTCAGCAGCGGCGCCTGCCAAGACCGCATCGCGTTGCTCGGCGAACAGTTCGCGCTGTTCGCCAGCCGCAAGAACGATGTGCAGGCCCTGCTCGGCAACGGCGTAACGGCGTCGAATTGGAGCAGCTACGCGAATGGCGGCACCTGGGGCCCGCATGCGGCCGTGTACGGCGCGATTTCCACGACTTCGTGCGCCGATACCGCGACGTTCCAGCGCGAACTGGTGATGGCCGCGGAGAATTACTGGGTCGATCAAGGCATCAACTATTGCCACCATCACATTCCGGGGTGGCTGCCGCCCACCAGCCCGGCGAAGTTTCGCAATTCGACCTCGGGCAGCACGTCCGGCGGCGACAGTTCGGGCATGACCTGTACCGCGAATCGCAAACGCGACGGCTCGCAAAGCCTCACCGCGCTCCCGCAAGACGACACCAACTGGCAAGGGGTGGACTGCTCCGACTTCACGTCATGGGTGTACGACTTCACCGGCATCACGCACGACCAAGGCAACCTCGAGACAGGCATCGGCACGCAAGCGTGCTCGACGGGCGACGACCCGCTCGTGGGCAAGGAGCAAGCCGGCGTGTTGCTGGACATCAACCAAGGCAACATCGCGGGCTTGGTCGATCATCTGCGCCCCGGCGATCTGCTGTACATCACGCAGACGGCGCCCGTGGCGGCGGGCTCCGCGCCGTCGAACGTCGCCAACGGGTACGTGGTCTCGCACGTGATCACATGGACGGGCAAGCACTTCAGCGACTTGAGGAACGGCCCGGATGGGAGCCTCTACGATCCGGCTACCGCGGGCCAGCGCGGTTCGCGCCTCGGTGCGGATATCGCGTCGTACCTCAAGAGCGTCGACCCTAACCAGACGATCGTGCCGTCGGACCTGGGCAGCAGCGCGGACAAGGATCCGTGGATGATCATCGACAGCCATTTCGCGGGTCCGGCGTATCGGCCGTTCGTCATTCCCACCGCGAGCTTGAAAGCCGATTGGTACGTGAAGGATCTCTCGCACGTGCGGCGCGTGATCGACGCGGACTCGGCGCGGACCGACCCCGTCCTCGCCCCGCTGATCATCAGCCAGGTCGGTACGACGAACGGCGACTACGGGAAGGTGGTCACGTTCAGCTCCCCGCAGTCGCGCGCCTCCGCAGGCGGCTACAAGATGATCTATCAACGGCCCAAGCAGAATGCGATTCCCACTTGCTATCGTGTCGGAACTGCTCCGGCGGTGCAGTAAGTGAGTAAATAGGCAAGCAGGCAACGTGAGCGTTTCTTGCTTGCCCGATTCAGCGAGTTTTTTAAGCGACCCTAAAATCTTCCAAATAGCTTACGCATAGTTTTGCCGTAGAGCCCGCTCTCGATTCGAGCCTTAGTAGCGCGTCAATATAATCTGACTAGATATGCAACAATAGCGCATCGAATAGGCGAAACGCCCGTTTTCACGTACTCCAAGGTAAGACTATGTCGGATTGGCCCGAACGCGCGCCCGACGGCATCGCCATGCGCGATGCCACCATTGACCGCGACGTCAGCGCCGCGCGCTATCGCGCCGTGGTCGATTCGGCTTATGACGGGATTGTGGCAATCGATCAGCAGCATAAGATCACGTTGTTCAATCGCGCAGCGGAGAATTTATTCGGCTATAAAGCAGCCGAAGTACTGGGGCAGCCGATCGAAATGTTGCTGCCGGAAGCGCACCGCGCGCATCACGCCCATCATGTGCGGCAATTCGCGGAGTCGCCGCTCACGGAGCTTCGACAAACATTGCCTCCGCGCATGGATGAAAGCAATAGCGTGTATGGGCGACACCGCGATGGATCGATCATTCCCGTCGAAATATCGATTTCCAAGATCGATGTGGAAGGGGTCACCGAGTTTACGGCCGTCGTGCGCGACATCACCGATCGGGCCCAGCAAATGGCGCTGCTGAAAAAGCAGGCCGGCACCGATGCGCTGACGGGCCTGCCCAATCGCAGGGCGTTTTTGGAATTCGTCGACAACGCGCTCTGCAAGAACGAGGCGCTGTCGGCGTTCATGCTGGACATCGATTTCTTCAAGCAGATCAACGATACCCACGGACACGACGCCGGCGATGAAGTATTGCGCGTGCTCGCGAAAGTGGGGACGGCGATGATGCACGAAGGGTGCGTGTTCGCGCGTTGGGGCGGGGAAGAGTTCGTCGCGGCGCTACCCGGGGCGGACGCCGATATTGCACGCCGGATCGCGGAACAGACACGGCAACGCGTTGAAAGGCAGCATGTGCAATTCGCGACGCACCTCGAGCGGATTCCTTTTACGGTCAGCATCGGCGTGGTGACGCGCAACGCCGGCGAACGCGATGTCGACGCGTTGATGAAACGCGCGGATCAGGCGCTCTATCAAGCGAAGAAGGCAGGCCGCAACCGGGTCGAGGTGGGTTAGCTGGCGCACCGGCTCCGGCGCCGCCACTGCCAGCCGGTGTCAAAGCGTTTGAGGCGGCCGATGCGCGTCCGTATCGACGCAGCAGGCCAGCACCTCCGCTTCTTCGTCCCCTACGCTCAGATAGACGTGACCGACCGCGCTATCGAAGTAAAGGCTGTCGCCCTCCTCCAGCGTGAATACGCTCCCGTCCTCGAAGCGCAATTGCAGTTTGCCCTTCAGCAGATAAACGAATTCCTCGCCGCTGTGCCGGATGTAGTCCGTGAAATCGTCGAGCTTGCGTGCGTGGATGTGCGCGCGCATCGGCACCATCCGTTTGCCGGTCAGATCGTTGGCGATCATCCCGTATTCGTAGTTGGGCGTATCGTAGATCGGCTGCTTGCCCGAGCGCGTCAACGACGGCTTCATGGGACCGGCCGACGCTTTCTTCGGGCGTCCGAAGATCGTATCGAAGTCGACGTTCAGCGCGTGCGCGAGCGCCGCGAACTTATCGTAGGTGAGCGCGATATCGCCCCGCTCCGCTTTTGAAATCGTCGACACCGCGATCCCCGACAGCTCCGATAGCTGCATCAACGTCAGATCGCGCGATTTGCGCGTCTCACGCAGTTGCATACCGATGGATTTGTGGTCGATCTGCGGGGCCGGCGCCGTACTCTCGGCTCCGTTGGGGTCGGCGGGTCGTGCCATGACATGCGATTCCGTTTCCAAAGTGACACCCGAGGGTTTTGTCGTATACGAGAATTTATTTTTTCTCGTATATGATAAATCACATTGCCCTTTCGCCCAAGGAGTCGCGCCGTGGCATCGATCGCATTGGAAAGATCCGGTCTGTCGAAAAAGCAGGTCATCGCCGCGACAACGCTCGGCACGGCGCTGGAATACTACGATTTCACGATCTACAGCTACTTCGCGATCCAAATCGGCAAGCTGTTCTTCCCGTCGGCGTCGCCCGTCAACCAGTTCCTGCTGTCGATCGGCGTATTCGGCGTAGGCTTCGTGGTGCGGCCGCTCGGCGGCATCGTGATCGGCGCGTATGCGGACCGTGCAGGCCGCAAGAGCGCAATGGTCATCACGATCATGCTGATGGCGCTGAGCTGCGCGCTGATCGCCGGCGCGCCGACTTACGCCACGGCAGGGTTCGCGGCGCCGCTGATCGTGCTCGCCGCGCGACTGATCCAGGGCTTCGCGGCCGGCGGGGAATTCGGCCCCGGCACGACGTTGCTCGTCGAATACGCCGGCCGCAACACGCGCGCGTTCTACGCGAGCTGGAATTTCGCGGCGACAGCGCTCGGGCTCGCGCTGGGCGCGGGCGTGGCCACGCTCGTCCATACGCTGCTTCCGAAAGAGGTCGTCGATACGTGGGGCTGGCGTCTGCCGTTTCTGTTCGGCATCGTCGCCGCGCCGGCCGGCATGCTGATCCGACGGCGTCTCGAAGAAACGCTGCGCGCCGCGCCGCCGATGTCCGCATCGGCGTCAGGTTCTCATCGCACGAGGCAACGCAGCGCGCTGAACGCCGCGCTCACGACGCATCTGAAGCTGACGATTCTCTGCACGTTCGCCGAACTCGGCGGCTCGGTGTCGATCTACATCACGGCGTTTTTTCTGCCGAATCATGCCGTCCGCACACTGCATCTGTCGTCGACCGCATCGATGACCTCCGGTGTGGTCAGCTCGCTCATGCTCTTCGCCGTTGCGCCGCTCGTCGGCAAGCTTGCCGATCGGATCGGCCGCAAGCCGGTATTGGTGACATCGCGCGTCATACTGCTGCTGACCGTCTATCCGGCGTTCGCATGGCTCTCCGCCGCACCGTCCATGGCGCGCCTCTACGCGGTGTCCGCTTATCTCTCCGTGTTGGTCGCCGCGCAAATCGTGCCGGTTCTCGTGATGATCCCCGAGCTGTTCCCGCGAGAAGTTCGCGCGACGGGCATCGCATTGTCGTACGTGGTCAGCGCCTCGTTCTTCGGGGGCTTCTCGCCCTTGATCGCCAGCTGGATCGTCGAGCGCACGGGCAATCCGCTCGCCCCGGCCTGGTACGTCGCCGCAGCGTGCGCCGTGTCGCTCGTTCCCGTCATCTGGCTGCGCGACCGCAGTCGCGAAGCCCTCGACTGAACACCCTGCTCACCCGCGAGACACACCATGTCAGACAAAGCCGAACTCGTCAGCCTATCCGCCGTTGAACTGCGCAAACTCATCGGCACGAAAGCGATTTCGCCCGTCGAATTGCTCGACGCATGCATCGCGCGGATCGAAGCGGTCAATCCCGCGGTGAATGCCGTTACGGCAACCCAATTCGATGCCGCGCGCGAGGCCGCCAAAGCCGCTGAACAGGCCGTGATCGACGGTAAGCCGCTAGGGCTGCTGCATGGTCTGCCGCTCGGCGTGAAAGACCTCGAAGACACCGCCGGCCTACTCACCACCTACGGTTCGCCGATGTCGCGCGGCAACGTGCCCTCGCAGGATGTGGTGCTCGTCGAGCGCCTACGCGCAGCCGGTGCGATCTTGGTCGCGAAAACCAATGTGCCGGAACTCGGCGCCGGCGCGAACACGCGCAATCCGGTGTGGGGCGCAACCGGCAACCCGTTCAACCCGGAGCTCAATGCGGGGGGCTCCTCGGGCGGTTCCGCCGCCGCGCTCGCGTGCGACATGCTGCCGGTCTGCACCGGCTCGGACACCGGTGGTTCGTTGCGTATTCCCGCCGCGAAGTGCGGCGTCGTGGGCTTTCGCCCGTCTCCGGGCCTCGCGCCGAACTCGCGACGCCTGCTCGGCTGGACGCCGATTTCCGTGGTGGGACCGATGGGCCGCGACGTCGCCGATACCGGCTTGCAACTCGCCGCGACGGCCGGCGAATCGACAGGCGATCCGCTCAGTTACGCGGTCGATCCGCTCGCCTTCTTGATGCCCCCGCATATCGATCCGGCCACGCTACGCATCGGCTACACCGAGGATTTCGGCTGCTGCGACGTCGATCCAAGCATTCGTGCGATCTTCCGCGCGCGTATCGCCGAACTCGAGCGCATCGTGCACACGTGCGAGCCGGTCGCGTTCGACTTGGGCGACGTGCATCGCTGCTTCGACGTGATCCGCGCGGAGAGCTTCGTCGCCGGCTTGCATGCGGACTATGCGCGCGACCCGAGCGCCCTCGGGCCGAACACGCGCGCCAACTACGAGATGGGCGCGGCGATGACGCTCGCCGACAGCGCATGGGCGCAAGCCGAGCAGACCCGCATCTTTCAGCGCTTCCAGCAGGCTTTCTCCCGCTACGACGTCATCGTGTCGCCCACGACGCCGGTCTCGCCGTTTCCATGGACGCAGATGCACGCCACCGAAATCGACGGCCACGCGCAGGAGAACTACTATCGCTGGCTCGCCCTCACGTACGTGGTGACGCTCACCACGCATCCGGCGATTTCGCTGCCCTGCGGCGTCGATCACGCGGGCATGCCGTTCGGCCTTCAGATCGTCGGCCCGTTTCGTGGCGACATGAAGACGCTTGCCGTCTCGATGGCGCTCGAATGTGCGTTTGCCGCGTCGCCCGTGCTGCGCCGTCCGCGTCCCGATCTCGCGCGCCTTGCGCGCCCGAACCCGGCGTTGACGTCGATCGTGACCGCACCGCCCGTTTACGATGCGGCCGAAGGCGGCGGCGCCGGTCGATCCACGGTTTGACCTTGACGAACTCGATCACCCATCACGAGGAAACCAATCGATGAAGTTCGATACGGTCGTGCTCGGCGGCGGCATCGTCGGCGTATCGGTTGCCTTGCAATTGCAGCGACGCGGCCTCGCGGTTGCGCTCGTCGACCGGAAGGCGCCGGGCAACGAGACATCGCTCGGCAACGCCGGTTTGATCCAGCGCGAAGGCGTCTACCCGTATGCATTTCCAAGGGACTTCGGCTCGCTCGTGCGATATGCAGGCAATCGCGCGACGGACGTGCGCTATCACCGCGCCGCGATCTTGAAGTTGATGCCGTTCCTGTACCGTTACTGGCACCACTCGCGTGCCGATCGTCATGCGCGTATCGCACGCGCCTATTCGACGCTGATCGAGCATTGCGTGACCGAACATCGCGAGCTGATCGACGCGGCCGGCGCGCAGGCGCTGCTGCGCACCGGCGGCTGGATGAAGATCTTTCGCACGGAAGGCGCCTGGCGCCAGGCCATCGAAGAAGCGCGGCGATGGGATGCGGAATACGGCGTCGACTACGAGGCGCTCGATCGCGCCGCGCTCAAGCTTGCCGAGCCATCGCTCAGTTCCACGCTGGCGGGCGGCGTCCGCTACAAGGCAGCCGATTCGGTGAGCGATCCCAACGGGCTCGTCACGGCGTATGCCAAGCTCTTCGAACAGCTCGGCGGCAAGGTGTTGCTCGGCGATGCCGGCACGCTCGAACCGTCATGGCGCGTCACGACGCGCGACGGTACGGTAGAAGCGAAATCGGCGGTCATTGCAATGGGCCCCTGGTCCGGCGATATCGCCGGCAAGTTCGGCTACGATCTGCCGCTTGCGGTGAAGCGCGGCTATCACATGCATTACGCGCCTGCGAACGGCGCCAAGTTGAATCAGCCGGTGCTCGACGTGGAAGCGGGCTACTTGATTACGCCGATGGTGCGCGGCATCCGCCTCACGACCGGTGTCGAACTCGGCTATCGCGATGCCGCGAAGACACCGGTGCAACTCGATGCCGTCGAACCGCTCGCGCGCGAGATCTTTCCGCTCGGCGCGCGCGTGGATGCGGAGCCGTGGCTCGGCGGCCGTCCCTGCACCCCGGACATGATGCCGATCATCGGCGCGGCGCCCCGTCACCGCGATCTCTGGTTCGCTTTCGGCCACGCGCATCACGGCCTGACGCTCGGACCGGTCACGGGCCGCCTGATCGCCGAAATGATCACCGGCGCGCCGACGCTCGTCGATCCGACGCCGTTCCGGGTGGAGCGCTTCTGACGGTATCCTCTCGTTTGTGCCACGTTGGCCGCCTTAACCGAGGGTTATTTGCCGTGGACGAACAAACCATCGAAACGTATTCGGCGAATGCGGGCCGCTTTGCGGCCGAGTGGCGCGACCAGCCGCCGCCCGCCGACATGTACGCACTGCTGCAGCGCTACTTCACGCCTGGCGGAACCACGGCCGACATCGGTTGCGGCGCGGGGCGCGATGTGGCATGGCTCAACGAACATGGCTTTCCCGCGGTGGGCTACGATGCCGCCGAGGGCTTGCTTGCGCAGGCCAGGGCCGATTTTCCGTCGCTGATATTCGAGCGCGCCGAGCTACCCGCGTTGGACGGTATCGCAAGCAACGTCTACGACAACGTGCTGTGCGAAACCGTCGTCATGCATCTGCCGCCCGATCAGGTGACCCAAGCCTGTGCCCGGCTGTTCGACATGCTCAAGCCTAAGGGCACCTTGTACCTTAGCTGGCGAGTCGCCGCATCGGGTTCCAGCCGCGACGCCGCGGGGCGCCTCTACGCCGCGTTCGACGCCGCGAAGGCCAGAGAGGGCCTTCGCGACGCCGAATACTTGCTCGATGCGGAATCGGTCAACGAGTCTTCGGGCAAGCGAGTGCATCGACTCATCGTCCGACGCCGCTAATCGATCGGCGTTACTGCACCGCCGGGAAATCGAGCGTCGTGTCGTTCACGCGATTGACGAGGTTCGTGAACGTGATCGACGCGATGGCGAGGTTGATTTCCATTAACTGGCGATCCGTGTAGCCCGCCGCGCGTACCGCATCCACGGCCGCCTCGGGCACCGTGCCCCGCGTCCCCACGAGTATGCGGACGTACGTCACCAGCGCATCTCGCTTCGCATCGCCGGTTGCAGTACCGGAGCGCACCTGCTTCATCTCGTCGCTCGACAGCCCCGCCAACTTGCCCATGAGCGAATGCGCGGCCACGCAATAGTCACAGCCGACATGTTCGCTGACGGCCAGCTTGACCACTTCGATATCGGCCTTGCCGAGCGTACCGGCCGCCACCGCTGCATCGAACGCGAGCGCCGCGCTCAAGGCTTCGGGGCTGTGGGTGCCGAGGGTCAAGTACGCATTGGGTACCTTGCCGGCGGCCTTCTTGATCTTTGCGAACACTTCTGCGGCCAGGCCGGTGGCGTCTTCAAGGCGGATAGTGGACAGACGGGACATGATCGACTCCTTCTTCTACGGTTGATGGATCGTTGAACGCGTTAGCCATGTCGTATGGCATGGGAGTCAGTGTAGGGGTGTGCGACGAGTTCTTTAATGCCATAATTCCGCAACTTCATGCTCAAACGTCTCATATGGAATTACTGGACAGACTGCTCTCGCTGATGCCGGTTACCGGGCGGCTCGAAGTTCGGTGCCACTTCGGCATGCCCTGGCGCATCGAACAGCCGGCGGCGAACGAATGGGAATTCCCTTATCACGTGCTGCTGCGCGGCGAGGCGGTCGTCGAAAGCGAATCGGCAGGCAAAAGCGAGCCGGCGCTTCGCATGAAAGCCGGCGATATCGTGCTGTTTCCCTCCGGCAGCGCTCACCGGTTGCACGACGGCAGCGGCAATCCCCCTCGAGCGATGCACGCGCAGCAACAGGACGGATTGACCATCGCCACGAACGGCAGCTCGCGAGGAGGCGCCGATGTGCTGTGCGGGCGCTTCGTGCTGCCCGCCGTACCGCAGCAGCTGATGCGCGATCATCTGCCTGGACGCTTGCTGGTGAGCAGCGTGAGCGAGGGCGACGGACAGGCGCGCGATGCCGCGTTTGCGACGACCCGGCTCGCCCGCGTGATCGAATTGATGCGTGAGGAAGCGTTCGAGCAACGCCCGGGCAGCGCGACGGTCGTCGATCAGCTTTCGGGCGTCTTGTTCGCGCTGACCTTGCGCTGTGCCTCAGACAGCGACCAAGCGCCGCGCGGCTTGCTTGCGCTTGCGCAACGCCCTCGCCTGCAACCGGCCCTCGCGGCCATGTTCGATCAACCCGAAAAGCCGTGGACGCTGCCGAAACTGGCCGAGCTTTGCAATATGTCTCGCGCGACGTTCGCCCGTCACTTCGAAGAAGCCATCAATCGGTCGGCGAGCGACGTGCTCATGGAAATCCGCATGGCGCTCGCTGGACGAAAACTCGCGCAAACCGGCATGTCGGTCGCAGAAATCGGCGAAGCCGTCGGGTACCAATCGGAAGCGGCGTTTCAACGCGTGTTCAAGCGGCAGGTGGGAATGACACCGGCGAAATGGCGCGCGCGTGCGTCGAAA
>NZ_JBQCHR010000117.1:0-18791 GCF_051954495.1 Trinickia sp.
GCTCGAAACCGCTGAAGCGGGCGACGACGAAAATTTCGTTGTTGGGATGGGCGGTATGTCCAGACTCGTCAAAATACAGTAGATCAATTCGTGCCCCAAAAAAGCAAAAACGCACCGCAGTGCGGGCCGTCGAAAATTGGGCAGCCAGGTGGAGCAATCGTCCATCGCACCGAAGTGTCAGCGCTCCCGACCATGAAACCAATCATAAACGTTACCGGCTGAATGTGAAAGCAGATCGTAATATTTGGCGATTGCTGGACAGTGCGCTGCGGATCGGGAAGAGTACCAACGGTTCATCGGCTAGCAAGCAAACGCAGCGGATCTCGGACGAATTACGTTGCCGACTGGCCTTTCAGTGTATGCCTGCCGCGCGCCACTGCCCGGGCGCTAGCCCGAAGCGCCGCGTGAATGCGTGCGTGAAGGCGCTTTGATCGGCGAACCCCACCGTCAACGCGACGTCGCTCAACGTCCAGCGCGGATCGCCGAGCAGCGAGAGCGCCGTATCGAGGCGAAGCCGTTGCAGGTAGCGGTGGGGCGTCGTGCCGAACGCTTCGTCGAACAGCTGATGAAAGCGCCGTTCGCCCAAACTACAATGCGCCGCTAGATCGGCCACGCGCAGCGGTTCGGATAGATGCGCGCGCAACCATTTATCGATACGCGCGTAATCGAGCCTAAAGATAGGTGCATCGACGCCGATGCTCTCGCCTAGGACGACGGCCAGCCGTGCCGCGGTTTCCCACGCCAGTCGGCGCGCACGCTGTGCAGCACGCGCCTCGTCGATGGCGTCGCATGGCATGATGCCCGTGCCGCCTTCGCCGCCCATTGCCGCTTCGATGCATGCCGCACGCGATGCGGCGTCGCGCACGATACCGGCAAGAGCGTCGGCCATCGCCAGCGGCAGCGCGCGAGAGAAGAGGCGTTCGGGCAATGCCAACGACGCACAAGGCACATCGAGCACCAGTTGGCGGTTTTCGCCGATGCCCGCGTATTCATGGAGCGCGCCTGCGGGTATGAGCCACGCATGGTGCTCGTCGATGCGATGGCTGACGCCGTCGACGGTCATCTCCATCGCACCGTCGACACCGAGCACGATCTGATGGAAAGCATGCACATCGGACGCGCTGACGGCGCCGTAGCGGCGCAGCGCCAACGCGGGCGATGCGGCCGCGCGATCTTTCGCCGTCATGCGCTTTGCTCCATGCCTTCGGCTCTTGCGCTCTAGTGCTTACGTGCTCTTCGCTTACGCTTCGAGCAATTCCACTTCGAACACGAGCGTCGCGTTCGGCGGAATGACGCCGCCCGCGCCGCGCACACCGTAGCCGAGGAGCGGCGGAATCGTCAAACGACGCACGCCGCCCACCTTCATCCCTTGCACGCCTTCGTCCCAGCCCTTGATGACCATTCCGCCGCCGAGCACGAACGAGAACGGATCGTTGCGGTCCTTGCTCGAATCGAACTTCTGGCCGTCGGTGAGCCAACCCGTGTAGTGCACGGTGACGGTACGGCCCGCGGTGGCTTCAGCGCCTTCGCCCACGGTCAAATCCTCGTACTTCAGCCCCGAATCTGTGGTCACGGTCGTCATGAGTGTTACGCTCCGAATGAGATCAATGAGTGAAACCGTTATTGTAGGCGTTCCGCCCTCAGCGATGCCTATAATGTCCGTCTATTCAACACGCTTACGGCGTCACCCGGTCGTCGCGACGGCCTCGGACAGCCGAGCGATTTTCCGAGAGGCTGATCGTGTCGACGTTTCCCCATGTCGCTGCCGCATCCGACGAACGTCTCGCGCACCTGCGGGCCGAAGCCGCGCTGTTCATGCGCGATCATGTTCTGTCCCTGGTGTCGCATGATCTGCGCAGTCCCCTGAACGCCATTCATAGCTGGGCATACGTGCTCGAGCGCAAGCTCGATGCGGCGGACGCATCGGCGCAGCGCGCGCTCGCCGGCATTCGCTCGGGCGTCGAGCAGCAAGTGAAGCTGCTCGAAGAGGCCGTCGACAAAACCCGTGCCGAAACCAAGTCGCTGCCGCTCGCGCGCGAATCGTTCGCGATTCGCGCCGTGATCGAACGGGCGCTGGACGATGCACGCCGCGCGATCGTCGATGCGCGAGGCGCTTCGGTCGCGGTGGTTTCCTCTATCGACAGCGAACGGTGCGATGGCGACCCCGAGCGCCTGGCGCAAGCGCTTTGGATCATGCTCGTCTTCGCTGTCGACGCGAGCGCGCCCGGCGCGAAGGTGACGTTGACGAGCCAGATCGATGCGGGGTTTTGGCGGACCGAGATTGCTTTCGAAGCAAGTTTTGCCGCGCTGGCCGATTCCGAACTGCCGCATTCGCTCGAACCGTTCGCGCGTACACAAGCCGTGGTCCCACGCGAGGCGGGTAGGATCGCCTGGGTGCTGGCGCTCGCGCAGCGGGTCGCGGCCGCGCACGGCGGCACCTTCGAGCAAGGCCCGATGGACGACGGCGCGGCCTCGACGCTCGTGCTGCGCGTGCCGCTCGCCGCGCAATGATGCTCGTTCGAACTCGGCGCTAACCGCGCGGTACCCCTTCTTCGACGAGCAACGCCACGGGCAGCGCGCTCAACGCATCGCGCAGATAGAGCTGCCCCGTTTCATCGGCTTTCGGCGCCGCGGGGCTCAAACAATCGAACAGCGCACGCCCCGCAAGCGCCGGCGGCAGTTCGATCGACGTGTCTTCCCACGCGGCCGGATCGACGAGCGGGACATCGCTTGAATCCGACAGCAGCGACGACGCGAGACGCGTCCCGACGACGATCGCGTAGGCATCGCCATGTTGGCGCGCGAAGGCGATTGCGTGGTCGGCTCGTGAGCCGCGCACGGTCAGCGGGATGTACGACCCGGCCAGAAACAGCGCGGGCGATACGGCGCGCAACGTCAGGGCCCGATGCACGATGCCGAGTTTGACGCGGCCGTCGCGCCAGTTGCGAAGTTGCTCGCTCGGCGGCGTGTCGACGAGCTTCGATCGCCGTTCGCCGAAATCGACGGGCCGCCGGTTGTCCGGATCGACGAGACTGAAATCCCAGAGTTCGGCGCCTTGATAAAGATCGGGCACGCCGGGCGAGGTCAGCCGCAAGATCGTTTGAAGAAGACTGTTGACGGCGCCGGCGCGCTCGACCCGAGCGACGAACGACGCCACCTCGCTGAGAAATCCGTCGCGCCGTTGCGGGGCTAGGATATCGAACAGAAAGGCGCGCGACGCCGCCTCATACGCTTCATCGGCGGCGTGCCAACTCGTTTGCCGTTTCGCTTCGCGCGAGGCCTTCAATTGCCATTGCGCGACGCGTTCGGCAAAGGCTCGAACGGCGTCGGCATCCGTGTAGTCCAGTTCATACGGCCATGCCCCGACCACCGTCTGATAGAGCATGGCTTCGGCTGTCGGGCCCGGCGCCCAATCCGCGGCCGGCCCCGGCAACGGCGTGCATGCCATCCCGGCCTCGACGGTATCGCCGAATGCACGGCGATGCGGCGCATTCAACGTCGACCACGCTCGCAGCTTGGCGGTCCATTCGTCGGCGATTTCGCTTAGCACAGCGAGTCTCGCTCGCACGTCCTCGCCTCGTTTATGGTCATGCGTGGCCGTCGCGATCATCGCATGGGGAAAGCGCCGCGCGCGCTCGGCGTTGGCTTCATGGAACGCCTCAACGCTCAACGCGAATTCGCCGGGGTCCGCTCCCACCTCGTTGCGTGACAGTAAGCGCCCGTAGCGATAGAAGGCCGTATCCTCGAGGGCCTTCGCGGCGAGCGGCGCGGTTACCTGCGAGAAGAGCGTCGCCGCCATGCGTCGCTCGCGGTTCGGTTGTGCGCCGGCGCTCTGTGCGGGCGTCCTGTCGCGGCTCGGATCGAACGCTGAGTTCGGACCGCCGAGCATCGCGTCGACGAACGACAGCACCGTGTGATCGCCGCGGGCAAGCGACTGGCGCGCGCCTTCCAGGGCGCGGCGGAAATGCGTCTCGTCCGCGCCGGTGCGCGCGCCATTCTGCGGATACATCCGGTAGACCGGAAAGTGCACCGCCAACTCGGCTAGTACGCGCCGAATCGCCGCGAACGTGAAGTCGCGGGTCGACGGTTGCTCGCGGGCGATCCGATGCATGCCGCGGGCAGCTCGGTCGAGTTCGGCCGACAGGTTTTCGGCGAGTATCTTGCGGCGCGCGTCGCGCGCGGCGTCGGCGAACGATTCGTTCGTGCCCGACAGTTCGGCCCAGGTCGCCGTCAACGAGGCTTCGCCGCGTGCGTCGTGCAGCAGCGCGCCCACGTCGTTCATGAAGTCGTAGCCCGTCGTGCCCTCCACGCCCCAGTCGGCCGGCAGGGCTTCGCCGCGCGCCAGGATCTTTTCCACGACGACATAGGCGCGCGAACGATCGAGCCGCGGTGGCCGCTCGGGTTCGCGCTCGGCCAGCTTCTCGCGAAGTCGCTGGCAATATTCGCGTGGGTCGACGAGTCCGTCGACATGGTCGACGCGCACGCCGTCGATCACGCCTTGTGCGAACAATCGCAGGATGAGCGCGTGGACCGCGTCGAATACTTCCGCGCGCTCGGTGCGTACGGCCGCAAGCGTACCGATGTCGAAGAAGCGTCGCCAGTTGACTTCGTCGGCGGCGGTGCGCCACCACGCGAGCCGATAGAACTGTCGCTCGAGCAGCCGATGCAGCCGCTCTTGCGACGCGGCGGTATTCGGCGAATAGGCGGCGAGCACCGCATCGAACGATTGGGAGCCGTTCTCCGAGGCATAGGCGCGCATGGCATCGAGGGCGGCGTGCGCGCGCTGGCGATGCTCGGGCTGAACCGTGAGGCCCTCGAAGCGCTCCGCGAGCGCCGTCAGCGCCGGGTGTTCCGCATGGGCGACGCTGCCCAGAAGTTGCGGGTAATCGATCGGGCAAATCGGAAATCGGTGGTCGGCGTAGCGGGCGAAGAAACGTCCTTCGCGCGCGTCGAAGCTCAGCGTAATCCGACCTGCCGCGAGCTCCTCGCCGTAAGGTGCGCCGAGGCACGGTGCAAGCGCCTTGCCGCGCAACGCCGGATCGGGCGAATGCCAATCGATATCGAAGTAGCGCGCATAGGTGCCGTGGCGACCCCACTCGAGTATGTCGAGCCACCAGGCGTTGTGGCCGCCGGCGATGCCCATGTGATTGGGCACGATGTCGGCGATGAGGCCCATCTGACGCGAATGCACGGCATCGGTGAGGCGCAGCAGCGCGGCTTCGCCGCCGAACTCGGGGTTCACGCGCGCATAGTCGATCGTGTCGTAGCCGTGCAGCGAGCCGGGCACGGCCGTCGTAATCGGCGACAAGTAAAGGTGGCTCACGCCGAGCGAGGCGAAATAGTCGAGGTGGGCCAGCGCATCGTCGAACGTGAAGCCACGATGCAGTTGCAGCCGTAGCGTGGAGCGCGGAACGGTCATGGTTTGCGGGGCGGTTCGGTGGCCGGGGTCGAGTGCGGTGCGCGAGCGCGCTTGCGCGAAAGCGCGAGTAGGCGATCGGTCAGGTCGCTGCTTTCGAAGAGCGCGTCGACAGGCGCGGTCAGGCGCCGGCGCCAGTTCGGATGCTCGTCGATGGAGCCCGGCAGGTTCGGTTGATCGGCGAGGCCCAGCAGGTCCTCGAGCGGGTACAGGGCGAGCGGTGACGGCGTCGAGGCGACGAACGCGAGCGCCTCGTCGATCGGCGCCTGATCCTTCGCCGGCGCGCCGATGCTCGGCGCGGCAACGCCCGCGTGCTGGAAGGCCCGCCAAAGTGCATGGCGATCGGCGGCTCGCTCGGCATTGGCGAGCGCCACGGGATCGCGGCCGTCCGCGCGTCGCGCGGTCTGCCCGATCCGATCGCGCCACGCGATATCCGCGCCGCACCACCAGCCGGCGACAGTCGGCAGATCATGCGTGGTCGTCGTCGCGACGGCGGCGCGGCTCCACTGCGCCGGCGGCACGAAGTTGCCGCCGTCCTCGCTGCGCTCGAACCAAAGCACGCGGATACCTAGTACGCGGTGGCGCGCCAGCCGTTCGCGGAAGCCCTCGGGCACCGTGCCGAGATCCTCGCCGATGACGATGGCGCGATGTCGCGTCGATTCGAGCGCGATGAGGCGCAGCAGATCGGTGATCGGATAGCGCAAGTAGGCGCCGTCGGCCGCGCTGGCCCCCTCGGGTACGAGCCACAGGCGTCGAAGGCCGAGCACGTGATCGATGCGCAGGCCGCCGCCGTGAGCGAACGTCGCGCGCAGCATATCGATGAATGCGCCGAAGCCTTGCATGCGCATCGCGCGAGGCGAGAACGTCGTCAGGCCCCACGCCTGGCCAGCTTGATTGAAAAGATCGGGCGGGGCGCCGACCGACACGGCGCGCAACATATCGTCCGGGTACGACCAGGCGTGACTGCCGGCGCCGTCGCAGCCGACAGCCAGATCGGAGATGAGGCCGATCGTCATGCCGGCTTCGCGCGCGGCTCGCTGCGCGGCGTCGATCCCTCTTGCGGCAAGCCACTGCAGGAATCGATGGAAATCCACTTCGTGGCGATGTTCGCGCGCGAACGCCTCGACCTCGGGGCGACGCGGGTCCGCGAACGCCGCGGGCCAATCCCGCCAATGACCGATGCCGTGCCGGCCGCGCTGGATGGCGTCGATGGCTTCGAACCGGGCATGATCCTCCAGCGCGTGCGCGCCTCGCGCGCAAAACGCGTCGAACTCGGCGGCGAGCGGCGTGGCGGCCGCGCGCTCGTGCGCGCAAAAGCGTTCGTAGAGCGCGCGCAACACGGTCAGCCGCAGGGCGACGGCATTGGGCCAATCGATCAGCGGCAAACCCTCTAACGCGGTCCAGCGCTCCCGAAGCGTCCCGGCGCCGTCGGCCCCGCGCGCATCGAGCACCGCGCAGAACGCTTGTTCGCCGAGCGCGGCCGCCGGATCGATATGGGCGATGTTCAACCACAGCCGCGACGAGGGCGAGTACGGGCTGAACTTACCGGCATCCGCGCTGAACATCGCATGGGTCGGGCTGATCGCCACGGCGTCCGCGCCTTGCCGGGCGCTATGCCGCGCAAACGAAGCGAGCGCGGTGAAATCGCCGATGCCGCCGTCGCCGGATCGGCGCAGCCCGTACAGTTGCGCGCCCACGCCCCAAATGGCCGCCTCGCGCGGCGCATCGGCGTCGGTGCGCCGTGTCGATGGGCTTCTGGCGGAGGCGCTCGCCTCGCGGCACGCATCGTCGACCGTGTAGCAGCGTGTGGGCGCGACCGCCAGTTGCACGCGCTGATCGCCCAAGACGAGCGTGTGATACCCGGGCTCGGCGATCGGCGCCAGCAACGGCGATTCGCCTTTCGGCGCGCCGAGGTGGCCTTCGACGACACCGCCGCTTTCGAGCTCGATCCGATAGTCGGATCCGGTCGGCATCGATGCGATGGGCAAGGCCGTCGCGCGATGACATTCGGCGGTGAGGAGCGGCGGCAACCAGTGCGTGGCGCGTTCGGCGTCGAGCATCGCCAGCGTGTCCTTCGCCCGCTGCGGGGTATCGCACGGCAGGCCGAGCGCCGCCAGCAAGGTCGCGAGCGTCTCGGGTTTGACGCGATGCGTCCGCTTGTTTGCATCCTCCCACTGCACCTCGAAGCCGGCGCGCGTGGCGATCCGCTCGATCGTTTCGCGGCCGGCCGACGACGCGCCCGGGGACGGCGCCTTGGGCGGTGTGGGCGGCGAGGGTGGAATCGACGGCTCGTTCATTCGCGGCTCCCGCGAGGCGCCGCGCCGCGCGCGTCGTGTTGCAGTGCGAACGCGTTGACGTCGCCCGTCAGCCATGCCACGAATGCGTAGCCCGGAAGTTCATAGGCATCGATGATGTCGCGCGTGCGCGGCGGCGTTTCAAAGATGACCATGCCGTCGGGCCGTTGATCGAACGGCAGCGTGTCGGAGCTCAAGTTGAGCGCGATGGCCAGTGTTTCGCCGTCGGCTAGACGCCAGCGCGCCACGAGTGCATTGGCTTCGTGGTCCGTCCGTGTTCGCAGCAGGGTCACGCCGAGCGATCGCGCGCCGCGCAGGCGCGGCGCGATCAGCTTGGCGCGCACGGCGAGCGCGGATCGATAGAAATGCATCCACGCCTCGCGTTCGCCGTGCCCGTTCGTTTGCGTCGCGGCACCCGCGCCGTTCGGCTCTTCCTCCGTCGGCGGCGACGACAGTGCGAAAGTTTGCGCGGCGTTCGGGTCGGGGATTCTTGCGCGGCGCTCGGGGTCGGTGAACGCCGAGAACTTGGCGAACTCGCGGCGCCTGCCTTCGCGCACCGCATCGGCGAGCTCGCCCGCGTAGTCGGTGAAATAGAGGAACGGCTGGGTCGAGCCGAATTCTTCTTCCATGAACAGCAGCGGGATTTGCGGCGATAGGAGCAGCAGCGCGGTGGCGGCGAGCAGCGCTTGCGGCGCGCAAAGCGTGCGCAGGCGCTCGCCGAAGGCGCGATTGCCGATCTGATCGTGGTTCTGCAAGAACATGACGAATGCGGTCGTCGGCAGATGCGCGCTCGGCTCGCCGCGGGCGGCGCCGTCATGGATGGGCGAAGGCTCGCCCTGATAGACGAAGCCTTCCGACAGCACGCGCGCGAGTTTCTCGATCGGCTTGTCGGCATACGCGCGGTAGTAGCCCTCGTGCTCGCCCGTGAGCAAAACGTGGAGCGTGTTGTGCGCGTCATCGTTCCACTGCGCGTCGAAGTGCGTTTGCAGCAGGCTGGCCGTGTTGCGCTCGTTTTCGAGGATGAGATGGACCTGTCGCTCCGGCTCGAGGGACGTATGCACATGGTCCGCCAGTTCGCGCAGCCAACCGTCGTCGCCGATGGCGTGGACGGCGTCGAGACGCAGCCCGTCGAAACGATATTCGTGCAGCCAGTACAGCGCGTTCTGGCAGAAGAATTCGCGCACTTCGCGTCGACGAAAATCGATGGCGGGGCCCCACGGCGTCGTCACGTCGTCGCGAAAGAATGCCTGCGCATATTGCGGCAGATAGTTGCCGTCGGGGCCGAAGTGGTTGTAGACGACATCGAGCAGCACGGCGAGCCCGAGTTCGTGCGCGCGGTCGATCAGCGCCTTGAGCTCTTCCGGGCGACCGTAGATCGAATCGGGTGCGAACGGCAGCACGCCGTCGTAGCCCCAATTGCGCCGCCCCGAGAAATCGTTGAGCGGCATCAGTTCGATAGCCGTCACGCCGAGCCGTACGAGATGCGGTAGACGTCGCGCCACGTTCGCGTAGCCGCCGAGCGCACCGACGTGCAGTTCGTAGACCACCATTTCTTCCCACGCCCGGCCGCGCCAATCGGATTGCCGCCACGGGTAGGCAAGCGGGTCGATGACCTCGCTCGGTCCATGCACGTCCTCGGGTTGAAACCGCGAGGCGGGATCGGGCACCGCCAGGTCGCCGTCGAGCCGGTAGCGATATTGGGCGCCCGCGCCGCATTCGGCTTGCGCCTCGAACCAGCCGTCGCCGGTTCGGTTCATCTCGACGATGCCGGCTTTGCCTTGATACTCGAACTCGACGCGGACGGCCGCGCGGGACGGCGCCCACAGGCGGAAGCGTGTGCGCGGCGCACCGCCGGCATTCGGCGCACCGATCAGTTCGGCGCCGAACGGTAACCGATGCGCGCGGCCTGCGTGCGGGTCGGATGAATGTTCGGACATGTCAGCGGCTCCTTGCTCAGGCTCTGGCAACGACGAGGTGTCTAGATGGTCGGCGCGCCGGCCGACGCCGAGCGCTCCGCGCGCAGCGGCCGTGCGGCAAGCAGCACGAACCCGTGGGCGCCGACCCGCAGGGGCTCGCCGTTGAGCCCCTGCGCGAGCGCGTCGGGATCCGTGCTGTCGGCGAGCACATTCCATTCCAGGCGCGGCGGTGGCAGCGCGAACGATAGATCCTCGTTCGACCCGTTATGCACCAGCAACAGCACTTCGATTTCACCTTGCGCATCGGGGCCCGCCCGGCGCAGTACGAGGGCGCGCGCTTCGGGATCCTGCCACGCTTCGCTCGTGAGCGGTTCGCCGCGTTCGTCGAACCATTCGACGTCCTTCACACCGGGTAGGACATCGGCGCCGCCATGCAGAAAGCGGGTCGCGCGCAGCAGCGGGTGTTGCCGGCGCAACGCGATCAGCCGCGCGGTGAACGCCGTCAACGCGCGCCCTTCGACCGATTCCGCGATGCGCCAGTCGAGCCAGGACAGTTCGTTGTCCTGACAATAGGCGTTGTTGTTGCCGCGCTGGGTGCGCCCAAACTCGTCGCCGGCAGCCAGCATCGGCAGGCCTAGGGACGTGAACACGCTGGCAAGCATCGAGCGCGCCGCGCGCGCGCGCATCGAGAGGATCGCCCAGTCTTCGGTCGGCCCTTCGACGCCCCAGTTTGCGCTCCAATTCTCGTTATGCCCATCGGCGTTGTTCTCGCCATTCATTTCATTGTGCTTTTGCTCGTATGAAACGACATCGGCCAGCGTGAAGCCGTCGTGCGAAGCAATGTAGTTCACCGAGGCCCACGTGCGCCTGAAGCGATGTCCGAACACATCGGCGGAGGCGGTGATGCGGGCGGCCAATTCGCCGCGCATCCCCGCATCGCCGCGCCAGTAGCGCCGTACGCAGTCGCGGAACTTGTCGTTCCATTCTGCGAAGCCCGGAGGATGATGGCCGACTTGATAACCACCCGGGCCGACGTCCCAGGGCTCCGCGATCAGTTTGCGCTGCGACAGCACCGGGTCTTGTCGAATGGCGTCGAAAAAGCCCGACCCCGGATCGAAGCCGGTGCCCTCGCGGCCGAGCGTCACGCCAAGATCGAAGCGGAATCCGTCGACATGAAATGCGTTCACCCAGTAACGCAACGAATCCATGACCATCTGCAAAACGCGCGGATGCGACAGGTTCAGCGTATTGCCGCAGCCGGTGTCGTTGATGTAGTGCCGCTCGTCGCCGGGAATGAGCCGGTAGTAGCTTGCGTTGTCGAAGCCGCGCCATGAAACGGTCGGCCCGAGTTCGTTGCCTTCGCACGTGTGGTTGTAGACGACGTCGAGAATCACTTCGATGCCCGCCGCATGCAACTGCCGCACGGCGATACGCAACTCGTTTAGACGCCGCGTCGATAGATACGATGGATGCGGCGCGAAGAAGGCCGCCGTGTTGTAGCCCCAGTAGTTCGTGAGGTCTCGTTCGAGCAGGAAGCGCTCGTCGAGGAAGGCGTGAACGGGCAGCAACTCGAGCGCCGTGATGCCGAGCCGATGCAAATGATCGATGAAGCGCGGCGAGCCGAGCGCCGCGAACGTGCCGCGTTCGTGTTGGCGCACGTCCTGATTGAGCATCGACACGCCGCGCAAATGCGCTTCGTAAATGACCGTTTCCGACCAGGGGACATCGGGCCGCACATCGCGTGACCAGTCGAACGCTTCGTCGATCACCACGCCCTTGGGCACGGCGGGCGCCGAGTCGCGCTTGTCCAGCGACAGATCGTGCCGGCTCGAATGAATGCGGTAGCCGAACAGCGCATCGGCCCAGCGAAACGGGCCCGTCAGCTTCTTCGCGTACGGGTCGATCAGCAGCTTCGCGGGATTGAAGCGGTGACCGTATTGCGGCTGATAGGGGCCGTGCGCACGAAAACCATAGACGGTGCCCGGATGCGCGCCAGGCAGATACCCGTGCCACACCTCGTCCGTGCATTCGGGAAGCGGCAAGCGAGCGATTTCCTTATGGCCCGCGGAATCGAACAAGCACAGGTCGATCTGTTCGGCGTTCGCCGAGAACACTGCGAAGTTTACGCCGAGCCCGTCCCAAGTCGCGCCGAGCGGGTACGGCGAACCGGGATCGAGCCGATCGGGTAACGAGTTCGCCATGCCGCGTCCTTGGGTTGATCCGATTCGTTCTTGTGGTCGTTATGGGATGCCGAGCGAGGCCGCGCGTCGCGCGGCGTCACTCGGCGCGCAGCACGATCGTGGCGAGCGGCGGGAGCGTGAGCACCGCCGATTGCGGCTTGCCGTGGCTTGCAACCTGTTCGGTGACGACACCCCCGTTGTTGCCCACGTTCGAACCGCCGTACACGGCGGCATCGGTGTTGAGCACTTCGCTCCACCATCCGGCTCGCTGCATGCCGATGCGATAGCCATGGCGGGGCACCGGCGTGAAATTGCAGACGACCGTCACTTCACGGCCGCTGCCGTCGCAGCGTCGATAGGCGAATACGCTGTTTCCGCTGTCGTCGCCGACGAGCCATTCGAAGCCGCCGGGCTCGGTATCGAGCGCGTGCAGCGCGGGCTCGGCCGCATAGAGCCGGTTCAAATCGCGCACGAGCGATTGCACGCCGTGGTGCATCGGCTCGTCGAGCAGGTGCCAATGCGGCGAGGCGTCGTGATCGAACTCTGCGTACTGCGCGAGCTCGCCGCCCATGAAGAGCAGCTTCTTGCCCGGGTGCGTCCACATGAAGCCGAAGTAGGCGCGCAGATTCGCGAACTGCTGCCACCGGTCGCCGGGCATCTTGCCGATCAGCGAGCCCTTGCCGTGCACGACCTCGTCATGCGAGAGCGGCAGGACGAAGCGCTCCGAGTAGGCATAGACCATTCCGAACGTCATGTTGTGATGGTGGTAGCGGCGGTACACCGGGTCTTCGTGCATGTAATGCAGCGTGTCGTGCATCCATCCCATGTTCCATTTGAAATGGAAGCCGAGGCCGCCGTCCTCGGGGCGCGCGGTGACGCCGGGCCACGCCGTCGATTCTTCGGCGATCGTAATGGCGCCCGGTACGCCGGGGGCGTAGACGACTTCATGATTGACGCGCTTCAGAAAGGCGATGGCTTCCAGGTTCTCGCGCCCGCCATAGATATTCGGCACCCACTCGCCCTCGGCGCGCGAGTAGTCGCGGTACAGCATCGACGCGACGGCATCCACGCGCAGTCCGTCCACGTGATAGCGCAGCAACCATGCAAGGGCGGAGGCGACAAGGAACGCGCTGACCTCGTTGCGGCCGAGGTTGTAGATCATCGTGTTCCAGTCTTGGTGATAGCCTTCGCGCGGATCTTGATGTTCGTAAAGCGGCGTGCCGTCGAACTGGATGAGCCCGTGTGCGTCATTCGGGAAATGCGCACTGACCCAATCGAGGATCACGCCTAGCCCGGCCTCGTGCGCACGATTGACGAAATGCGCGAACCCTTGCGGCGCGCCGAAGCGCGCCGACGGTGCGAACGGGGAAAGCGGCTGATAGCCCCACGAACCGCCGAAGGGATGCTCGGCGATGGGCAAGAACTCGACATGCGTGAACCCCATGCCAAGCGCGTAGGGGATCAAACGGTCGGCCAGCTCATACCAGTCGAGCCCACGCCTGCCGTCTTCCTCGATGCGCAGCCACGACTCGGGGTGCACCTCGTAGATCGAAATGGGTGCACGCGCGTTTTGCAGTGCGGCCCGGTTCGCGATCCACGTGCCGTCGGTCCAAGGGAATTGCTCGATGGCGCTCCAATCGGCAACGACCGACGCCGTCGCCGGCGTTCGTTCCGTTTGCAGCGCGCAGGGATCGGCTTTGAGCGGCAACGTGCGGCCGTCGCGTGCGACGATCTCGTACTTGTAGCTGGCGCCCGACCCCAAGCGAGGAATGAACAACTCCCACACGCCGGCGATGTGCCGCAGCCGCATCGGATGACGGCGGCCGTCCCACGTGTTGAAGTCGCCGACGACCGATACGCGCCGTGCGTTGGGCGCCCAGACCGCGAAGCGTACGCCGCGCACGCCTTCGACCGTGCAGGGCCGCGCGCCGAGGCAATCGAGCACGGCATAGGGATCGGCGCGAGCGAGGCGGGCGAGGGCATCCTCCGAGAGCACGGGGCCGAACGAATAGGTATCCTCGATTTCCTGCTCGACGCCGTGCCAATCGATGCGCAGCCGATAGGGCTCGGCACGCTCGACGAGCCCGGCGAACAGGCCGCGCGGATCGATCTGCGCGAGCTTGCCGATGCATTCGCCGTTCGCACGCGCGACGACGGAGACGCCGGCCGCGCCCGGCAGCATCGCGCGCACGGCGTGCCCTGCAGCGGTGCGATGCAAGCCGAGCTGCGAGAACGGGTCGGGGTGGCGGCCGTCGACGAGCGCTTCGATATCGACGGGATTCAAGCCCGCCGTCGGATCGCGATCGGCGATCTCGCGGACGCGTGAAGGTTGGTCGTTCATGGATCCCATCTCGGCAATACTCTCGTCAATGCTCATGTTCGATCGGGTGCGGAGGTCCCGCTGTTGTCTTCATCGCCCCCTTCGTCGTGCTCATCTTCTTGCGAGGGGTGCGCATGGCCCGGATGGTTCCTTTCGCCCAGCAGGCGCGCCGCGAGCGCAGCGAGGCCGCGCAGCGGCAGGCCGAGCCAAGACGGCCGGTTCGCGGCCTCGTAGCGCACCTCGTAGGCCGCCTTTTCCACGAGGAACAAATCGAGCAGCACCGCCTCGGCCTCGGGGGAGACGAGCGGATGCACGGCGTGGCCGACCGCTTCTCGGTACCCGTCGAGGAAGCTTTGCTGTCCTTCGTCTCGGAACCGGTCGAACAGCGCGCGCTTACGGTCAGCTGTTTGTTGGGGTGCGTTTTCCGATGTCGGTTGAGCGGCCGCGCTCGCATACGAGAGCGAGCGCAGCATGCCCGCCACGTCGACGAGCGGGCTGCGCTTCATCCGGCGCTCGTCCAACGGGCGGGCCGGCTCGCCCTCGAAGTCGATGAGGTAGACGTCGTTTTGCGCGATCAGCACTTGGCCCAAGTGGAAGTCGCCATGCACGCGAATGCGCAGCGCGTCGACATCGTGCGGGACGTGTCGCTCGAGCGCTTCGATAACCGCTGCGCGGCGATCGACCAGATACTGCGCGAGCGAGCGCGTGGCTTCGTCCATTGCGCCGCCTTCTTTCTTGGCCGCTTCCGTCGCCAGCACGTCCAGCGCTTGCTCGAGCATCGAGCGCGCGCCCGCGATCCAGCCGCGCACGTCGTCGGGCGTGACCGCCTCGGCGGCGAACGCGGGATCGTCGCAGGGCGTCGCGAGCGCGGCGTGCAATTCACCGAGCCGCCGCCCGATCGAGCCGGCCAGTGCGCGATAGCCTTCGAACTTCTCGGGCTCGAGTTCCTCGCTTTCCGGGGCCAGGGCGAGCTCATCGATCACGCGGCGCAGGTAGTCGAGCGCCCAATTCCAGGCATCGCCTTGGTTGTCGATGAACCCTTGAAGCAATGCGAGCGTATGCGGCACGCCTTGCGGATCGACGCGCACGACTTCGCCGTAAAGGGGCGCCGTATTCGCGTAGCCGATCTCCGTCAGGTGGCGGCTCATTTCCGCTTCCGGGTGAATACCGCCGATCAGGCGGCGCACGAGCTTGAGCACGGCGCGTTCGCCGATGATGAGCGAGCTGTTGCTTTGTTCGGCGGAGATCCAGCGAATCTCCGGCGTGTCGCCCAGTTCGTCGAGTTCGGTGAAGCGCGCCGTCGGCACGAAACGAATCTCGCTCTTCTGCACGGTGGGGATGGCGGCCTGCTCGCGCATCTTCTGGAGGACGCCGTGCGCGAACAGCGGCAGCGCGAAGGCGTCGGTCAAGTGACCGATGTTGCGGCCGCGCCGCACGCGGGCCAGCGCAAGCTGCATGAACAGCGGCACGGTCGTGTCTGCGCCCCAACTGATCGCAAGCGGCAACACGTAGCGTTCGGTATGGCGGCCGACGTCGGCTTCGATTTCGGTGAAGGCGAAGCCCGCGTCGGGGATCGTCGTCAGCGCGGCCAGCCGCACCGAGTGGAGCTTTTGATCCTTCGAGGCGAACCAGCGGCGACGGCTGAGGTACGACGGCAGCACTTCCGATTCGAGCAGCCGCACGTTCTCGGGCGTCGGGCCCGTCTGTCCCGTGCGCAGCACGAGCGTGACGAACTCGGGCAACTGCTCCGAGCCGGGCTGCGCCCACGACGGCCGGTCTTCGCGGTTGCACAGCAAGAACCACAGAAAGCCGTACGGCGGGAACGTCAGCAAGTACGTGAGTTGGCCGATCGCCGGAAACACCGAATCGGCTGTCATTTCAACCGGCACGCGGCCCGCGAATTCCGACAAGTCGAGTTCGACCGCTTGCGGGGCGCGCGACAGGTTCGCGACGCACAAGATCGGCGCTTCGCCTTCCATTTCGCGCAGATACGCGAGGATCTTGCGATTGGACGGGCGCAGAAAACGAATCGTGCCGCGCCCGAACGCGTGCTTGGACCGGCGCGTGGCCAGCATGCGCCGCGTCCAATTGAGCAGCGAGTGCGGGTCGCGCGTCTGCGATTCGACATTGATCGCGTCGAACCCATAGAGCGTGCCCATGACGGGCGGCAGCACGAGCTGCTCCGGGTCAGCGCGCGAGAAGCCGCCGTTGCGGTCGGAGGACCATTGCATCGGCGTGCGCACGCCGTCGCGATCGCCCAGATGGATGTTGTCGCCCATGCCGAGTTCGTCGCCGTAGTAGATGACCGGCGTGCCCGGCATCGACAGCAGCAGCGAATTGATGAGTTCGATGCGGCGCCGGTCACGCTCCATCAGCGGCGCGAGCCGCCGCCGGATGCCGAGGTTCAGCCGTGCGCGCCGATCGCTCGCGTAGGTGTTCCACAGGTAGTCGCGTTCGGAATCGGTCACCATCTCGAGCGTGAGCTCGTCATGATTGCGCAGAAAGATGGCCCATTGACACGAAGGCGGCAGCTCCGGCGTTTGCCGCATGATGTCGGTGATCGGGAAGCGGTCCTCGCTCGCGATCGCCATGTAGATGCGCGGCATCAGCGGGAAGTGGAACGCCATATGGCACTCGTCTTCGTTGCCGAAATATTCCTGCACGTCTTCCGGCCATTGGTTCGCTTCGGCCAGCAGCATTCGGTTCGGATACTCGGCGTCGATCGTCGCGCGGATGCGTTTGAGGATCGCGTGGGTTTCGGGCAGGTTCTCGTTGCTCGTGCCCTCGCGTTCGACGAGGTAGGGCACCGCGTCGAGCCGCAGCCCGTCTATCCCCATGTCGAGCCAAAAGCGCATGACCTGCAGCACTTCGCGCATGACGGCCGGATTGTCGAAGTTCAAATCGGGCTGATGCGAATAGAAGCGATGCCAGTAGTAGGCGCCCGCGACGGGGTCGTGAGTCCAGTTCGACGGTTCGGTATCGATGAAGATGATTCGTGTGCCTTCGTACTTCTTGTCCGAATCCGACCAGACGTAGTAATTGCGATGATTGGAGCCGGGTTTGGCGCGTCGCGCGCGCTGAAACCACGGGTGCTGATCGGACGTGTGATTGATGACCAGTTCCGTGATGACACGCATGCCGCGCGCATGCGCGCCTTGAATGAAGCGGCGCGCGTCGGCCAGCGTGCCGTAGTCGGGATGCACGTTGCGGTAATCGGCTATGTCGTAGCCGTCGTCGCGGCGCGGCGACGGGTAGAACGGCAGCAGCCAGATCGTATTGACGCCCAGCTCCGCGATGTAGTCGAGCTTGGCGATGAGCCCCGCGAAATCGCCCACGCCGTCGTTGTTCGCATCGAAGAACGACTTCACGTGCACCTGGTAGATGATCGCGTCCTTGTACCAGAGCGGATCGTCCGACAGGGTCGCGCGCGCGGCGCGCCGCGACGCACGGGAGCGTTTTTCCAGGTCCGCTTGCGCGGCGGCCGGATCGAGAGGTTGATCTTCACGCTTCATGATGCGTCTCCGAGGCGTCGCGCCCACCGTGGCTGCTCATGCCGCTCATACTGCCGATTCCTGCCTGCCCTTGGCCGTTTTGCGATGCATAGCCGTAGGCGCGCTCGTCGTGCGGCAAGCCTGCCGCGGGGGCGACCCGCCAGATGGCGAAGGGCTGGGCATCGGGCTCCAATCGCACGTGCTGGCGCGCTCCGCGCCATTGCAGGTGCGTGCCGGTGACGAGTTCCGTCACGGCCAGCGCATCCCATTGCTGCATGCGCCAATGTTCGAACAGCCTCCACGGCAGTTCGATATCGGCCTCTTGCGGCGCGAACGGATCCAGGCTGATCGCGACGAGAATGACGTTTTCCCTAGAGGGTGTGGCTTTTTCGAAGAAGAGCACGCGATCGTTGTGGGCGGTCAGGAACGTCAGGCCCAAATGCGAATGCAGCGCGGGATTGGCACGCCGAATACGATTGAGCGTCGTGACCGTATCGACGATGTTGCCGGGCCGGTGCCAGTCCCACGCGCGCAGTTGGTACTTCTCCGAGTCGAGGTATTCCTCGCTGCCCGGCAGCGCGGCCGATTCGCACAGTTCGAACCCGCTGTAGACGCCCCACAACCCCGATAGCGTCGCCGCCAGCGCCGCGCGAATCATGAAGCCGGCGCGCCCGGATGCCTGCAGGTGGCGCGGATTGATGTCGGGCGTATTGACGAAGAAATTCGGGCGGAAGAATTCGCGCACAGGGGTTTGCGTGAGCTCCGTCAGGTAGTCGGTGAAGTCCCGCTTCGATTCGCGCCAAGTGAAATACGTGTACGACTGCGAGAACCCGAGCTTCGCGAGCCGATACATGAGGCGCGGACGCGTGAACGCCTCCGACAGGAAAATCACGTCCGGATCGCGCGAGCGGATGTCGGCGATCATCCACTCCCAAAACGGCAGCGGCTTCGTGTGCGGATTGTCGACGCGAAAGATGCGTACGCCCGCATCGATCCAAAACGCGATGATGTCGCGCAGCGCGAGCCACAAAGCAGGCTTGGCGTCATGCGCGTAGAACTCGGGGTTGACGATGTCCTGGTACTTCTTCGGCGGATTCTCCGCATAGCGCAGCGTGCCGTCGGGACGCCAGGCGAACCAGGTCGAATGCTCGGCCAGCCAAGGGTGATCGGGCGC
>NZ_JBQCHR010000118.1:0-7834 GCF_051954495.1 Trinickia sp.
GACTCCACGCCGATGATAGTGCGGATTGCCCGTGTGAAAGTAGGTAATCGTCAGGCTCCTCCCTCTGCGAACCCCCGACAGCCATAGCGCTCTCGGGGGTTTGTGTTTTGCATCACCGAAATCTCATCCATCGCTGCGCGGCTTAGCCAACAGGCGTCCCCAAGAACGTCTCGAGCGAGTGACAGCTCACACGTCTGCACGCCGACACACTTAAGCCCACACATAAGCCAATGCCCCGCCCATCGACAGCAATCGGAGCATTGACCTCATCGCTGGATCAGCGCCCGAGCCCCTCGGCCAAGTACCGCTGAGCGAGCCGGACCCAATAGGTCGTTCCCACCGGCAGCAACGCGTCGTTGAAGTCGTAGCTAGCGTTGTGGAGCATGCATGGTCCGGCGCCATGGCCGGCATCGCGATGGCCCCCGTCGCCATTGCCCAAAAACGCATAGCAGCCGGGCTTCGCCTGAAGCATGAATGCGAAATCCTCCGCACCCATCGTCGGTTCCGTATGGGCCTCGACGTTGTCTGCGCCGACGATCTCGCGCATGACCTCTATCGCAAAGCGCGTTTCATCCGGGCTGTTGACCGTTGGCGGGTAATTGCGGTTGAACGTGACCGTGGCCGAGCAATCGAATGCCACTGCCGTCGCCTCGGCAATCTTGGCCATCTTCGACTCGATGAGATCAAGCGTCTCGGTCGTAAACGTTCGAACGGTGCCCGCGAGCCAAGCATCGTTCGGGATCACGTTCACCGCGTCGCCCGCATGGATCTGCGTGATGGACAGCACAGCCGTGTCGATCGGTTTCTTGTTTCGCGTAATGATGCTCTGCAATGCAGTGCCGATTTGCATGGCGGCAAAAACGGGATCCCGCCCGTTGTGCGGCATGGCCGCATGAGCGCCGACCCCCTTCACGTCGATACGGAATTCGTTGCTCGACGCCATGATCGGCCCTTCGGTCACGCCGAAGGTTCCAGCCGGCATTCCAGGCCAGTTGTGCACGCCAAACACGGCATCGACGGGAAACTGCGTAAACAGTCCGTCCTCGATCATGGCGCGGGCGCCGGCGCCGCCTTCCTCTGCAGGTTGAAAGATGAAGACGATCGTGCCATCGAACTCGCCATGCAACGCCAGATGGCGCGCTGCCCCAAGCAGCATGGCCGTGTGGCCGTCGTGCCCGCACGCGTGCATTTTCCCCGCGGCCTGGGAGCGGTGCTCGAACGAGTTGAGCTCTTGAATCGGCAGGGCGTCCATGTCAGCCCGCAGCCCGATCGCCCGCTTGCCACTGCCACGCTGAAGCACCCCCACAACCCCGGTCTTGCCGAGGCCTCGGTGGACGCGCAGTCCCCACTTTTCGAGACACTGAGCAACAAGATCCGCCGTTCGAACCTCTTCGTACCGCAGCTCGGGATGGGCGTGGATGCTTCGTCGGAGCGATTGGATTTCGTCTCGCGCGGCCAAGACTTCAGGAATGAGTTTCATGATGCGTTCGACTGTTGGATGTAGTTCGGGAATATAGGAATGCCATCGAACGAACCATTCTACGCCGAACCGTTCGACGCCAATTTGGTGCGCCTCCTGACGGAAACGTAAGCAGAAGGAATAGAATTATCGGCCTGCCCTTGGCGTCACCGCTTCTCACGGACCGCACCCATGAATGCGCCTCTAGAATTTGCCCGAGCAGTTTGCCCCCACGATTGCCCGGATACCTGCGCCCTGCGCGTCACCGTGGCCGACGGCCGCGCCATCAAGGTGGTGGGCGACCCCGATCACGCGCCCACTCAGGGGGTGCTCTGTACGAAAGTGAGCCGCTACCCCGAGCGCGTCCACCACCCGGACCGGCTGACGATGCCTCTCAAGCGAGTCGGCCGAAAGGGCGAAGGCCGGTTCGAGCCGATCGGGTGGGACGAGGCGCTCACACTAGCCGCGCAGCGACTCACCGAAATCGCGAGGCGCGAGCCCCAAGCGATTCTGCCGTACAGCTACGCCGGTACCATGGGCCTCGTGCAGGGCGAAAGCATTGCGCAGCGCTTCTTCCACAAGCTTGGGGCGTCGCGGCTCGACCGCACCATCTGCTCGGCTGCCGGCATGGCTGGCCTCAAATACACCTACGGCGGTGCGCTCGGCATGCACCTCGAATTCTTCGAGGAGAGCGAACTCATATTGATTTGGGGCTCTAACCCGATCGCCTCGAGCCTGCATTTTTGGACGCGTGCGCAAGAAGCGAAACGGCGCGGCGCGCGACTCGTCGCCATCGATCCCTACCGCTCGCTCACCGCTGAGAAGTGCCACCAGCATATTGCGCTTCGTCCAGGTACGGACGGCGCGTTCGCACTCGGCATGATCAACGTTCTCGTAGCCGAAGACTTGATCGACCACGCATACATCCAAGCGCATACGGTCGGTTTCGAGGCGTTGAAAGCCCGTGCGTCGGCCTACACGCCGGCTCGAGTCGCGCAGATTTGCGGGGTGGATGAACAAGAGCTCGTACAACTGGCGCGCCTCTACGGCAAGACACGCAAAGCGGCCATTCGTCTCAATTACGGCATGCAGCGCGTGCGCGGCGGGGGCAATGCCACCCGTGCGATCGCTTGTTTGCCTTCGCTGACAGGCGCTTGGCGCGACCGCGCGGGCGGGCTGTTGCTGTCGTCCTCCGGCTGGACGCCGTTCGACACCAACGCGCTGCAGCGTCCCGACCTGATGCCCGGATGGCCGACCGACTTGCCGCGGGTGATCAATATGAACGCGATCGGCGACGCGCTCCTGCACCCGGGCGATCGCGCATTCGGGCCCAAGATCGAGGCCGTTGTCGTCTATAACTCGAACCCCGTCGCCGTCGCCCCGGATTCCCCGCGCGTCGCGGCCGGTTTCGCGCGCGAGGATCTTTTCACGGTCGTGCTCGAGCATTTTCAGACCGACACGGCGGACTATGCCGATCTCGTCCTACCCGCGACGACGCAACTCGAGCATTTCGACCTTCACCGCTCGTACGGCCATACCTACGTGATGGTCAACCAGCCCGCTATCGAGCCTGTCGGCCAAGCGCGCCCGAACACGGAAATATTCCGCGGCTTGGCGCACCGGATGGGTCTGGAGGAGCCTGCCTTGTTCGAAAGCGACGAGGCCATCGGGCAAGGCGCGTTGCGCTGGGCAGACCCGGCGCTAGAAGGCGTCGACTGGGCGAAGTTGAACGAAATCGGCTGGGCGAAGATGAAGCTGCCCGACGCGCCTTTTGCCGAAGGCGGGTTTCGCACGCCGTCGGGCAAATGCGAGTTCGCCAGCTCTTTGCTGGAGAAAGAAGGCGCCGACCCGCTTCCCGATTATCTGCCGCCGTACGAATCGGCCGACGGCTCGCCCGAGCTCGCCGCGCGTTTCCCGCTTGCGATGATTTCCCCGCCGGCGCGCCACTTTCTGAATAGCTCGTTCGTGAATATCGAGAGCCTCCGGGAGAGCGAGCGCGAGCCGCACCTCGATATTCATCCGACGGATGCGGGCGAACGCGGCATCGTCGACGGTGAAATGGTTCGCATCCGGAACGACCGCGGCGCGTTCGTCGCGCGAGCCCGCGTCACAGACCGCGCACGCGAGGGGCTTGTCGTCGGCTTGTCGATCTGGTGGAAGAAGCTGGCGCCGGATGGCCGGAACGCCAACGAGGTGACGAGCCAAGCGGTGACGGACCTCGGCGGCTCGGCGACCTTCTACGATTGTCTCGTCGAAGTGGAGCGAATCGACGTCTGAATGTGGCGCAAGCGGTTTTCCGAAAGTTCGAATTCGGTTTCTAATTCGGTTGTTTCGAGAGAGGCGACCGGCTAGGATGCGCTGTTTCGCACGACCATTCGAAAAGTAAAGGGAGACGCCACATGGAAAAGATTTGGTTGAAGTCGTACCCGCCCGGCGTCCCCGCCGAGATCGACGCGTCGGCGTACGCGTCGGTCGGCGAGTTGCTCGAAGATAGCTTCCGTCAGTACCGCGAGTCGCGCGCGTTCGTCTGCATGGGCAAGTCGATCACCTACGGCGAGCTCGACGACCTGTCGCGCAAAGTCGCCGCGTGGTTTCAATCGAAAGGGCTCGCCCGCGGCGCGCGCGTCGCGATCATGATGCCCAACGTGCTGCAATATCCGGTTGTACTCGCGGCCGTCTTGCGCGCCGGCTACGTCGTCGTCAACGTCAATCCGCTGTATACGCCGCGCGAGCTCGAGCATCAGCTCAAGGACAGCGGGGCTCAGGCCATCGTTCTGCTCGAGAACTTCGCCGTGACGCTGCAAGCCGTCGTGCGCAATACGGCCATCCAGCACGTCGTCGTGGCATCCATGGGCGATCTCATGGGGGCGAAGGGCCTCATCGTCAATTTCGTCGTGCGACGGGTGAAGAAGATGGTGCCGGCCTGGAGTCTGCCCGGTCATGTGAAGTTCAACGATGTGGTCGCGCAGGGCGCCCGGCTCCCGTTCGCGGCGGCCAAGCTCACGCAGCAGGACATCGCTTTCCTCCAGTACACGGGCGGTACGACGGGTGTGGCGAAAGGCGCGACCCTGACGCACGGCAACATCGTCGCGAACGTGCTGCAATCGGCGGCTTGGCACGAACCGGCCCACACGCTGCACCCGGAGGTCACGCAAATCACCAACGTCATCGCGCTGCCTCTGTATCACATCTACGCGTTGACGGTCTGCGCGCTGCTGACGGTCCGCACAGGCGGTCTGGGCATCTTGATCCCCAACCCGCGCGATATCGGCGGCATGATCAAGCAGTTGCAGGGCTTCGCCATCAATACGTTCCCCGCGGTCAACACGCTCTACAACGCGATGCTCAATCACCCCGACTTCGGCAAGCTCGATTTTTCGAAGCTGATGGTCGCCAACGCCGGCGGCATGGCGCTGCAGGAGGCGGTTGCGAAACGTTGGTACGAGCGTACGGGTGTGCCGGTGATCGAAGGGTACGGCTTGTCGGAAACGTCGCCCAGCGCCTCCTGCAATCCCGTTACGGCTACCGAATTCAGCGGCACGATCGGCCTGCCGATCCCGTCGACCGAGCTTTCGATCCGCGACGACGACGGCAATGAGGTGCCGATGGGCCAACCGGGAGAAATATGCATTCGCGGGCCGCAAGTGATGGTGGGCTATTGGAATCGGCCCGATGAAACCGCGAAGGTCATGACCGCCGACGGATTCTTCAAGACGGGCGACATCGGCATCATGGACGAGCGAGGCTTTTTCAAGATCATCGATCGCAAGAAGGACATGATTCTCGTCTCGGGTTTCAATGTCTATCCGAACGAGATCGAAGACGTCGTGGCCAAGCACCCGGGCGTGCTCGAGGTCGCGGCGGTGGGTGTGCCGGACGAGCACTCGGGCGAAGCGGTCAAGCTCGTCATCGTCAAGAAAGATCCCGCATTGACGCAGGCCGATGTCATCGCGTTCTGCAAAGAGCAACTGACAGGTTATAAACGTCCCAAGGTCGTCGAGTTCCGCACCGAATTGCCGAAGACGAACGTCGGCAAGATCTTGCGTCGCGAGCTGCGCGATTCGGCCGCGGCGCGGCCGGCGGCGCCCGTTGCGCACGAACGCAGCGCCTGACGCCGCGATGCGGCAAATGCTCAGGCGCCGCAGCGAGCCTCGGGCGATGCTATATGCATTGCTCAACATCGTCTAAAATGCGCGATTAGCCGCCGTTTTGCTATGAACTATGCGTGCATTCCACATTGGTTCAGCGGGTAGGGCGGCATGATGCGGCATGGCGTGCTCCCATTCAGGGGCCCGATTGCTGCGTCGCACGGAGATTGCAATGACGCTGGACGAGTTGATTACCGAGTTCGACCGCGGGCTTCGTTCGATAGCCGGCGTGAGCCGCATGAGTCGGCCGGTGCCGGTTCCGGCGCCCGTTGCCGAGGATGTTGCCGGCGCAGCCGAGGCCGACATGACCTTACCCGAGCGCGCGCATTCGGCAGCGCTCATGCGCGTGAACCACGTCGGGGAGATCTGCGCACAGGCGCTTTACCAAGCGCAGAAGCTCGCCACCCGCTCGCCCGCGCTCAAGGACGCATTCGAGCATGCGGCTCAGGAGGAAGAGGATCACCTTGCATGGACTGCGGCGCGGCTGCGAGAACTCGATTCGCGGCCGAGCCTGCTCAATCCGCTCTGGTACACCGGCGCGCTTGCCATCGGGTTCGCGGCCGGCTGTCTAGGCGATAAAGCCAGCCTGGGGTTCATGGCGGAAACGGAGCGCCAAGTCGAGCGCCACCTGGACGGGCATTTGGCGATGCTTCCCGAAGCCGACCGCCACTCGCGCGCCATCGTCGAGCAAATGCGCGATGACGAGCGCATGCATGGTCAATCGGCCACCGATGCGGGGGGCGTCGAACTCCCCGCGCCGGTCAAGGCGCTCATGCGTGCTGCGTCGAAGGTCATGACGCAAACTGCGTACTACGTTTGACTGTCAGCAGTGGGAGCGGCGCGCCCGCGTCGCTCGTCGATCGAACCCATTCGAATCCGCTTCTCATCCCACCTTTTTAGGACCCGGCGCGCTTGCGGCGCCGGTACTCCGTGCGAGCTTCTCACGTATCACATTCACAAAACTCACTAGTGCATTCTTTTTTAACGATTTTCCGTTTTGTGCCGTTGCATGAAGGGGCGCACGTAAGTCCTTGTTCTTACAAACAAAATTCTCCGAAAAAACGGCTCTCTCCCTTGACCGCCCTGGGTCGTTACTCTAAAGTGGGAGACAGTGTGAGAAAGTGTATTTTTGTGGATTGTTCGGATCATTTCGGCCGGTATTTTTCGAGGGATGGAGCATAGGGCTCCGAAGGGGAGAGCAGGGTGTTTCAGGGGGCGTCGGCGCTGACGCTCGATGCGAAGGGGCGCATGTCCGTGCCCTCTCGGTATCGCGAGGCGCTACAAGGCGAGGCACAAGGACGGGTGACGCTCACGAAGCACCCGGATGGCTGCCTGTTGCTGTTTCCCCGCCCTGAATGGGAGGTCTTCCGCACCAAAATCGCCGCGTTGCCGATGGACGCGCATTGGTGGCGGCGGATTTTTCTCGGTAACGCCTCCGACGTCGATCTCGATAGCGCGGGACGCATTCTCGTTTCGCCTGAATTACGCATGGCCGCCGGTCTGGAAAAGGAAATCATGTTGCTGGGCATGGGAAGCCACTTCGAGCTGTGGGACGCGCAAACCTATGCGGCCAAGGAGCAGGCGGCGATGGCGCAAGGCATGCCCGACGCGCTGAAGAATTTCACGTTTTGATCGCGGTTTGAAATAGGGCGCTGCGATGGAAAACGAATTGCAGCATCGGACGGTGCTGCTGGACGAAGCGGTAAATGCGTTGGTGACGCGTGCGGACGGCATCTATGTCGACGGCACGTTCGGGCGCGGCGGTCATAGCCGCGCCGTGCTGACGAAGCTGGCCGAGGGCGGCCGCTTGATCGCGTTCGACAAGGACCCGCAAGCGATCGCGACGGCACGGGCCATCGCCGATCCTCGCTTCGAGATCGTGCATGAGAGTTTCGCGTCGTTGGCGCCGGCGTTGGCGGCGCGCGGTGTCGAACGTGTCGCAGGCGTGTTGCTGGATCTTGGCGTGTCCTCGCCGCAGCTTGACGATCCCACGCGTGGCTTCAGCTTCCGCGCGGACGGTCCGCTCGACATGAGGATGGACCCGACGCGCGGCGAATCCGCCGCGCAATGGCTGGCGCGGGCGAGTCAGCAGGAACTGACGGAGGTCATTCGAGATTATGGGGAAGAACGGTTTGCTGTTCAGATTGCAAAGGCGCTTGTTGCTCGCCGGGCAGAGTCCGACCGTCTTGGGCCTCTCTCAAGCACGGGCGAGCTTGCCGAAATCGTG
>NZ_JBQCHR010000119.1:0-10514 GCF_051954495.1 Trinickia sp.
ATGACGATCGAAACCGTCGGCCTTGACGTACTCGAAGCAACGCAGAAGCGTCTGCATCAAGAACTACCGGCTGCCCTAACCGAGCAACACCGCCAGTTCCTGATCTCCCTGGTACGCGCCCGACCCGACTGGTCCCTAATGCCCTACGCGCACATGAGGGAACTGCCGGCCATAAAGTGGAAACTTATCAATCTCGAAAAGCTTAGAAAAAATAACCTGGTGCTGTTCGAGAAGCAGGAGGCTTCGCTGCATGAGGGCTTTGCTGCCATTGACAGTGGGAAGGAACCTTCAGCCTGACTAGGCTACGGCAGCTTCCTCGACTTCGGCCTCTATCGAGTCGGCAGGCCGCCTTTCGCACGGCAGCGCCAAGGCAGCGAAGGGTCCTGACGGCAGTTACGGCGTTCCGTTCTTGCAATACACGGCAAAGCCAGGGCGGTCGGCGAGGCGGTCGAAATACTCGGTCACCGCCGGAAGGTGGGGATGATCGAACGGCGTGCTGAACCAGCGATTCACCGACAATCCGATGGGCACGTCGGCGAGGCTGAACTGGTTCCCGGCGACGAACCCGCCCGTGGCCTCCAGTCGATTCTCCAATATGCGCATGTGCCGAGCCCAGCTTGCAAGCGATGCAGCAATGTCATCCTGCGCCTGGTGCGAGGGAGATTTTCTGACGAGGCCGAGAAAAGCGTAGCTCCAAGACCGATTCAAGTCCGTCGCCTGCCAGTCCATCCACTGATCGATCCTTGCCCGCTCTAAGGGGGCGGTGGGGTACAGCGCTTCGCCGCCATAACGCGAAACCAGATAGCGGATGATTGAGTTCGACTCCCACAGCACGAAATCCCCGTCCTTGATGACGGGTACAAGGCCGTTGGGATTCAGCGACAAAAATTCGGCCGTGTCAGTAGACCTAAATCCCGAGCCCCAGTCCTCCCGCTCGAAGGGAATGTGCAATTCGGCACACACCCACAGCACTTTACGAACGTTGATAGACGATGCTTTTCCGAGGATTTTCAACATGCGCGCGCTCTGATTGTTGGCAGTGGAGCCAGTCCGGACAAGTGAAGTTTTGAACTATGTACCGCTCGACGTATGACGTTCGCTGTTGCGAGTGCGAGGATTGTCGCCAATCTTATCAGCGAGTGGTGAAGTGAAGTATGCTGTGCCGTCCGCCGTGTACATGAAAGGCGACACCAGGCTAGCTGCAGCTACGGGTGTGCCGAAAGCGATGGAGCATGCCAGATGACAAAAGCGAAAAAGAAGCTACTGCCCAAGGACTTCGAGGCCCTGCTCGACGAAGGAAATCTGCCGAAGCTCCAAGCGGTGTTCGATACCTGCGATCTCAATGCGCGGGGCGGGGTGAGCAAGGTGACCGCACTGGCCTTCGATCGCTGCCCCGACGCCCTCGCCCGCTGGCTCGTGGCGCAAGGCGCCGACCTCGAGGCGGCCGACGCGCGCGGCAACACGCCGCTACATAGACGTGCCCGGAGTCGCCGAAGCGGTCTCGACGTCCTGCTCGAACTCGGTGCCAACGTACATAGCGATCACGCATCGATCGGTACCCCGTTGCACGCGGCAGCGGATTCGCGCAACGCGCGGAACGCCCGCTTGCTCCTCGAACATGGCGCCCGCGTCGACGCTGTGAACCGGGACGGATTGACCCCGCTCGAACAAGCGTTGCGCACTTGCGGCAATGCGGAGCTCGAGGAAATGGTTGCGCTAGCCGAAGTGCTGCTCGCCGCCGGAGCAGTTCAGACGCAGCGAATGCAAGCTCAGGTCCAAGCGATCGGCGCGCGCTTCGAGTTTATGCGGGAAAGCTACAATCGGGAAAGCGTCGCTGCCGCCAGCGCCGCACTGGACCGGCTATATACCCTATTCGACGTCGCTCCGGTTCCTCGTCGTCAAGTGCATGACGCCCATTCGCCGATCGCGATCGAGGCCGGCCCATGGGAGGAGCAGCATCGAGCGCTATGGAAGCAGCTCGTGCCGAGCACCGGCCATGCCGCTACGGTCCAGGGCGAGGTCATCCGGATCTCGGGACGTATCGCCTATGAGCTCGACCATAACGGCGGCGGTAACTGGGACGCCGATTTCAAGAAGATGGCCGACGCCTTTCTCGACCACATCCGCACGGGCAATGCGTTGCCAGCGGCTGAACTATCGCAGGCAGACGCACTCGTCCAGGACGTCAAGCGCAAATCAGGTGAGCCGGCTCAACTCTGTCGGCTCGCCGTCGCTTGGGTGAGCCGCAATCCCGATCCGGTCAAGCTCGCGCCACCGTCGTATCGGCGATAGCGAAGCGGTTTTAGCTCGAGCAGGAATTGCGTGCATCGGGCCGCTCGCGCGATCGCCCGCAGAAGCCAGCCCAATCACGAAAACGCCAGATAGTGTTTCGTATAACTGTCGCTCAGCACTTCCCATAGCGAAGACGTTCCTTTTTCCACAAACCAGGAATCGCCTGCGCGAAATAGCGCGCTTCGCCCCGTCGACTCGTCCGTAATACGCACTTCTCCCTGCAAGATCGTCGCCTGTTCACTGAACGGGTACACGAGGCGGTACTTGCCCTTCGACGTACCGAAATAGCCCGCATTGATGGGATCGGTGGGCGCGCCGTGCGTCGCGTCGCCATACGCCTGCACGTCTCCCCCATCAAGAATTTGGGCGCCGAGCTTGCTCAGACTTCCCCACGGATGAAGCTGCGCGATCGTCATGTTGCGATCGATGATGGTCAGACTCATGATGAAAAATCGCTTGTCGAAAGAAGAGAATGAAACTCAACGGCGTCCGTTCGAGTAGCCGGAGATCTGGTGAAGCGCCTTGCCAAGGCTGACGAGCAACGCGCGATAGCGGTCCTTGCCGCTGATTTCCGCCCGACTGATTGCGCTGATCAGTCGATAACGCTCGGAGCCGCCCAAGATGCCCTCCGCAAGAATCTTGCAGATGATCTGGCTCGGCGTGACGCCGAAGCCTGAATAGCCCTGTACGAAGAAGACATTCTCGTGTCCGGGCAGAGCGCCGATCTGCGGAAAAAGATTGCGTGTCGTAGCCATGGGCCCGCCCCACGCGAGATCGATACGGACGTCGTGCAGGTACGGAAATACCTCCAGCATCAATCGTCGGTTCCATTGCTTCAGATCGGTCGGGACGCGTTCGATCAACTGCGTCGATGAACCGAACATCAGCCGGTTATCGTTCGTCACGCGGTAGTAATTAATGATCGGCCGGATGTCGCTGTACGCGCCGCGAATCGGGCTGATCCGCTCGATCAGTTCCTGGCTCAGCGGCTCGGTTACCGAGTTGAACGCGTAAACGTTGATCGTGCTGCGATGCAGCTCCGGCTCGATCCGATTATTGAATCCGTCTACGGCCCACACCAGCTTGCGCGCGCTGACCGATCCCTTTGCGGTTCTGACTTTGATCCGGTCGCCATAGGTCACCTCCAGCGCCGGGCTGTATTCGAAGATCCTGACGCCGTAGATCTGCGAGATCGCCTTCGCCTCGCCAAGCAGCAGATTAAGCGAATGCACATGCCCGCCTCCCATGTGCAGCAGCGCAGCCTCGTAGACGTCGGAACCCACGATCTGCCTGACGTCGCGCCCTTCCATAAAACGTATTTCGTACGGGGCGCCAAGCGACTTGAATTCCTTCTCCCAGCTGCGCAGGGTCTTCGCTTGACGCGCGTTGTAGGCCAGATATCCATATCCGCTGCGGAAGTCCGCATCGATGTCGTATTTGGCGATACGGTCACGCATGATCTGCGGCCCGAGGTCGCTAAGCGCGAATATCGCCCGCAGGCCCTCCTCGCCGACATCCGCTTTGATGGCATCGAGATCATGCCCGATCCCGGCCATGACCTGTCCACCGTTGCGCCCCGTACCGCCATACCCGAGGTAGCGTCCTTCGAGAACGACAGTGTCGGTCACACCCTGCTCCGCCAGCTCGAGCGCGGTGTGAATGCCGGAGAATCCACCGCCGACGATCGCCACGTCTGTTTCAACATCGCCGTCGAGCGACGGGAAACTCAAATCGTATTTCCTGGTTGCCGTGTAGTAAGTCGGCGTTTCATCTGTGTGCATCGCGCGTCTCGTCAGTGGATCCGATTTCTCAGAACATCACCCTTAATCCCGCCATCAACGCGAGCTGGCGATTCGAATTGCTGTTGACGAGGTTCGGAATCTGAGCGTAATTTGCCGTGCCGCCCGTCGCGGGGTCGATGCCCAGACCCTGCCCGGAGGCCACCTGCCCGATCGCGACGCCGTACAGCGCCGTGCGCTTGGACAGCGCGTAGGTCGCGCCCAGGTTGACCTGATGCAAGCGCGTCGAACCGCCGCTTTCCACGCGCGCGCGATTGAAGATGTACGCAGCCCCAAGCGTCCAGGCCGGCGTCAGGTTGTATGTGGTGTTCAATTCGGCAATATCGAACGTCACGTCTGCTCCGTCAGGGCGTGCCCCGCTCGCGAAGTACGCGCTTTTTTCGAGCTTCGTGTGCGTATAGACGAGCGCGACCGTCGCGTGACCTAACGTGACCGACGCACCGACACCTGCCTCCTTCATGGCGCCGGCATTCTGCAGATTGCAGTACATCGCCGCCGCGTTGCTACATGCAAAGTCGCCAATGTAGCCGGCGGTTCCGCCCAGCGCGGCATCGAGCGGATTGTCGAGCGAGAGATAACCGGCGCTCACCGACACCGGGCCATGGGTATACGCCGCGGCAAGCGCATAGCCACGCCGTGCGCTGAAATCGCCGGCTTGGCCGCCCAGACTGAACGTGCCGCCGAAGGTGAACCCGTTGATATCCACGCTCATGAACTTCACGGCGTTGTTCATGTTGAACGCTTCGTTCAGGTTATCGACGTCGCCGAAGTGCGACCCGTAGAGCGTCGACCATGCGTTGCTCGACGCGTAGACGCCGAGAAAGTCGGAGTACGAATCGTATTGCCGACCGAGACTGAGCGTGCCGTACCGATCGTCACGCAGACCGACCCACGCCTGGCGATTGAAAAGAGCGCCGTTCTGCAGCATCGCGCCGTTTCCGGTCAGGAACTGGTTCTCGAGCGCAAACGTCGCTTTAACGCCGCCGCCCAGATCCTCGGTCCCCATGAGCCCCCATCTGGACGGCATCAGATAGCCGCCGCCAAGCTGCACCGCATGTCCGCCGTGTACAGCGCCGCTCGCGTCTGTGACCTGCTGGTTGGTCGAATACAGGATCCCTGCATCCACCGATCCATACAGGGTCACGCTGCTTTGCGCGTGTGCCTCGTGAACCGCCGCCCCGAACAGCATGGCGCACACGGCGGCATGTCTCGCTTTACCTTTCACTTTCTACCTCCTGTTTTTTATCAAGAATGCTGTCGCCCGAACAACCTTCGATCTGCAGCACGACGAACTTCGGGCAAAGCCCTTCCCGCTGAGCGGCGCAAAGCGCCCTCATCCGGCGTACCCGGAGGGGAATGAATCAGTGGCTACGTGGTGGGTTAGAGCCGCGAATTGCCGAGCGCGTCGAACGCGCGTGGATTGCGCATCTTCAGCCGGCGGGCAGAGGCGACCCCGGCGATGGCGAAAATCGGCATCAACACGGTGAGCCCATACGAGAGCCCGACGCTTGCGCCCGTCAGAACCGGAAAGTTGACGATGGCGAGCACGAGCACGCCGAGGAGCGCAATACCCGAAAGAACCGGAAACACGAAGACCCGCAACGCGCCTTCCTCCCGCTGAGGCGTCCGCGCGAAGAACCGAAGCACGGCCGCGGAAGACAGCACCATCAAGGCGATGATGCAAAGGGTCGCAAGATTCGTCAGCCACGAAAACAGCGTGAGCACGGGATCCGACTTGCCGACGATGAACACGATGACGACACATGCGGCAATGACGCTCTGCAGTACCGAGCCAACGTGCGGGCTGCTGTGCGAGGCGTGCGTGTGCCCGAGCGATGCCGGCAACAAGCCTTCGCGCCCGCTTGCATAGAAGTAGCGCGCCGCCGAATTGTGGAAGGCCAGAAGACCGGCATAGACGCTCGTGATGAATAACACGCTCATCGCGTCGGTCAAAGCGCGGCTGGCGTAATGATCGGAAAGCGAATAGAGGAACGTTGTCGGGTCGGAGAGTCCGTTCAGGGTCTTCACGATCTCGCCGGCGCCCGCGCCGATCACCATGCACCAGAGCGAGAACGCGTAGAAGCCGCCGATCAGCAACACCGAGATGTACGTCGCAAGCGGTACAGTGCGGCGCGGATCTTTCGCCTCTTCGCTATAGATCGTGGTGGCCTCGAAGCCGACGAAACTGGCAAAGCAGAACAGGAACCCGATGGCCGGTGTGCCGCTCAGGAATACGCGCGGCGTGAACGACGCAAACGTGATGCCGTGCGCGCCGCCCGTCTTGAGGATCGCCATGTCGAGAATCAGCACGACAATGTATTCGCCGAACACGAGCAGCGACAGCAGCTTCGCCGACAGATCGATTTGCCGGTAGCCGAGCACCGCTATGCTGGCCAACGCGACGAGCGAACATACCCACCAAGGCATGGCGATGCCGAGACGCGCGGACAGGAAACCGGACGCCACCGCGCCAAACATTCCGTAAAGCCCGATCTGCATCGTGTTGTAGCCGAGCAGCGCGAGAAACGCCGCTGCGCCGCCCGCTGTCCCGCCCAGCCCCCGGGCCGTGAAGGCATAAAACCCGCCGGCATTCGTGACATAGCGCGACATCGCCGTGTAGCCCGCGGCGAATATCAGCAGGATCAGCACGGTCGCAACGAGCAGCGCTGGCGTGCCCGCTCCGTTGCCCAGCATGATGCCGATTGGCAAGCCGCCCGCAATCGCGACCAGCGGACCCGCGGCCGAGATGACGAAAAAAACGATGAAACCGAGGCCGAGCGCGCCCTTGCGCAACTCGGTCGACGGTGTAGGGTCCATTGCGACACTCATTTGATTCGCTCCCGATGGAATTGCCTGCCTGCTGTCGTGGTACACGGCATCGGGGCATTCGTCTCCGCTCCGACTGGACCGGACGGTAGCCCGCCGCATGGAGCCAATGTAAGAAGCCAAAAGTCGAGTCCGGCAGCACAGATTGGCAAGACGTGGCATGCCTCGGGTTTACGCGTTCTCGCGGGAGCGCTTCGACGCGCGCGCAGCGTCGCGCGTCAATTCTTTCTAGGTGTCTGCGAGGGCAATTCGCCGAAGAGGTCGCGGTATTCACGCGCGAAGTAGCTAAGATGCGTGAAGCCCCATCGAGCGGCGGCATCGCCGATCAGCAATTCGCCGGCCGCAGTCGAGCGCAACAGCTGGCGAACGGCGTTGAGGCGGATGGAGCGCAGGTATTCGACCGGTGTGACGTTCGCGACGCGCTGAAAGCTCGTCTGAAGCGTGCGCCGGCTACAGCGCAGATGCCGGCACAAATCCAGCACCGTGAGCGGCTCGTCGGCCTGATCCTGGATCAGGCGTTCGCAACGCCGCACGATTTCACTGTAGGTGCTGTGCGTCAGGTCGCGCGGCTCGTCGGTGGCGGCCTCGAGAAGACCGAGCATGAGGCTCACCACCTCGTCTTGAAACAGTCGTGTAGCCGACGGATTGACGAAGCCAGCCGGATTGCGTGCCGCAACGTCCAAATAGCGCGTCAGGCCTTCGCGCAGAACCGCAACGCGTTCGCCGGGCACGGGTAGCACGTGCCTTCTCAACTGACGCACGGCAGCGCCGCCGACCGTTATTCCGACGAGTTCCTCCATCGTTCCGGCCGCGAGGCTGACGACGGCGTAGTGCATCGACTCGGGGGTGTAGAGGCGAAATTCCTCGTGCGTGCCGAGCGCCATGATGGCGTAGCCATCGACGCGCTGCCCCTGGAACGTGCCCTGCATGGGCGCGGTCAGCGGCACGGCGATAGACGAAAGGCCGTTCGGCGAGACGCCCGACTGCACGACTCGTCGATTCGTCGCTTCCTGGAAGAACTGGAAGCCGGGACTGTTCACCTGGAACAGCGTGCCTTCGAAGCGGCCGGGCGTGATCTGGCGGTAGATCTGCTCCCAGCCGTTGACGGCATACGACAAATCGTGGGCGTCGGCGAGGGCGGCAGTCCGGAATTCCATGATCCTCTCCTACGAAACACAAAACATCGTGCCCGACCAAAATACCGATTGCGAGGGTGCGAGGTTGCTAGAACGTCTCCGGAGCTTTCGTACCGCCAATGCCGACTGCGCGTCAGTGCGCAATGCAAACCGATTTCGTTTCGGTGAAACCCTCGATCGCATGTCGACCGAACTCACGCCCGATGCCCGACTGCTTGTAACCGCCGAACGGCATGCCGGGATCGAGCGGCACATGGCAATTCACCCACACCGTACCGGCCTCGATCTGTGGCACGAGGTTCAGCGCCGCGCGCAGGTCGTTGGTCCATAGGCTCGCGGCAAGACCGTATGGGCTGTCGTTCGCAAGACGCAAGGCTTCGGCCGGGTCGTCGAACGGCGCGAGCGCCAGTACGGGCCCGAACACTTCGTCGCGCATGATGGAGGCATCGGGCGGCACATCGGCGATCACGGCGGGCCGCACGTAGTAGCCGGGCGCGTCGACGGGCGTGCCGCCTGCCAAGAACTGTAGCCCTTCTGCGCGGGCGCGCGCAAGGTGATCTTCCACACGTGCGCGGTGGTGGCCGGAAACCAGCGGATTGATCTGCGCGGATGGATCGAGGCCGGGACCCATCCTCATCGCGTTGGCGCTGTCGGCCAACCCCTCGACTACCTTCCGGTACTTGCTGCGATGCACATAGATGCGCGACACCGCCGCGCACACCTGCCCTTGGTTCAGAAGCCCGCCCGCGAGCACACCCTGCACCGCCTGGTCGACGTTGACGTCCGCGAGCATCACAGCCGGATTCTTGCCGCCGAGTTCGAGCGAAAAGCGCGTCATGTTTTGCACGGCCGCAGTGCCGACCCGTTTGCCGGTGGGCGTCGAACCGGTAAACGAAATCTTGTTGACGCCCGGATGCGCGGCGAGCGCGGCGCCGCATTCGGCGCCGCCGGTCACCACGTTGAACGCGCCCGGCGCAATGCCTGCCTCGATGGCCAGTTCGGCCAGCCGCAACGCCGTGAGCGGCGTCTCGGGCGACGGCTTGATGACGACTGAGCACCCGGCCGCGAGCGCGGGAACCAGCTTCCAGACTGCGATCATCATCGGAAAATTCCACGGCACGATACCGGCCACCACGCCCACAGGCTCGTGCCGCGTGAACGCGGTATAGCGGGCGCCCGGCGGGAACGGGATCGACACGTCCAGCGTCTCGCCCACGATCTTCGTCGCCCATCCTGCCATATAGCGGACGTACTCGAGCGTCGCCGCTACGTCGATCGCACGGGCAATATTGATCGACTTGCCCTGATTGAGCGTCTCCAGCTGCGCGAGCTCCTCGGCATGCGCCTCCAGCACATCCGCGAAACGCAACAGAACGCGCTCACGATCGGCCGGCCGCAACCCCCGCCACACCCGCGCCTCGAACGCGGCGCGAGCGCTAGCCACGGCACGGTCCACGTCGATCGGATCGGCATCCGGCACCGAGGTCAGCACATTGCCCGTCGCGGGATCGAATACGTTCGACCGGCGCGGCGAATGGGCGGGGCAAATCGCGCCGTCGATGAAAAAGCCGTGTTCCCGTCCGACGAATGCGCGGACGGCGTCGCATAGTGCGACTTCCGCATGGGTGCTCATATCGTTGATCTCTCGACTCTGGGGTGAAAAGGCCCATCCGGTGTACGTTGGATCCGCAGCGTTAGCGGCTGGACACCGATTGCTGCGCCCGACTCTAAAGACGCGGCGCCGCGCGCGTTAGCGCAAATCGGCAGACGCGCGCGAATTGCGGGTAAACCACCGGGCGCCGAGCACCGACGCGGGCAGAGCGAACGTCTGCGCGGACAGTAGGCTTCCTCAGTGGAACAGCACGCCGACCAGTTCGGTGCGACTCGATACGCCGAGTTTGCGGAACATGCGCAGCAGGTGCGTCTTGACCGTGGGCTGGGCGAGCGCCAGATCGCGGGCGATCTGCTTGTTCGAAAGCCCGTTGCGAACTAGGCGCGCGACCTGTTGCTCGCGGTGCGTAAGACGCGCCGCACGGTCAGCCGCCTCGAGCCCGGCCTGGGGCATAGACAACGCGGACTCGCGGCTCAGCCTGGACGCCAGAGCGACTTCGAGCAACGGCGCAAGCGCATTCGCACTTTCGACCTCGGCTCGGGAAAAGGGCGACTCCGGCTCGAAGCGCAACAGCGAGAATGCGCCGGCGACGTCGCCATCTGCTCGCAAGAGTACTTCCATTACGTCGACCACCCGATGAGGCCGCAAGAAGCGCTGCCAGTAGACAGAGTTGAGGCGCAGCGTCTCGGGCAGTTCACCGGCGAGCGTCAGCACGCTGCCTGGCTGTTGGATGCAACGCGACGGATGGAGCGGGTCGAGCCGGCAATAGCGCTGCAGATAGTTGCGATGCATGCCCTCGGCCACGCCGAACAGTTCGAAGCCCGATGGCTGGCGATCCCTGCCGATCCG
>NZ_JBQCHR010000120.1:0-50685 GCF_051954495.1 Trinickia sp.
CGACAAGCGCGGCTACTATCAGCTCACGCACCCATCGAATTTCGTCGCCGGCCGCGTGCAGGGCCACCGCGACGGCTACGGCTTCATCATCCGCGACGACGGGCAAGACGACCTGTTCCTGCCGAACGCGGAAATGCAAAAAGTCATGCACGGCGACCGCGTGCTGGCGCGCACCGTCGGCTATGACCGCCGCGGCCGCCCCGAAGGCCATGTCGTGGAAGTGACCGAGCGCGCCAACAAGCGCGTGATCGGCCGCCTGCTCAACGAAAACGGCGCGCTGATCGTCGCGCCCGAAGACAAGCGCATCGGCCACGACATCCTCATCACGCAGAACACGAAGAAGGCCAAGGTCGGGCAGATCGTCGTCGTCGAACTCACCGATTTCCCGAGCCGCCACTCGCAACCGCTCGGCCGCGTGGTCGAAGTGCTCGGCGATATCGACGATCCGGGCATGGAAATCGAAATCGCCGTGCGCAAGTACGGCGTGCCCCACGAGTTCAGCGATGCAACGCTCGCCGAAGCAGCGGCCTTGCCCGACGAAGTGCGCCCCATCGACGTGCGCCACCGCGTCGACTTGCGCGATGTGCCGCTCGTCACGATCGACGGCGAGGATGCCCGCGACTTCGACGACGCCGTCTATTGCGAACCCACGAAAGTCGGCCGAGGCGATGGCTTTCGTCTCATCGTCGCGATCGCCGACGTGTCGCACTATGTGCGGCCAGATACGTCGCTGGACACTGATGCGATCGAGCGCAGCACCTCCGTCTATTTCCCCCGCCGCGTCATCCCGATGCTGCCGGAAAAACTGTCGAACGGCTTGTGCTCGCTCAACCCGGAAGTCGACCGCTGCGTGCTCGTCTGCGACATGCTGATCACCACGCGCGGCGAGATCAAGGCGTATCAGTTCTACCCCGGCGTCATGCATTCGGCGGCGCGGCTCACCTACACGGAAGTCGCCGCCGTCCTGACGAACACGAAGGGGCCCGAGGCAGCGCGCCGCGCGGCGGTGGTGCCGCAGTTGCAGAACCTCTACGGCGTCTACAAGTCGCTTTTCGCCGCCCGTCAAAAGCGCGGTGCGATCGACTTCGATACGACCGAAACCTATATCGTCTGCAACGCCCAGGGCAAGATCGAGCAGATCCTGCCGCGTCAGCGCAACGATGCGCACAAGCTCATCGAGGAATGCATGCTGGCGGCGAACGTCTGCGCCGCGGACTTCATGAAGCGCAACAAGCACCCGGGCCTGTACCGCATTCACGCGGGCCCGACCGCAGAGAAGCTCGAGAACCTGCGCACGTTCCTGCGCGGCATGGGCCTGTCGCTCGGCGGCGGCGAGACGCCTCATGCGAGCGACTACGCCGCATTGATGGCGCAAATCCGCGATCGGCCCGATGCGCAGATGCTGCAGACCATGCTGCTGCGCTCCATGCAGCAAGCCGTCTACAGTCCCGACAACATCGGCCACTTCGGGCTCGCCTACGATGCGTACGCGCATTTCACGAGCCCGATCCGGCGCTACCCCGATCTGCTCACGCACCGCGCCATCTATGCGATTCTCTCGGGCAAGAAGTACCGTCCGGAATCGCCCAACGGCGTCGTGCTGAACACGGCGTTGTCGCCGCGCGCTCGCGCGCTGCAGCAGGCCGATGAAGAAACGCGGCCGCGCGGGCGCGAGAACACCGCCATTTGGGAAGAGCTCGGCTTGCATTGCTCGGCGAACGAGCGGCGCGCCGACGAAGCTTCGCGCGACGTCGAAACCTGGCTCAAGTGCTACTTCATGCGCGATAAGCTGGGCGAGGAGTACGGCGGGATGGTGAGCGGGGTGACCTCGTTCGGCATCTTCGTGCAGCTCGATGCGCTGTTCATCGAAGGGCTCGTGCATGTGACCGAGCTCGGCTCCGATTACTTCCAATACGACGAGATCAAGAACGAACTGCGTGGCGAGCGCACAGGCATTCGCTATCGCCTCTCGGATCGCGTGCGCGTGCAAGTCAGCCGCGTCGATCTGGATGCGCGCAAGATCGATTTCCGGCTGGTGCGGGAAGCGGCCGTCAAGCCGACGTCCGCGGCGCGTTCGAGCGCCCCGGTTCGGCCGGTGGGCGAGCCGGAAGCGCCCGGGCGCGGGCCGCGCGTGCGGGCATTGACGAGCGTCGACGGCGCGCCGCGCAGGAAGGCTGCGCCGGCGAAGACCGAGGCGGTCGCCGAGGCGCGCGCCTCGCGTCTTGCGCGCGTGCAAGCGGCGAAGAAACGCAGCGGGGCGCAGAAGGGCGCACCGCTCAAGAAAGCGCGGGCGCGTAAGAAGGGCTGATGAGCGCTTGGCGGCGTGCGCGCCGCCATCAACTTCCGATTCTCTCCGTCACGGCGAAGGCATGACCCTTAGCCGTGACGCAACACGATTTCAATCGATTCAGCTATGGCACGTCTCAAGGTTCTATACGGTTTTCACGCGGTGACGGCTCGGCTGCGGCACGATGCGTCGACTGTCGAGGAAGTCTTCTACGATGCGACGCGGCGCGACCGTCGCATGCAGGATTTTCTGCACACGGCCAAGGAAGCGGGCGTGCGCTTGATCGCCGCGGACGAGACGCGTTTGTGGGGGCTCGCGCATACCGAGCGTCACCAAGGGGTCGTTGCGCGCGCAACCGATTTGCCGCTTGCCCAAAATCTGGCCGAATTGCTCGATGGGATCGACGGCCCGGCGTTGTTGCTCGTTCTTGACGGCGTCACCGACCCCCACAATCTCGGCGCCTGCTTGCGCGTGGCGGACGGGGCGGGTGCGCATGCGGTCATCGCGCCGCGCGACCGGGCGGTCGGCCTCAATGCGACCGCGGCGAAGGTCGCGAGCGGGGCGGCCGATACGGTGCCCTACATCACCGTGACCAATCTCGCCCGCGCGCTGCGCGAACTGAAGGATGCGGGTGTTTGGATCGTCGGCACCGCCGGCGACGCGCAAGCCACGCTCTACGAAAGCAAGCTCGACGGTCCCGTTGCGATCGTGATGGGCGCGGAAGGCGAGGGCATGCGCCGGCTCACGCGCGATACCTGCGACGAAGTCATGCGCATTCCGATGGCCGGCACGGTGGAAAGCCTGAACGTGTCGGTAGCGAGCGGCGTGTGTCTATTCGAGGCCGTGAGGCAGCGTACCAGCGCGCGCTGACGCCGAGCATCGGCGTCGCGCGCGTCGGTTGCTTCAAAGGTTCAACGTTCGATCTGCTGATTCCAACGCGTATCCCATTGCGCGCGGTGCGCGTTGATCGCATTCCAGTCGACGACGGTCACCTTGTGGACGAGGTCGTCGACGTTGCCGAGGCTCTGCTGCATCGATGCCGGCATTTTCGCTTGGCGATTCGTCGGGATCTGCTTGCCCGCTTCGGCGGCTTTTTCTTGGGCCGGCGCGGACAGCAGGAACTGCGCGAGCTTCTGCGCGAGCTGCTCGTCGGGGTTGTTCTTCACGACGCACACGTCCACGAGCAGCAATACGGGGCCTTCTTTCGGGCTCACGTAGGCAACCGGCAAGCCCTTGTCCTGCAGGTCGGCGACCCCTGTCGGCGTGAGCGGGAAAATCCCCGCTTCACCCGTTTGCACCATCTCCGAAATCTTCGCCGAATTGGGAATGTACTCGACGACGTTCGGGCCTACCGTGCTCGCCCACTTGGTGAAGGCGGGTTCGACGTTCTGTTCGCTGCCGCCCCACAGCCGGTTCATCGCCAAGAAGCCGTGCAAGCCGAACGTGCTGCTCGATGCCGATTGGAAGACGACCTTGCCCTTGTACTTCGGATTGGCGAAGTCGAGCCAGGAGGTGGGCGGCGCCCAGCCTTTCTCGGCGAACAGCTTCTTGTTGTAGGCGATGCCCGTCATGCCGAGTTGCACGCCCGCACCCACGTCGTCCTTCATGCGCGCGAACGGATAAAGCTGCTTGAGTTCGGCCGAATCGTCGAGTTTTTCGCAAACGCCAAGGCTCACCGCGCGCGCCATCACGCCGTCGTCGAGAAACGCGACATGGATCTGCGGATGATCGCGATTGGCGAGCAGCTTGGCGAGGATATCCGACGACGTGCCCGGCACGACCACGACCTTCGTATCGTTGGCCTTCTCGAACATGGGCAGCACTTGCGACGTATACGCTTTCTCCATCGGCCCGCCGTTCATGCCGATGTAGATCGTTTTCGACTGCGACCAAGCAGGCGTCGCGGCGCTGAACGCGCCGGCTAACACCGCGGCGACCGAGAGGGTACGTAGAGCATTCATTTAGGTCTCCTAATGAGGGAAAGCACGAGAGCAACAAGCGGTACGTTATGCAGGCACAGCCGAGAAACGGTTGACATCGAATGCGTCGAGCGGCGTCTCGGTGGCGCCGTCGACGACGAGATCGGCTAGCACTTCGCCGACGCCCGGCGCGAGCAGGAACCCGCCGCCGGAAAAACCGAATGCATGCAGTAAGCGCGGCACGGTGCGGCTTGGGCCGATGATCGGGTTATGGTCGGGCGTGCAGCCTTCCACCCCGCTCCAGGTTCGGATCAGCAATGCGTCGCGCAGGGCGGGCAGCAGCGCGCAAGCATCGCGCATGACGGCCCGCGTGGTGTCGGACGACGGCTGCGCGAGTTCGCCGTCGCCATGGCCGCGCCCGCCGCCTATCACGCAGTTGCCGCGCTCCACTTGCCGCGCGTAGATGCCGCCGCCGAAGACGCCGAGATTGTGTTCCAGAAACCGCGGCAGCGGCTCCGTCACCCACATGTTCGGATAAATCGGGGTCATCGGGACGGCGTCGCCGAAGCGCGCCGCGAGCGTTCCCGCCCACGCGCCCGACGCGTTGATGAGCCAATCGGCCTCGAACGCATGATCGCCGGCGCGCAGCGTAAAGCGCTGGCCGTCGTATTCGGCTTGTTCAAGCGCCGTTTGTTCCAGCACGAGCACGCCGGCTTGGCGCGCCGCCCGTGCGAAGGCGGGCGAGACGAGGCGAGGATTGGCATGCCCGTCGCTCGGGCAGAGCGAGCCGCCGACGGCCGCGGCGCCGAGCCAAGGATAGCGGCGTCTAAAGGCCGGTCCCGACATCAGCTCCAACGCAAGCCCATGCTCGGCGGCCATTCGGGCATAAGCTTCCAACCCGGCCAGATCGGCATCGCTGCGCGCGAGGCGCAGGTGGCCCGAGACGACGAATTCGCCGTCGATGCCGATGCGATCGTAGAGGCTGTCCCAGATGCGCCGCGCGCGCATGGCGAGCGGCAATTGCTCGGCTGGGCGGCCTTGACAGCGTACGCCGCCGTAGTTGACCCCGCTCGCTTGCGCGCCGCAGTACCGGCGCTCGATCAGCACGACCCGCATGCCGCGCCGCGCGAGCGCAAGGGCGGCCGAAGCGCCGACGAGGCCCCCGCCCGCGATGGCGACGTCGAAGTGTCCGTTCGACTTATTCATCTCGCGCGTCCTCCGGTACCTCGGCGACAGCTTCGTCGCAGAGCGCCGCGGCCAGGGGGATCGGTTTGATCGGCGCCTGCGCGCGCAAGCGACCGAGCAGGGGTGGCGCGAGGTTCGTCTCATCGGCCAAGAGGGCCAGTGCGGCTTCGCCGCACATGCGCCCCTGGCAGCGGCCCATCCCGACCCGGGTCAAGGCCTTCAGTCGATTGATCTCCGTGGCCGCACCCGATCGGATGCACTGGCGCAACGTACCCGTGTCGACTTCCTCGCAACGGCACACGGTCATGGCGTCGGGCCAGGCGGCGGCCCGCTCGAACGGCGCGGGAAATGCGGCGTCGAGCCCGCTACGGAACGTCGCGATACGCTGCAAGGCTCGCCGTGTCGATGCGGCCGTTTCGACGCGCGTCGCAGCCCGTTCTGCCGACGGCGCGGAATCTGGATCGCTCATATCGTCAAGTACGGCGAGCGCGGCCAAGCGTCCCGATTGTTCCGCGGCGTCGGCGCCCGCGATGCCCGCGCCGTCGCCCGCGATGTAGATGCCGCGGATCGACGTGCGTCCCGCTTCATCGCGCTCAGGCAGCCAGCACCGATTGAGTGTGTCGTAGCCGAAGCTGCAGCCCGCGACATCGGCAAGCTGGGTTTCGGGGCGCAGGCCGAAGCCGTAACCGATCGCGTCGCATTCGAGCGTGTGGGGTGGGGCGCCCGCGTTCGCCGGTGCGCCGCTCGAACGCCAAGCGATGCCTTGAACATGGCCTTCGCCAAGCACGCCTTCGAGCGCTACGCCACGTTCGATGCGAATGCCATGCGCGTGAAGCCAGGCCACGTAGTAGAGGCCCTTCGCTAGGACGGACGGCTGCGCCGCGAGCGCGCCTAACGCCGCCGCCTGTTTCGCGGCTGCGCTCGTATCGAGCACGGCCAGCACCTTTGCACCGGCTTTCGCATATTGGTAGGCCACGAGATAGAGCAGGGGGCCCGTGCCGGCGAATACGACGCGCCGCCCGATCGCACAGCCCTGCGATTTCAGCGCCGTTTGGGCTGCGCCCAGCGTATAGACGCCCGGCAGCGTCCAGCCCGGCATCGGCAAGACGCGATCGGTCGCGCCGCTGGCGATGATCAGGTGCGAGAACGGCACGTCTCGTTCCTGCGTGCCCGACAACGTGGCGAGGCGGCCGACAACGCCTGAACGGCGGTCATCGCTCGCACACTGCGCTGGGTTCGCTCGGTTCGTTGCGTCCGTGCGGCCTTCATGCGTGTCGCAGGCCCAGACGAGCGTATTGGGCCGATACTCCAGGTGCGGCAGCAATCGCGCCATGGCCGCATGGACGGCCGTGGCTTTGCGTGCTTCGAAACCGTATAGGGCGCGAGGACCACGCCGAAACCCGGCCGCCGGCGGCGGCTGGCGATAGATCTGCCCGCCCCAGCGCGCGTTTTCGTCGAGCACGATCGGGCGCACGCCCGCTTCGACGAGCGTTTCGGCCGCGCGCACGCCTGCAGGGCCAGCGCCGACGATGACCACGTTGGCTGATCTCGTCATGGCTGGCGTCCGTCGTCGGAGGTTCCGGTGACGAGCCGCATTCCGGCTTCGATCAACGTCGAGCACGCGCGCAGGCGCTGCCCTTCCTCGGTACGAACCCAGCAATCCTGGCAGGCGCCGATCAAGCAAAAGCCCGCGCGCGGTTCGCCGTTGAACTCGGAAACGCGCAACGCGTGCCGCTGCGTCAAGATGGCGGTCAACACGGTATCACCTTCCAGCGCGAGCGCGGGGACGCCGTCCAGCGTGAACGACACCGCCGCGCGATCGGATTCGGCCAGGCGAACGAGTTGCCCTTCGCGATGCGCCATGTTTAGTTGTCCTAAATAAGAATCGATGATCGAATTGCCGATTGAAATTTGCATTGAGGTCAATGCTGGCCGATGAGAATGCGATTCAAGCCGTAGGCCCGATCGAGCAGCAGCATGGCGGCGGCCGTGACGAAGATGACGAGCGTCGAAACGGAGGCCATCATCGGATCGATCGATTCCGTCGCGTACATGTACATGCGCACGGGCAGCGTGACCGTTTGCGGCGACGTGACGAAGATCGACATCGTCAGTTCGTCGAAGCTATTGATGAACGCGAGCAGCCAGCCGCCCGTGATGCCGGGCACGATCATCGGCAGGGTCACGCGCCGGAAGGTCGTCCAAGCGCTCGCGCCGAGCGATTGCGCGGCGTGCTCGACGCTGCGGTCGAGCCCGGTCGCGGCCGCCAGCACGAGCCGCAGCACGAAAGGCGTCACGATGACGGTGTGCGCCAAGACGAGCCAAACGAAGGAGCCGGTCGCGCCGATCAGCGCGAAGAAGCGCAGCAGCGCGATGCCGAGCACGAGCCCCGGGATGACGAGCGGAGAAAGCAGCAGCGCATTTAGAAAATCGCGGCCCGGAAAGCGGGCGCGCGCGATCGCCAGGCCGGCAGGCAGCGCAAAGGCGAGCGAAAGCGTGGCCGACATGAACGCGAGCTTGATGCTCGTGAAAAACGCCGTGATGAAATCGGGGTAGTTCAGAATCGCCCGAAACCACCGCAGCGATAACCCGTGCGTCGGTAGCGTCAGCGTTTCATCGGGCGTGAACGCGACGAGCACGACGATGACGAGCGGCGCCAGCACGAAGGCGATGACGAGTGCGTGGAAAGCGAGGGCGAGCGGGCTGTTGCGGCGCATGGCGTGTCTCCTGATTCAACCCATGCCGCGGCCGTAGCGCCGCTCCAGCACGCGGTAATACGTGAGCATGATGACGAGATTGGCCGCGAGCAGCAGGAGCGCAATCGTCGCACCGAGCGGCCAGTTCAGCGAGCCGAGAAACTCGTCGTACACGGCCGTGGCGGCCACTTTCAAGCGCCGCCCGCCGAGCAGGCCCGGGATCGCGAACGCGCTCGCCGACAGCCCGAACACCATGAGGCTGCCCGAGAGCACGCCCGGCATGATTTGCGGCAGCACGATCCGGCGCAGCGTCGTGGCCGGAGAGGCCATCAGCGACAGGGCGGCTTGCTCGGTTTGCGGATCGAGCTTTTGCAGGGCGGTCCAGACGGGGATGACCATGAACGGCAGCATGACGTGCACGAGCGCGATCACGATCGCGAACGTCGTGTACTCGAGCTTGTAAGGGCCGAGGCCGACTAGGCCGAGGGCTTGGTTGACGATGCCCGCCGTGCCCAGCAGCATGCTCCAGCCGAACGCGCGCACCACGACCGAGACGAGCAGCGGTGCGAGGATGATGAGCAAGAAGGCCGAGCGCCATGGATCGCGCATTTTCGAAAGGACGTAAGCCTCCGGCGCGCCGATGACGACGCAAAACGCCGTGGTGATGGCCGCAATGCCGAACGTGCGCAAGAAGATCGTTTGATAGTAGGGCGAGCCGATGACGTTGACGTAGTTGCCGAACTGGAACGCCGCGATCGGCCCGCTCGACGGATCGAACCGATAGAACGTCAGGACGAGCGTCATGGCGAGCGGCGCCAGCACGAGCGTCGCGAACAAGATCAACGAAGGCGCGCAAAGCAGCCACATGGGCGCGTAAGCCCGCCACGAGGATTGAGGAGCCGCCTGCGGGGGAGCGGAATCCGGCGTGCGGGCGGCGCGCGCTTCGAGCGTAGCGTTAGACATGGCGCGCATCCCTAGCGACGAAGCGCACGGCTTCGCTCTTCCAATCGATGCCTACCGTCTCACCTTCGGACAGCGGCTCGTCGCCCTCGTTTTGACAGCAGACGAGGATCTCGCCCAGGCGGCAATCGACGCGGTAGAGCCACTGGCTGCCGAGGAAGAAGCGGCTCGTTACCGTGGCCGGAAGGCGGCCGGCGCCCAGGGCGTCGAGGCGTACTTTTTCCGGCCGAATGCAGACCGTGACGGCATCGCCGACGCGCGGCGCGGCGCTTCCCGGCAGGTGCGCGCCGTGCCCGACTTCGATGCGATCGGCGCCCACGTCGACGTGCATGCGTTCGCTGTCGGTGGCGGCCACGGTGCCCGAAAACAGATTCGCTTTGCCGATGAACTGCGAAACGAACCGATTCTCCGGCCGCTCATAAGCGCGGTAGGGCGTGTCCACTTGCGTGACGCGGCCCGCTTCCATGACGACGACACGGTCGCTGATCGAGAGCGCTTCGGATTGATCGTGCGTCACCATGATGGTCGTCGTGCCGATACGCCGTTGAATGGCCCGCAGCTCGAACTGCATTTCCTCGCGCAGCTTGGCGTCGAGATTGGACATCGGTTCGTCGAGCAGCAGTACCGGAGGCGCGATCACGATCGCGCGAGCGAGGGCGACCCGTTGCCTTTGCCCGCCGGAAAGCTCGCGCGGATAACGCTCGGCGAACGCGTCCAGTCGTACCAGCGCCAGCGCTTCGCGTACACGCGCGTCGCTTTCGGGTTTGCTCACGCGACGCATCTCGAGACCGAACCTCACGTTCTGCGCGACGGTCATGTGAGGAAACAGCGCGTAGCTTTGGAAGACGATGCCTAGGCCGCGCTGATTCGGCTTCATTACCGTGATGTCGCGGCCGTCGAGCACGATGCGGCCGCTCGTGGCTTGGACGAAGCCGGCGATCATCTGCAGCGTCGTGGTCTTGCCGCAGCCGGACGGGCCGAGCAGCGACACGAATTCGCCTTTTTCGACCGACAAATTGACGTCGGCGACGGCGTGCAGGTTGCCGAACGACTTCGAAACGTCGGCGAGCGTGAGGAACGACATGGTCCGGCTCCAATAAGCGGCGCCCTGGCGATGCGATGGGCATGGGGCGTCTAGGCAGAGCCGATTCTGTCCAGCCATATCCGATGCGTCAATTTAGAATTCCGCTCATCGATAGGAATATCGAAAATATTCCGTTGATCGGAATTTCGATGACGTTTCGAGGGAAATGCGTTTCACGCCGTGCATTGAGGGTTTCCCCGTGGTGTATGCTCGGACCGTGCAGAAAGGGCCGATGCGTTGCCTACGGAGGCGGCCGTATGGATCGAAACGAAGCCGTAAAGCATTCCATTTATCGAAACGGAGACCATGCAATGACCGGCAAGGCGCTGCGAGAGCAGGAATCGAAGTCTGCCGACGATAACGCGGATACGCCCGGCGCGGGCATGCTGCCGCGGGCGTTCGCGCTGATTCGCGCGTTGGCGACGCTGCAAGGGAGCGGCGCGCGCGTGACGCAGCTCGCGAAGGCCGTGGGGCTCACGCAAGGCACGGCGCATCGCATTTTGCGCTCGTTGATCGCGGAAGGGATCGTCGAGCAAGACGAGCGCTCGAAGCTGTATCGGCTCGGCGTCGACTTCTTTGCGCTGGCCGCACAAGCCGGTAATCCGGGCGGCATGCGCTCGCTGTGTCGCCCGGCCTTGCTTCGGCTTTGCGCGAGCCTGGGCGAAACCATCTTCCTGCTCGCCAAGAGCGGATTCGATGCGGTGTGTCTCGATCTATGCGAAGGCCCGTTTCCGATCCGTTCTTTCACGAACGATGTGGGCGGCCGCATCGCGCTCGGCGTGGGACAGGGCAGTCTCGCGATTCTCGCCTTTTTGCCGGAGGCCGAGCGCGAGGAAGTGATCCGCTTCAACGTGCCGCGTATCCGCGGCTACGGCGTGCTCGATGAGGTCTACTTGCGCACGGAAATCGAGCGCGTGCGCCAGGTGGGCTACGCGGCGCGCAACAGCGGCGTGCTCGAGGGCATGGCGGGTGTGGCGGTGCCCATTCTCGATCGAACCGGATACGCCGTCGCGGCGCTGAGCGTGGGGACGCTTGCGTCGAGGCTCGGCGACGATCGGCTGCCGATGGTGGTCGAACTGCTCAAGCGTCAGGCGGACCACATCGGCCCCGTCACGAATTCATTCGACGTCGCGCTCAAGCGCCGTCCGGCACAAGGATTGGCGTCGCCCCCCGGCGCGTGAGCGCCGTCCCCGCGCGCGACAACTCCGGTAAACTTACGCCTTTCGCCGTATTTTCCCTTTGCCACGCGCCTCATGACCCAAGACGAACTGAAACGATTGGTCGGCCAAGCCGCCGCCGACTATGTGAACTCCCGCGTTGCCGAAGGCGCCGTCATCGGCGTCGGCACCGGATCGACGGCGAATTGCTTCATCGATGCGATCGCCGCCGACAAGCACCGCTATCGCGGCGCCGTCTCGAGTTCCGTCGCCACGACGGCGCGCCTGAAACAGCACGGGATCAAGGTGTTCGACCTCAACGAGATCGAGTCGCTGCCCGTGTATGTCGACGGCGCCGACGAAATCGACCCCAAAGGCGCGATGATCAAGGGCGGCGGCGGCGCGCTCACGCGCGAAAAGATCGTCGCGTCGGTGTCCGAAGTGTTCGTTTGCATCGCTGACGCCTCGAAGCGTGTGCCGGTGCTGGGCGCTTTCCCGTTGCCCGTGGAAGTCGTGCCGATGGCCCGCACGGCCATCGGGCGTCGCCTGACCGCGCTGGGCGGCGTGCCGGTACTGCGCGTCACGCAAGACGGCGCGCCTTACGTCACCGACAACGGCAACGAAATTCTCGACGTCAAACAATTGCAAATCCACGATCCGCTTGCCCTCGAAGCCGAGATCAACGCTTGGCCCGGGATCGTCACGGTCGGTCTGTTCGCGAGCCGTGGCGCCGATTTTTGCTTGCTCGGTACGGAAAAGGGCGTCGAAACGATCGAATATCGGCCGGTTCGTTAAAGTCGGGGCCGTTTTTTGCCGTATTACGGGTGTTGCCCGTACTCGGCTTCCGGCCCCGCGGCCAGCGTTTTAGGGTCCCCAAGGGGCGACAATTCGGTCGGGATCGGCTTTGATCGGCGTTCAACCGCTGCGCGCATGAGGGCGTACTCAAGCGGCGGCGGGCGCGCCCCATGTTTCGAGGAATGAAGCAATCATGCAACGCGAACTTCGGCAAGCCCTCGATACCGCCTATTCGCGGCTGACGGACGAGCGAGCGGAACCGACCGCGTTCGCGAGCAACTACGCGCTCGGGTTGGGCATCGTCGTCGGCGGTAAAGCGTGCGGCGGAATGAGCGAGCAGGAGGCAGCAGACGAGCGCGCCCATTTGGGCATGCTCGCCACGCTATACGAAGTGCAGACGCGTATCCGGAACGGCTCCGACGCGCATTGAGCGTTCATTAGGAGTCCGAACTGATAAACCGTCTCGGCGCTCCACCGGAACCATCAGCCCTTCAGTTCACCGAGTTCGTCTGATGCAGACTCGGCAGCAGCCGGTCGAATTCCCGCTTCACGAGCCCATAGCACTCGCAGGCGCGCGCTTCCAGGCCTTTGCGGTCGAGCACCTTGATATGGCCGCGGCTGTGATGAATCAAGCCCTGATCGTGCAGCTTGCCCGCGGCTTCCGTAATCCCTTCGCGGCGCACGCCGAGCATATCGGCAATCAGCTGTTGCGTGACAGCCAACTCGTTGGTCGCGGCGCGGTCGATTTCGATCAGCAGCCAACGGCACAGCTGCTTGCTCAGCGAATGGTGGCGATTGCACGCGGCCGTTTGCGCGACTTGCGTCAGCAGCGCTTGCATATAGAGCAGCATGAGCCGGCGCAGTAAGTCCGAGCGCGCGATTTCCTGCTTGAGCTGTTGCGCGCTCATGCGGTAGGCGAAACCCGAGCATTGGACTTGGACGCGGCTCGGCATCGTTTCGCCGCCCGTGAGCACCTGGACGCCGGTCATGCCTTCGCGGCCGACGGCGGCAAGCTCGACGGAGCCCCCGTCTTCCATCATCGAAAGGATCGAGATGATGGCCGTCGTCGGAAAATACACATGATGAATCTTGTGGCCGCAATCGCAGAGCAGCTGCTCCGTGCGCAGGTGGACCAATTCAAGATGAGGCGTCAGCGCCTGCCATTCGTGCGAGGGCAATGCGCCGAGGAGGTGATTGCCGTGGAGGTCGGATTGTAGCGTCAACATGATCGGTCCTCGTTTGCTTGCCGCGTCGTGCGCCGTGCGCACGTGCTTTTGCGGCTTCTCGTTGGTGGGCCGGCGATTCGCCTGCATCGGAGGGCGACGATATTTCGTCTGCTCGATGCGGGCGCTCCGGCGTGGTTTTGGCCTTCTCCCTGGCCGTTGCGCCCTGTGTGCGGCAGCGCTCGGTTTGCGGGCCCCATTCAGCGAGGATCATGCCAAGCCCTGTTGTATCGACGCTTGACGGGCAGCCGAGGATGCTGCATTGCGTCCGAGACGGGGGACCCCGCCTTTTTGTTTCAAATCTGCACAATCGGCGGGGCCTTCCTACTTCTTTCGAAGTACTTTCAGATCGCCTCGGTAAGTGCTTGATCGGCTTGATGTTCGGCAGCGCGAGCCCCTCGGCGGCGCGCGCTAGTGCAGGCAGTGCGTCGTCCTTCGTGCGCGCATCGCACGAACGCGAATTGATTCAGATGTGTTGCATGACGCACGTGCGTTGCTGCAACGCCTTCTTTCGTCGGACCTGGCTCACGCCTAATGGGCGAGGGGCCGGGCGCCGACCCGTTTGAAACGACCCGCGCCGAGTCAAAGCGCCGCGCGCCGCCGGCGCGAACACGACGTTGTGCGAGCGTGCACGTCCTTGCAAAAGCGAGCGTGTCGTAAATGACTCATTGTTGAGACATGCTCGCGCGAGGGCTGTCGCTGCGTAATTACCCCAATGGCGGACGAACTCCTCGATCTGAGTGCGATGGCGAACGGTAGTGCCGTTGCGCACGACGTACCGTGCATCCATAGCGATTCGTCGTACGTTGCTTCGGACAACGAAACGATCCGCTCGTGGTCGAAGTGGGACGAGAAATCAGAACGGCAGGAAGGACGAGGCGCGAGAGGTGGATGGGCCGTAGCGGCGCACGAAACACTCGCGGAATTATGTAGGCGTCCGAAACAAATCGAGCGCGTTGACTCGGCGGCTGCCGGTGCGGCATGCACCGTTTTCGTCAGAGGGATAACCCTGTTCAGGCGTTTCCCAATGGCGCGCCGGCGAGTAACGAAGCACCGTATCGTTTACCGGCCCCGGTATGGCGGGAGGTGCGCAATGAAACAGGCAAAGAAGCGTCGGACGGCGCATCGGGGGGAGTTATGGAGCAGGGCAAAGACCGTTCGCTGGTGAGCAAGGTCATGGACGGGCTCGTTAGCGGCATCGTCGAAGAGAAATACGGCGCCATTCTGCCGCCTCAGGACGTGCTGTCCAAGGAGTTCGACGTGAGCCGCACGGTCATGCGCGAGGCGCTGTCGATGCTGCTCGCGCGCGATATGCTCGATGTCCGGCCAAAGGTGGGCACGCGCATTCGCCCGATGCGCGATTGGCGCATGATCGATGAGGATGTCGTCAGTTGGCGTTTTCGCGCCAAGCCCGATCCTCTGTTCATGCGTGACGTCATCGAGTTTCGCATGCTGATCGAGCCGCGCGCGGCGGCGCAGGCGGCCTCGCGCGCCAGCGTGTCCGAGGTGGCGGCTATTCGCGAGGCTTTTGAAGTGTTTAAAACGCTCGCGCCGGGCGATGCCGGCTACCAGGCGGCAGACGAACTGTTGCATACGCGCATCGTGCATGCGAGCGGCAATCAGTTTTTTCAGCAGATGGCGGCCATCATTCGCGGTGCGCTTTCCGCCACGCATCCGATGCTGAGCCAAAAGCCCGGCGCCTGGGAAATCTCGGTGCGCACGCACGAGCGGCTCGTGGAAGCGATCGAGCGTCGCGATCCGAAAGAGGCCGAAGCGGCGGCGCTCGCCGTCATCGACTTTGCCGCCGATGAGATCAGCCGCGAGTTCTCGGTGGAAATGCCCAATCGCAGATAGCAAACGAATCGTGCGTAGTATGCAAGACCGGCGGCATCATCGCGCCGGTCTTTTCTTTTTATGACGCCGCGTATCGATCATTTCATCGAATGACCGTTGTGGCGTACTTGTCTTGCTTTGCATTCATCCGGCGAAAGGAGAACGTATCGCCGCCCGTCGCGTCATATCATGGCGAGTTCCAGTCACTGCCGATGCACCGGTCGCATCGGCGCGGCTTCCCATGCAATGAGAAAAGGATGCGGCGATGAATCAAGTCAAAACGATCAACTGGGGCATCGTGGGCGCGGGGCATATCGCCCAGCGCTTCGCCCAAGGCATTGCGCATGTGCGCGAGGCGCGCATCGCGCGCGTGTGGTCGCGTCGCGCGCAAAGCGTGGACGGCTTCGTTGCGCGCTTCGGCGGCCAACCGTGCGCGCGTTTTGACGACGTGCTCGCGAGCGATATCGACGCCGTCTATATCGCCACGCTCAACGACAGTCATGCCGAGTACGCGTGCGCCGCGCTGTCGGCCGGCAAGCATGTGCTCTGCGAAAAACCCGCGACGCTGAACCTGCGTCAGCTCGAAGGGGTGCTCGACACGGCGCGCGCCTCGCAGCGGCTTTTCATGGAAGCGATGAAGCCGCCGTTCTTTCCGCTCTATCGCAAGCTGCGCGAGCATCTGCGCACGGCGCCGATCGGGCCCGTCGGGCTCGTGCGCGCCGGCTGCTCGGTTGCGAACGTGCCCGCCGATCATCCGTCGTTTTCGTTGGCCGAAGGCGGCGGCGCGCTGCTCGACATCGGCATCTACGAAATGTTTCTCGCGGTCGACTGGCTCGGCGCGCCGCTCGACGTCCAGACCTTCGGGCGGCTCGGGCCGACCGGCGTCGACACGTTCGCGAGCGTGCACAGCCGGCACGAAGGCGGGTACGCGCAGCTTTTTTGCGGGCTCGACACGGACGGAAAGGGCGACGCGCTGCTGGCCGGGCCGCTTGGTCACGTCGCGATCCACGAAAAGTGGTGGAATCCGGTGCGAGCGACGATCAGCTACGTCGACGGCCGCCTGGTCGAACTGCACGAGCCGTTCGAAGGCGGCGGGCTCAACTATGAAACGGAGCATTTCTGCGAATTGATTCGCGAGGGCGCCCTGGAGAGCCCCGTCATGACCCATGCGAAATCGCGGCAAATGATATCGATGACCGATGCGGCGCGCGCTTCGCTCGGCTTGCGGTTCCCGGGGGAATAGCGGCGAGAGTGCTACGATGCGGCGTTGCGATCGCCGTATAGGCCGTCTTAAAGGCGGACGCCGAGTGCGACGGCTATGTTCGCTTCGTTTTCACTGCGTTCGGTTTGCTCAAGCTAGCCCAATGAGGAGCGGCTCGTATGTCCAAGTATCTCGCCAATCTGTGGCGTTCGAACAAGAATCTCGTCGCCTTTCTGTTCCTGATGGTGCTCTTTCGCAGCGCCATTGCCGATTGGAACGTCGTACCGTCCGGTTCGATGCTGCCGACCATCCGCATCGGCGATCGCATCTTCGTCGACAAGATGGCTTACGACCTGCGCGTGCCGCTGACCCATATCGCCATCGCTCATTTCGGCGATCCCCAACGAGGCGACATCGTGACGATCGATTCGGCCGCGGCGCATGAACTGCTCGTCAAGCGCGTGATCGGCGTCCCCGGCGATCAGGTCGCGCTGCGCGAGAACGTCCTCTACGTGAACGGCGTGCGTGCCGACTATCAGCCGCTCGCGACGCCGCCGATGCACGATGCCGTGCCGGGCGACGCGCGGTACCTGACCGAACGATTCGACGGCGTATCGCACGTGGTGCGCCTGTCGGAAACCGCGCCGAGCCCCGTCAGCTCGTTCGGCCCGGTGACGGTGCCCGCGGGCGAGTACCTCATGCTCGGCGATAACCGCGACGACAGCGCCGATTCCCGCTATATCGGCTTCGTTCCGCGCAAGGAGGTGATGGGGCGTGCGCGCAATGTAGCCTATTCGCTCAACCCGGGCCGCTATTATTTGCCGCGCCTGAGCCGGTTCGGCGTCGCGCTGGATCAGCCGCTCGCGGCGAACTAGGCCTAGGCGCGACGAGAATAGCCGGGCGCTCGAATCGTCCGGCTTCGTCGGGCAACCGCCGGAAGCGGGCGCGTGCCGCTCAATGACGCGTGGGCAACGCGAGGCGGCGCTCGTAGCGGTGCTGCGCCCATTCGAGCACCTGGCAGAGCACCCAATACACGGCCGCCGCCGCGAGATAAAGCGGCAACGGCTGATACGTCGAGGCGATGATTTCCTGCGCGCTGCGCAGCAGTTCGGTCACGGTGATCACCGACACGAGCGACGTATCCTTGATGAGACTGATCAGGCTGTTCGACAAGCTGGGCACGGCGATACGCAGCGCTTGCGGCCCGATCACGTAACGCAGCGTTTGACGGCGCGACAGCCCCAGACTGTAAGCCGCGAGCCATTGGCCGCGATGAATGCCGTTGATCGCGCCGCGCATGCTTTCGGACAGATAGGCCGCCACGTTGGCTGAGAGCGCGAGCACGCCGGCCGGCGTAGGATCGAGCGAAATCCCGATGCTTGGCAGTCCGTAATAAATGACGAAGATCTGCACGAGCAGCGGCGTGCCGCGCATCAAGCTCACATACGCGCGCGCGATCCAATTGAGCGGCTTGCTGTGGCTGATGCCCATCAGCGCGAGCATGACGGCGGCGATGAGCCCGAAGATCATCGAGAGGACGGCGAACTTGACCGTCAGGACGGCGCCCTGCGCGAGCACGGGCATCGATTGAACGAGCAGGGTGGTGGTGGACATGTCGTGTTGTAGTGAGTCGGGCGCGCGAATGAGTCTGCCGCGGGGTCTAGGTGCGGGAGCGCCCATGATATACGCGACGAAAACCGCGCGTGAAGTTCGTGGTCAGGGAGAGACACAATCGAGCGGGAAACCCCGCGCTGAACGCGCGCGGCGGCCAGCGCACGGCGCAAAAGACAAAGGGCGGCATCTCGTCGATGCCGCCCTCGCGTTCGTCGGCCCTGCCGCCCCCGTTACTTCGCGACCGGCTTCGTCACGTCGATGCCGAACCACTTATCCGAGATCTTCGCAAACGTGCCGTCGGCTTCGAGTTGCGCCATGGCGTCGTCGATCGCTTTCGCGAACTTGGGGTTGCCCTTCTTGAAGGGAATCGCCGAGGGGTTGCCCGTGCCCACCATCGCGCCGGCCTTGAGCGGCAGCGTCGATTGCTTCAACAGGTAAGCGACCATCAGGCGATCGTTCAAGGCCGCGTCGAGCCGGCCCGTCGCGAGGTCGCGCAGGTACTCGGGCGCGCCCGGGTACGTTTTCACATCGATGCCCGGCACCGATTTGGCCATATCCATGTAGTTCGTGCCGAGGCCAACGCCGAGCTTATGTCCCTTCAAGTCTTCGAGCGATTTGAAGGGGCGGTCGTCGTCCTTGCGCTGAATCAGCTCGGCGCCCGAGTACGTGTAAGCGGGCGAGAAATCGAGCGCTTGCTTGCGCGCGTCGGTCACGCCCACTTGATTGACGATGACGTCGAACTTGCCCGCCTGCAAACCGGCGATGATTCCGCTCCACTCGGTCGTGACGAACTCGGGCTTCAGGCCGAGCTTGGCCGCTACCGCCTTGGCGATGTCCACGTCGAATCCGACGAGCTCACCCGACGGGGACTTGGAGTTGAACGGAGGGAATGTGCCTTCGAGACCGATGCGCAACGTGCCGCGGGCCTTCGCCTGATCGAGCAGATCGTCGGCATGCGCCGTCGCCGCCAAGCAGGTGAAGCCGATCAGGCCAGCCGTGAGAATTTTCTTCAGCGATGCGAACTTCATGTTTTGAATCTCCTTGATCGACCGGAACCCGCACTTCGTACACTGTCATGTGCATCGAATCCGGTCTCATGCAAGGCCCCCCGTGGGCCTCGATGCGTGCGGCAACGATAGCGAAAATGCAATCGAGCTACAAATATCGTTTGTTTATGTCTATATGCGGGCCGTGCGTGCGATTGCTTCGACGCATTCGCCGACGAGCGCCGGCCCGCGGTAGATGAACCCCGTATAGACCTGCACGAGCGAGGCGCCGGCCGCAAGCTTCGCGACCGCATCTTCGCCCGAGAAGATGCCGCCCACACCGATGATGGCGACGGCGTCGCCCACTTCGGCGCGCAGCTTCGCGATCACGGCGTTGGACGCGTCGAAGACGGGCCGGCCCGACAAACCGCCGGTTTCCTGCGCATGCGCCATGCCCGTGACGGCCGCGCGCGAAAGCGTCGTATTCGTCGCGATGACGCCTTCGATGCCGTGGCGAAGCAGGGTGTCGGCGATGGCCTTGATCTGCTCGTCGTCGAGATCGGGTGCGATCTTAAGCGCGAGCGGCACGAGCTTGCCGTGAAGATCGGCCAGGCGCTGCTGCTTGTCCTTCAAGGCGCCGATCAGCGAATCGAGCTCGTTCGCCCCTTGCAGCTGCCGCAGATTCTTCGTGTTCGGCGAGGAGATGTTGATCGTCACATAGCTGGCGAACGGATAGACGCGCTCGAGGCAGTACAGATAATCATCCGCCGCGCGCTCGATCGGCGTATCGGCGTTCTTGCCGATGTTCAAGCCGAGCGGCCCGCGATAGCGCGCGGCTTGCACGTTCTTGACGAACTGATCGACCCCGCCGTTGTTGAAGCCCATCCGATTGATGAGCGCCCCGGCTTCGGGCAGCCGGAAAATGCGCGGACGCGGGTTGCCCGGCTGCGCGCGCGGCGTGACCGTGCCCACTTCGATGAAACCGAAGCCGAGCGCCGACAGACCGTCGATGCAGGCGCCTTCCTTGTCGAGCCCGGCCGCGAGGCCCACCGGGTTGCGGAAAGCGATGCCCATCACGGTGCGCGGCAAATCGGGCACGTGCGGAGCGAGCAGGCGAGCGAGCCCGGTGCGGCCGGCGGCGCCGAGCATGTTGAGCGTGAGGTGGTGGGCGTCTTCCGCATCCATGCGAAAGAGGCGGGCGCGGACGAGCGGGTAAAGGGAGCTGAGCACTTGAGCGGTCGGTGGGCGAAAAATGAAAACCGGCTATTTTAGCGGGTTCGGCCGGCTCGCCCAGCGGCGGCCCGGCCGAGTCGTTCCGATGCGGCCTATCGCCTTGCCGCATTCGGTTCGCTTGCCCGCGCTTTCGTCAGCTTTGCACGCCATCCGGACGAGCGCCCGCTAAGAGGCGAAGCGCAGCCCAACGTCCGTCCACGAGCCCTTCGAGCGGGCGGAAGTTGGCCTTGTAGGCCATCTTCGCGCTTTCGCGTATCCAGTAGCCGAGATAGACGTAGGGCAGTCCCAAGCTGCGGGCTTGTTCGATTTGCCAAAGAATGTTGTAGGTGCCGTAGCTCGCGTGCGGCGCATCGGGCTCGAAGAAGGTGTAGACCGACGAGAGGCCGTCGCCGAGGATGTCGATCATGCTGACCATGCGCAGCGTACCGGCGTCGTGCTTGGCGTCGGGCGGCTCGCGAAATTCGACGAGGCGCGAGTTGATCCGGCTATGCAGAAGGAACTGTTCGTACTGATCGCGGCTGTCCCGGTCCATCCCCCCGCCGGCATGGCGCGCGGCTTGATAGCGCATATAGAGCGTGTAGTGCTCTTCTTCGTAATGCAGCGGCGCAACCGACGCCACCAGCGACCCATGCCGCTTCCAGACGCGCCGCTGCGTGCGGTTGGGCGTGAACGCGGCGACGGGCACGCGCACGGGCACGCAGGCGCGGCAGCCCTCGCAGTACGGCCGGTAGGTGAATACGCCCGAGCGCCGGAAGCCGGCTTTGACGAGCTCGGTATAGACGTCCGAGTTGATGAGATGACTTGGCGTCGCGACCTGCGAGCGCGCGATGCGGCCTTCCAGATAGCTGCAGGGATAGGGCGCGGTCGCGTAAAACTGCAGTGCGGAAAGCGGTGAAAGCGGCAGCTCATTGGGGTGAGTCATCGGTGGCTCTCAATGCATCGTCCGTGGGTCTTGCATCGGCTCGATCTCGACGAGCGGCGCAAGCGCGTCTTTACACCGCATGCGGCAGGACTTCGAGCAACGCCGTCTTATCGAAACGCCACGGAATCGGAGCCGCGGCCACAGCGGTGCGCACGTGCGCGACGAACGTCTTGCGCGCGATCTCGCGCCCGCCAAGGGACGCCAGATGCGGCGTGTTTTGCTGGCAGTCTATCATTTCTATTTCGTGACGGCGTAGATGTCCCACGAGCGCGGCGAGGGCGATTTTCGAGGCATCGCTCACGTGCGCGAACATCGATTCGCCGAAGAACATGCGGCCGAGCGAGACGCCGTAAAGGCCGCCCACGCGCTGGCCGTCGAGCCAGGTTTCGACGCTGTGCGCATCGCCTGCCCGATGCAGCGACGCATAGGCGTCGACGATTTCCGCCGTGATCCAAGTGCCGCGCTGGCCGCGGCGCGGCGCCTGAGCGCAGCTGCGCATGACGGCCGGAAAATCGGCGTCGACGCGAACTTCCCAACGCGGGTCGTGCAGGACGCGCTTCAAGGTCTTGCGAAACGAGGGCGAAACCTTGAACTCGCGCGGCAGCAGCACCATGCGAGGGTCGGGGCTCCACCACAGAACGGGTTGACCGTCCGAATACCAGGGGAAAATGCCTTGGCGGTAGGCATCGACGACGCGCCAGGGCAGCAAATCGGAACTCGCGGCGAGCAGCCCCGGTGCGCCGCTCGCGTGCCCGAGCGCGCGTTCGACAGGCGGAAAGGGATCGTCCGGGCCGAGCCAGGGGACCATGGCGGGCCGATCAGCCTTCGCGCAGCGAGCGGAAAATGTCGCCCGTATGCAGGCCGTAGGTGCCGGCCGACCGATCGGCGAAGAAAAAGCGCAGCGTTTGACCGACGGTGGGGAACGCGATGTCCTCCCATGGAATGTCGCGTTCGTCGAACAGGCGTACCTCCAGGCTTTCTTCGCCGGCGGCGATTTCAATATCGAGCAGCCGCGCCAGGTAGAACAAATGCACTTGATGCACGTGCGGCACGTTCAGAAGGGAGAACAAATGCTGCACTTCGACGCGGGCGCCCGCTTCCTCGAGCGTTTCGCGCGCGGCGGCTTCCGCCGTCGTCTCGCCCATTTCCATGAAGCCCGCCGGCAGCGTCCAGTACCCGTAGCGCGGCTCGATGGCGCGCCGGCAGAGCAGCACCTTGTCTTCCCAGACCGGAACGGTGCCGACGACGTTGCGCGGGTTCTGATAATGGACGGTGCCGCAACTTTCGCAGACGAATCGCTCCCGGTTGTCGCCGGGCGGGATGCGTAAGCAGACTGCTTGACCGCAGACGGAGCAAAATTTCATAGGAAGCGCGCGGAACGGAGTGATGCGAGTTTATCACCGGGCGCGCCGCATGCCGCGTACGGCCGCGTATTCGGACGACGTGACATGCGAAACAAAAAAGCCGGGCCGTTTGATCCGGCCCGGCTCGATGCGCATGCGGCGCAACGCTCGGCGTTAGCCGAACAATTTCATCGCTTGAGTGAGCGTATTGACGACGCCCCAAGTCAGCGGGATCAGCACGTAAGCCCAAAATACGACGAGGCTGCCGGTGCTCGTTTGCCGCGGCGTTTGCTTGGCGTGTTCCATGTGAGATCTCCTTATCGTTCGGCCGCGAGTTGCGCGTCGCTCATGTGATGCTTCGCGTCGACGCGCTTGACGAGCAAGTTGCATACGAATCCGACGACCAGCAGCGCGGCCATGATATGCACCGTCATCGTATAGGCGTCTGCCTTGGCGACGCCGTGCGCGACCTCGTAGGCGCGAATGTAGTTGACGAGCACCGGACCTGCCACGCCGGCCGCGGCCCATGCCGTGAGCAGCCGCCCGTGAATACCGCCGACGAACGCCGTGCCGAACAAGTCGGCCAGGTAGGCGGGAACGGTGGAGAAGCCGCCGCCGTACATCGACAGGATCACGCAATACGACAGCACGAACAGGGCGATGTTGCCGGAGGTCGCAAAGCTCGGGACGAAGTAATAGAGCACGGCGCCGAGCACGAAGAACACGAAGTAGGTGTTCTTGCGGCCGAGCTTGTCCGAGGACGATGCCCAAACGAACCGCCCGCCCATGTTGAACAGCGAGAGCAGGCCGACGAAGCCTGCCGCGGCCGTCGGCGTCACGGTGTTCTTGAAGCTCTCCTGAATCATGACCGACGCCTGGCCGAGAATGCCGATGCCGGCCGTGACGTTCAGAAAGAGCACGAGCCAGACGAGGTAGAACTGCGGCGTCGTGAGCGCACGGTCGATGTGCACGTGGTTGCGCGTGATCATCCGATGCGTCGTGTCCGGCGGCACCCAGCCGGCCGGCTTCCAATCGGCGGGCGGGACTCGAATGGCCAGCGCGCCGATCGTCATCGAGATGAAGTAGGCGATGCCGAGCACGACGAACGTTTCCGCCACGCCCACACTCGTTGCGCTCTTGAAATGGTTCATCAACGCGACCGACAGCGGCGCGGCGATCATCGCGCCGCCGCCAAAGCCCATGATCGCCATGCCCGTCGCCATGCCGCGGCGATCGGGGAACCAGCGGATCAGCGTGGAGACGGGGGAGACATAGCCGAGACCAAGCCCGATCCCGCCGATCACGCCGTAGCCGAGGTACAGCAGCGCGATCTGATGCAGCCAGACGCCGACGGCGGAAACGAGAAAGCCGCCGCCGAAGCAGCATGCGGCCGTCAACATGGTGCGGCGCGGCCCCACGTGTTCGAGCCATTTACCCGCGAACGCGGCCGAGAGGCCGAGAAAAACGATCGCCAGCGAAAAAATCCAGCCGAGCGTGGTAAGCGACCAGTCGTCGGGGGCCGATTGCGTGATGCCGATGACTTTCGTCAGCGGCCCATTGAACACCGAAAACGCGTAAGCCTGGCCGATACAAAGGTGAACCGCGAGTGCGGCGGGAGGAACCATCCAGCGCGAAAAACCGGGCGCGGCGACGGTCGCTTGCTTCGAGAAAAACGGCGGCGAGCCGGCGAGGCCGGTCGAATCGGTCGTGCTGCTCACTGAGGTCTCCAAGACGTGTCGTGTCGCTGGGTGGCCGGCAAGGCGTTCTGGTTCTGCTCGAAAGTGCGCATGCTCGGCCGTTTATCTGTACTACTTATTGTGTTGCGCGCTCAACGATATGAGCGGCGGCAGGGGGGGCGCAATAGGAAACCGGAATGCATAAAGGGTTTGGCCCGATCCGGCCTGGCTACGGCCCCGATTCGGCATGTCCCGTGCGCATTCTTCTGGCCGCCTCGTCAAAACGAAAAGCTCAACAAAAAAGCCCGATCGGGGATCGGGCTTCAATGTTTTTGCGCCGTTCATCGGCTAACAGCTGGGAACGGGCGCTTCAGTACTTCATCATTCGACAATCAGGCTTTGGTTGCGGGGGTAGGATTTGAACCTACGACCTTCGGGTTATGAGCCCGACGAGCTGCCAGACTGCTCCACCCCGCGTCCGTCGAAAGATGAGATTATAGGGGTAACCATGATGTCGTGCAACATAAATCGACGAAACGCACAAATGCGCGGCGCGTTTGCAAAGGCGAGGCTGTGCACGGGTACGCTAGAATCGGCTGACGAGCCCGCCGGCAATGGCTTCGGCGCGGCTCGAGTTCGGGATTGTCCGTCCGTGCGCCGTCCGATTCATTCGGGCTTGCTCGCTGGTTTCCCGGCGAGCGCTGGCCCTTCTCCGTTTCCTTTCCGCTCATGAACCTCGATCACGATCTGCAAGCCATCGCCAAACAGGAGCACACGCTGGTTTTTCCTCGGTTCGATGCGGCTCGCGCTTGGAAGCTCGGGACGTTTTTGCGTGAGCTGGCGCTCGCGCGCAGCCATTCGATCGCCATCGACATCCGCACCTTCGGACTGCCGCTGTTTTTCTGCGCGCTCGACGGCACCGCGCCCGACAACGCCGCGTGGGTACGCCGCAAAAGCAACGTCGTCGCGCATTTCCGGCGCAGTTCCTACGCAGTTGCGTTGCGCCTTCAGCAATCGGGCGCCAACCTCGTGGACAAGTATGGGTTGGCTCCGGCCGAATATGCGGCCGCCGGCGGCTCTTTTCCACTCGTGCTCGCGGGCGTGGGCGCGATCGGCTCGATCACCGTGTCGGGGCTGTCGCAGCGCGCCGATCATGAACTGATCGTCGAAGCGCTGTGCGCCGAACTCGAACATGATTTCGCCGATCTCGCACTCGATAAGGTCTGACCGATGCGCGGCACGGGATATATTTGGCTGGCCGTGGCGATCGTCGCCGAGGTGATCGGCACGTCGGCGCTGCGCGCGTCGGACGGCTTCACGCGGCTTGCGCCGTCGCTCGTCGTCGTGGCGGGGTACGGCCTTGCCTTCTATTGCTTGTCGATGACGCTCAAGACCATGCCCGTCGGCATCGTTTATGCCATATGGTCGGGCGTCGGGATCGTGCTGATCACGCTCGTCGCGATGGTGCTGTATCGGCAGGTGCCCGACCTCGCGGCCGTGGCGGGCTTGTCGTTGATCGTCGCGGGCGTCGTGGTGCTCAATCTATTTTCGGGTATGCAGGCGCATTGAACGCCGCATGGGCTCGTCATCCGGCTCGCGCGCATGCTACCTTGTGCGTTTCCCGACTTTCTTTCGCCGTCGCCCATGTCCACGCCCGAACCGACGCTCATCGCAAGCGACGAGGTGCGCGCCCGTATCGATAATCGCATCGGCTACATCGAGCTGAATCGGCCGCAGGCGCTCAACGCGCTATCGCTGCCGATGATACGGGCGATGCATGCCGCGCTCGATGCTTGGCGCGACGATCCGCAGGTGCTCGCCGTGTTCGTGCGCAGCCTGCATCCGCGCGCGTTCTGCGCGGGCGGGGACGTACGGTTCTTTTACGAGGCCGGGCGCGTGGGCGATGTCGCCGCGCGCGACGCATTTTTCACCCACGAATACGCGCTCGATCACGCGATTTTCACGTACGGCAAGCCGTACTTCGCGCTCATGGACGGCATCGTGATGGGCGGCGGCATGGGCATTTCGCAAGGCGCGCACCGCACCGGCGGGCTGCGCATCGTGACTGAAGCCACGAAGATGGCGATGCCTGAAACGCGCATCGGACTGTTCCCCGATGTGGGCGCCGGCTGGTTCCTCGCCCGCACGCCGGGCGCGCTCGGGCGCTATTTGGCCGTGACCGGCGCGACGATCGACGCGGCCGACGCCCTCTATGCCGGGCTGGCCGACGCTTATCTAGAAACTTCGCGGATCGGTTCGCTGATCGAAGCGCTCGCGACGGCTCCGCTTGCCGAGTCCGCGGACGTGCTGGCATGCGTGGAGCGCTTCGTCAGCCGAACGGCGCCGAGCGGCGCGCGGGAGGTTGCACCCGGCCTAGCCGTGGCTCGTTCGCTTGCTTCGATGCGGCCTTGGATCGACCGTCACTTCGCGCAGTCCGACGTGGCCGGCATCGTCGCGTCGCTCGATGCCGAGAAGGAACCGGATGCGCGCGATTGGGCGCGCGAAACGATTCGCGCGATGCGAGAGTGTTCGCCGCTTTCGATGGCGGTTTCGCTCGAAGTCGTCACGCGCGCGGAAGGGCCGATGTCCGATTGCCTGCGGCGCGATCTCGATCTGACGCGCTCGATGTTCGATCATGGCGACGTCATCGAAGGCGTGCGCGCGCGCATCGTCGACAAGGACGACAGCCCTGTTTGGCGCATTGCACGCATCGAGGACGTCACGCGTGCGGAAGTCGAGCACATGTTCGTGAGTTCGTGGACGCCCGACACGCATCCGCTGCGCGAGTTGAACGGATGAGGTGGCGCGAAGCGGCTGCCGTCGCCTGCCGTCCGCCGTTCGCATGGATCAGTCTTCGTCGTCGGGGCTCATGAACGCGCGCATGAATACGAGCGCGCCCCAGCCCCAGACGGCGTTCGCCGCGAAGCCCACGGCTAGGCGCGGCAGCATGTTGCCGGTCGGCCAAATGCCGCGCGCCGGGTCGACGACGAAGATACGCCCGGCGGTTAGAACGATCCCGCCGAACACGAGCGCCTGCACCCACGGCGCCGCCCGCTCGGGCGAGACACGCAGCAGCCACGCCATCAACACGGCCCACGCCGCGCACCAGATGGCATTCGCGATGAATTCGGGAATCTCGAGCGGCACGAAGGGCTCGGTCGAAAAGCCTGTCGCGCCGATCAAGCCCGCCGCATGAAGCAATGCGAGCGTGGCTTCGCGAAAGAACAACGCGGCGAGAAATCCTGAGACGAAAGGCAGAATGATTTTTTGCATGGAGCGACATTATAGGTGGCCTAGCCGCGCGCGGCGCACGCCCCGGTGAAGCGCTGGGAAAGTGCTACATTGAATGAGCGAAAGCACACGAGAAGGAGTGGGCCATGTCCAAATCCTTGAGTCCCGAAGCCATCGAAGCGCTGCGTCGTTTGAATGACGTCGGTGTCGGCCAGGCGCCGCCGCTCGTTTCGACGCCCATCGCCGCGGAGCTGCTGGGCGCCGGCCTCGCCGACGAAAACGGCAACGGCGTCATTGAGATCACCTGCGATGGCCGCAAGTATTTATCGGGCGATTGCGACTAGCGCACTCGAGCATCGAGCGCCGCTAGTCGCGGCCGTTGCAAGCGCGGCGCGTTATGTGGTGGACGGCTCGTGCGCGCGCTGCGCCGAGTCGGCTTCCCCGGCGTCGCGTGTTTCGGGCAGCGCTGCCCACACGAGCAGGACGGCCAGGGCGCCGGCCGCGGCCAGCCCGATGAAGCTGACCGTATTGCCGAAATGGTCGGCGACGAACCCCGCGGCGAGCGTACTCAGCGTCGCGCCGATGCCTGCCGTGAGCCCGAACAGGCCGATGCATAGGTTGTAGTGCCCTTTGCCGCCCGCGACGTCGGCTGCGATCAGCGGCAGCATCACGCCGAAGACGGCGGCGCTGATACCGTCGAACAACTGCACCGGTACGAGCAGATACGGGCTGGAAACGCCCGCGAACAGCAGCGCTCGCACAGGCAGGGCGGCGAATCCGAACAGCAGCAGCGGGCGCCGGCCCCAGCGCTCGGCCGACCGCCCCACCCACGGCGAAAGCGCGGCCACGACCATTTGCGGGACGATGATGCACGCCGCGATGACGAGTTGCACGTTGTCGCTCATGTGCGCCGTCACTTCGCCGGCGGCGAGGTTCAGCATTGCCGCATTCGACAGGTGAAAGAGCGCGATGCACGCGGCGAACACGAGCACGCGCCGGTCGCGCAGCAGCGAGCTGATGCTTTCCCTGTGCTCCGGCGCGCCCGGCGCGGCCGGGCTGGGCGCGGGATTCACGCCGAGGCTTGCGCGGCCCGTATGCTCGATCATCGACAACGCGATCACGGCCGGGACCGTCAAGGCGGCCGTGAGCCAGAACACCGCGCGCGCCGACGAATATTCGCCGAACGCGCCCATCGCCGCGGCGGCGAACGCGCTGCCGATCGACGCGAAACGCGCGTTGCGGCCGAGCCGGTCTCCGAGCGCCTTGTGACCGACGAGCGCAAACGAGATCGCCGCAATCGCGGGAGTGAGCATGCAGCTCGCGAACCCGTGAAACACCTCGGCGGCGAGTACCGGCAACAGCGTCGGGCTGGCTGCCAGCAACAGTGCGCAAACCGCGATCGCGATGATCGCGGCCGCCGCCGCTCCCTTTTTGTTGCGCAGCGCGTCGATCAGCGCGCCCGCGGGCACCTGGCTCAGCATGGCGGTGGCCGTGCCGACGCTCAAAGCGACGCCGATTTCGCCCTGGGTCCATTTGTTGGCCGTCAGGTACGACGCGATGAATGGCCCGAACCCCGTCTGCACATTGGCGAGGAAGAAGTTCAGCCAGTCGAGCGCGCGAAGACTTCGTGAAATTGCCATCTGCGCGTTCGTTATCGTGTGGCGCTGGCGGCCGAAGCCGCCGCGTTGGTCGGAGCCGGCGAAACGGCCCGGACCGGTTGACTCGGAAGATACGGCGGCGCGGCGTTGACCTGCGCATCGGACAGATCGGTCTGAAGCGAAAGCGCACCGTCCTTCGGCACGAAGCGCAGCGCCGACCAGTCCGCCGCGATGCTGCGACGCTCGTGAATCAGGCTGCCGACGTCCACGACCGCCGCTTGCGGCTCGCCGCGGTTATCGACCAGCACATCGACGACGCGGCCGACGCGTGTGCCATTGCGGCGCTCGGCCGTGGTGTCGATCATGCCGAGCAGGTGCGCATCCTCCGCGCCTGCTCGTCCAGGTTTGCCTGCGGCTTTGTCCTTTTGCTTGGCGGAAGCCGACGCGGGCGCTTCGCCCGGCGGAATGGCGAGGGTAATCGGGGCCTTTTTTTGCGCCGCGTCGAATTTGAAGTCGACCCAGGGGAAACGCATCTTGCGATCGCCAATGCCCATGAAGCCGGCCAAATTGACCAGCATCTCGCGCGGCTTGCCTGCCGCATCGACGAACATGTCGATGGCGCGGCCGATGACCTTGCCGTCCGGACGCTGCACGCGGGCATCGAGCAGCCCGTGTGTGTCGGCGGCCGCAAGGGCGCGCAGCGAGATCAACGGCGGTGGCGCGGGGGGCGGCGTTTGCGTGGGGGGCGGAGCGACGCGAGGCTTGGGCGCGGGCCGATAGACGGGCTTGGGCGCGGTATGCTTGGGCTCGCTCGCCTCGCGCGGGGGATTGGCGGCAACGGGCGCCGACGCCAGCGTGTCGGAGGCGGGCGCGGGCGGCGGCTCCTCCACCGGGGCGGGCTCGGGGGCCGGCTGCTCCGGTTCGGGCGCGGGCGGCGGGGCAAACCATGTGCTGCACCCGGCCAGCATCGACAGCAGCAGGACGAGAAGAATGCGCCCGATGAGGCACTGACGGGACGATCCGCCGCTCATTGATCAAAGCTCCTTATTCCCTGGTTTTCTTCGGCAGGCCCGGCGGTGCAATCGGCGCCGCCGGTTTTGGCGCGGCCTCCATTCTAGCCGGTCGCTCCCTGGCGAAGCGGGCGTTGACCTCGATCAACGCGGCGGGGCGCTCGGGAGGCGATAGTGTCCAGCGTGCGGCCAGGAGTGAGGACGTCGTGCGCATGGCCCCGCGTGGGCGCAATCGCGATCGAACGAGACCGGATGATTACCATGGAACAGCAGGAGCAGCAGGAGCATGCCGAGTCGCGCAGGACGGCAGTCGCCGATGTGCCGTCGCGGCGCCGGCTCGCCGCGCAACCCGCGAGCGCCGGCGCCTTCTATCGGCACCTGATCGGCATGGCGCGCGGTCTCGATGCCGTGCGCACGGCTGTGGTCTACCCGGTGGACGCACCGTCGCTCGCAGGCGCGCTCGAGGCCGCGCACGCGGGCTTGATCGAGCCCGTGCTGATCGGCCCGCCAGCGCAAATTTACGCGGCGGCGCGCAGTGCCGCCCTCGACGTTTCCCCTTACGGGATCGTTGCGGCCGACCATGCCGCGCAAGCGTCCTCGCAAGCGGTGGCGCTCGCGCGGGCCGGCCAGGTCGAGGCGATCATGAAAGGCGCCTTGCATACCGACGAGTTGATGCATGCCGTCGTCGACAGCGGGGGTGGGCTGCGCACCGATCGGCGCATCAGCCACGTGTTCGTGATCGACGCGCCGGCCTATCCGCGTCCGCTGTTGATCACCGATGCTGCCATCAATGTGCGCCCGACGCTCGCTGAAAAGCGAGATATCGTCCAAAACGCGATCGATCTCGCGCTCGTGTTGGGCATCGCCGAGCCATGCGTCGCGATTCTGTCCGCCGTCGAAACGGTGACCGACAAGTTGCCGGCGACGATCGACGCCGCGGCGTTGTGCAAGATGGCCGATCGAGGACAGATTCGAGGCGGCGTTCTCGACGGACCGCTCGCCTTCGACAATGCCGTGTCGGCGCAATCGGCGGAAACGAAAGGCATCGCATCGCCGGTGGCGGGCCGAGCGGACATCTTGGTGGTGCCGGACCTCGAAGCCGGCAATATGCTCGCGAAGGAACTCGAATATCTGGGGCAGGCGCGCATTGCGGGGATCGTGGTGGGCGCGCGCGTGCCGATCGTCCTGACGAGCCGCGCGGACGGCACGCTCGCACGGCTGACCTCGTGCGTTGTCGCGCTGCTGATGGCGCGGCGTGCGCAGCGCCCCGGCGGGGCGGACGCGTAACGCGTGTCGGCGCCCGGGCGATAATCGGCCGATGCGGTAAAATTGCGGATTCGCCGTTTGCACCTTTTGCGCCGTTTGCCTCATCCGCCATGCCGCTACCTTCCTCAGCCAGTCCGCGCCGCGTATCCGTTGCGCCTATGATGGACTGGACCGACCGTCACTGCCGTTATTTCCATCGGCTCATCTCGCGCCACACGTGGCTCTACACCGAGATGGTGACGACGGGGGCGTTGTTGCACGGCGACGTCGCCCGCCATCTGGCGTTCACGTCCGAAGAGGCGCCTGTCGCGCTGCAACTCGGCGGCAGCGAGCCGGACGACCTTGCGCGCGCGGCCAAGCTCGGCGAGCAATGGGGCTACGACGAGATCAACCTCAATTGCGGCTGCCCGTCCGAGCGTGTGCAGCGCGGCGCGTTCGGCGCGTGTCTGATGAACGAGCCGGCGCTCGTCGCCGATTGCGTGCGCGCGATGCGCGATGTCGTTTCGGTGCCGGTCACGGTCAAGCACCGGATCGGCGTGGACGCCGTCGAGGATTACTCTTTCGTGCGCGACTTCGTCGGGACGATCGCGCAGGCCGGCTGCGACGTGTTCATCGTCCATGCACGCAATGCGATATTGAAGGGCTTGTCGCCGAAGGAAAATCGCGAGATTCCGCCGCTGAAGTACGAGTATGCCTATCGGCTCAAGCGCGATTTCCCCTCGCTCGAAATCATCGTCAACGGCGGCATCAAGACGCTCGACGAAGTGGAGCAGCATCTGCGGCATGTCGATGGCGTGATGCTGGGCCGCGAGGCTTATCACAACCCGTTCGTGCTGGCCGAGGTCGACGCGCGCTTTTACGGCGGCGAAGCGGCAAAGACGCGCGAGGAGATCGAGGCGGCGCTGATCGAGTACTGCGCGGCGGAGTTGGCGCGCGGTACATTTCTCGGCGCGATGACGCGCCATGCGCTGGGGCTCTACCGCGGCGTGGCCGGCGCGCGCGGCTGGCGGCGCGTCCTGTCGGACAACAAGCGGCTCGCCAAGGGCGACCTGTCGATTTTCGAGGAAGCGCGCGCCCATTTGCGCGAGCCGTCGGAAATTATCGACTGAGGGGCTAGGCAAGCGGCAATTCTATTCGTATAATCTCGCTTCTTCGTTGGCGACGCCGGCGCAAGAACATGCAAGACCAGTGGTGGCTGTAGCTCAGTTGGTAGAGTCCAGGATTGTGATTCCTGTCGTCGTGGGTTCGAGTCCCATCAGCCACCCCAAATGAAATTTCGCAAAAAGCCCAGTTCTTCGGACTGGGCTTTTTGTTTTTCGGCTGTGTGCTTGGCGGAGCACCGGCGCTTCAATAAAGTAGGCGAGTTCTGTCTCCCGCTGACTGGCCTGCCGGTTCCAGTGCCTCAGACAGACTGTCATGGAGTCGGGCGATGCACGAACCTCCAACAACCAAACGCCATCGAGGCCCGGTACGCGACAAACTGGCCCCTCGCGCGCGCAGCCAAGGGGGCAGCGGCGGTTCCTCTCTCAGCGCCGCCTTGGAACCCATGTTGCGGCCGTTCAAAGTGGTATTTGGCGCAAGAGGGAGCTTCTCGCCGGCGAGCGTGCATCCTCCCGATATCGAACTGAGGCAAGACGGCGACTTCGAGGCGAGAGGCGTGCATCCGCGCGATGCACGCACCCTCCAAGGCGTTGCCGACCACACCGGCTGGGACATCTACTTGCGCGGCGCGCATCCGTCACGCCTCGTCCATCTTGCGCAAGGGCTTTCTGCTTACGGGCCGGCACGGCCCAAACCACCCGGCATCTATCAAAAAACAACGAAAGACGGCGCGTTCGCGGGGTTGGTCGTCTACGGCCCGGACGAAGACGACAAGTTCGAAGCAGATAAAAGGCGGGTTCAAGACGTGTTCGGATTGCGCCTGCACCTGGATGACAATCGTATCCTCCGCGACGAATGGGGAAACGCGTTCTACAGCGATCTCGACCTCCATGTCGTCTTCAAAAAAGAAGGCGAGGACGAGTTCTCGGTCGTTCCGATGGAGGTATGGCTCCCCGTCTTGTCCGGTGCGGTCGAACCGAGCGGGCTGTACGGACCGCACCAGCTTGCGCCGGGTACGCCCATCGAGCGCAATGCGTTCGGCGTTTTGCCATATTCGCCGTTCCAGCACGGTGGGCATGCCGAATGGACCGAACGCAATAACGAAAAGTCCGGCGCCAACAGGGGCCCCATACCCGGCGAGGTTCGTTTTTCGCTCGGTAAGACAGCGGTCTATTTCGATACAACCCCGCGCACGCGAGAGGACTTCAAAGAACGGAACCAGGACCACGTCTATACCGGCGCGTCGTGGGACGCCGGCCGTAATCGGAAGGCGACCGAAAGATACACGCGGCGACATTCATCCCCGGATCCGCTGCGCTTTCACGTGCCGACGACCGAGTCTTCCACCGCGGTGAAAGGGCCGACACACCGCAAATGATACGATTCGGCAATTGGGCGGCGCGCCGATCGCGCGTCGGCGACGAACAACCCGAGTATCGAGCGAGCCACGAAACCACCATGGGCACACACAAGACCCACCCTAAACTCGAACAGGCGCTGACGCGCGGCGATCTTGCGATCCGCCAAGCGAATTCCGTGCGCGCCACCGCGGTGCTGCAAGCGCTAGGCAAGATGGTCGTCGACGCATGCGCGACCATCGGCGTCGAAGTGTTCACGTCGATTCCCGACGGCGACCGCATCTATGACCCCGATAGCGGCGTGTGGCCTCAAACGCTCTTGATCTCGCTCGACGGCCCTGTCGAGGAAGCCGATCCGGACGAGATCCGCACCGTATGGCTGCTGGCGGATACGCCGTCCGTCGTGTTTCGCGTCGAATGGCATCGGGCCGACGGAAAGATCGGCCGGCACGAGGCGCGGCCGTTCGCCACCGTCGCGTTTTTGAGCGACGTCGACATTCCTTGGAGCGACGACGAAGACTGAGATGAGAGGCGACGCTCAACTGCGTCGCCCCTCCTCGCACGGGTTCGGGGCAGAGGTCTCGCCCGCGCGAGAATCGAAGTATCGGCGGGTTGGCCAATACGCCCGCCCGTCAGCGTCTCAACGCATCAATCGGCGCCTGAATAAAACGGCGCAAACGAAGAACGGCACGATCGCGTAGGCAGCCAGCACCGCCAGGTGCACCGTGACGCCGCCGAGTTCACGCCCCAGCATGGCGGAGCGGATCAATTCCACGGCATGCGCGAGCGGCAACACCATCGCGGCCTGGCGTACCGGTTCGGGCAACTGCGCAAGCGGAAAAAACACGCCCGACAGCAACAGCATCGGCGTGAGCACGAGCGTCTGGTAAAACATGAAGAAGTCGTAAGACGGCGCGAGCGCCGTCACGATCATCGCCAAACTCGCGAACGCGAGCCCCGCCAGCGCCACGACCGGCAGCGCCAGCAACATCGACGGAAACCTCGCGTAGCCTAACAAGCCGGCAACGAGCATGATTGCCGCGCCGGACAACACGGCCTTGCTGCCCGCCCACACGATTTCGCCCACGACCACGTCGCCGAGCGTGAGCGGCGTATGCATGATCGCTTCCCACGTGCGTTGCACATGCATGCGAGAAAAGCTCGAATACATCGATTCGAAGGTGGCTGACATCATCACGCTCGAGCCGACGGTGCCGGCCGCCAAATACGCGATGTAAGAGACGCCGTCGACATGGCCCACCATCAGGCCAAGACCGAACCCAAGGCCGAACAAGTAGATCATCGGATCGGCCAAGTTGCCGAGCATCGAGGCGGCCGCCAGCTTGCGCCAAACCAGATAGTTGCGCTGCCATACCGAAATCCAATTCGTGGCGTTTGCAGGCAGCGCCAGCCGCCAGCGGTCGGCACGCCGGGCGTGCATGTTGCGCCGCGAGCGTGCATTCGTATCGAAGGAAGGGGCATCCATCTCGGCAGTCTTTGGCTCTCTTGAATCTTTCGAGTCTCTTGAACGACGAGCGCTCAATCTTGCATTTCACGTCCCGTCAATCTCAAAAACACATCTTCGAGATTGGCTGGCCGGTGAACGTAGCGCAAGCCCGGACGTCCGGCCAACCGAGCATTGACGGGCGCGGGATCGCGGACATAGCAAAATAGCGTCTCGCCGCTGATTTCGGCGCGTTCGGCAAACGGCGCCAACTCGTCGCGCAGCGCTTCCGGGGCCGTGCCGTAGATCTCGATCACGTCGCAGCCGATTTCCTTCGCGATGAGTTCGTTCGGCGCGCCCTCGGCGATTTTTCGGCCTTCCTCGATGATGCACAGCCGATGGCAGAGCCGTTCCGCTTCTTCCATGAAATGCGTCGTCAGCAGGATCGTCTTTCCTCTAGCAAGCAACGAGCGCAGCCGATCCCAAATCAAATGGCGCGCTTGCGGGTCGAGGCCCGTCGTCGGTTCGTCTAGGATCAGAACGTCGGGATCGTTGATCAGCGATCGCGCCAGCGTGAGCCGACGCTTCATGCCGCCCGACAGTTCGCCTACGCGTGCGTCCGCTTTGTTTTCCAGGCGCGCGAACTCGAGCAGCTCCGGCACCATGGCGCGCGTCTTGCTCACGGATAGGCCAAAGTAGCGGCCGAACACGAGCAGGTTTTCTCGGACACTGAAATCGGGATCCAAATTGTCGAATTGAGGCACCACGCCCACCCGTTGCCGGGCGAAGCGCGCCTCGGACGGAACGGTATAGCCGCATAGTGCGATCGCGCCCGCGTCGGGCTCGGTCAGACCGAGCATCATTTTGAGCGTGGTGGTTTTGCCCGCGCCGTTCGGGCCGAGCAGGCCGAAACACTCGCCGGCGCGAACGTGGAACGATAAGCCGTCCACGACGGTTTTATCGCCGTAGCGTTTGACGACATCGTGAAATTCGATGGTGTTGTTGGACATGAGCACGAACGAGAGGGGCCGTACGCTGGGCCTCATTCTATTGCATAGCGCGTCGATGCCCCGTTCGGGTGCGCTGCGCTTGCACAGAGGCGGCGCAGCGGTCGGCGCCGATAGAGCGGTGGTGTATGCGCATATGAACAGACTACGGCTAAGCGTTTTCCTAGTCTTGCAAGACCTAATGCGTCGCACCATGATGGAAACGACGAACCGCGATCGGCGCGGGCTGGGAGGCCAACCATGGCAAGCTACAAAAAAATTCTGTTGTGCTACGACGGCACGCGCGAAGGACGCAAGGCGCTACGGTGCGGCGCAGACCTCGCACTCGATCTGAAGGCGGAAACGCACTTGCTGTCCGTCGTCGATATGCGCACGAGCATCGCGCAGAGCGCCGGGCTGTTGACGGACGTTGCGTGCGGTCGTTTCGAGGACGCCGCCCGCGAAATTCTGCAGGAGGGCGTTGACTGGCTCACCGAGCGCGGCGTACTGGCTCATGGGCACTTTGCCTTTGGTCACCCAATCGACGAAATCGCCAATCTCGCGGAAGAGCTGAAGGTCGATCTCGTCGTCGTCGGCCATCGCTCGCGCAGCGGCTTGTCGCGATGGTGGATGGGCTCGGGCAATACGCCGTTGCTCGATCGAGTGTCGTGCAGCATTCTGGTGGCGGTGTCGACAGCGCATGAGCCGGACGTCAGCGTATCCGCAACCGCCACGGCAGGTGGCGCGACGACCTGATCGAGGAGGTCGTTCCCTTACAAATAGCCGCTGGGGCTCGCTTCTCAGCGACGATGAGTTTCACGCCGCGCCGGCTGCCGCCGGCGGTTTCAAGCGGCAGGCCAGGTCCCGTCAGGACGGCAGTTCGACGGCGTCCAGTTGCCAGGAGAACCAACCGCGGCGATGAAAGATGACGCTGTAGGGCGGGCTGTCGCCGCCGCGCGCGTAGGTGACGGCGAACGTGTCGACGTCGCGATAGCCGGCACTGCCCTTGGCGCGCGGAGCGCCCGATTGCGCGCCGGCCGGCGCCGACGATACCGCGGACGGCGCTTGCTGTTGCTGTGCTTGGTCTTCTGATGGCTGGTCGCCCGCGGACGGCGGGACTTCGCCCGGATCACCCTTAGGCGGCATGCCCGCCAAGAGCGCCGCCACGCCGTCGGGCGTCGCATAAGCGTCGACAAGCGGATTGACGAGCGCCATGCCGACCAATGCGCCAAGGGCCGCAAGCGGGTGCTGAAGCTTCTGCGTGTCGACGCGACGGCTCAACATCTGCGTGACCTGCTGTTTCAGGCTGGCTCTCAACGCGGGATAGTCGACGTAGCGATCGATCGTTTGCGAATCGCGCGCTTGCACGGCATCGTGCAGCCGGTTGAGGATCAAGTAGGGCGACGCGTACGAGAGTACGACCACCAGGACGACGATGATGGCAACGGCGGTGGCAATGACTGCCGACAGCGGTTTTCGAGCCGGAGAGCGGTTTTCGAGTGTCATGAATAGTCGGCCTTCGTCGATAGGATGTGGGTCAGTGCTAATCGACAGCGGCCGGACCGAAACGATCCCTGCTGCCGATGACGAAGGTCTCGATCGACCGCATTACGCGATTGCCGCGCCCGCGCGCTCGTCGTCGATGCAGCGATCGATCATTTGGCAAACCGCGTCGATCGTGCCCACGAGAATGACGCGCGATGCGCCATGATAGACCCGCACGGGCGCGCGCCGCGCCGGTTCCGCATGCAGTGCGCTATTGAGCGACACCCGTGCGAACGCGGGGAGCGCCGCGGGCTGCATGCCGGCGCGTGACGCGCCGTCAGGCTCGGGCGCCGGTTGCGAAGCGGTCCAGTCGAGCGGCGGGCACGGGATGACGCCGCGCAAATGGCGCAGGCGGCCGAAAGAGCGAAAGGGCATGAGGCGGGCAAGGCGATCCATGACGTCTCCTAAACGTGATCGAAGTCAGGTGATCAGAGTCAGCTGTTCAGAGTCAGAGTTCGGTCGGGCGGATAAGGCCGACCGCGATGCCTTCGAGCGCGAACTCCGCGCTGCCGGCCCGCACGAAGATGTTTTCGTAATCGGGGTTCTCGGCAATGAGTTCGATGCCGTCGGAGCGCCGTTTCAGGCGCTTGACCGTCACGTCGTCGCCTAGTCGCGCCACGATGATTTGCCCGTCTTTGGCTTCGGTCCGCTTTTGCACCGCGAGCAGATCGCCGTCGAGGATGCCGGCGTCGCGCATCGACAGGCCGCGCACCTTCAGCAAATAGTCGGGCTTGCTCGAGAAGAGCGCGGGATCGCACGCGTAGTGCTGCGAAATGTGTTCTTGGGCAAGGATTGGGCTACCTGCCGCGACGCGACCGACGAGCGGCAACGACAACTGCATGATCGCCGGATGCGGCAACGAGAACTGATGAGGCATGTCCTCCGCCGCAACCAGGCGAATACCGCGCGATGCGCCGGCCGCCAATTCGATCACGCCCTTGCGCGCCAGCGCCCGCAGATGTTCTTCCGCCGAGTTGGCCGAGGAAAAGCCAAGCGCCGCCGCGATTTCCGCGCGCGTGGGCGGATAGCCGCTTTGCTCGATCGATTGCCGAATCAAATCGTAAACCTGCTGCTGACGTGCGGTAAGTTTGGTCATAGCGCCACTGTATGGATAGACAGTCTCTGTATTTTTATACAGTATCGGCGGAATTTCAAGTCTGATGTTGCGACCCCGCCCTGTCCGGCCTCCTTAGCAGAAATCGGTATTTAAAAATGAAGTTTTATTCGTTCTGGTAATAAGCTGCGGTGGCTAGACTGGCTCGACCATCAAAAAGGGCGCGAGCCGCCGCGGGGAATCGAATGGATTTTGAGAACACGAACAAGGTTGCGCCGGGCCGTGGCCCGGCTACGCTCGCCGCGCGCACCATCTTTGCCGGGCTCACGGCCGCCCTGACTGTTGCGTTGGCGAGCGCCGCCGCCCCGGCCCGTGCGGATACCGTCCTGCTGAACGTTTCCTACGATCCGACGCGCGAATTGTACGAGCAGGTCAATCGCGCCTTCGCGCCCGCATGGAAAGCGCAAACCGGCGAAACGCTCACCATTCGCCAGTCGCATGGCGGGTCGGGCGCACAGGCGCGGTCGGTGCTCGACGGCCTGCAGGCCGATGTCGTTACGCTCGCGCTGGCCTACGACATCGATGCGCTCGCCGGGCGCGGTCTCGTCGCGCCCGATTGGCAGAAGCAGCTGCCGAACAATGCCGCGCCCTACACGTCGACGATCGTGTTCCTCGTGCGGCACGGCAATCCGAAGCACATCAAGGACTGGGACGACCTCGTGAAGCCGGGGGTGTCGATCGTCACCCCGAACCCGAAGACATCGGGCGGCGCGCGATGGAATTACCTTGCGGCATGGGCCTATGCTCGCCATCGGCCGAATGGGAACGACGAGAGCGCACGCGCGTTCGTCACCCAGCTTTATCGCAATGCGGGAGTGCTCGATTCGGGCTCGCGCGGCGCGACGACCAGCTTCGTCCAGCGCGGTCTCGGCGATGTCCTCATCGCCTGGGAGAACGAGGCGTTCCTTGCGCGGCGGGAGTTCGGCGCGGACAAATTCGAGATCGTGGTGCCGTCGGCGAGCATCCTAGCCGAGCCGCCGGTGGCCGTCGTCGACAAGGTCGTCGACAAGCATGGCACGCGCAAGCTGGCCGAGGCTTATCTACGCTTTCTTTATTCGGAGCAGGGCCAGGAGATCGCGGCCCGCAACTTCTACCGCCCGCGTTCGCCGCAGGTGCCGGCGGCGCTCACGGCCCAGTTTCCGCAGCTGAAGCTTTATACGGTGGACGCGGAGTTCGGCGGCTGGCGGGCGGCGCAAAAGACGCATTTCGCCGACGGCGGCGTGTTCGATTCGATCTATCAGCCGAAGTGATGTGATGTACCGCCGCGCGACGACGCGGACGACAACGACGATCGGCGCACCGAGGCGTGCGCCGGCAACGGGCCTTTGCGGCCACCCTGTCAAAGTAAGAGAAGAGCGAGCAGCATGAGCACCCTCGGTTTCCGCAAGGCGAGCGCATTGCCGGGCTTCGGCGTGACGTTCGGCATCACAGTGGCCTACTTGAGCCTCGTGGTGCTGATTCCGCTTGCCGCGACGTTCCTCAAGACGGCGTCGCTCGACGCCGCCCGCTTTCTAGCGGTCGTCACCGCGCCTCGCGTGCTTGCCGCCTATCGGCTCACGTTCGGCGCGGCCTTGTCCGCGGCGCTGATCAATGTGGTGTTCGGCATGCTCGTCGCCTGGGTGCTCGTGCGCTATCCGTTCCGGGGCCGGCGGCTCGTCGATGCGATCGTCGACCTGCCTTTCGCATTGCCCACCTCGGTGGCCGGTATCTCGCTTGCGGCCGTGTATGCCCAGAACGGCTGGATCGGCCGATGGCTCGCGCCGCTCGGCCTGAAGGTCGCTTTCGGGCCGCTAGGGGTGCTCGTGGCGTTGACGTTCATCGGACTGCCTTTCGTCGTGCGCACGGTGCAGCCGATCCTCGAGGATTTCGAGCGCGAACAGGAAGAGGCGGCGGCCTGCCTCGGCGCGACGCGCGCGCAGACGTTCCTTCGGGTCGTCTTGCCCGCGCTCGCACCGGCATTAGCGACAGGTTTTGCACTCGCCTTCGCCCGCGCGCTCGGCGAATACGGCTCGGTCATCTTCATCGCGGGCAACGTACCGATGAGGTCCGAAGTCATCTCGCTGCTCATCGTCACCAAGCTCGAACAGTACGACTACGCGGGGGCGACCGCTTTGGCGGTCGTCATGCTTACGGCCTCGTTTCTCATGCTGCTCGTCATCAACGCATTGCAGTGGCGTTGGCAACGGCGGGGCGCATCCGCGCATGGGCGGCCGGCGACGGGCGACGACGTGCCCGAGAACGTCCATCGCATTTCCGGAGACTCACGATGAGCCACGTTGCCGTGATTAGCGACGCCTCCCACCGCGCCGGGTTCGAGCCGGCCCGTCGACGCGCCGAATCCCGAGTGTTGCGCTGGGCTTTGACCGCCGCCGCGCTGGCGTTTCTCGGGCTCTTTCTCGTCGTTCCGCTCGTCGCCGTATTCGACGAAGCATTGAGCAAGGGCGTGCGTTTCTACGCCGCATCGCTCGCCGACCCCGATGCACGCGCCGCCGTTTGGCTGACGCTATCGGTCGCGCTGATCGCCGTTCCGTCCAATGTGGTTTTCGGGCTTGCGGCCTCATGGGCCATCGCGAAATTCGAATTCAAGGGCAAAGCATTGCTCACGACGTTGATCGATCTGCCGTTCTCCGTTTCGCCCGTCGTCTCGGGGCTCGTCTACGTTCTGCTGTTCGGTGCTCAAGGCTGGTTCGGGCCCTGGCTGTCCTCGCATGATGTCCAGATCGTGTTCGCCGTGCCCGGCATCGTGCTCGCCACGATTTTCGTCACGTTTCCGTTCGTCGCGCGCGAACTGATTCCGCTCATGCAAGCGCAGGGTGCGCAGGAAGAGGAGGCCGCGCGCGTGTTGGGCGCATCCGTTTGGCAGATATGGCGGCGCGTCACCTTGCCGAACGTGAAGTGGGGCCTGCTGTACGGCGTTATCCTCTGCAACGCGCGGGCGATGGGCGAATTCGGCGCGGTTTCCGTCGTTTCGGGGCACATTCGCGGGCAGACCAACACCATGCCGCTCGCGGTCGAAATGCTCTACAACGATTACAACTTCGCGGCCGCCTTCGCACTCGCGTCGGTGCTCGCGCTGATCGCGCTCGCAACGCTGGGCCTGAAGCTGTTGGCCGAACGCCACCTCGCGGCCGACGCGCTCGCACGCCGCTGAATTTTCCATGAGGAATGAGACGATGAGCATCATCGTTCGAAACTTGACCAAGCGCTTCGGCGATTTCACCGCCCTCGACAACGTCTCGCTCGAATTCGCGTCCGGCGAACTGGTCGCGCTGATCGGCCCCTCGGGCTGCGGCAAGACCACGTTGCTGCGCGTCATCGCGGGCCTTGAAACGCCCGATGCCGGCGAAGTCGTCCTGGGCGGCCGCGACGTGGGCGCGCTCGATACGCGCGAGCGGCGCATCGGCTTCGTGTTCCAGCACTACGCGCTGTTTCGCCATATGAGCGTGTTCGAGAACATCGCATTCGGGTTGCGCGTCAAGCCACGCGAAGAGCGGCCGTCCGAGCGCGCGATTCGCGAACGCGTGAACGAGCTGCTCGCGCTCGTGCAGCTCCAACCGTTGGCCGATCGCTATCCTTCCTCGCTCTCGGGCGGACAGCGCCAGCGCATCGCGCTGGCACGGGCGCTGGCGGTCGAGCCGAGCGTGCTGCTGCTCGACGAACCGTTCGGCGCGCTAGATGCGAAGGTGCGCAAGGAACTGCGCGCCTGGCTGCGGCGGCTGCACGATGAGCTGGCCATCTCGACGATCTTCGTCACGCACGATCAGGACGAAGCGCTCGACGTCGCCGATCGGATCGTGGTCATGAATCGTGGGCGAGTAGAGCAGGCCGGCAGCCCGCAAGCGGTCTACGACGATCCTCATACGCCGTTCGTGCATGCGTTCCTCGGCGCGGCCAACCGGTTCGACGGGCATCTGGGGCCGCACGGTTTCCTGGCCGATGGCGCGCCTGCCCCGTTCGCCGCCGATGCAACCGGGGCGGCTTGCGCGCAGCCAGATGTCGAACCCGCGCACGCGTACGTTCGTCCGCACGACCTCGACATTCATCCGCGCCGCTCTGGGCGTACGGACGGCATCGATGCGCACGTGCGCCGAGTCATCGCGCGCGGCGCTTCGGTGCGTATCGAGCTCGTCGGCAGGGCCGGGCCTCTCGAAGCGGAACTCGAGCGCGATGCCTGGCGCTCGCTGGGTCTGCGCGAAGGCGACGGCGTCATTGTCGTTCCGAGGAAGTGGCGCGCATTTGCGCAATCTAAGTGACGCGTACCATGCGGCGCCGGCGAGTCCGGCGCCGCCTTGGGAGCGGATGCGGGAGCGCGGACCGCGCCGCTTCGACACATCGACTACCAAAGCCGCGCTTTGTCGAAGAGAGAGGCATGCATGAACTTCCAGCAACTGCGCTTCGTGCGCGAAGCGGTGCGCCGCAATTTGAATTTGACGGAGGTGGCCAACGCCCTGTTCACCTCCCAATCGGGCGTCTCCAAGCAGATCAAGGATCTCGAGGACGAACTCGGGATCGACATCTTCGTGCGCCGCGGCAAGCGGCTCACGGGCCTCACGGAACCCGGCAAGGCCGTGCATCAATTGATCGAGCGCATGTTGCTCGATGCGGAAAACATGCGCCGCGTCGCTCGCCAGTACGCCGACGAAGACACGGGGCACCTCGTGGTCGCGACGACGCACACGCAGGCGCGCTACGCGTTGCCCAAGGTCGTGCGCGAATTCACGCAGGTGTTCCCCAAGGTGCAGCTCGCGCTGCGGCAAGGCAGTCCGCGGCAAATCGCGCAGATGCTCATCGAGGGCGAGGCGGACATCGCCATTTCGACCGAAGCGCTGGACCGCTTTGCCGATATCGTTACGTTTCCCTGCTATTCGTGGCATCACGTCGTCGTCGTGCCGAAAGGGCACCCGCTCGTCGGGCGCGAGAACGTCTCGCTGGAAGACGTCGCCGACTATCCGATCATCACTTACGACCGGGACTTCACGGGCCGCTCGCATATCGACGAATCGTTCGCGAAGGCAGGGGCGATTCCCGATGTCGTGCTGACGGCGATCGATGCCGACGTCATCAAAACGTATGTCGAGCTGGGGATGGGCGTGGGCATCGTCGCGGCGATGGCCTACGATCCGAAGCGCGATGCCGAACTCGTCGCGCTGCCTTCGCAGCACCTGTTCGAAGGCAGCACGACGCGCGTGGGGCTGCGCAAGGGGGCGTTCATGCGCGCATACGCCTATCGGTTCATCGAGATGTTCGCGCCTCAGCTTTCCGAGGCCGATATGGCGGGGCAGTTGCGCGAGGCGTCGTAAAGGGGAAAAGCCGCGCGACCGAAGCGAGCCGAGGGATATCGGATCGCCGGGAGAATCAGGCCTATTTTCCCCATGGCCCACGCGGTTAAAATGGCGCCCATGACTACGACCCAATCTCCCGCTTCCCCCGCGGCGCTGCCGCGCATCGCCGTCCTCGCCACCGGCGGCACGATCGCCGGATCCGCCGCCGATGCCGCCAATACCTCCGGCTATCAGGCCGGCGTCGTCGGCGTCGATCGCCTGCTGGCGGCCGTCCCCGCGCTTTCGCAGGTCGCCCGGATCGAGGCCGAGCAAGTTGCGAGCATCGACAGCAAGGATCTCGACGTCGCGCTTTGGACGACGCTCGCCGCGCGGATCATGGCGCTAGCCGCGCGCGAGGACATCGACGGGATCGTCGTCACGCACGGCACCGATACGCTCGAGGAAACGGCGTATGCCCTGCATTTGACCGTCAAGACCGACAAGCCGGTGGTCATGACGGCGGCCATGCGGCCTTCGTCGGCGCTTTCCGCCGATGGGCCGCTGAACCTGCTCGGCGCGATCACGGTTGCCGGTTCGCCGGCCGCGCGCGGTCAGGGCGTGCTGGTGGCCTTCAACAATCGAATCCACAGTGCGCGCGACATCGTGAAAACGAGCACTTACGCCGTCGACGCGTTTCAGTCTCCCGAGATCGGGGCCCTCGGCTGGGTGCAGGACGGCCGCGTCGAATTTCAGCGCACCGTCGTTCGGCCGCATACGGTCGCGACGCCGTTCGTCGCGAGCGAGGCCTGGCCGCTCGTCGAGATCGTCGTGAGCTATGCGGGCGCGTCGAGGGCGGCGGTCGACGCGTTCGTCGCTGGGGGCGCGCGCGGGATCGTGGTCGCGGGCACCGGCAACGGCTCGATCCATGCATCCGTGCAAACGGCGCTCAGCGAAGCGCGTGCGCGCGGCGTGGCGGTGGTGAGAGCCTCGCGCGTCGGTTCGGGCCACGTCATGCGCAACGGCGCCGCGCCTGACGACGCATGCGGCTTCGTGAGCGCGGGCACGTTGAATCCCTACAAGGCGCGCGTGCTGCTGATGCTGGCGTTGGCGGCGGGCGAAAGCGAGCCGGCTGCGCTTCAGCGAGTTTTCGATACGTACTGAAGAGTGGAAAATCCGACAGACGGACACCCGACGACGACGTCTGACCGACCAAGGCTTCCCCGGCGTCGCCGGGTGCCGCTGCGGACCCCACTGCCGCTCTCAGCCCGAAAGCGGCTTTTGCCTCTCCGCCCGTGTGCGAGTCTCGATCCCGCCGGCGCCACGTATCTCGCGATGCGTGGTCCGTGCAAGGTCTCCTCTCTCACGCGAGGGCGAGGCGCCCCACGTGCCGGCCGGTCGAGGCGAATCGAACGGCCGAATCCTGTCTACCGTGCGCCTTAAGCCGCGCGCGCTTGTTCCGGCGCTTCCGCGATCTCGAAGCCACCCATGATTTCGAGCGCGCGCAAGAGCGCCGAGTGATCCCATCCGCCGCCGCCGTGCGCGGCGCACACGCTGAAAAGTTGCTGGGCGCTGGCGGTGTGCGGCAGCGCGATACCGAGCTTGCGCGCGCCGTCCAGGGCCAGGTTCAGATCCTTGCGGTGCAGATCGATGCGAAAACCGGGCTTGAACGTACGCTTGGTCATGCGTTCGCCATGCACTTCGAGAATGCGCGAGGAGGCGAAGCCACCCATTAGCGCGCGGCGCACGCGTTCGGGATCGGCGCCGGAGCGCGCGGCGAATAAAAGGGCTTCGGCAACGGCTTCGATGTTCAGCGCGACGATGATCTGGTTGGCGACCTTGCAGGTCTGGCCCGCGCCGTTGTCGCCCACGAGCGAGATGTTCTTGCCCATCAGTTCGAACAGCGGTTTGGCGCGCTCGAACGCGCTTTCGGGGCCGCCCACCATGATCGAGAGCGTTGCTTCGCGAGCGCCGACCTCCCCGCCCGAAACGGGCGCGTCGAGGTAGTCGCAGCCGAGCGCGTTGATGCGCTTGGCGAAATCCTGCGTGTCGAGCGGCGAAATCGAGCTCATGTCGATCACGAGCTTGCCCGTCGAGAGGCCCTTGGCCACGCCGTCATCGGCGAACAGCACGTTCGCGACGTCGGGCGTATCGGGCACCATCGAAATGACGATGTCAGCCTCGCGTGCGACGGCCGTCGAATCGGCCAAGACGCGCGTGCTGTCGCGCAGGTCGTCCGGTACCGGGTAAGCGCCGTTGACGCAAAGCGAGTGTCCGCCCTTGATGAGGTTGCGCGCCATGTGCGCGCCCATGATGCCGAGGCCGATGAATCCGATCTTTGCCATGTCGATGTATTCCGTTTAGCGGTAGGTCGTGTTGGATTGGGGCGGGGCGCGGCCCCGCGGTCGCCGACGTAGACGTCAGCGGGCGCCGTGTTGGCCGGCGATATCGCGCAGCCACGTGAGTCCTTCCAGCGTGGTCGTGCGCGGTTTGTATTCGCAGCCGATATAGCCGGCGTAGCCGAGGCGATCGAGCCAGTCGAACAGGAACGCGTAGTTGATTTCGCCGGTGCCCGGCTCGTGCCGGCCGGGGTTGTCGGCGAGCTGGATGTGCGCGATGCGCGGCAGGTGCTTCTGCAGCGTCGCGGCAATTTCGCCCTCCATCCGCTGCATGTGATAGATGTCGTACTGCAAATAGAGGTTGTCCGACGCCACGTCGCGCATCACGTCGAGCGCTTCGCTCGACCGATTCAGCGCGAAGCCGGGGATGTCATACGAATTGCAAGGCTCGACGAGCAGCTTGATGCCTTCTGTTTGAAGCGCCGCGGCCGCATAGCGCAAGTTCTCGACGATCGTCGAGCGGGCGCGCTCGGGCGACACATCCTGAGTCGGAATACCGACGAGGCAATTGAGCTGCGGTACGCGCAGCGCCTTCGCGTACTCGATGGCGCGCCCGACGCCGTCGCGGAATTCGGCCACGCGATCGGGCAGGCAGGCGATGCCGCGCTCGCCGGCTTCCCAGTTGCCGGCGGGCAGGTTATGCAGGACGAGACGCAGACGGTTCGTCTCGAGCCGCTCGGCCAATTGCGCGGCCGAGTACGGGTAGGGAAACATAAATTCGACGGCGGTGAAGCCCGCGCGCGCCGCCGCCTCGAAACGGTCGAGGAACGGCACTTCGTTGAACAGCATGGTGAGGTTGGCTGCGAATTTCGGCATGATGCTGTGGCTCTTCGGTCGGTCAGGGGAACCGCGCTCGCCGGTGAACCGGCGAGCGTCGGGTCGTTCGATGTGTCGGGTAAGCAGCACGTCTCGCGTACATCAATCGAGCAAGGAGACGGCCGTCGGCGCGTCGTCCCGCGATTGGGCGAGCGGCTCGAACTCGTTGACGGCGTCGATCTCCGCGCCCATGGCGATGTTCGTCACGCGTTCGAGAATCACCTCGACGACGACCGGCACGTTGAATTCCGCCATCATGGCTTGCGCCTTTCTCAGGGCGGGTGCGATCTCGCCCGGCTCGAACACGCGCAGCGCCTTGCAGCCGAGACCTTCCGCCACGGCGACGTGATCGACGCCATAGCCGTTGAGTTCCGGCGCGTTGATGTTCTCGAACGCGAGCTGCACGCAGTAGTCCATTTCGAATGCGCGTTGCGCCTGACGGATCAACCCGAGGTACGAGTTGTTGACCACCACGTGCACGTACGGCAGCTTGAACTGCGCGCCGACGGCCAGCTCTTCGATCATGAACTGGAAGTCGTAATCGCCGGACAGCGCGACGATCGGACGGCTCGGGTCAGCGGCGCGCACGCCGAGCGCGGCCGGAATGGTCCAGCCGAGCGGGCCGGCTTGGCCGCAGTTGATCCAGTTGCGCGCCTGGTAGACATGCAGGAATTGCGCGGCGGCGATCTGCGACAAGCCGATCGTGCTGACATAGCACGTATCGCGACCGAACACCTTGTTCATTTCCTCATAGACGCGCTGCGGCTTGATCGGCACCTCGTCGAAGTGCGTCTTGCGCTGCATCGTGCGCTTGCGCTCGCGGCAGGCCTCGCTCCAAGCGCCGCGGTCTTTCAGCTTGCCGGCAGCCTTCCATTCGCGCGCCACCTCCACGAATAATTCGAGCGCGGCCTTCGCGTCGGATACGATGCCGAGGTCCGGGCCAAAGACCCGGCCGATTTGCGTCGGCTCGATATCGACGTGGACGAACTTGCGTCCCTTCGTATAAACCTCGACGCTGCCCGTATGCCGGTTAGCCCAGCGATTGCCGATGCCGAGCACGAAATCCGATTCGAGCATCGTTGCGTTGCCATACCGATGCGACGTCTGCAGTCCCACCATGCCGGCCATCAGCGGATGGTCGTCGGCGATCGCGCCCCACGACATCAAGGTCGGCACGACGGGCACGCCCGTGGTTTCGGCGAATTCGACGAGCAGCGCTTCGGCGCTCGCATTGACGACGCCGCCGCCCGAGACGATCAGCGGACGCTCGGCGGCGTTGAGCAACTCGAGCGCGGCTTCGATTTGCTTGCGCGTTGCTTTGGGCTTGTAGACCGGCAGCGGTTCGTAGGTTTCGATATCGAACTCGATTTCGGCCAGTTGCACGTCGATCGGGAGGTCGATCAGCACAGGGCCGGGGCGGCCAGAGCGCATGAGGTGGAACGCCTGCTGAAAGGCGCGCGGCACGAGCGCCGGCTCGCGCACGGTGACGGCCCATTTCGTGACGGGCTTGGCGATCGATTCGATGTCGACGGCCTGGAAGTCTTCCTTATAGAGCCGCGCGCGGGGCGCTTGACCCGTGATGGCGAGAATAGGAATCGAATCGGCCAAAGCCGAATAAAGTCCGGTAATCATGTCGGTGCCGGCTGGGCCCGACGTGCCGATGCATACGCCGATGTTGCCGGGGGCAGCGCGCGTGTAGCCCTCGGCCATGTGCGAAGCGCCTTCGACGTGGCGCGCGAGAACGTGGGTGACGCCGCCGGCGCGGCGCAGCGCCGAATACAGGGGATTGATGGCGGCGCCGGGCACCCCGAACGCCGTATCGATGCCTTCTTTCTCAAGCACGAGCACGGCGGCGTCGACGGCTCTCATTTTCGGCATGGGTGTCTCCTTTTCCTGTTCGTCCAATGCGTGAATCGCGGGTTAGGAGCACTGTAGGACTACCGGAAAGGTTTGATAAGATCGCTTGAAGTTCAGTATTTCGATACAAAAAGTATTGAATGCCGCAGGGGGCGAGGATGGACCGTTTCAAGCAAATCGAAACATTCGTGCGGGTGGCCGAGGCCGGGAGCCTCGCCGCGGCGGCGCTTGAAGAGGGCGTCTCCCCCGTGATTCTCGGGCGGCGCATCGATGCGCTCGAAAAGCGGCTCGGCGTGAAGCTGATGTACCGCTCGACGCGGCGGCTCGTCGTGAGCGAGGCGGGCGCGGCCTTCCTCGAACGCTGCAGGGGCTTGCTGGCCGACTGGGACCAGGCTGAAAACGAATTGGCGGCGGGGCGGCAGGCCGTCAGCGGACACTTGATCGTCTCGGCGCCCGCCGCCTTCGGCCGCAAGCACGTCGCGCCGCTCGCGCCGGCGTTCCTGGTCGACAAGCCGGGCCTGCAGATGTCGTTCAACCTGACCGACCGTGTCGTCGATCTCGTGCGCGAAGGCTATGATTTATCGATCCGAATCGGCGGCGCCGTCGATCCGAACTTCGTCGCCGTCAAGCTCGCGACGAACCGCCGCGTCGTCTGCGGTACGCCCGGATATTTCGCGCGGCACGGGCGGCCGCGTTCCCTCGAGGATCTGCTGGCTCACAACTGCCTTGCTTTCAATCTGCAAGGCGGACAGAACCGCGGCTGGTACTTTCAGCGTGGCGGCAAGCGCGTGACGATGCGCGTGGCCGGCACGCTCGACTGCAACGACGGCGAACTGCTGCACCGATGGGCGTCGGAAGGGCTGGGGCTGGGCTGGCGTTCGACTTGGGAGATCGCCGAGCAGCTCGCGCGCGGCGAACTGGAAACGGTGCTCGATGAATTCGCTCTCCCCGAATACGACATTTTGGCGGTCTACCCCCAGCAGCGCTATGTCCCGGCGAAGGTGCGGTATTTCATCGATTACTTGAAAGAGGCGTATGCCCGCGCCGGGTATTGGGGGGGAGAGGGGGCCTAAGGCCCGCGCCGGCGCAATCCGCTGCCGGAACGGGCCGATTGCATCCCGACGCCGAATCGGTTACACTTTCGGGCTTCTCACTTGCCACACCGGTTGGGGTTGTTGACCATCGACGCCCGGGTGGCTTCAATCCACAAGGAGTGTGTATGCGTCATTACGAAATCGTCTTCGTCGTGCACCCCGATCAAAGCGAGCAAGTGCCCGCGATGATCGAGCGGTACAAATCCACGATTACCGCGCGCGGTGGCAACATCCACCGCATCGAAGACTGGGGCCGTCGCCAACTGGCCTACATGATCGAGAAACTCGCGAAGGCTCACTACGTCTGCATGAACATCGAATGCGATCAAGCCACGCTCGAAGAGCTGGAGCATGCATTCAAGTTCAACGACGCCGTGCTGCGTCACCTGATCGTCAAGATGAAGAAGGCCGAAACGGGCCCGTCGCCGATGATGAAGGAAGTGCAGCGCGAAGAAGCCAAGAAGGCAGCTGCCTCGTCGCAGCCGTCCGAAGCG
>NZ_JBQCHR010000121.1:0-70605 GCF_051954495.1 Trinickia sp.
GCGGGCGGGTCGTTGGCGATCAAGGCGGCGAGCAGCGGTTCGAGCCCATTCTTTTTCAGATCGTCCCGCGCATCGCTGACGGTTGCCGCGATGCGCCTCTCCGGCTCGTCAGCGGAAAAGTTCGAGTAGGTAGCCCAGGCTTGATCCGAGTTCGAGAGATTGGATTTGATCGACTCGATATCCGCGTTCGTGACGCCTTGGCCGCCCGCATTCGCGATCTGATCCAGCCTCATACGCGCGCGTGCAATGAGCTTCAGTTGATGGTCCAGCGCCCGAAGGGCGGGCACCTCTTGAGATGCGCTCTGTAACACGGCGTCGGTCAGCTTGATGCCGTAGACGCCCGAAATACCGACGGCAACGAGCAGCGCCGCGAGCAAGCTGAAGGAGCACGCCAGAAGCATCCGAATTGTGAGTTGCACGGCCGTTCTCGCCCCGTAAGTTCGTCCAGCCGCATGGTTACGCATCAGCGGCTTAAATTCAACTATATTGCATGCATACATTAATGTTGTATTATCCGGTATGCGGAGCGAGCGTCAACGCGGTGAAATCGTGGATTTCCGAAACGTCGGCCTTGTGTTATCGGCCGACGTCTAACAGCACAATAGGCAGCCCTAAGGCGCGCTGACGTCGCGCGTCGCTCGCGGCGTGGCAGCCGGCGCTGCTCTGCGTCTCGATGGCAGCATGCGCAACAAGATGTCGTCCCGATCGACGAAATGATGCTTGAGCGCCGCGAGCACATGCAGTGCGATGATTGCGCCGGCACTCCAGGCGAACGCGCGATGGGTCCACATCCAGAAGTCGTAGCTCGTTTTGTCGACGGGCGCGAGCGGCGGCAAGTTGACAATGCCCAGCAGCGGCGCCGGATGCCCGGCGACTGAACTCCACATCCAGCCCGACAGCGGCGTCGCAATCATGGCGCCGGCATAAAGCAGCACATGCGCGCCCTTGGCGGCCGTTCGCATCGGCGCCGAAATCGTATCGGGCAGCGGCGGATAAGCGCGACGCCGCCACCAGCGGTAGGACAGGCGCGCCACGACGAGAACCAGCACCGTTGTGGCGATCGCCTTATGAACGTACAGGGCAGTGCCGCCGCGAGCTGCATCGCCGCGCAGGTGCGCGGAGCCGAAGCCGATGCACCAGACGGTCACAATGATCGCGGCCATCAGCCAATGAAACAGCCTTGCCCCGCGGGGGTATCGCAGTTGAGTCATGATTTCGTCTCCTATATAATTTCGCGCGCAATAATTGAAACCGCAAGCAGATGGGCGCTTGCCGTGCCGTCGCCCATGTCCGCATCCGTTTAGTCTCGCCGCGGCGGGCCGCGATGGTTTTCCTTCAGTTCGCCAACTCCGCCGACATGCCCGATCTCGATCATTACCGCTTCACCAGAGCGTTCCCGTACCTGCTCGCGAAGGTGGGGGTGCGCATGGAACAACTGTTCTCCGCCGAGTTGCGCAGCGACGACCTCACGCTGCCGATGTACCGCGTGATGGCCGCACTGCGGGAGCAGGAAGACCAGCGGCTCATCGATCTTGCCGAGATGGTGTCCAGCGAACTTTCGACACTGTCGCGGCTCGTCGGCAAGATGATCGCCAAGCGCTACGTCACACGCAAACGGCTGACCGACGACGGCAGAACCGTCTGCATTTCGCTCACACCGTCGGGGCGCGCGCTCGTCGAACGCTGGATACCACGCGCGATCTACTATGAGCAGCTCGCCACCGCCGGCCTCGACGCAGCGCAACTGAAGCAACTCAGGCTGCTGATGGATCACATCTTCGCCAACTTGCACCGTGTGGAGATCGGCGGACCCATGCCCGAACTGAATCCCGAACCCGCCGCGCGCCCGAAAGCACCCGCTGCCCGCAAGCCGAAACGCTGAACCGCCGCGCGCCGGCTCGCGCCCGCTCAGTTCTGCATGCCGAACGTCTGCGTGATTTGCTTGCGCTCGATGAAATCCTCGAGCGACGCAACCCCGCCCAAACGGCCCAGCCCGCTCGATTTGTAGCCGCCTTCCTCGAACTCGACGGCGATGTTCGCCCAGCCGTTGATCGAGATGAATCCCGCCTCGAGGCGACGCGACACACGGATCGGCCGGTCCACGTCGCGGCTCCATACGCAGGCGCTGAGCCCATATTCGCTGTCGTTGGCGAGCGCGACCGCCTCGTCTTCCGTGTCGAATATCTGCAAGGTCTGCACCGGCCCGAACACTTCCTGCTGCGCGATCGCAAGCGACGGATCCGTAATTTCCAGCAGCGCCGGCCGATAGAAATTTCCATCGGCCAGCGGCGGCTCGGTCACGATTCCGCCGCGCACGATCGCCCGCGCGCCGGCAGCCAGCGCCGCTTCGATCATCGTGTCGATCCGGTCGAGCGACGCCCGATCGATCAGCGGCCCCATGTCGCTCGACGGATCGGCGGCTGGCCCCGGCTTCACGGCGAGCAGCCGTGCCGCCAACGCGTCGCGCACACGCTCCGCCACGCCGCGCTGCGCCAAGATCCGGCTGCCGCACATGCAGAACTGTCCCGCGAAGACGGTCGAAGACTTCTCCAACACCGGCAGCACTGCGTCGAGATCGGCGTCGTCGAAGATCAGATGCGGCGTCTTTCCGCCCAGCTCTAGCCCGACCCGCTTCAAGTTCGCGGCCGCCGCGAGCGCGATCGCACGGCCGGTTCGCGTGCTGCCCGTGAAGCTCACGGTCTTGACGTACGGCGATTCGACGAGATGCTTCGCGCCGTCGGCGCCCGACTCGATGAAGATATTGACCGCGCCCTTCGGCAATTCCGCCACCGACGCCACGATCTCGCTCATCAACGCGGCGGTCTGCGCGGCCTGCATCGGCATCTTGAGGACGGCCGTGCAGCCGGCGGCCAAGGCCGGCGCGAGCGCACGCACGGACAAGTAAGCCGGCGAATTCCATGGGATGATCAGCCCCGCCACACCGATGGGCTGCACGATGCTCATGCCCTGAAAACCGGGGCGCGGATCCATCACGCGGCCGAAGTTCTGCAGCGCCAAACCGGCCGCGAAGCGCAGACCGCGCAATATCAGTCCGGCCTCGAAGCCGGCTTCATGACGCAGCTTGCCGTTCTCGCGACACAACGTTGCAACGACGTCGTCTCGACGAGCTTCGTATGCGTCGGCCAGCCGCATCAGCGCCACCGCGCGGCGCTGCGGATCGTCAGTCCAGCTCGTATCGCCGAATGCACGCGCGGCCGCCGCCACGGCAAGCCGCGCCTCTTGCTCGCCGCCGTCGTGATACGTGCCGATGACGCGGCCCGTTGCCGGGTCGACGCTTTTGCCTGTACGCGCGGAACTCGCCCACTGCCCGTCTATCCAGTGCCGCGCCTCGACTTGCGCCGGCACACCCTGCTCGGATTCAAGCTGCATATTCCTACACTCCTTTGCTTCGGTCATCGCTTCCAAGTATCTTATGATTCAAATGCAATATTTGCAATTGCAAATATATGGCCGGTATCCCCGCGCGCGCGATACGCGTGCGATTGCGTAATTCGCGGTGCGGGCCGGGATCAGTTTTCGCTTCGCTCGAGTACGAACGAACGAGCGGTCTTCCAGAACGGCCCTTCGTATCCGTAGATCTTGCCTTCCCGCGCGTCGTCCACCTTCTCGAATTCGCCGATCAGGCTTTCTTTCACGCCGAACACGGTGTCCTCGGCGAGATACGGGCAGTCGGGAGAGAAGATGTGCGTGATGACCGTCTCGTAGCCGGGCGCCCGAATCATGAAATGGATATGCGCGGCACGGTTCGGATGGCGCCCCAGCGTGGCAAGTAGCTTGCCGACCGGGCCGTCGTCGGGAATCGGGTAATCGCGCGGGCGCACGGTGCGGAACCAGAATTCGCCCTGAGCGCCGCTCTCGAATTTTCCGCGCAGGTTGCCCTCGGGCTGCACGCCCTTTTGCTGCACGTCGTAATAACCGTCGTCGTTGGTTTGCCAAACGTCGATCGTGGCGCCGGCCACCGGTCGGCCTTCGGTGTCGCTCACGGTCCCGCTCACGACCAGCGGCTCGCCCTTGCCGTCCAGGCAAATGTTGGCGCCCGCGGGCAGAGTCGGCACGCCATCGACGAAGAACGGGCCGAGGATGGTGTTCTCGGTCGCGTTCCCCGGACGCCGGTGATTGATCGCATCGACCAGCATCGACACGCCCAGCACGTCCGACAGCAGAATGAATTCCTGGCGCCAGTCGGTGCACTTCTGGCCGGTCTCGGTTAGAAAGCGGATCGCGGCCAGCCACTCCTCGTGCGTCGGCTCGATTTCCTTTACCGCCGCGTGCAGGTGGCGAACGACCGCCGCGGCCACCTGCGCCGTGCGCGGCGCAACGTTCGGACCGATACGGGCATTCACAGCCTCGGCCGAGTTCTGTTCGGAGAACAGCGGATAGGATCGCGTTGTCGAGTCGGTCATGATGCTTGTCCATCGTGGGGCGCTTCCGACGTCACGGCCGCGGGTTCCGCGCCGTCGCAGGCGCGCCGCAACAATGCGCGCAGGCCGTCGCGCTCAAGGGGCCGGGGGTTCCGGTACGGATTGGCAAGCGCGAGTTCGACCGCTCGCTCGATGCCGGCCTCGGGCATGCCGATGGCGCGCAGGCCGCGCGGGGCGCCGATCGCCGCGTTGAGTTGGTGGAGCGCCAAGCAGACGTCATCGACGTCGAGCGCCGCCGATAGGCGCCGCATGACATCGGGCACCGCGGGGGCGTTATAAGCGAGCGCATGCGGCAATACGAGTGCGTGCGTTTCGGCGTGCGGCAAATTGAATGCGCCGCCCAGGACATGGCAAAGCTTATGATGCAGCGCCATGTCCACGGAGCCGAGACATACGCCGGCAAGCCAGGCGCCATAGAGTGCGTCGGCGCGCGCGGCGCGATTAGCCGGATCGGCCTTGATCGCGGGCAATGCCTTGACGAGCGCGCGAATACTTTCGAGCGCAAGCGCGTTGATCACCGGATTGGCATCGCGTGCATACAACGCCTCGATCGCATGCGCGATCGCGTTCATGCCGCTCACGCCCGATATCGCAACGGGCAAGCGCATCGTCAAGTCCACGTCGTAGATCACGCTTTCGGGCAGGATCTTCGGGCTGCGTTGCGTGGTTTTGATGCCGTTCTCGGTCTGACCGAGAATCGGCGTCATCTCCGAGCCCGCATAGGTGGTCGGCAGGATGATTTGCGGCAAATCCGTTCGAAGCGCGATCGCCTTGGCAAGACCGGTCGTCGAGCCGCCGCCGATCGCAACGACGCCGTCGATGCCATGGGCCGCAACCATCGTCATGACCTCATCGGTCACCTCGACAGGGGTGTGCATCCGCGCGCCGTCGAAACTCGCGGCATGGCGTGGTCCAAGCCGGCCCGCCAATTCGTCGGCGACCTCGGCATGGGGTGGTCCATACAACAGGAGCGCGCGCGAAATCCCAAGCCGCTCGGCTTCCTCGCCAACTTGCGAGCGTGTGCCGTGACCGAATCTCACACGGCTTGGCAGCGCTTCGTACACGAATGGGATACAGCCGTTCACGGCGGAATAGAGCGTCTGATTCATGGCATCGATCCGGTAGAGCAGGGGTTAATGCTCCCCATGTTACGCGCTCAGTTTCAGCAATTGCTCGGCATTCGTGCGACCGATCTTGATCCGGTCGTTCTCGCTGATCGACGCGTGATCGAACCACTCGGCTGCATGATCCATGTTCTCGAACGGCCAGTCCGCCGAAAACAAGATTCGATCGGCGCCGATCTCGAGCATCGCATCGACGAGCGTCTGCGTGCGAAAGTTGCCCGACGTCGTGAGCCAAAAGTTGGTCCGAAAGTACTCGGCGATCGGACGGCGAGCCAAGTAGTTCGGCTTCGCGGATACCCACGCGTTGCGGTTGTCGATACGCCACATGCTGTACGGCAGTCCCTCGCCCATATGCCCGAGAATGATCTTCAGCGCCGGGTGCTCGTCGAACAGGCCCGAGCCCATCAGCCTCAACGCGTGAACGGCCGTTTCCTGGCCAAATGCCCAGGTCGGCCCCATCATCCATGGGTGGCCGTCGTAGATCGGCGCGCGCCCCGGCAACGGATTGCGCGGATGCAGATAGAACGGCACGTCGAGCGCTTCCAGCGCAGCCCAGAACGGCCGAAAGCGCGGCATGTCGTAGTAGAGCTCGCCACCGTGCTCGTCTTCGCTGAAACCGTTGACGAGCACGCCCACGAAGCCGAGCTCGCGCATGCAGCGCTGCGCCTCGCGAATCGCCAACTCGGGCGATTGCATCGGCAACGCCGCGAACGCGCGAAAGCGGTCGGGCCGCTTCGCAACCTGCTCGGCCAAAAAGTCGTTCGCGCGACGCGATAGTTCGTATGCCCGCTTCGGGTCACGAATCGCCTGCACGGCAGGCGCGTTCAGAGAAAGCGCCACGAGCTCGATTCCGCTGCGGTCCATCTCGGCGATACGACGTTCGTGGATATCGAGCAATCGGCTCTTGAGTTCGATCCAGTCGTCCGCGGGGACGAAGCCGGCCGAATCCTCGATCGTCTCGGCGATCGCGAAGTGCTCCTCGAGCGCGATTTTTTTCACGGTTTTAAAAGACATGCCATTCTCCAGTTCGGCAAAGAGGTGCGAATCCCGCGTGACGCGTGGATCCGAAATTTGTTTGATTCCTTAGTAATACTAAATATCCTTTGCGCGCGTCGTTTCGCGCAGTGGCTTCGCGAATACGCCCATCATTGTGCCGGACGCGAGCGCGACCAGAGCCGACGCAGGAGCCCGGGCTCGCCCAACACCGCTACCGCGACAGCCGCCGCAACGAAACCCGGCAGCAACACTCGCCGATATCCGACGCGGTCGATCACCCGCCAGTAGAAAAATGCCGACCTGAAACAGTCCCGCGGGTCGGGTATCGATCAGCGTCGGAATGTCGATGACGGGAGACGGGGTCTCGTCGTCGGGGGCGGTGATCATGATGGCATGCCGAAAGAAAGCGAGTCTCACTCTTGCCTCGATGCCGCCGGAACCGCGGCGTCGATCGCTGTTTATTTGCAAACGCAAATATTTCGGGCAGTATATATTTGCGTTTGCAAGAAAAAATAGGGGTAAACGTGAGTTAGTATCCGAATGCGGCGCAGGGAAGGACTGCGCGCGATGTGGCTCCGATGCGCTCTAACTTCGCACCTTCAACCTTATCGAGGTACGTTCGATGTTGTATGCCATTCATCTTCTGGACAACCACGGCACTGCCGACATTCGCGCGCAAGTGCGCCCGGCCCACAAGGCCTATCTCGCGACGGTCGCCGATCGCGTGGCGTTCGCCGGTCCGTTGCTTGCCGACGACGGCAAAACGGCGGTCGGCAGCCTGCTCGTCATCGATTTCCCGTCGCGCGAAGCGGTGCTTGCTTGGCTCGACGCAGAGCCGTTTACGCGCGCGGGACTGTACGCGGTAAGCTCGGTTCACAGGTTCGAGAATCTATGGCCGCAAAAGGTTGGATTTCCGCCGAACGCGTAATTCGGCGGCCGAAGATCAGGTATTCGACGGCGCTGCGCCGATCTGCGCTTCCTTCCTCAAACGCTGCTTGGCGCGCTTTCCGCGGCAGGGGAAGTGTCGGCGCATGCGGCATCGCGATATGCCTTCGGCGAGCGGCCTGTGACGCGCTTGAATGCGTTGCTGAATGCACTCTCCGAGGAATAGCCGAGCGACTGGGCAACGACGGCGACCGCGGCGTTCTCGTCGCGCAGCCGGCGCTCGGCAAGACGCATACGCCACTGCCCGAGATAGGTCAGCGGCGCGACGCCGGCGCTCGCCCGGAAGTGAGACGCGAACGTGGTCCGCGACATCGCGCAGGCGGCGGCCAATTCGTCCAGATGCCATGCGCGTGCGGGATCGCCGTGCATGAGGCGCAGCGCGGGGGCAATGCGCGGGTTGCCCAACGCGCGCAACCACCCCTCCATAGGGGCAGACGATCTCAGGTGAGCGCGCAGTATCTGAATGAAAAGTAGCTGCGACAGTTGAGCCGATACGAGCGGCGCGCCAGGCAGATCGCTCGCGCGCTCTTCCACCAATTGCTGTAGAAGCCACCGGAATTTGTCTGCCTGCGGCGACGCAGCCGGAACGTGGATCCACGGCGGCAGAACGTCCGAGAGCAGACCGCCGCTCGTGCGATCGAGCAGAACATGTCCCCCGATCTGGACGAAGTCGTCGCCGCTGCCCACCCTGACCGCCGTGCGTCCAGCGCCCGAGAACAACGCCATTGCGTCGACCGGCGCAACCCGTGGATCGCTTGCGAGGACGAACGATCGCTTCGCCGTGAGCAGACCGACGTCTCCGCATCGGAAGCAAATCGGCTCTACGTGCCCATCGATAGCAACCCAGCAACTGCCCTTCAGTACGGCAAAGAACTTGATCTTGTCCGGCGCCGGAAAACGAATGGCCCAAGTGCCGCCGGCCGAGAAGCCGCCCGTCGTCAACGACTCGGCTTTCGTCAATTTAAGGATGTCGGAGAAGGGATCGGCCATCATGATCGTACTGTCGCGCAAGTAAATCGCACTATAGAGCATTAACAATTCCGAGGCTGGATCGTAATCTCCCGTTTCTTCGTCCGGGGCAACGACAGGTCGCGACCATCGCGCATCTGCCCTCCCGATCTGCCTTTCTGGAACTCGACATGCACTCCACCAGCAACGACGTATCGGTTCTCGTCACCGGAGGAACCGGCTTCATCGCGCAGCACTGCATCTTGGCGCTGCTGAGCCACGGCTATCGTGTGCGAACCACGGTTCGTTCCCCGACGCGAGAAGGCGAGGTACGCGAAAACCTAAGAACGGGTGGGCTCGAGCCCGGCGATCGTCTTTCGTTCGTCACGGCCGATCTCAATGCGGATGATGCCTGGCCGGAAGCCGTTGCCGGCTGCGCCTATGTGATGCACGGGGCTTCGCCGACGCCGACGGGCAATCAGACGAGCGAAGACGACTGGATCAGGCCCGCGGTCGATGGCAATCTGCGCGTACTACGTGCCGCGCGCGACGCCGGCGTGCGGCGCGTGGTGCTGACTTCGGCTTTCGGCGCGATATGCGCCGGGCATGGCCCGATGAAGCGGCCATTCGACGAAACCGACTGGAGCGAGCTCACGAGCAAGAACGTCTGGCCGTATCAGAAGTCGAAGACGCTATCGGAGCGCGCTGCATGGGACTTCGTCGCCCGTGAAGGAAGGGGTTTGGAATTGTCCGCCGTCAATCCGGTCACCGTGGTGGGCCCCGTTCTTGGCGCCGACTATTCTCACTCCATCCGGCTGATCAAGAACATGTTGGACGGTCAGCCCGGCAACCCCAAGATCAACTCGGGATTCGTCGATGTGCGGGATGTGGCCGATCTGCACGTGCGCGCCATGACGCATGCAGCGGCCAACGGCGAGCGTTTTCTCGCCGTTGCCGGCGAAAGCATGTGGCTGGCGGAAGTTGCACGAGTTTTGAAAGCGCGTATGGGGCGGGCCGGGCGCCACGTCTCCACGAGAGTGTTGCCGAACTGGCTGATACGCCTCGGCGCGCTGCGAGATCCCGCGCTCAGAGGATCGCTGCCGCTCCTGGGCTTGAATTTGAACGCTTCCGGCGAGAAGGCCAAGCGCCTGCTCGATTGGTCGCCCCGTTCGCGCGAAGACGCCATTGTCGCGACTGGCGAGAGCCTCCTGCGTCTGGGGCTGCTACGCGATAAACCATAGCGGTTCCCTGGGAACAACGCGGGACACCACGAACACCACTCTTCTCTACTCTCAGGAGATTGCATGCCAGAAACGACTACGGCCCGTCTCGCGACGCTCGGATTGACCCTCCCCTCTCCCATTGCGCCGCTCGGTTCTTATCGAACGGTCTCGATCATAGGAAATCAGGCGCACGTCTCCGGCCTCGGGCCGTTCGAAAACGGCGCCCCTGTTTCAGGCGTCGTCGGCGAAGACATGACGATCGAACGCGCACAATACTGTGCACGACTGACGATGCTGATGATCTTGGCTTGTCTTAACGAACAGTGTGGTCTCGATCACGTCAAGCGTTGCACACGCCTCACCGTCTACGTGCGTGCATCGGCATCCTTCACGCAGCATCCGGCAGTGGCGAACGGCGCCAGCGACGTGCTGCTGGATCTCTTCGGCCCGAACCTGCTGCCGGCCCGAAGCGCGATCGGCGTGCACACGCTGCCCATGGGAATTCCGGTCGAGATCGACAGCGTGTTCGAACTCGACGGCAACAGCGGTTCATAGCCTCGTTTTTTGTTCGTCGGGAGCAAGGCTCATAATCTGCTGGGCCCGCAGTACGACGGGCCTATCCACCATGCTCCCGTCGATCATTGCCGCGCCGCCGTCGGCCTCCTTTCCCGCCTGAAGAATACGTCGCGCCCAGGCGATGTCCTGCTCCGAGGGCGCATAGCACTGATTCACCTTGGAAACTTGCTTCGGGTGAATGCAAAGTTTCCCGAAAAATCCGAATCGCTTTCCATTGATCGTATCGCGCGCAAGTTGCAACTCATCGTGAACCGACGTCGTGACACCATCGATCGGTGCGTCGATACCGGCGGCACGCGATACCTTCGTCAGCTCGCCCCGGAAGCCGTTCAGTTCCTCGTTCTCGACTTCCAGCTGCATATCCAGCATGAAGTCCAAGGTGCCGAACATCAGCTGGCGGACGCACCGCCCCCCTGCAATATCGAGTGCGTTGCACATCCCTTTTGCACTCTCGATCAGCGGGAAGACGACCGTCTCTCGTTTCGCCGCGGCCAAGAGCGCAGCCACGTCATCGGCGCATTCCGCTTTCGGCAAGACAAGCCCCGCGATGCCCGGCAGACTGCACAATCGCGCGTCTTCCTCGAACCAAGGCGTGGCCCGTCCGTTCACGCGGATGTACACCTCGCGGTCCGCCCTCGCCCAGGCCGCCACGAAACCGCGAGCCGACACCTTATCGGCCGGTGCGACTGCATCTTCGAGGTCGATGATGACAGCGTCGGCGCCGCTATCGAGTGCGCGATCGAATCTGTCCGGCCTGCTGCCGGGTACGAAAAGATACGAACGGCTACGCATGCTCGACGCCCCCGTGCTTCTGCGCCCGCAGACGCAACAGCGCCAGCACGTAATCGATCGTAGGCGTGCCGAGTCCCGCTATTTCTCGCATTGCCTCGATCGAATCCGTGATTGCTTGATATTCCAGCGGGCGTCCTCGCTCTAAATCCTGCAACATCGACATCTTGTGATGCGGCGCCGAACGCGGCGCCGCCAGGCGTTCTTCCACCGAAATAGGAGGAGCGCCGCCCAGTGCGGCTGCAACGGCATCGGCTTCCTCCATCATCGTGCGCACGAGCTCGACGACGCCAGGGCTGTCGACGAGCTCCCCCCACGTCGCAAACGTCAACACCGCAACGGGATTCCAGCACAAGCTGCTGATCATCTTGAGCCACAGCCAACCGCGGACGTTATCGACGACGGGCGATTCGAAGCCCGCGGCGCACATCGCCTCCGATAGACGCCGCACACGCGGCGAATCCGAACCGTCGGGCTCGCCCAGCGGCAGCTTGGCGTAGCTGCCGTCTTGACGGACGACGCCGGGAGCAACGACTTGTGCCGCGACGCGAAACACGCAGCCGAGCACGCGCTCCGGCGCGATCGCGCGCCATAGGGCGCCCCCTGGATCGAGCCGCTCGATTTGACGATTCTCGTGAACGCCCGCTTGCCCATAAAAATACCAATACGGAATACCCGTCGTCGGCGGAATCACCGACGTGTCCTCGCCAATCAGCGGCTGAATCGACTCCGTGACGTGCGCCAATTGGTGCTGCTTCAGCGCGATGAATACGTAGTCTTGCGCACCGAGCGAGGCGGGATCGTCGGTGGCATGCACGCCAGCCTCGAACTCCCCCTCATCGTCGACCACACGTACGCCTCGCTCGCGAATCGCCGCTAACGATTCGCCACGCGCGATCATGCTCACTTCCACATTGGGAACACGGGCGAGACGTCCGGCGATGAGACTACCGATCGCGCCCGCCCCATAAATACAGACCTTCATCGCGCAACTTCTCCGGGCATCCGCTTGATCTCGCCACGCTGACTATCGGTCTCGTGCGTGTCCGCGCGGCCTTCCGCAATCGCTAATAGATCCACGTCGCGCGTCTCGGGACCGGCCCACGCACTAAGCAGAAACAGCAGCCCGCCGACGCATTCGAGCACCAACGGCGTGTATTCGTACGGCATGAACTTCTGCAGGCCAAGCAGCCAAAAGCTGTACAGCCCTGGCACGATCACGCTCAAGTAGTAAGCAAGCGAATAGCCCGTCGAGCGCATGCGCGTCGGAAAGCATTCGTTCAGATAGGTGATGACCACGCCCAGCGACCCGCTCGCGACGATCATCAAAGCCGATATCGCTATGCCCATGCCCACTGCGTTTGGCGCGCCTTTTCCGTATCCGACGATCGTGTGATAAATGAACGGCGAAAGCGTGATCGCCACACCGAATATCATCAACATCCGCCGCCGCCCGATCTTTTGGCTCAATACGCCGAACGCGACAACCGCGATCATCACCGCGACGTTGGCCACGATCGCCCATTTCGTGAAGATCGAAGCCGGCACGTGCAGATAGCCCATCATCAAGGACGGCAGCAGCGACAAGGCCATCTGATTGCTGAACCAGTAGCCCGTCATCATGAGAAAGAGAATGGCTGCCTTGCGCACATGCTGGCGATTGCCCAACAGCTCGCCCAGCGGCTGCTTTTTCGCATGCGTGCCCCGCAGCGCCTTGAATTCCAGCTCGGGCACCCCGGCGTAGTAGAACAGATAGACGACCCCGAGCAGGACGCCCACGAGGAAGGGCAAGCGCCACCCCCAGGCCGTGTACTCGTCTCTCGAGATGAACAGCAGCAGCACGTACTGAATGATGTTGATCGCGATCACCGAGAATACCGCCGAGGCCGCCATCACGCCGCCCACGAGCCCGCGCATGCGAATGGGCGATCGTTCGAGAGCGAGTGGGAGCGCCGAGGCGTAGCCGCCGCCGAGAAAAATGCCGTCGAGAAAGCGCAGCAGAATGAAAAGCACGACCGAGACATAGCCCCACTGCGCATAGCCCGGCATGATCGACAGCACGAAAGTCACGGCAGTAAATCCCGCCGACGCCAGCATCGCGACCTTCTTGCGCCCGTATTTATCGCTTAGCGGCCCAAAGATCAGCCCGCCTAGCGGGCGGCCGAGCAGCGTTGAAGTGAAGATCAGCGTGCTGACGGTCACTTGAATCGATGCGGGCAACGACTTCGGTATGAAATAGCCGATGATTGCCGGCAGGATGAACGCCGGCAAATAAATGTCGAACGTATCGATGAACATCATGAACGCTCCGCCGAACATGGAGCGTCTGGCCGCCGGCGATAGACTCGCGGCTGTCGGCTGATTCATGGCAATGTCTCCTCGATTGAATTTCCGGGCGGAGCGCCTCGAGACGCCCGCCGCATGGGTCACGCGAATGTCGCTTCCGCTTGCATCGATACGCTGCCGTCGGGCAACGCGGTCCACACCGTCGCTTCGGCGCCGTTCACCGATGCGTTGATCGTCAGCGCTGCGCCGAGCAAGCTCGGCTGCATGCCGCGATAGCGGAACGTCCTCAGCGGTTTGCCGACGATCTCTTCGGCGTACATGGCAAGCAGCGTCGCGTGCAGCGGACCATGAATCACCAAATTGCCGTACCCCTCCACCTCGCGGCAATAATCGACGTCGTAATGAATGCGGTGCCCGTTGAACGTCAGCGCCGAATAACGGAACAACGTCGTCGAGTTCGGATCGAAACGCCGGCTGTGCTGCACCTCCGGCATGGCGGACTCGACTCGCGCCGCAGACCGGGACCCCGGCGGCGCCGGCTCCTTATAGACGATGTCGTGATACTCGGTGATCGCGGTGCGTCCTTCATGAAGCACGTCATGGCGCACCGTGACGAACACGAGTTCACCGCTGCGTCCTTGCTTGTGCTCGACCGACTCGATCCTCGATCGCTTTTCCACGGCCGCACCCAACGGCAGCGGCGCCGCGAACTCGAGCCGGCCTCCGGCCCACATGCGGTTCGGCAGCGGCACCGGCGGTAGGAACCCGCCGCGAGCGGGATGGCCATCGCGGCCCAGCTCGGAAGGGGGCAAGCCGGTCAAAAAATAGATCCAGTGCCACAGCGGCGGCAACGGCGCGCCCTCGGATAGCGCAGCGGGGTCGATGCCCAGCGTGGCCGCCATCAAACGCGCGTGACGAACCGATAGCGTGTCGGCATCCGACGTTTCAGTCCCCACCCATTGTTTCAAATGTGCAATATCGATCCGACTCATGAGGGTTCTCCGACGGCCGCGCACGCAAACTCCTCGCGCAACGCGGCCCCTTGTTGATTGAGGCCAGGGGCGGGCATGAAACGCTGCGCATCCCACGGCGCGCGCACGGCGGGCGCGATTAGTTGAAGCTCTCGATCTCCGACCCGCATCGGCCAGGTGCGCAGCGCCGGATGCTCGGCCATGTCGGCCACCGAACGAACCTGCCCGAACGCCGTGTTCGATTCCGAGAGCCGAGCTAGCGCCTCGCCGGTATCGACTTGGGCGAACGCCGCCGAAATCATTGCATCGAGCGCCGCGCGGTTTTGCACGCGCGCATTGTTGCTCGCGAAACGTTCGTCGCGCGCGATGTCGGGCTCGCGCAGAAAGATGGCGCAAAAGCTTTGCCATTCACGCTCGTTTTGAATGCTGATCACGATGTCCCGGCCGTCGCGCGTCGTGTAGGCGCCATAGGGCGCAATGGAAGGATGCCTCACGCCCTGCCGAGTCGGCGCACCCTTTCCGTATGCTTCGTGAACATAAGGGATCGTCATCCAATCGGCGGCGCCGTCGAATAGCGAAACCGACACGCCCGTGCCCGTGCCCGTTCGCTCGCGCAGCGCCAATGCCGAAAGCACCGCGATCGTCGCATTCATCCCCGCGCCGATATCGCAAATGGACACGCCGATGCGGCCATACCCTTCCGGCGTCCCGGTAATCGACACGAGGCCGCTCTCGCATTGAACCAGCATGTCGTACGCTTTGAGCGCGCTCGCCGCGCCTTCGCCGTAGCCGGTGATGTCGCACGTGACGAGCCGCGGGTTGCTTTCGCGCAGCGAAGGGCTGTCGAGGCCGGCACGCGCGAGCGCACCGGGCGCGAGATTTTGGACGAATACATCGGCTTTCGACACGATGCGCTTGAGCAACGCCGCGTCTTCCGGCTGTTTGAAGTCGAGCACCAACGACTCCTTGCCGCGATTGGTCCAGACGAAATACGACGACTCCCCGTTCGCCGCGTCGTCGTAGCCGCGAGCGAAATCGCCCTCCGCTCGCTCGATCTTGATGACGCGAGCGCCCATTTCAGCGAGGCGGCCCGTGCACAACGGCGCCGCCAGCGCCTGTTCTATCGACACCACGAGCAGCCCTTCCAGCGGTTTCGAACTCGTTTGCTTTGCCGCGAATGCGGTCATGTCATCTCCTTGCCTTGCAATCCGTGAATCAAGCTGCATCGATGGGCCCCGCCGGCACGATCGTCTTCATCAAGCCGGACACCTCACGCAGCGTCTCGAGATTCATCAATGCGTCGACAGCGGCATCGATCTGCGTGGGCGTGAGCACGCGCTGCGCGTTATGCGCGAATTTCGCGATCAGCGCGGCGTCGTCGATTTCGAACCCCGGACGGGGCGTGCCGTAGGCGAACGTCGTTTCGTCGGTGTAGGTCTGGCCGTTCGCGCTCACTTCGATGCGGCCAAGACTCATTAGCCGGTCTTTGAGCGGGCGGCGCGTGTACTCGGGGTGCACGGCGCACGTCACCTTATCCATGAACCGGAGAATCTTCTCGTCGCGCATCGTCGCCTCGTCTTGCCACTCGGGGCCGATCGGGATGCCGTGAGCGGCGACCGCGAAGTTGTACGCCGCGCTGAACTGCGCGTCGATCGCGCTGCGGATCGTGCGGTTCTGCAAATGCGGCTTTTCGCAATACTGCGGGCCGAACACTTGGATGCGGTCGATGTCCTCCGGCTCGAGCGCATGCCGATCGATCATCCGGTAGAACAGGTCCAGGCTCGAATGCAGCACGCGACAGCACGGATAAGGCTTGTATTGCTGTTCGGAGAAAAGCCACTCGTCGCGGATGCCCGCCAGCACCTTTTCCGGCATCCACGTATCGCTCCCCGTGAAACGCCACAGCCCGCTCGCGCCGTCGAACAGCGTCTCATCGCCGAGGTACCCCATTTCGGCGAGATAGCAGGCGATGATCGCCCCCGTACCCTGCCATCCGGGCGTACCGTACTTGACCATCGACGTCGGCACGCTGTAGGACAGCTTTCCGTGCGTCGGCACTTGCGTGTAATGGCCCGACAAGCCGAGCGCGTGCACCATCCGCTGCGTCTCGAGCCCCATCAGCCGGCCCACGCCGGCGGCCGCGCCGACGTTGAATCGCGACCCGCCGTACGGCGTCGTCCATTCGTAACGTTGCGCGTCGGGCCCTTCGGCAATGACCTGAATCATCGGCGACATGCCCCGCGTGATGCGCATCGCCACCTCATGCGACAGCACCGTTGCGAGGATGAGGTCCTTGCCCGTCGAGTTGCGCTGTTCGGCAATCGCCATCACCGGCGGCACGACGTAAGGCGAGACGTGTCCCCCCGGAATCACGAGCGCGTCGTAGTCCATCGCGTTGATGAGCTCGCCGTTGGCCATCACGGCGTTGCTGGCGGACACCTTGCCCGCCACCCCGATGATCGAGGCCTCCTGCGGGCCGCCAAGCCGCTGCGACAACGCGATGCAAATCCGCCCCTTCTCCGACGATATCGACGCGAGCGCACAACCGATCGAGTCGAGCAGCACGCGCTTCGCTTCATGGACGATCGCATCGGGCAGATCGTCGAATCCTGCCTCGGCTGCAAAGTGCGACAACCCTTTCAGCACATCAGTCATTTCCTTTCCCTCAAACGTGAATCTCGTACGGGTCCTTCAAAATGCCACGACGAGTCCCGCCGAAACGCCTAGCGGATGGCTTTGCGTCGTCTTGGTTCCATAGCCGATCACCTGATTGCCCGACAGCGAGGTTCGATCGATTTCGCCGTACAGGTAGGTGGTTTTCGACAAAGAATAGGTCGCCGCGAACATCAGCAGATCCTTTTTTCCGCTCGTACCGGAGGCGGCGCCCGCCGCCGGCGCGATCGGCGTATCCACCCAGGTTCGAAACCAGCCGCCCGCCAAATCGAGGTACGGGGACACTGTCCAGTTCGCGCCGAACCACCCTACTCGCACCCGCGTATCGCCCCGCGCCGGCGTCAAGGGCAGCCCGGGGACCACGCTGTTCAGCGCCCCGGCCAGGCGCTCGTCGTTGTAACCGCCCGATACGCGCACGGGCCCGAATTTGTACGCGGCGCCGGCGGACCACGACCGATCCGAATAGGTCGGCGTATTGGCGTTGACGGCGGGCTCCCCGGCGACGGCAGGCGGCCCGGCAACCGCCGGCACACCGGTGGATACGCCGCCGGTAGTCGCGATCTTGCGCGTCGTATAAGAACCGGCGATCGCCAACGGACCCGACTTGTAAGCGAGCGATCCGGCTGTCGCCGCATTCGTGGTGACCGAGCCCGCTACATTGCCGAACGAGTGTTCCGCACGGACCGTGATCGGGCCGAATATGCCCGTGTACTGCACATCGTTGTGAAAGCGTATCCCTGCAGTCACCTGCGAGACACTGCTGCCGGGCACGATGGCGCTGACAGGATCGATCGTGGGAAAGCGATAGTTGAAGGGATCGTAGTCGTAGCTCGTGCGCCAGCCCACGCTGTAGTTCTGCCCGAGATCGATCGTGCCCCAGCGCGCGTGCGTGATGCCCACGATCGCCAGCCGCTGGAACAACGCCCGCGTGCCCGTGACCGGCGACCCGGTCGTCGATTCGAGCGCGCCGCTGCCGGAGTTCCAGCCCGTTTCCAGGTTGAAGTGCGCGCTCATGCCGCCGCCGAGATCCTCGACCCCCTTGAAGCCGAGCCTGTTCGGCGTGGACGTGCCGTTCGAGCCCATGCTCAACGAGCTTTCGCCCGCCGCGTTCGCCTCCCGAACGTAGCGTAGCCCCGCATCGTACAAACCATAAATCGTCACACTCGACTCCGCATGTGCCGCGGTTGCGAACATGGCCAGCACACCAGTCACCATAAAACGCTTTCTCATTCCTGTCTCCAAAATGTCTTTTTTTAAATGTCCCGCCGCTCGATTGCTCCGCAATCGGCAGCGGTGAGGGCGTCGCGCTTAGCCGAAGTCAACCGGCAGGCACGAGTTCGGCTTTCTCCCTGGGATCCCGGTGCAAACGTCTGGAGACACCGAGCAGGCAGATCGCGCCCACCGAACAGCAGACGACGCACGTGCTCGAGAGCGCGCCGCCAAGCGCCAATGAGCCGGCGCCGAAAACGTGGTCGGCAATGAACGCGACGAGGGTCGGGGCAACGGCCGATCCCATGACGCCAACCCAGGAAAAATGCAGCCCGCTGACCTTGCCTACTTGTGTAGAGGGGGAAAGTTGGACGACGAGCGCGGTGCCGATCGTGAATAGCCCAGAGGTGCAGAAAATGAGCGCGGCAACCAGCCACCACACGGTGGCGAGCGACGACGCGCGGGGAATCGAATACGCGGGAATCGACGCCGCCACGCAGAGCACCACGCCCAGCACAGGGACGAACGCGACGCCGAAGCGTTTGCGCACGACATCGACGAGCACACCCGCGCTGAACTGACTCGACGTGCTCAGCGCGAGAATGATCAGACCGAACGTGAAGCCGACCTGTCCGCCGGATGCATGCCACGTGCGGTTGATCAGCGCCGGCAGCCACGTCGTGTAGCTCGTCCACAGCATGATGGTCGCCGCATTTCCCAGAAACAGCGGCAAGAACACAGGCCAGCGGCTACGCAACGTCGCGAGCCCCGACGCATGCCCGTCGCGCGTACCGCTGGCGCGTGAGGCGCGCGTGGGTTCCGGAAACGTCCATACGAGCAGCGCAACCGGCAGCGACGCCGCGCCGCATGCGATGAGCACCACTTGCCAGCTCTGCGTCGAACCTATGATCGGCAGTACGATCGATGCGGCGTCCCCGATCAAATACAAAATCGCGCCGCCTGCAATCAGCGCGCTACCGGCGCCGAGGCTGGCTCCCATCGACCAGATCGCTATCGCGCGTCCCCGGTAGCGCGGCGCGAACGTATCGCGGATTAACGACATGCTGGAAGGCCCGCAGGCCGACTCGCCGACGCCCACGCCGCAGCGCCCCAGAAAGAGCGAGGCGAACGTCGACGCCGTCCCGCAAAATATCGTCGCGAGTCCCCAGAAGCCGATGCCCGCTGAAAGCGCGGCGCGGCGGGACACACGGTCGACGATCGCGCCGATCACGATGCCGCCAAGCGTGTAGGTCGCAATGAACGCGGCCCCGATCAGCAGACTGATTTGCGTGTCGCTGATGCCCAGGGACCGCTTCATCGGCTGGATCAGCAACGGCAGCGCCGTGCGGTCGATGAACGCCACAGCATTGACGAAGCAGAGCGTCGCCGCCATCCACCAGTGCGCGCGTGTAGGCGCAATCGAATCCGTTTGCACATTCGTCTCCATTTACGTTGTCTCGCAATCTGTCTCGGCGTGCGGCGGCATGAAGCCGTTATCAGTCAGCCGCTGGGGCCGCTGCGCATACGATCGCGTTGAAGCGCGTCGGCGCCTCGAGCTTGAGCATGTGAGCGCATTCCTCGAATACGTGAAGACGGATCCAAGGCGCCGCTTCGCGCAGCGGCAGCGCGTGCTGATCGATCGGCGCAAGCGTGTCGCGCGCGCCTGCCAACATGTCGATTGGGCTGGGAATCTCGCTGACGAGAGACGGCGTATGGACGGAGAACAGCATCCGTACCGCTTGAGCCCAACCGACGGGCGTGACCGCATCGCGCAGCCGTGCCACCCGCTCGCGCACCGCCGGCGGCGCGTCGGCCGGCAGCAAGCGCGCGACGACCGCCTCGCGCGACGCGTCGTCCGGCGTGTTGCCCGCCTCGAGCATGTGAGCCAGCGCCGCGTCTCGGTCAGCGCCCCGCAATCGGCCGCGCCCTGTATTCGGGGCAGACAGCACCAGCCGCTCGAGCCGCTCTGGGTGGCGCGCGGCAAAGGCCATCGCGATCACGCTGCCCCACGAACTGCCGACCAGTGCGGCCATGCGCTCGCACCGCAACGCATCGAGCAGGCTCAGCAGCACGTCGGCATAGTCTTGCGCGCGCGGGTCGAACGCCGCTAGCGGGGTACTCGCGCCGAAGCCGGGGGCATTCCACGCGATCACGCGAAACCGCTGGGCCAATCCCGCGAGCTGTGCCCGGTAACCGGCCGAGCTCGAACCGATGCCGTGCAAACAAACGATCGTCGGCGCCTCAAGGGGCCCGCTTGCGCGCAGTTCGATATATCCCTGGCCCGTCACATAGCATTGGGATTCGACTTCGATACGCAATGACGGCGGCAGGTCTGCGCCAAGCAAGGCAAGATCGGCGGAAGTTAGATGGCTCATCGCATCAACCTTCCCCGGCATGCGCAAGGCTGGCCGACTGCGTGTCCGCAACGAAGCCGAGCCGCCGCGAGAGATCCACCGCGGTCGATCGCAGCGCGTTCGCGAAATCGCTATCGAGTTCGGCCTTAAAGCGCGTGGCGTCGCCCACTGCCGTGATGGCGAGGACCGCCGCGCCGCTCGCGTCGAGTACCGGCGCGCTCAGCGCGTGAATGATCGTGTGAGCGCCGTAGAATTCCCCGGGGGTGCGCCTAGCGAGCCCGCGCGAGCGAACCCTTGCCAGCTCGTCCGCCCATGCCTGCGGCGTGGCGGGCCAGTCGACCTCCCCCGCACCGGCCGCGATCAACTCGGCGCCGACGAAGCGGTTCGTCGCTTCGGGCGGCAGATGCGCCGCGAGCGCGGCGCCCGTCGCCGTCGATATCACCGGCAGCGTGAGCCCCACGGGCAACTGCGGGTTGACCGGCTGCGACGACGGCTCCCACGCGACGATCGTCGGCCCATGATTGCCCCATACCGCGAGCGCGAGCGTCTGATCGAACTCTTTCGCGAGACGGGCCATCGCGCGCGTCCCCAATCGCATTGCGTGCAACTGCGACTGCACGGTCGTCGAGATGCCGGGCGGCGGCTTGCCGAAATCGTGCGGGTCGGCGACGAGATACTGGCCTCCGCCGAACACCAACGGCTTGCGGACCGTGCGACGAAAAGCTTCGATCTCCCCGACGAAAATCACATGATCGCCGCCAGGCAGCCGCGACACGACTTTGCACTCGAGCCACGCGCAGCAGCCGCGCAGCAATGCAACGCCACCCGCGCCGCTGTCGGTGTCGACATTCGCAAACTTGTCGATCCCCGACGACGCAAAGCGATTCGACAGTTCGATCTGATCCTCGGCGAGGATGTTGATCGCGAAGCGCGGCGCTTCCAGAAAAACAGGATGGCTCGGCGATTTCGTCGCCTGGCTCCACAGCACCAGCGGGGGATCGAGCGACACCGAGCTGAACGAGTTCGCCGTCACGCCATAGCGCCTGCCCTCGGCATCGACGGTCGTGACCACCGTGACGCCGGTGACGAAGGAACCCAGCACTTGGCGCAGTTCCTTCGCATCGAACCGACTGGTCTCGCTCATCGTCACACCCGCTGCGTTTCGTCGACGACAGGGCGCCAGGCTGATTGACCGAGCCCCTTCAATTGCGGCATCACGTGCTCGGAAAACAGCTTCACGGATTTGACGACGTCCTCGTGCGGCATATCTCCGAACACATAGCTGCCGATCAGATAGTTGAGCCCGCCGTCGAGGATTTGGTCCGTGAGTGTCTTCGCGACCGTTTCGGGCGAGCCCACCACCGCGTGACGGCTGGCGATCAATGCGTCGAAATCGGGCGGCAGCTTCGCATTGACCGGCTCCGTACCGTGCTTTCGCCACAACCGGATGAAGTTGCTGAAGAACGTCGGCCACGCCTTGCGACCTATCTCGAGCGCCGCTTCGTCGGTGTCGGCAACGATGATGTAGCGGTTCACGCCGATCAGCGGCAATTCGTGCTCGGCGTCGTGCGTCTTGCGCCACTCCTCGCGATAGCGGTCGGTGACGGCGCGGATCCGTTCCACCGGGCCGCCACATACGATGTTGATGCCGCGTTGCGCGGGCCACACGGTCGAATCCGGCGACGCCAGCGCGTACCAGACGGGCGGATGCGGACGTTGCAGCGGCTCGATCTCGACGGGCACGTCGTCGAATTGCCAGAATTCGCCGGAGAAATTCAGCCTGTCGGAAGCAAAGAATCGCTCCATGACGTCGAACGATTCCGCATACATCTTTGCCGCATTCGACGGATCGACGCCCATTGCGGCGAGTTCGTGCGGCGAGGCGCCTCGCCCGATGCCGAACTCGAAGCGGCCTTGGCTCAAATGATCGAGCATGCAGATTTCCTCGGCCAGCCGCACCGGGTGATGAATCGGCAGCAGATACACGAGCGGACACAGTCGCAAGTTCCGCGTGCGTTGAGCGATGGCCGACATCAACACGTTCTGCGACGGCGTCGTGCTGAGCGGCGTCGCGTGATGCTCGCTCGTGTGATAACAGTGAAAGCCGCTTGCGTCGAACAGCTCCGCGAGCTCGAGCCGCTCTTCGTACTGCTGGGCGAGCGGGCGGCCGCTCCTGTCGTTCTGATCGAAAATGCCGAATTTCATGAGGAGTCCTTAATGTTGTACTGACGCCGTCAAGCGCCGGCCTGACGCGAAAAAACCTGGAAGATCTGGTTTTCGGCATCGCGCAGAACCAGCACCTTTCCGTGCGCGCCCATGTCGCGCTCCGAAACGAACTGGCCACCGGCCGCTTCGACGCGCTCGCGAATGCCCTCGAGGCTGTCCGCTTCGAAGACGACGACGCTGCCCGTCGCCCCCGGCGCGGCTTCCTCCGCGGCGCTCAATGCGAAGTTCGAGCCGCCTACGCCGAACTGCGCCCACTTCGACTGATCCCGAAATTTCAGCGTCAGTCCCAAAGCGCGCTCGTAGAACGCCTGCGCCTTGTCCATGTCGCGCACGACCGTGTAGACGCTTTGAATCTTTTGGATTGCCATGCCTGCTTCTCCTAGCTGGAAAACGAAACGCCGCGCGGTCGCACCGCGTCGCGCACCGCTTTGCTTTGCGTTTCCGTTCGTGTTATATTGTTGAACGTATGTTGCATAGTTGTATTATGGCCGCTGTGGCGGCGCTGTCAATGAGCAAGCGGTACGGCCCCAACACGTGCAAAATGCGGAGAATCCGCCGTGCAGCGTTGCGGGAGTAGGCGTTGCACGTGGCGGCGAACGGCTCGCCGCTCGCCTTCGGATCGGGTAAATCCCTATGCGGGCGTATTGCTTTCACCCTGTCGGACTTGAATAGAAATGGACCAACGAGACACTTCGGAATCCGCCGAGAAGAACGAGCGGCGCGGTATTCAGTCCGTCGAGATCGCCTTCAGGCTCTTGATGGCGTTGCAGAACACGCAACAGCCGCTACCGCTCAAAGAGATCGCGGCGCGTGCGGAGATGACCGCCAGTGCGGCAAACAACTATCTCGTGAGCCTCGTGCGCACGGGTCTCGCCGCGGCGGACGAGAAGCCGGGTTTCTATAGACTCGGGCCGGCCGCATTGATGCTCGGGATCAGCGCGACGAAGCAGATCGACGGGTTCGACGTCGTGCGAAACGAATTGGGAAAACTGCGCGACGCCACGCAATGCAGCGGGGCGATCACGATATGGACCACCGATGGCGTGCTGAGCCTGTTCAAGCTCGAGGGGCAACAGCGCGGCGCCTTCGAGCTACGTACGGGTTTGATGTCGTTGCTGTCGACCGCGGCCGGCAAGGTTTTCGCCGCGAGTCTGCCGCTCGCGGTCACGCGGCCGTTTCTCGAGCAGGAATTGGCTTCCCGCAAACCGAGCGGCGATGCAATCGAAAAATTCCACGCCGACGTCATGCGTGAATTGCGCGAACATGGCTACGCGACGATGCGGCGCTCCGATATCGCCGGCTACGCTTCCATCGCCGCGCCGGTCGTCGACTGGACGGGCGACGTGAAGTTCGTCATGAGCCTCGTCGGCTCCGACACGGTCTTGGATCTGGAGCCTGGTTCCGGGCACGTGGTCGCGTTGCTCGAGTCCGCAGACAGGGCGACCGCCTTGCTCGGCGGTCGAGTTCGCTCGGCAAGGAACGCGATGAAGTGATGCCGGCGATGGGTCGTTACCGGAGCGCCGAGCGAAACACAATTGGGCGAACCGCTTTTTTTCCTCGGCATTTGGCAGCGCCGTATCTGCTCGACCATCGGCTTATGTGCGTGCTCGAAGGCCTGGGTCCGGCTGGCACCACGATGTATGTGTATCGGCCGCAGCGGACGCCGGTGTCGGCGCGCGTTCGGCTAGTGTTCGATGCATTGTGTGAATTGCTCGACACCGCCTGAACTCACCCGTGAAGCGCCCCACTTGCTCCAAGCCCACTACAACAAAGAATCGTTTTTTCTAATGTTACGTCGCCGAGGCTGATCGCACATCACACTTCACCGACATCATCTGCACAAGGATGCATTTCAGTGAAAAGCCATGACGTTATCGTGATCGGCGCCGGCGTGATCGGCACTTCGGTCGCGTATCAGTTGTCCCGGCTCGGCGCCAGAAACGTTCTGGTTCTCGACCGAGGCAGTATCGGTGCCGGCACCACCTCGCAATCCTCAGGGATTCTGCGTACGCACTATTCGGTAAAGGAGAACGTCGAACTCGCGCGCAGGTCCTGGGACGTCTTCAACAATTTTTCCGCCTATGTCGAAGACGAAGAGGCCTCCTGCGGTCTGGTCAAGAGCGGCTACATGATCGTGGCGGCCGACGACGACAAGCTCGAGCCGTTGCGCGCGTCTCTCGGGCAGCAGCGAAGCCAGGGCATCCCGCTCGAGTTGCTGGACGCCAAGCAGGCGGCAGAACTCATGCCGATCGCCCAATTCGATGACGCCGCACTGATCGGCTATGAACCGGAAGCGGGCTTTGCCGATGCCTACCTCGTCGCGACCAGTTTCGCCCGCGCCGCGCGCCGAGCAGGCGTGACCATTCGCGAAAACGTGAATGTGAATCGGCTGCTGATCGAACGCGGGAAGGTGAGCGGCGTGTCGACCGACGAAGGCGACTTCGCCGCCGCAACCGTCGTCAGTACCCAGAACATTTGGACGCCCGAACTCGCGGGCTGGACCGGCCGGTCATTGCCGGTCGTTCCCGAGCGCCACGCGGTGCTGGCGCTGGAATGCCCAGGCGCCCATTACACGTTCTCGATGCCGGTCTTCAAGGACCTCGCTTCGCCGGGCATGCTCTACTACCGCTGTTATGGCGGCAATCAAATGCTGGTGAGCGAGGGCGTGGTAGGCGAAAAGCTGGGCACGGCTGAAACCGAGCAAGGCGACATTCCGATGGACTACGTCATCGACGTCGGTGCACAAGTTGCCGACCGCTTTCCGGCGTACGAGTCCGCCGCACTCGCCGCGTCCTGGACCGGCGTCTACGATGTGACGCCGGACTGGAACCCCGTTCTCGGCCGACTACCCGGCATCGAAGGACTGGTGGTCGGTTACGGCTTCTCGGGCCATGGGTTCAAGCTGTCGCCGACGGTCGGCCGCGTGCTTGCCCAAGAAGCGCTCGGTCTGCCGACCGACGTTTCCTTGAGGCCTTACTCGGTTGAACGTTTCGAAACGGGCGCCCTGCTGACGGGTCGTTACGGCCTGGGCGCGGTGTCCTGAGCCCGATATGCAGCCCGATATTGCACGACCGCTCTGGTCCGCGCCGGTCGAGCCTTGGCGCAACGGCGGCGGAATCACGCGGCCTCTCGCGGCGAGAAATGGAGAGTGGCGCGTCAGTCTCGCAAGCATCGAACAGGCCGGCCCGTATTCCCGATTCAAAGACATGCAACGCATATCGGTCGTGGTGAGCGGAGAAGGGATCACGCTGCGTCACGAGGACACGACGGTCGAACTTTCGCCTTTCATACCCGCAGCCTACGATGGCGACCGCGAATGGAGTGCGTGCTTGCGTAAAGGGGGAGCACAAGCCGTGAACGTGATGGCGCGCAAGGACCGCTACCAGGCGGCGATCCGCTTCGTTGCCGCGCCCATGGTCGTCCCAGCCGGAAGCACGGTCGTGATCGTCGCGATCGCGCATCCGGCCTCATATTCAGCCGCGCAAACCGCCGTCGCTGGCGTCGTGCAGCGCGGATTCTGGCTCACGCTACGGGACTTGCCTCAGCCCTTGAGAATCGCACCTGTCGAAGCCGACCCGCACGCCTGCGTCGGGAATGCCATCGTTCTCGTGAGCATTGCGCCGATCCGCAACGAACATTGCCATTAAAGGAACCCACATGAAAGTCATGGCAGCAGTCAAACGCGTCGTCGACTACAACGTCAAGGTGCGCGTGACGTCAGACCAAACCGGCGTCGATATCGGCAATGTCAAGATGTCGATGAATCCTTTCGACGAGATCGCCGTCGAAGCCGGAACGCGTCTCAAGGAAATAGGGATCGCCCGGGAAATCGTAGCGGTGTCCTGCGGCACCCAGGCAAGCCAGGAAACGCTACGCACCGCGATGGCGATCGGCGCCGATCGCGGCATCCTGATCGAGACCGACGCCGAACTGCAGCCACTTGCCGTGGCCAAGCTGCTGAAGGCCGTGGTGGATCGCGAAAAGCCGCAACTCGTCATCCTCGGCAAACAGGCGATCGACGACGATGCCGCGCAGACTGGGCCGCTGCTTGCGGCGCTGCTCGATTGGCCGCAGGCCACCTTCGCGAGCCGGATCGATATCGAAGGCGACACGGCGACTGTCACGCGGGAGGTTGACGGCGGGCCGGAGGTCATATCGATGCGTTTGCCTGCCGTGGTGACGACGGATCTGCGTCTGAATGAACCCCGCTATGTGACGCTTCCCAACATCATGAAGGCCAAGAAGAAGCCGCTCGACACGATCACGGCGGCCGAGTTGGGCGTAGACCCCGCTCCACGGCTAAAGACACTGAGGGTCGTCGAACCGGCGGCCCGGAAACCGGGCGAGATCGTAGCGAACGTCGCCACGCTGATCGACAAATTGAAAAACGAAGCAAAGGTGATCTGATGACGGTCCTGGTTATTGCCGAACACGATAACAGCGTGCTTCACGGCGCAACCCCGCACGTAGTGGAAGCCGCACGCCGTCTGTCGGGAGGTTTGCATCTTCTGATCGCGGGACGCGATGCGCGCGCGCCGGCGGTTGCCGCCGCGCAAATTGCCGGTGTCGATAAAGTGCTGCTGGCGGATGCACCTCATCTGGCCGAGGGCCTCGCAGAGAACATCGCGGCGCAGGTGCTCACCATCGCCGCAACCTACACGCACATTCTGTTTCCCGCCACGGCGTTCGGAAAGAGCATTGCCCCTCGCGTAGCCGCCCGGCTCGACGTGGCACAGATTTCGGACGTGATCGCCATCGATTCCGACGATACGTTCCAACGCCCCATCTTCGCCGGCAATGCCGTCGCGACGGTGCAGTCCTCCGATGCGATCAAGGTCGCCACCATCCGAACGACCGCGTTCGGCGCCGCGCAGTGCACGGCTCAATCCGCGGAAATCGAATCGATTCCGGTCGCGAGCGACACCGGACTGTCGAGCTTCGTCCGTCGGGAGATCCTCGAGAACGATCGTCCGGAGCTGACGGCCGCACGCGCGGTGGTGTCCGGCGGCCGGGGGCTAGGCAGCGCGGACAACTTCCGGCTTCTCGAGCCATTGGCGCAAAAGCTCGGCGCCGCAATCGGCGCTTCCCGCGCCGCCGTCGATTCCGGCTTCGCACCGAACGATCTCCAAGTCGGCCAGACCGGCAAAATCGTCGCCCCGGAACTCTACGTCGCGGTGGGAATCTCCGGAGCGATCCAGCATTTGGCCGGGATGAGGGACTCGAAGGTGATCGTCGCGATCAACAAGGATGCCGAAGCGCCGATTTTCGGCGTCGCCGATTACGGCCTTGTCTGCGATCTCTTCGACGCAGTGCCGGAATTGACGACATCGCTTTAGGACGCCACGGGCGCACCGCGCCCGCGCGGGATTGTCCACGGCCGCGCTTCGAGCCGCCGACGTTGCTTGAGCGTCGGCGGCTTCTTTCTTTAGAGTTTCGCCGATAAGGACAATCTCGACACCGCATCGGTCGCCGCCATGACCATCCGCTCGACGACCGGAGACACTTTGCTGGCGAGGTCCGGCCGATAGCGGAACGGCGATGCTTCGTCCATGTACGTCGACTGGCGCATCTCGAGCTGTATTGCATGCACCCGCTCTTCCGGCAGCCCGAATGCCCGGGTGATATAGCCGCCCTTGAAGCGCCCGTTCAGCACATGGGTGTACGGTTGACCGGCGAGCGTCGCGGTTGCCGCCGCGACGACCGCGGGCGCACAGCTCTTTCCACCGTTGGTGCCGAAGTTGAAATCAGGCAGTTTCCCATCGAAGAGCCGTGGCAGCACACTCGCTATCGAATGGGCCTCCCAGAGCAGCACATGTCCAAACATGCGCGTCAGTCTGTCGATCTCGGCACGCAGGCAGGCATGATAAGGCTCCCAGTAGGTATCGAGACGCCTGCCGATGGCAACCTCATTCGGTACGCAACCTTCGCGGTACACAGGCTCGCCGCGGAACGTCTCGGTCGGGCAGAGGCTTGTCGTCGTCCGCCCCGGATAAAGCGTCTCGCCGCCCGGCGGACGGTTCAGATCGATGACATAGCGGGAGAAGCGCGCCGCCAGAATCGACGCGCCAGCCCTTCGCGCGAATGCGTACAGGCGGTCGAGATGCCAGTCCGTGTCGGCCATCTCGAGGGCTGCGGGTGTCATCCGTTCGCGCAGACTCTCCGGAATTTCGGTACCAACATGCGGGATCGAAACGACAAGCGGGATATTGCCTTGGTCGAACAAAAATGTTGCGTCGGTCACGTTGAACGCCTCTCCTCTTGAAATCACGAGACATTCTGGCGCGACGACGCTCAAACCTCGCTTCCTTAAGCAAGATCGAAGCTATCCTTCGATCGGATCGATGAGCCTTGATGCTAGGGCGCTCAAGGCTCATCGTCCGCCATCGAGTCCGCTCAGGCGTGGGCGCCGAAAAGATCGGCATGACGAATGCCGAGCAAGCGCGCCGCGTCGGTCGAGATCTGTTTTGCGAACGCGTGCCGAACGATCTCGGAGACATCCGCCGGCAGTGTGCCGAGCTCGCTCTCCCTGCTCACCAGGTAAAACGTTCGCGAGATAGGGGGGTACTTGCTTCCATGCCGAGAGAATACCGACAACGGAACGACACGGACGTCCGGCGCGTACAGCCGCGACTGCCACAAGCATACGGGTGTGGTGATGGCGAAACCAAGGCCCGCCGCGACCAGCGCCAACATGGGATCCGACGCATCGAATTCGCAGGTTCGCTCGATATCGTCGGAATTCGTCAACAGATAACTATCGACCTGCTGCCCAATGACCGATCGCGAGCTGAAGCGGATCAGCGGCAGTTGACGACTGAGATCGGTCAGCGTGCTGTTGCGCGGCACTTTGAGCCCACGCGGCAGCGCGACGACGAACTGCTCGGAAAACAGCGGATCGCGGCGGATGCCCGTAGCCGCCGCGAAGCTCGTCGTCGTGACGACCATATCGAGCTGGCGAGCCTCCATGGCGCTGTCGATCGTCGGCGTAATGCCGGACCATAAACGCAGCTGATGCGATGCGCTCGACAACTCGCGAACGAGGACGGGACCGAACACCGCGGCGAACGAATCCACGCATCCGATCCTGATGACGATGCGTTTCGCGCCCGTCACGTTGCGCACGCTCTCCACCATCTGATCCGCGCTGCGCAGAATCACCGCGGCGTGTTCGAACAGACGTAGACCGGCCGATGTAGGCCGCGCGGGCCGCGTGGCGCGGTCTAGCAGCGTCGTGCCCAACTGCGTTTCCAGCGTCTTGATACGCTGAGAGACCGCCGCCTGTGAAATGTCCAATCGCACGGCGGCATCGGAGATCGATCCCGCTTCCACCACGGCCAACCAGCAGGCCAGCAGGCCCCAGTCAGGAAAACCTTCTATGCCATTTCTTTTCATTTCGCGGTTCGCTTTTCAAAGCAGGGGATCAGCCGCGCACACGTACGCTTCTGATTGATTGCATCGGGTTTGCTTATATTATCGCAGTTCACCCATTCCAACGGGGAAGTGCCGAAGCAGCGAGGCCACTCGCCTACCGCCTTTCTATCCATACCGACATGGCTATGGCCGCGTTCACAGCATCGATAAAATTATTATTCTGCATCGAAATTATTGATAGCCGTGTTATCCCTGTTGGACCGATTTTTTGATTTGCCTAAGCTCAGGAGGCGTTATCCGAGCAGACACGGAAGTGTCATTGTCAACAGCATGCCGGCGTCAGCCGCAATCGACATGAAAAAGATCACCGCCTCGCTCCTTTCGTGCTTATCTCTGACATCGGGGGTCGCGCTCGCGCAGAGCAGCGTCACCTTGTACGGCAACATCGACCTTGGCATCGAACGCACCAACAATGGGAAGGGAACGTCGTACGCCGTGAGTCAAGGCGTGCTCGTGACGAACAAATGGGGCTTGCTCGGGAGGGAAGACCTCGGAGGGGGCTATTCGGTCCTGTTCCAGTTGGAGAGCGGTTTTTTCCCGAACACCGGAACCTCCGACGTGGCGGGGTCGATGTTCAATCGCCAGAGCTGGGTCGGCGTGCAAAGCCCCTTCGGTACGATCAAGGTGGGGCGCATCAAGACGTTGCTCTACCAGTACGACTACGAATACCTGGACGCATCGGGCAATGCGATGGCCAATGCATCATTTCGGCTCTTTAATTTCTTCGGCAATCGGACGTCGAACACCATCGAGTACAGCGACGCCGCACACGGGTTCAAATGGGCCGTGCAGCACAGCCTTGGCGGCGTCGCGGGTAACTCGCGCGCAAACAGCATGTGGGCGGAGTCGCTTGCCTACAACCTCGGCAAAGCCGAATTTCTGATCGTCAACCAGAAGTCGTATAACGACACAGGATCGGACAGCACCACCGCGACCACCTTTGGCGGAAACTACGATTTCGGCGTCGTGCGCGTCTATGCAGCCGCTGCGCTCGACGGCGGTCCCGGCCCCCTGAAAACCCGGGAGTATTCCGCCGGTCTAGCGATTCCCATTGGCGCACTGGGCCGCTTTCAGACCACGTTCGTGCACAAACAGAACATCTCTCAGGATCACGCCAACGCGAACCTATACGGATTCGGCTACGTTTATGCGCTGTCGAAATCGACGAACCTCTATACGAGTTGGGGGCGCCTGACGAACGGCGCCAACGCGTCCTACAACGTCACGCGTCCGGGTGCGACCTTCAGTACGTTCAACGCCGGCATACAGCACTTCTTCTAACGGAACCAACGGAAAAAGCCGCCTGGTTGTCAGCCGGGCGGCTCGTGGAGATCGTCGCTAGAACTCGATCGGCACGGGTGGAGAATCCCGATAAGGGCGCCGCCCGCCGGTTCGCGATCGAGCAGGCGCTATTTCCAGCACGCCCGAGCGACGCGCAGGTGGTTCGCACCGAGGATCTTCTCGATGCCGTCGTCCGGATATCCGTGATCGATCATCATTCGCACGATGGCCGGCAAACGCTCGGGCTCTACCATCGGCGTCGGCTTCGTGTAGCCGAGTTCCGGGGGAAACAGATCGGGCCTCGACCGGAAGTGATGCATCAATTGGCTTTGATCGAACACGTAGTCGAGCGCCAGCCCCACATGATCGGGCCCGACCAATTGCACCATGTGGTCCAGATGACGAAATAGCGCTTCGGTGCTGTTGTCATGATCGACATCCGACGTTTTGCCGATGAACCGGCTCACGCCGTTCAAACCGATGACGCCTCCGGACGCGGCGCAGGCCTTGATCAGGTCGTCCGGAATGTTGCGGTGGTGGCCGAACACTTCGTAGGCGTTCGAGTGCGAAAAGATCACCGGCCCATCGACGTAGGCAATCACTTCTCGAGCCGTCTTCCAGCCGGTGTGCGAGCAGCACGGCACCATGCCGACGCGCCGCATTTCATCTAGCACTTGCCTTCCGAACGCAGTCAACCCCGTGTCTTCATCCTGACAGCCGCCACCGACCGAGTTCGTCTTGTTGTACGCCATCAGCATCCAGCGCACGCCGAGATCGTAGTAGAGCTCGATCATACTGATCTGGTCTCCAAGCGCAACGGTGCCCTCGAGATCGAACGAGACCCCCAGCTGTCCCGATTCCTTCGCCCGGAGCACGTCGTCGACCGTGTCGATGAGCAGGTAGTCGTCAGGGTGGCGCTTCACCCAATGACGAAAGTGGGCCAGAACTCGGATAGTCTCTTCGATCGTCTTGATGTCGTAGCCGGCGTTCAGCGATACGACGTTGTATCCGCTCGAACGATATCGCTGAAGCTGGCCCAAAAAGGTGTCGTCCGCGCGAAGCGGCATGCACCCGTGGTTGTCCCATACTAGGGCGCGCCGAATGATCGTTTGAACCCTCTCGCTGCTCATATCTGATTTCTCGTCGTGAATCTTCAGGCCCGCTTTCCGGACCTGAACTGGATGAAACGCCGTGGCCCGCCGCTCGACACGCTTACCCCGCCGGGGCCGCGTCGATCTCGACGCTGAGTTCTCTCAGGCGTCTCGTGTATTCGTGCAGTACGTGGCCCGCGCATAGATCGTCCGCACCGACAGTCTCGAGCAGCGCGCCGTTGCGCATCACCCCGATCGTGCCGCACAGGTGCGCCACCGCCGCCAAGTTATGGCCCACCATGATGTACGTGAGATTGCGTGTTTCACGAAGCTCCGAGAGCAGGTTCAGCACCTCCGCCTGAACCGACACGTCGAGCGCGCTGGTGGGCTCGTCGAGCAGCAAGACCTCGGGTTCGGCGATCAATGCGCGTGCAATCGCAACGCGTTGACGCTGACCGCCCGATAGTTGGTGAGGATAGCGAAAGCGAACGGCGTTCGGCAGTGCGACTTCGGCGAGCGCGCGTGTAATCCGCCCTTCGATGCCGACAAGACCATGGACGAGAAGCGGCTCGCTCAGCGAGCGGTCGATGGTTTGCCGGGGATGAAGCGAGCCGTATGGATCCTGAAACACCATCTGCACCTGACGATAGAAGTCCTTGGACCGCTTCGATGTCTGCGGGACACCGCCGATCCTTACCTCTCCGCTCCAAGCCGCGTTGAGCCCCGCGATCGCGCGCAGCACGGTCGACTTGCCCGATCCGCTCTCGCCTACCAGCCCGAAGGCGCAGCCCGCGGACACCCGAAAGCTCACCGCCTTCACCGCCTCGACATCGCCGAAACGGACCGTCAGATTGTCGAGTTCGATCATGCAGCGCTCCATTCGGGGTTGCGCTCGAGCGTCTGCAACCGCGCCTTACGGTTGGTGAGCGACGGTAGGCAGCCCAGCAAACCGAGCGTATAGGGATGCTTGGCCGCGGACAGTTCGGACGCCTTCAGCGCCTCCACGATCCTTCCCGCATACATGACGAGAACCCGGTCGCAGAAGCGCGACACCATGGGTAAATCGTGGCTGATGAGCATGAGCCCCATGCCCCGCTCATCCACCAGACGTTCTAGCAACCGAAGAATCTCGGCCTGGACTGAAACGTCGAGCGCGCTGGTAGGCTCGTCCGCCACGAGCAGCTCGGGGTTGGGCGCCAACATCATGGCGATCATCGCGCGCTGGCCCATGCCGCCGGACAATTCGCCGGGCATCGCGCGGGCTACGCGTTGCGGATCTCGAATCTGCATCTGCGAGAGCAGATCGATCGCAGCCTCCCGCGCTTCGGACTTGCCGCCGCCACGGTGTACGCGCCATGCTTCCGCGATTTGATCGCCGACCGCCATCACGGGATTCAGGGAGTACTTCGGGTCCTGCATGATCAGGCCCACGCGTTTGCCTCGGATCTTGCACATCGCCTTGTCGCTTGCGGCAAGGACGTCGATACCGTCGAGCGTCAAGACGTCGGCGCTAGCCCGCGCGTGCGCCGGCAAAAGCTGGAGAATCGCGCGTGCGCAAAGCGATTTGCCCGACCCCGACTCCCCGACGATACCGAGTTTCTCGGCGCCCATCTCGAACGACACCCCCCGCACCGCTTCGACGGGGCCTCGCGGCGATGGAAAGGCGACGCGCAGGTTCTTCACCGTGAGTTTCATGGTTTTATTCCGATTTCGGGTCCAGCACGTCGCGCAAACCGTCGCCGAGCAGATTGAAGGACAGGGACGCGATGAAGATGGCGATACCCGGGATCGTCGGCACCCACCATTGCTCGAGAATGAAGCTTCGCGTACTCGCGATCATGGTGCCCCACTCGGGCGTCGGAGCCTGCGCCCCCATTCCCAAAAACCCGAGACCGGCGGCCGTGAGCACGATGCCGCTCATGTCGAGCGCCACGCGCACGATCAGCGACGACAAGCACAGCGGCGCAATATGGCGAAGAAGAATCCGAGGGGCGCAAGCGCCTGTCAGCCGTACCGCTGCGATGAAATCGGATTGGCGGACCGCCAGCGTTTCCACGCGCGCGAGGCGCGCATAAGGCGGCCAAGCCGTCAGCGCGACCGCCACGACGACACTGGTCAACCCCGGACGCATCGCCGCAACCAACGCCAATGCGAGCACCAACTTGGGAAAGGCCAGGAAAAGGTCGGTAACGCGCATCAACACCCGATCGGCCCACCCGCCCGCATAGCCCGCGATCATGCCGACGACCAGGCCCAACGGCGCCACCACGATCACGACGGCGATCACCATCCCGAGCGTCACGCGGCCGCCGTACAGCAGACGACTGAACATATCGCGTCCGAGCTCGTCGGTACCCAGCCAATGCGCCGACGAAGGAAACGCAAGGCGATTGGCCAGATCCTGTTCGATCGGCGAGTGCGTCGCGATCCACGGCGCGCCAAGCGACGCTCCTACGATCACGAGGAGCGCCATCAGACCGATCACGGCGAGTCGGTTGCGACGGAACTGCAGCCAACCCCGATAGGCGCGCACCCATGCGGCGTGACGGCGCGATTCGGGTGTATCGCTCAACAGCCACGCGCGCAACGCGCTGAGCTCGGGCGTCGACGCTACTGCGCAGAGATTTTTATTCACGACTTCGCTCTCGGATCGAGAATGCGGTATGCCATATCCGCCAACTGGTTAAGGGTGATGTAGATGCCGCCGATGACAAGGGTTGCGCCCAATACCGCGTTCATATCCGCATTCATCAGCGATTGCGTCAGATAGAGACCGAGCCCCGGCCAACCGAATACGGTTTCGGTGAGGACAGCGCCCTCCAGGAGGCCCGCGTATGCCAGCACAATCACCATGACGAGACGGCCAGCCACGTTCAAGAATGCGTGCCGCCACAGAACTCGACTAGCCGACAGGCCTTTGGCACGCGCGGTAACGATGAATTCGCCATTGAGCGCGTCGAGCATGAAGGTGCGGGTCATGCGCGTGATCGTGGAAAAACTCACGTACGCAAGGACCAGGGACGGCAAGACCAAATGCGCCAATCCATCGCGGAACGCGTCCCACTGCCCGTCGAGCGCGGCATCGATGATCAGCGCCCCCGTTCGCTCAGGCACCGCGCCCTGGAATCCCATATCCTGCTGCCCGATACCGGGGGCGATGCCGAACTTTACGTAGAACACTAATAACGCCAGCAGACCGAGCACAAAGACGGGCGTCGACTGCCCGGCGAGGCTCACGATGCGCACTGCGTTATCCAGCGGCGAGCCTTGTCGGGATGCGGATATGACCCCGAGCGGCACACCGATCAGCACGGCGATGACGATCGCGGTCGTCGCCAGTTCGAGCGTGGCGGGGAAGAAATGCAGCACGTCTTCGACGACCGAGCGAGACGTCATCACCGACGTCCCAAGATCGCCGTGCGCTAGGTGCCGTAGATAAATCCAAAACTGTTCGAGCAATGGCCGATCGAGCCCGAGGTCCGCACGCACACGGGCAACTACGTCGGGTGTCGCGCGATCGCCGACGATTGCAACGACAGGATCGATCGGAATCGTCCGCCCGATCAAGAATGTCGCCAGCAGTAAGCCAAACAGCGTCGCGGCCACGCCGACGAAGGTCGACAGCCAACCGCGGATTGCTCCGCGATTCGGTTTCGCCCGACGGCGCCCGAATAGTTCCGAAATCATTTTGCATCTCCTCACATGCCCCCTCCGCTCGCGGCGCCCACGAGCGCCGTCCCGCCGAGGCTCGACGTTTGCAAATCGTTTGCACTTCATAGAGAGGGCGAACGGCCTCATCGCGGCTGAACGGATGTGCCGAAGCGTACGGCTCAGTGCCCTCGGATGGGATGAATTTAAGATTTTCTAATACATTGCATCGCTTTTTTGTGCATTGAAGGCGCCTTCGGCGAAATTCACGAAACGCGAGACGTCGATAGGTTCATCACTGCTAATTTTAAGCATCATCTTTTCTTAAGTTCTGAACCTATGCATTTCGGACGTTTACGATCAGACGCAGCAGCGGCGCCTGGTCGGGATCCGAGTCGGCCACTCGCCCGCTGCCCAAAACTCAAACGAAGGAGAAGTCCCGATGTCAGTCAGCCGTCGTTCCTTTCTCGTGCAAGCTGCAGCGCTTGCCGCAACCCCTTATATGGCCACACGCATCGCCGGCGCCGCAACGCCCAAGGCCATGGCCGTGATCGGCCAGTCGATCGACGGCATCGTCAACGGCTTCGACCCGGCCGAAGCGTACGACGCCAGCCTCGATACCATCGGGAACATGTATCGAACGCTGTTCGCCGCCGATCCCGCCAAACCCGGACAGCTTGCCGGCGACTTGGCTCACGACTGGACTGTCTCCGCAGACGGAACGCACTGGACCATCAAGCTGCGGCCGGCCCTGCAATTCGAAAGCGGCGCCCCCGTCACGGCGGACGACGTGGCATTTAGCCTGCAACGCGTGATCCGGCTCAATCGCGCTCCCAGTTTTCTGCTGGGTCAGCTAGGCTTGACCCCGGCTAACATCGAGACGGCGGTGCGCGCGAGCGCGCCGGACACCGTGGCGATCACACTTCCCGAAGCGCGCGCGAGCGGCCTCGTCATGGCGGCGCTGAGCACGACCTGCGCGAGCGTCGTGGAAAAGAAGGTCGTACTGGCTCACGAGACGAACGGCGATCTCGGCAACGCCTGGCTGCGCACGCACTCCGCCGGGGCGGGCGCATACCGGCTCGTGTCTTGGCAGGCAAGCGACCACATCGTTCTCGATACCAATGCGCATGCCGGCGTCAAACCGCTGACGCCGCGCGCCGCCATTCGCCACATGGCGGAACCGGCGACCGAACTGCTGCTTCTAAAGCGCGGCGACATCGACATCGGCCGCACGCTGGGCTCCGATCAGCTCAAGACGATTTCCGGGGATACATCGCTCGACGTCGTCTCCAAAGACGTCCTGACGCTGCTGCTCCTTCAGGTCAACATGGCAGTGCCGCAATTCCAGAAGGTTCAGGCGCGCCAAGCCATCAAACTGGCGATCGACTACGACGCCATTGCCCGGAATATCACGCCCGACCTTTGGAGCGTTTGGCAGTCTTTCCTGCCGAAGGGCACGCCGGGCGCGCTGCATGCGCGTCTTTTCCAGAAGGATCTGGCCAAGGCCAAGGCACTGATGTCCGAAGCGGGGCTCGCGGCCGGAGTCTCGGTCACGCTCGATCATCCGAACTCCTGGCCGTTCGTCGAAATCGCCCAGGCCCTGCAGGCGGATCTAGGGCAGATCGGCATCCGCGTGGAACTGCTCGCCGGCAGTTATGCGCAGGTGCTGGCGAAGCGCCGCGCGCGCACGCACCAGATGTCGCTCGCTCGGTTCAGCGCCGACCATCTCGATCCGAGTTCCTTTGCGTCGTACTACTGCTTCAATCCGGACGACAGCGCGGACAGCAAGAACAAGACGGGGGCGTGGAACGCGCATTTCGTCGATGCGAAGCTCAATGCAGCCGGAGACGCGGCGGCGCGCGAGATGAACGAGCAGAAGCGAATCGCGATGTACGCCGACATGCAGAAGCATTTCGCATCGGTGTCGCCCTTCATGTTCCTCTTGCAGAAGAGGGATGTCGCGGTTCAACGCAAAGGCGTCCAAGGCATTTCCTTGGGCGCAGTCAACGCCTATACGCGGTTCGATAGGATTACGAAGGCATAAGAAACGGCGAGCGATCGGGATCGGGCACCGGCATCGCGTCGATCAGCATTCGCGCGTACTCGCTGCGTGGACGCTCGAAGATCGCTTCCGTATCGCCCTCCTCCACGAGTTTTCCTCGATGGATCAGGGCCACGCTATCGCATACGTAACGAATCACACCGAGATCGTGCGAGATGAAGAGGTAAGTAAGCCCGAGCTTACGCTGAAGATCGATCAGAAGATTCAGCACCTGAGCCTGTACCGATACATCGAGCGCAGACGTCGGTTCATCGAGAATCAGCAATTCCGGGTTGACCGCAAGCGCGCGCGCAATGCCGATGCGCTGCCGCTGACCGCCTGAAAATTCGTGCGGGTACCGGTGGATGTGCTGCCGCCCCAACCCCACCATCTCGAGCAGTTCCTCGACGCGGGCCGTGCGCTGCCCGCGATCGAGCTTCACCTTCTTCGCATGGATGAGCAGCGGCTCGCCGACGATGTCGTGCACCGTCATGCGTGGATTCAACGAAGCGTAGGGGTCCTGAAACACGATCTGAATGCGCGAGCGCATCGAACGCATCTGTGCGCGCGAAAGCGTGGCCAGATCCACTCCGTCGTAGACGATTTTCCCCGAGGTGATCTCTTCGAGACCGAGGATGCAGCGCGTCAGAGTGGTCTTGCCTGAACCTGATTCACCGACGATGCCGAAGCTCTCGCCCCGTCTCACGTCGATGCTGACGTCGTCGAGCGCGCGAACCCCTTGGGACGCACCCGACGCCGAGCCGCCGCCTTTGCCGTAAATTTTCACGAGGTTTTCAACGCGCAGAATCATGGACGACACTCTCGTTCGGTTGTGCGAGTACACACGCAACGTGATGGTCCGGCGACAGCGACACGCGCGCTGGGGCGGCCGCCGAACAACCGGGTTGGACGCAAGGACATCGTGGCGCTAGCCGGCACCCCGAGGGCGGATGGTACAGATCCGGGACGGCGCCGGGCAGCCCGTTCAGGTCGCCCCGCCGCGCACCCGCCACGGGCAACGCTGCGAGCAACGCCCGGGTGTAGGGATGCGCCGGTCGTTTAAATACCGCGCGAGCCGTACCCGATTCGACGATGTTGCCCGCATACATCACTGCGACGTGAGTACACAGTTGCGCCACCACGCCAAGACTGTGCGTAATCAGAACAACACCCAAATCGAACTCTCGCACCAACTCGTAAATGAGCCGCAGGATCTGCGCTTGCACGGAAACATCCAGCGCCGTGGTGGGCTCGTCCGCAATCAGCAATTTGGGCCGGCCGATGAGCGCCATGGCGATCAGCACGCGCTGGCGCATGCCACCCGAGAACTGGTGCGGGTAGTCGTCGATACGCGCCTCGGCATCCGGAATACCGACCTTGTCGAGCATCGAGATGGCCAACCGTCGAGCCGCGGTCTTGCGTTGCCGGCGCGACGCGCCTTCGCCCAGACCCAGGATGGCAGGGTCGAGCGCACCCGCATGCAGCGCGACGTCGATCATCTGCGTGCTCACACGGAAAACCGGATTCAGATTCGTAGTCGGGTCCTGAAAGATCATTCCGACATGCCGGCCTCTGAGCGCGCGCATCTGCTGCTCGGACGCCTCGAGCACATTGCGCCCTTCCAGCATGATCGTGCCGCGTGGATAGGAAGCGGGGGGCCTCGGCAATAGTCCGGCCACCGATAATCCCGTCAGCGACTTTCCGCAGCCCGTCTCGCCGACTAGCGCCCAGATCTGGCCGCGCTCGACCGATAGATTGATCCCATTGAGCACGTGCGCCTCGCCATCGAAGGTGCGGATCTTCAGATGGAGATCGCGAATTTCGAGAAGTGCCATATATGTCGTGCTCCTAGCGGCGGGCCTTCGGGTCCAGCACATCGCGCAAGCCGTCACCGAGCAAACTGAAGCCGAAGACCGCGAGAAAGATGGCAAGCCCCGGGAAAACCGCCGTCCACCAATAGTCGGGCATGTTCCCGCGCGCCACGGACAGCAACGTGCCCCATTCCGGCGTAGGCGGCTTCACGCCAATTCCGATGAAGCCCAACGACGCCACCGAGAGGATCGCAAAACCGATGTCCAGCGAAACCTTGACGATCACCGGCGACATGACGTTCGGTAGGATGTGCCGCAGCAGAATGCGCGCCGACGTGGCGCCCAAGGCGCGCGCCGCTTGCACGAACGCCTCCTCCTTTTTGGCGATCACCTCGCCTCGCACCAGCCGCGCAAAGCCCGGCCACCACGAAAGGGCGATCGCGAACACCGTATGACCGAGGCTCGAACCCAGGGATGCCGCGACGGCCAGTGCGAGAATCAGGCTCGGCAGCGTCAGCATGAGATCGACGACACGCATCAGGACTTCGTCGACCCAGCCTCGAAAATATCCCGCGATTGCGCCGACCAACGTGCCGAAACTGGCCGCCAGCACGACGATCGCGGCGCCGGCGAACAGCGAGATTCGCGCTCCGGACAAAACGAGCGTGAACATGTCCTGCCCCAGTTCATTGGTGCCGAACAGATGCGCCGGCGAGGGCGACTGGAATCGCGAAGCGGTATCGACGGCCCCCAGGGCCTGCTGGGGAAACGGTACGATCCAGGGGCCGGCGATCGCCGTCACCGCGAGCAGTGCAACGACGGCCAGCCCGACGATCGAAAGGTGGCTTTGCCGGAAGCGATAAAACGCTCGAAGCCAGTTTTGCCGGCGGGACGACTGAATCGTCTTCGCGCCATCGGCCGTTGTGATTTGTCCGCTCATTGGTAGCGCACCTTGGGATTGATTACGCCGTAAAGCAAGTCGACGAACAGGCTCGTCAGAACGACCAGCACACCGATCGTCAGCGTCACACCCATGACGGGCGTGAAGTCGTGCATCACAATGGCCTTCGCCGCGTACTGTCCGATCCCAGGCCAGTCGAATACGGTTTCGACGAGCACGGTTCCGCCAAGAAGCCAGCCGAAATAAAGGCCAACGACCGTGAGCGTGGTGGAAAGCGCATTCTTCAGCACGTACTTCCACAGAATGATCCGCGGCGACACGCCCAACGCCCGCGCTGTCGTCACGTAGTCCTGCTGCAGCACCTCGATCGTTGCCGTGCGCATCATCCGTGTGATCGACGCCAGCGGCGTGAGGCATGCAGTGACCGCCGGCAGCGCCAGATGGATCAACGCAATGCCAAACGCGTGCACGTCTCCCGCGATGAGGCTATCGATGGTAAGCAGTCCCGTCACCGGGCGAGGCGGGTCAATCGTGAGCGGAAACCGGCCGCTGAGCGGCAACCAGCTTAGCGTCATGGCAAACAGCAACTGCAGCAGCAGGCCGAAGAAAAACTGCGGGGTCGAAATCGCACTCAACGCGCCCGCCCGCGCAAGGTAGTCAGGCCACTTGTTGCGGTGTACCGCGGCGGCGAGGCCGGCCGGGACGCCAATGACGATTGCAAGGAACATTGCGGCCAGCACGATTTCCAGGGTCGCGGGCAGATAGACCGCCAGATCGGACAGCACGGGCCGCCGCGTGAAGATCGATTGCCCCCAATTCCCGTGCAACAGCCCAGACAGATAGTTGACGTACTGAACGTACACCGGCTTGTCGAAGCCCAGTTCATGCGTGAGCGCGACAATCTGCGCGCGCGACGCGTTCGGGCCCGCAGCCAGCGCTACGGGATCGCCGGGAATCACGCGACCGATGATGAACACCAGTAGTGACAATCCGAACAATATGGGCACGAGCAACACGAGCCGCCTGATCGAAAACTTGAGCATCTACCCCTCCCGAATGCGAACGCCTGCGCGTTCCAGACCAATAGGTTCAATCGACTTTGCGCCGTTCATGTCACGGAAAGCGGAAGGAGATCGAGCGCGGCGGGCCTCAGCGGCGTAAACACGAAACCGCCGACATTCGTGCGCAAGGCGAGCTTCCGAGACACGGTCACCACCCACAGGTCGGGGGCCTGGCTCACCACGCGACGCTGGAACTGGGCATAAAGCGCCGCCCGCTTCGATTCGTCCGGCTCGCTGCGCGCCTCCATGATGATCCGATCGACCTCCGGATCGGAATAGGTCGGATTGGCCCAGTTGCCGTTGCGCGATGAATGGTAAAAATTGAACGCCATGTCGTCCGGGTCGTCGTAGTCCGCGCCGGTGTAGACCGCGAAAATATCCGGGCAAGTCTGCGGCGTGCGTGCCGCCGCCACGATATCCGGCCATGTCAATTGCCGGATTTCCAATTCGATGCCCAAACGCTTGAGGCTGTCCAACAGGACGAGACTCCAGCGTCGTTGCTGTTCTTGTCCGCTGATGTGCGTCATGACGAGCTTCAGTCCGCCTTTTGCATACGACGTTCGGGCAAGGTGCTCGTGCGCTTTGGCAAGATCCGTGCGATAGACCCTCAGGTCCTTGTCGAAACCGGACATGCCCTCGGGTATCGGCCCCATGGAAAGCTTCGCGTAGCCCGATTCGTCCAGCATGCCCTGATAGTCCAATGCATACGACACGGCCTTGCGCAGGTTCTCGTCGGTGAACGGACCGTGCTTCGTGTTCAGGCGCAACTGAAAGAGCAGGTATTCCGGCTCGACGATGGACATCACATGAGGGTGACGCTTCACCGAAACCATGTCGTCGCTGGAGAGATTGACCGCGATGTGCGCGTCGCCATGCTCGATCATGAGCCGTTGGATCGAAGTCTCACGCACGATTTTCCACACCGCGCGATCGAGATTCCCGCCCCCCCGATGCCAGCCCTCCCTGACTCGTTCGAGTTCGTACAGGTTGCTGGGCTCGGCACGACGCAACCGGAAGGGCCCCGAACCCGCGATCGTCGCGCGCAGGAAGCTCTGGCCATCGTCGTGCCCCTTGTTTGCCTCCACGAGCGCGGGATTGACGATAAACAGCCACGGAAGCACTCGAAGGAACGGCGCGAACGGTTTCTTCAAATCGAACCGGACCGTCCTCGCGTCGACGACCTGCACGCCGTCCGGCTCCACGATGCCGGCGATCATCCAGGCCGCGCCTTTACGCAAGCGCAGCAGCCGCTCGAAAGAGTAACGAATCGCAGCCGCATCCACAGGTGTACCGTCGTGGAACCGGGCACGTGAATCGAGTCGAAACGTATATGTCCGCTCGTCCCTGGAAACTTCCCATGAACTGGCGAGATTCGGTACGAGCTTCGGCGGATTGCCTTCGAACCGCAACAACGCATCGTACGTGTTGCGCCAGAGCATGAGGGTCGCGTCGTCGCTTCCGGCATGCGGATCGAAGTTCGAGATGTCGTTTTGGCTCACGACGACGAGAACCTTGCGGTCCTGCACGCGCGCAAACGATCTATCGATCCACGGCAATACGCTGCAAGCCGTCATGCCTTTGAGCAGCGCACGTCTTGTCTTGTCCATCGTTGTCCCTTCCGTCTCCCCGTAGCGCCGGTGCGCTGCGTTAATGAGCTTGCGCGCGCCGCGCCGATGGCCGGCCTTCGCCACCGTGCCGCTCGGCGCGCCGGCGGACGGTCGCCTCGCGATCGATCCGGCCCTGTTCATCGAACACGCAGCCGTAGTCATTCTCAGCCTGTTCGCGGCTGACGTAGTCGTTTTCGATATCCGCCTCAATCGACGAAAGGTCGCGCTCGAGCGGATTTCCGTACCCGTGGCCGCCTGCGACGAAGACCTCGATCGCAGCTCCCGCGGCTTCGAGCGTGGTCAGGCTGGCGTTCTCCAGTGCACGCGGCTCGGCATCGGCGCTTTCATACAGATTCGCGCGAATCGAGCTGCCGGGCTTTCCTCCGAGCAGGCTATTTACCCCTACGCCCTGCCCGTATTGATTCAATACGCACTGGGCGGGGTGCGCGTCGCCCAGCAGTTTGACGATTTTCACGCGTTGCCCCAAACCGCCTCGATGTCGCCCTGCGCCGCCCGAATCCGTCGTCAACTGCTTTTGTTCGACCAGCATTTCCGTGCGGATTTCGAACAGTTCGGTAGACGTATTGCTGGATCCGATCGGATACAGCAGGCCGGACTTCCCATCGTTTCTCGCCGAGCCTCCCTCGCCGCCGCCCGCGAACATGTGGGCAATGAATGCCTCGCCTTCGCTATTCGTGCCATAAAACGGCGCAGCCCACGGAAACCCGGTAAACGCGCGCACATTGCGAGGAATCGCTTGCGCCAGCGCCGAGAAAGTGTTCGGGCCGAGGAACCATCCGGTAGTCTGCCGACGGCTCACGGACGCCGGCTTGCTCGCATTGAGAATCGAGCCTTCCGGAACCTTGAGCGTAAACGGCTTGTAGTCGCCCGAGTTGCCGCGCACCGATGGCGTCAGCAAACACTTGAATGGGTAGACCGTGTGAGCGCTCGCATAGTTGAGCGTGCAGTTCACCCCGCCGCGCGGCGCCTGCTTCGGTGCGCCGGACAGATCGACTGTGATCGCGTCGCCATCGACGACGATTTCGACGGGTAGTCGCTGAATCTCGCCGCCGAGGCGGCCGCTGATTTCGCTGCTGTAGACACCGTCCGGAATCGCTCGGATGGCTTCGCGCATCGCGGCTTCCGAACGGTCTTGGAAAATTCGAGAAAGCACCGTCAGATCGCTCATTCGATATTCCGCCAGGAACTCGGCAAGACGCTGGGCGCCGATCGACGATGCCCCCACGAGCGCATGCAGATCGCCAAGGACCTGCCGCTGATCGCGTACATTTTCGCGCAGCAATGTCACGAGGTCCTCGTTCTGCACGCCGCCCCGATAGAACTTCATAGGCGGAATTTGAAAGCCTTCTTCGTAGATCTCCCGCGCCTGCTCCAAGTTGCGCGTGCCGCCGATGTCGGTTACGTGCCCCACGGCGCCGATGTGGCCGACCACGCGGCCGCCGTAAAAAACGGGCGTGACGAGCGCCACGTCGAATAGATGCCCAGCCGCAAGCCACGGATCGTTGGTGACGAGGACATCGCCCGGCTGCAACTGATCCAGAGGGAAGCGTTCGAGCACTGCCTCGATCGCTTTCGGCAAACACATGTTGAACACCGGCTGCGCACGCGGGCTGCTGACCAGAATTTGGCCCTTGCTATCGAACAGACCGAGCGAGAAATCCTGCGCGTCGGATATGATCAGCGAGAATGCGGTACGGCAAACGGCGTCCCAACACTCGTCCGTGATGTTTACGAGTCGCCCCCACATGATTTCCAGCCCGATCGGATCGCTCTCGATACGCGCCGCGACAGCGGCGGAGGGGGTATCGGCTTCGATGGCGATTTTCGACGTCCGATCCGCCTCGCCGATCATGATCCGCAGGTTCATCTGTTCGTCGATGATGAGCGTGTCGCCCGGCGGCACCACGGTCGTCGATTCGACCTCCTCGACAATGGCCGGGCCGGCGACGGTGTCGCCTTGACGCAGCGAATACCGGTCGTAAATGTTTGCTTGAACGTAGCCGTCGCCGAAATACGCGAGCCGCTTGCCCTTGAGCGCCGCATCGGCCGGCCCGGCATCGTGACGGGGCCGCAGCGCGATGTCCGGAGCCGGACCGGCGACGCGCACGCGCCAACTGAGCGCTTCGATGATCGCGCCAGGCGGAACCGCTCGGTAGAGCGCCTCGTACACCGCCTTGAACGAGGCGCGTATCGTCTCGAGCGCAGCCGCATCCATGCGACCCGCCGGCAGCGGGACGGAGATCTCGCGCAACTGTCCGCGCAGGCGCATGTCGGCGCTTCGAGTCACCGTCTCCGTGCCGGGCGCAATATTCGCCTCGCGCAGATTGTCGCGCGCGTCGCGTTCGATCTCGTCGAGCAGCGCATTGACCGCATGGAAATCGGCCGCTTCGTCAAGCGTGACGACGGCCGACCTCACCGTTTCGAATCCGGGCGGAGCAACGAGGAAGCCGACTGCGGAGGCGGCGCCCGATGCGGGAGGAATGAGCACCTCCTTCACGCCGATCACGCGCGCCACTTTAGCGGCATGCGCGGGCCCCGCGCCACCGAACGCCGCCATGGCGAACCCACGCGGATCCCGGCCTTTTTCCACGACATGCGCACGAGCGGCGGCAGCCATGTTCTCGCACACGATGGTATAGACACCCCATGCGGTCTGGGCAGCGTCGAGCCCAAGCCGCGCTCCTAGCCCCGCGAGCGCGGTTTCGGCGGCGCCCCGGTCCAGTTCGATCCGGCCACCGCAGAAAAAGCCCGGGTTCAAATAGCCGAGCGTGAGGTTGGCATCGGTAACGGTCGGCAGGGTTCCGCCCAAACCATAGCAGGCGGGCCCAGGTTTGGCCCCGGCGCTCTCCGGGCCGACCTTGATGAGACCGACTTCATCCAAACGGGCGATCGATCCGCCACCGGCCCCGATTTCGATCATTTCGACGACCGGCGAACGAACGGGAATACCGCTGCCCTTCTTGAAGCGATCGACGCGCGCGACTTCCATCATCGGAGCGACGGTAATCGCCCCGTTCTGGATCAGCGCCGCCTTCGCGGTCGTGCCGCCCATGTCGAACGCGATCAGATCGGGACGATCGAGCTTGCGTCCAACGAGCGCGGTAGCGAGCGAGCCGCCCGCCGGCCCCGACTCGAGCAGACGAATCGGAAAGCGCTTCGCGACGTCCGGCGTGGCAAGACCGCCCGAAGACAGCATCAACGAAAGGCGGCCTTTGAAACCGCGTTCGGCGAACTTGTCCTGCATCGAACGCAAATACCGGTTCATCAGCGGTTGCACGAACGCGTTGGCGGACGTCGTGCATACGCGTTCGTATTCGCGCACTTCGGCGGCGACTTCGCACGAGAGCGAGACCTCGAGCTCCGGAAATTCATCGGCCAGCAACCGCCCCGTTTCCAGCTCGTGTTCCGGGCTGTTGTACGAATGAAGGTAGCAGACCGCGACCGCCTCGATGCCGTGCGAGAGCAGCGCTTCGGCCTCGCGACGGACCATGTCCTTGTCGAGCGCCGTGATGACTCGGCCCGTTCCGGAGATCCGCTCTGTAATCTCACGTCGAAATTTCCGTGGGACCAATGGCTTCGGGTAAGTCAGGAACAGATCATAGATGTCGTACCGCTGCTCGAACCCCAGTTCCAGCACGTCGCGAAACCCGCGCGTCGTCAGGAGCGCCGTGGGGCAACCCTTGCCTTCGATCAGCGCGTTGGTCACGAGGGTCGTGCCGTGCACGACCTCGTGCACGTCGCCAAATGCAATACCCGCGCTGGCGAGTAGCGCTTCTATCCCGGTTACCGCGCCGCGCGACGGATCGTCCGGGGTGGTCAGCGTTTTATAGATCGTCAGCGCACCGGATGCTGCCTCGTGCAACGCAAAGTCGGTGAAGGTGCCCCCGATGTCGAATCCCACTCGGTACTGTTTGCCGCTCATGTTCGTTCCCTGTCCTCTGATGCAGTACGGTCAGCACGGCGGGTCTGCCTCGTAGCCGTGCGCTTGACAAAGTATCGGCAGCCAATTTGTGTTTGGGCTTTCGTTTAGAAAAGCTTAATGTTAGTATTTGTACATTGGATGCTATTCATTCGTAAAACTGATTTACATAGACTGGCGGGAAAGGGCCGCGGTGGGCCTGGCAACGTGAGGTTTCGATGAAAGAACTGACTTTTGATCTGCATGCGCTCGAGGCCTTCGTTGCGGCATGCGAGAGCGGCTCCATGATCGACGCGGCGCGCAAGCTTAACCGCACGCAGAGCGCCATCAGCCAGCAAGTGAAGAATCTGGAAACGCAGAACGGCATCCAGTTGTTCGACCGCGATTTCCGCCCATCGCGGCCGACGGCGGCTGGGCGCCTTCTGTTGGAACTCGCCAAGGACTTGCTGGAACACGCGCATTCGGTATCGGAGCGCCTGCTCGATGTATCGCAATCGGATCATGCGCAGATCCGGCTGGGGGCCGTCGACTCGTTCGCCGCCACGGTGGGCCCGGCCCTTGTCAGGGCAATTTCGGAAACCGCGGGACAGGTCGCGCTGTGGTCTGGGCTCACCCCCACGCTGAGCGAGCAGTTGCAGAAGCGCGACCTTGACCTCGCCATCTGTACGGAATCGCCCATTCCTAATCCGCGCATCGAGCAGCGCTTGCTCTTCAGCGAAATGTTCCTCGCCGTCGTGCCGGAATCGCTACAGCCGACGCCAAAGAGTCATACCGATGGATTCGGTGGGCTATCGTTGTTGAGATATTCGCGGCGCTCGGTGATCGGGCAGCAGGTCGACCGCTATCTGCGGCACATTGGCCTCGAAGCGCCGCGACGAATGGAATTCGACGCGTCCGACCCCTTGCTCGACCTGGTCGCATCGGGCGCGGGCTATGCGGTGACCACGCCCCTGTGTCTGTGGCAGTCGCGGCATTGTCTTCCCCACGTGCAAATCGTTCCCCTGCCGATCAGTCCGCTCGGGCGACGCAACTTCTATCTGCTGTTTCGCGCGGGAGAGTGGCCGCAATTGATGGATGAAGTGTGCAACGTCACGCAGCAGGTGTTGGAACAGCAGATCCTGCCGGGCATCCGCGCCGCGCTTCCAGCCGTGCCGCCCACGGCAATCGAATCCAAGCTGTGATGCGGCCGTGCGGAACAACGCAAACGATTGCGCGGCCGACCAAGAAGTGGACATCGCGCGATCATGCGCAGCCCTAAGCGCGCAGCCTGACGCTCGTTAAAAAAGCCGCGGCGTGCCGACCCATACGAGCGTCGCTTCCACGTCGCCCGTATTTGACCAGCTATGCGGCACCGTCGATTCGTAGTGCGCGCTGTCGCCCGCGTTCAGCACGAATGTCTTGCCTTCGAGCGTCAGCGACATTTGGCCGGAGATGACGTAAAGAAACTCCTCGCCCGCATGCGTCGTGACCTCCGCGGCCTTGGTCTGCCCGGCCGGCAAACGCACGAGAATACTTTCAAGCTGAGTGCCGACCGCCGAGTTGGTCAATCGGGCAAACAGGTCAGTCGAGTCGGCAAAGCTGAAAAAACGCAATTGCCCGGCGCGGCGCACCGAGCGCTCCTCGCTCGGCGTATCGACGAAGTATTGCAGCGTGACGCCGAGCGCCGTGGCGATGCCGGCCAAAGAGGTCAGCGACGGCGTGGCGAGACCGCGTTCGACTTGGGACAGAAAAGGCTTCGATATCCCGGCTGCCGTCGCCGTTTCATCGAGCGTTCTACGCAGGCGGTGCCGCAGCGCTCGTATCTTGCTGCCCAAATCCGCAGCTTGGCGGGCACTTTCGACGTTCAAGGCCATAGGTAATGCGTTGCTCGCGAGTAACAGTGGTCGGAAAAACTAGCGATTTATATGGCGCGAAGCGCCCGGCGCGTCTCCGCGCAGCCGGCCTTGCCTCAAGACGGCGATAAGGACAAAGCACTCTATGTTGCCAGAACCCGTTGGCGAAACGCAAAAAGGAGGGTTTACCGCAACTCGCCCGGACGCGCCGCCAAAGTCGAACGGCACGACGGGCGCATATATTGGGGCCTATTCAAACCACCGCCTATTTGCAGGCGTCAATCGAGAAACTCGCCCGCGCGTTGCTTCAATACCGTGCCGAACTCATCGAGCCAGCCGATCGACAAACGCCAACTCTGCCAATACAAATCGACATCGAGATGACGGCCCGGTGTAAGTTCGACGAGTTGGCCACTCTCGAGCGCCGCGCCGATCATCGTCGTCGGGCACATGCCCCAACCCAATCCCGTGATGCAGGCGCGCGTGAAGCCGCCCACGTGCGGAACCCAGTGCTGCGGCGGATCGAGCTCCGCGCGCGTCACCTTGCGCATGAAGCGCGTTTGCAATGCATCCTTCGGATTGAACACGACGCAAGGCGCGCGCCGCAGCGATTCGCGGTTGACGCCATCCTTGAAGTAGCGGGCAAAGAACGCGGGCGAACAGACGGCCAAATAGCGCATTCGACCCAAGCGCACCGAACGGCACCCTTGCACGGGCTCGGCTTGTGTCGTCACCGCCCCTTGGACGCTGCCGTCGCGAATACGCTGCGCCGTGTAATCTTGATCGTCGATGACGAGGTCGAGCAGCATTCGCCGCTGCGCGCAAAAACCCGCGACGGCATCGATGAACCACGTCCCCACGCTATCGTCGTTGACGGCGACACGCAGCGTCGGCCATAGCTCGCCGAGCAGGCTGCCCGTCATCGACGGCATATCGTCGGATAGCTGCGCCTCGAGCAAACGAACGCGCTCGGTATGGCGGCAGAGCAACGCGCCCGACGCCGTGGCCACGCAAGGCTGGCCGCGCTTGACGAGCACACTGCCTACCCGCTCCTCGAGCAACTTGATGCGTTGCGAAACCGCGGACGGCGTGACGTTCAATTCGCTCGCCGCGCGATCGAACGAACCGAGACGAACCACTGCGGCGAGCGCATCGAGCAAAGCGTAGTCGAGCATTAGCGTTCCTTAACCAGCTTTAGGGAAATTAGCTGTCCTTATATGCATCCGGCATGCAGACTAACGCCATCGCTCGGCATCGTCTACCCCCGAACCATCATGAACTGGACCGCTTATTCACACGGCGCGGCGCTTTGCGCCTCGCTCATCGTCACCATCGGCGCACAGAACGCGTTCGTCTTGCGCCAAGGGATCATGCGCTCGCACGTCGGCAAGGTCGTGGCGCTTTGCACGTTGTCGGACTTTCTGTTGATCGGCGCGGGTGTCGGCGGCGCCTCGGCGCTGGCGATGCGCTATCCGCGTCTCGTCGAAGTGGTGTTGTACGGCGGGCTCGCCTACCTCGCCTGGTTCGGTATTTCCACACTGCGCAGGGCTTGGCGTCCGGGCCACGCCATCATGGAAGTGAGCGGCGAATCGGCAGCCGCACCCGCTGCCGGCTCGCAAAGTGCGTGGTCGGTGATCCTCATGACCCTTGCGTTCACTTGGCTCAATCCGCATGTGTACGTGGATGTCCTGTTGCTCATCGGCACCGCGGGGGCACGAGAACCGGAAGGGTCGCGTATGGCGTTCGCGCTCGGCGCAATGACTGTCAGCCCTTTGTGGTTCGCCTCGCTCGGCTACGCCTCGCGGCTCTTGGCCCCACTGTTCCGCAAGGCGACCGCCTGGCGCATCCTCGACGGGGCGGTCGGCAGCATGGTGCTGCTCGTGGCAGCCGCGCAACTGCGCTGATGCGGTGGACCGACGTAAAGTGGGCGCCGGCCCAATAGATCGGACACCTAAGGATTCCAGCGTCACGAATTGTCATCTATCCGTGTTATAACAACGGCGGGCAATCGTTTGCGTGTCCTTGCGGCACGCGGTGACAGCTGGAGGGCATGAATTGAAGATCGTCGGCTACTGCACGCTATGGGCCATTGCAGCGTCGCTGCTCGTCGCCATGTGCGTCATCATCAAGCAAGGTCACGTTCAATCCGATAGCGGCAAAGACAGCGACATCGTCGCCGGCAAGGCCGTCGGCCGCACGCCGGCGGAGCCGTCCGCGCCCAAACCCGTCTCGCACGCATCGCTATCATCCGTTTGAACGGCGGGCAGAGTCGGCCGCCCCTTACGGCCGACCTTCGCATCTGCATAGATTTCGGCGCAAACGCCTTGCCCTGAATATCGCGAAGCCTTCGCGCACATTGCTCGATTGCGGAAAAACTGAAATCTCGGTTTCACCAAAACATCACATCGCCGCCGCCCCATCATAACCCTCAACGGGAAAATCGCATGAATTCAATCATGCAACTTATCAAAGTTATCCCTATATAATTCTTATCGTATCCACCTATGATTATTGGGAGTTTACTTCTTCGCCAATTCCGCCCCCCTGGCCAAGCCAACCCCCATGCAGGAAGCATAAACTCGACGTCTCCTCCACTCTCTTAAAAACTCATCTCAAAACCATTCACTCGATGCGCATGAGATTCCGATCAAACATCAATTGATCCATTGTTTCAAACGATCACTTAAGTCCGCGTAAACACAGAACAAAAAATAAAAGGTCGTTTGGACCGAGATCTCTATTTACATAAATCGCGCGCCGCCTTTAAGGTAACGCCCGCAGCCACTGATATGCGATTTAAGAGACGAATATCAGCTATCGACAATTACGCGCCTTGCGTGCAGCCGGGAAAGCGCCACAGCGCGAAACCGGCCGTCAGGAGACAACCATGCCGCCGTTAGCGCGAATTCAATCAGCTATTTCAGTATCCGCCGCGGCGTTCGCCGTCGCCGTACTCTGCGCCAGTTGCGGCGGCGGCTCGGACGATCCGGCGCCGATCGCCGCCGCACCCTGCGCCAGCAACACGTGTTCAGGTTCGGGCGCCGCCATCCAACCGTCCGATCCGAAAGCGCTCTGCCCCGCGTCGCTCGACTACGGCACCGTCTATACGGGCGGCTCGGGCAGCGGCGAGTACATCAAGGTCAAATTCGACACGTCGAAAAAGCAATACCAAATGACCTTCGTCGAATCGGCGGTGCCCACCTCGGCCGGGCAGGTCAACACGACACGCGCCGGCTTGACGATCACGGGGAACTTCGAAAATCCGAATCTCTACACGGTCGCAAACGGACAAGGCGTCGCGACGACCCCGCTCAAGCTGCCCACGGCCGAGCAGAACCGTTGCGCAATCGTGCTGAAAAGCGGCAGGACGGCGGACGGGTCGTATAGCGTCGCCATCGATCCCAACGACCCGCCGATGCTGTTCGTCGGCAACGGCATCGTCGGCGGCGGCATTCCGGGCTCGACGGTGCAGTTCGACGGCATTTCGATCGCGCCGGGCGTGCAGGCCGCGATCGTGCCCAGCAAGACCTTCGACTACTACCCATTCCTCGCCTTTAGCCACACCGTCACCGATTTCTCGAGAGTCGCGGGCCGCTACAACGCGCTCGGCATTCGCTTCACGCCGTCGGGCGGCAACTTTCAAACGAACGCCGTCGCCCCCCTAGGCACGCCGCTCGGGTGGCAAGTCGACGGCGTGCAGATAGCCGAAACGCTGAACGGCGACGGATCGTGCGTGCCCGACACCGGGCAGCCATACGCATCTTGCCTAACGACGGGCGCCGATTGGGCACGCAGAACCAACACCGATGGATCCCAAGACAACGTGTTCACGAGCGCCGCGAACCTCGACTGGGGGCTCGGCCCCGTCTACCCGGTGGCCGGCCAAGGACAGCTGCAGTCCGCTTTCGGCGGCAACCGAGCCCACGGCATCTTGATCGCCGGCGAACTGGACGGCCAGATCATTCCGGTCGTCATTCGAGTCGGCTACGCGCACTCGGGCACGGGCCTGCTCGATTCGACGGTCGACGATCAGCTCGGCATTTCCCTGCTTTCCCCCGTGCAACCGGTCGACGCGTCATCGCTGGCGGGTGCATTCATCGGAGCGAACAGCGTCACGGCGTGCGGCCTCGTCAGCGCGTACGGGCCCACCGCGCCGCAGGTGTATGAAGGCGCCTGTCTCGACGACACGACGACGAAGTATGCCGGCGTCAACTACACGTCGACGATCTTTCAAGGCACGAGCGCCGCCTTCCTCAATCCTTTCACGTCAACCGCGGCCACGAACTTCACGCTCGATTTCACGCAAGCCCAGCCAGGGCTCGTCAAGGTCACAGCGCAAAACAACTTCACGTCGGGCGCCGCCACCGTCTTCAAGACAAGCGACACCGGCTACCTGATCAAGGTCGGCTCCGTATTCGCTTTGCTCATGAACGGTACCGGCTTACCGAATCCGTTCTTCACGATTGGCGCGTTCGTACAGTAGCGGCGGTACAGCTTCACGGGGCGGCCTGGGGCGCCAGCCGGCCGCCATCCCACTTGCCTTCATCCTGATGAGAGGTTCTCGACATGAAGCGTTTCAAGCTCATCCCCGTAGGTGCGGCATTGGCGTTGTTCGTTGCGGCTTCTGCTCCCGCGTTTGCCGTAACGGTATCCCCGGCAGGCTCGATCAGCTTGACGGGTTCGACCACGCTCGGAAAATCGGGCCTTCCTCTCGGCTGCACGGCCACGATGGCCGGGACCATCGGCAGCACCGGCGAGATCTCGATCACGTCGGCCAAGTTCTCCGGCAACAGTTTGTGCTCGCTCGTCGCGCCGACGAATCTCCCGTGGACCGGACAGGTAGCGAATGCGACGAGCCTCTCGCTGAATAACGTCGCGGTCGACGTGAAGGTCGCCGGGCTCGGCGGTCAATGCGGCCCCACAGCGCTCTCGGCCAGCATCACGGAAAACACGGCGCAAAAGGAAACGATCATCGGCTTCGCCCATCAAGTCCTCTCGAATGGCTGCACCGTATCGGGCTCGCTGACGACGACGCCGTTCCTGACGGTCCATTGATCCGCTGCAACGGCCGCGACGAGTAGTTTCACCCCGCTTCGAGCGCGCCCGCCTCAGGAGACGCGGGCGCGCCGATCGCAACAAGCATGAACGCACAGGCGGCCAGACACCGCCGCGGCGCGTGCGTATTACGCCCAGGCCCCACGATATTCAGTTTTCGCTCGAATTCCATTATTTAGGACTCCATATGGTCTACCGTAGCCTGCTCTCGACAACGCTAGCCGCTTTTGTTCTCTGCGCATGCGGGGGCGGCGGCGATCCACCCGCCCCGGTCGTCATGCGGCTATGTCCGCAGGCGCTCGACTATGCGACCGTTTTCACGGGGGGCGCCGGCTCGGGCGAGCTCGTGCAAGTACAGCTCGACACCACGGCGATGACCTACAAGATCACGTATTTGGCCTCGCCAGTGCCCGTCGCGAAGGGCACGGTCTTGCCGACGCGCTCCAGTGCACCGAACAACGTCGTCACGGGCACGATGACGCAAGAAACGTTACTGCCCACGACGAAGCTCAATCAATGCGCATTCCGCTTGGATAACACGAGCCTCGATGCGACGCGCCCCGCTCGCGTGTTTCTGGGCGAAGGCGTCTTGGGCGGCACGATTCCAGGCGCGGAAATTTCTTTCGCCGGCGTGGCGGGTGTGGGCGTCGTGCCCGATACGACGTTTCCGTACTATCCCTTCATCGCGTTCGCGCAAACATCGACGAGCTTGGCTGAAATCGCCGGCAAGTATTCGATGCTCGGCTATCACAAAGTGCCGTCGCAAAATTTCGCGCCCGTCGCCGTCGACGGCTCGGTCACGATCAACGCCGACGGCAGCTTCACCGAATGCGACAACACCGGCCTATACGCAGGTCAATGCCGACAGGCGGGGACGAACTTCGTGGCCCGGATCGACTCTCCGACGTTCGAAACCGACCGCTTCACGGGGCAAGTTGCGCCGACCCAAGCCGTGAACGGTGCGCAAGCGCAGGGCGTCTTGATTGTCGGGAAGTTGCGCGGCCAGTTGGTGCCGATCCTCATTCGCGTCGGTGCGGCCGATCCGTCGATCGTGTCGCCGCCCGGCTCGCCCCCGAAGACGCCCCTGGCCGACGACGAATCGGGCATCGCGATGCTCGCGCCGCAGGCCAATGTCGCCGCCGGCTCGCAAAACGGCGAGTACGTCGGCGTCGACAGCAACTTCGCCTATCGCACGACCGCGTTGATGAGCGCGCAAGCCGCGATGCTCGACCCGTTCAACGCATCGCTGGCTTCGCTCGCCACATCGATCGATCTCGATTACACGCAGGCGTTGCCGGGTCTAGTCAAGGCGAAGGCGACAAGCGCGGCTAGCGGGGCGGAGGTCGGCAAGATGATTTTTTCGGGCGGCACGATCGGATACCTCGATACGTCCGACCCGAGCGCTCCGTATTTCGCCGTCAGCGCATTCGTTCAGTGAACACACGACAAACAAGGCCGAGGAAGCAGGGATATGGGGATCATGAAGGTAGTTGCGCCGCTCGTCGCGGCATCCGTTTCGACGTGCATGTCGGCTGGCGCACAGGCTCAGCAGGCAGGCGAGAACGTCGTTTCGCTCGGTTGGTATCACATCGCGCCGCAGTATTCGAGCGATCCGTTGACGACCCACGTGGCGCCGATGCCGATCAACGCGTCGCTCGGCCTGCCATCGGCATTTACATCGGCCGGAACGGGATTGACCGTCAGCCATGCCAATACGATTGGGCTGACGTTTACGCATTTCATCACCGATCACATTGCGTTGACGGCGCTCGGCGGCGTACCGCCGGAGTTTCACATCACCGGATTCGGCGTGATCCAGCCGCCCGGCCCGGCAGGCGCGCTCGGGCATGAAAACTTGAACGACCCGTCGAACAACCCGATCGTCGGGAAGGTGCGGCAGTGGACGGCCGGCGCGATGCTGCAGTATTTCTTCGGCAAGGCGGAAACACGATTTCGCCCGTTCGTCGGCGTGGGCATGACGTACACGTGGTTCAACGCGTTCGAGCTGAATCCGAACTTTTCGCAATCGCTCAATGAGAACCTGGGCAGCGTGCTCGCGGCGGGAGCGGGCAAGCCGGGGCCGACCAGCATTTCGGCGAAGTCGTCCTCGTCATGGACGCCTGTCTTCAACATCGGCGCGGCGTACGCATTGAATAAGCATTGGCAGATCAATGCTTCGGTGTCCTACACGCCGCTCAAAACTTATGCGGAGACCGACATCAAAGCCGCGGACGGGACGCTGCTCGCGGTCAGTAAGGCGAAGCTGAACGCCGATCCGATCATCACGTTCCTGGCGCTTTCATATCGGTTCTGAGGTAGTCCAACGAGCGCGAGCGTATCGCATGTGTTCGCTAACAAACGACAGCGACACCCAACTTCGACCGGATTACCGCGCCGGCGGTATGATCGCGGTTGAATCCGCATGGAATTGAATCGCGCGCCCTCGCCCCACGCGCGCGCCATCGCCCCCGTCGAATCACGATCTCACTCAACGATGTCGATGAACACGACCGCCGCCCGAAATCACCGCCATTTGATCGGCCCCGCCATCCTGCTTCTGATCGCGGTGGGCGGGCTGTTCTACGTCAAATGGTTCCCCTACTACAACCGCGCATTCGTCGCGGCCAGCCGGCACTCCATCGGCGGTTCGATCCTGATGGGCGGCGCCGCCGCCGCGCCCGCGCCCTCGTGGGATGCCGCGCTCGGCTACGCGATCGCCTACGGCAAGGCCATCTGGCAGGCGATGGTGCTGGGCCTTCTGCTCGGCTCGGCCGTGCAAGCCTTGATCCCCTCGCGCTGGATCTTGCGCGCGCTCGGCAAACGCGGTTTCGGCAGCGTGATGACCGGCGCTGTCATGTCGCTGCCCGGCATGATGTGCACATGCTGCGCCGCACCCGTGGTCGCGGGCCTTCGCGCGTGCCGCGCCGCACCGGGCGCGGCTATCGCGTTCTGGCTGGGCAATACGCTGCTGAATCCAGCCACGCTCGTCTTCATCGGTTTCGTGCTCGGCTGGCAATGGATGGGGCTGCGGCTCGCGTTCGGCCTCGCCCTAGTGCTCGGCATCGGCTATCTCGTCGATACGTTGGCGACTAAAGAGGAAGCCGACGCCGCGCAGACCGCCTTCGAGGAGATGACGGCGCAAGAAGATACAGGCGCGATGTTTTCGCGCTGGCTGAAGATTCTCGCGCGCATGACGCTACGCCTCGTGCCCGAATACGTCATTCTCGTTTTGCTGATGGGCGCCGTGCGGGCATGGCTGTTCCCGCACATCGGCCCGGGGATCGGCGCCAGCATCCCGTGGATCGCGGCATTTGCCATCGCCGGCGCGCTGTTCGTCATTCCGACGGCCGGGGAAGTGCCGATCATCCAGGCGATGCTCTCGCTCGGCATGGCGACCGCGCCCGCCGCCGCGCTGCTCGTCACGTTGCCGCCTGTCAGCGTGCCGTCGCTCGCGATGCTCGGCCAGTCGTTTCCCACGCGCATCCTTGCGCTCACGTGCGCATGCGTGGTGATCGGCGGCATCATGGCGGGGGCGGTCGCGGTAGTGATCGGGCTGTAGCGCGTACGTCCGGAAGAGCGCCTTCACGCGAAGATCGCCCTTCCGATAAAGCAATGACGGGCTATTGCTGGCCCATCTTCGAGTCGACGCAACCCGTGCTGTTGCATTCGCGCTCGCGTTCCTGAAGGAAGGCGAGACGTTGCTGCGTCATGGTCACGGCGCAGTCGAGGTTCACGAAGTAGCCGTTGTCTTTCTCTTCGCTGCACTGCTGATCGCGCTCCTTGAGCCATGCGAGCTGGCCCGTCTTCAGCGCGCCTTGCTGCGAGGCGTTCAGGTGCGAGCGCAGACGCGAATATTGAGCGTTCAGATCGCGATCGGCTTGCGAAAACACGGTGCTCGCGCAATAGACTTGGTCGAACGCATTACGCGGCTTGGCGCAGCCCGCCGCATGCGAAGCGATCGGCAGCAGGGCGACACTGAGGAGCACGGCGATTTTCTTCATGGTTTTTCCTTTTTATCGAGAAAAGACAAGCACTTCAGGGATGACAATCCACGACGCCTTTGGAAACCGCGTCGGCCAACTTGGAAATCGTCGCGGGCTCCGCGAGCCGCCGCTCCTCCTCCGGATTGACGATCACACCCGCCTCCACCAACACGGCGGGCATGCGCGCGGTTTTCAGCACGACCAGATCGTCGAACCGGTGAATGCCGAGGCGGCGGTCGATCAGCGGACGATTCTCGCCCTTGATCGGCGTCGCGTGATAAAGCGACGGCGTTTCCCCGGCCGCTAGCAAGCGCTCGCCTATCGCCTTGGCGCAGGCAAGGCTTTGCTCGTAGTGCGGATTGAGTTCCGAAACGAAGATCGCAAAGCCTTTCAATTCCTTATTCCTGCCGGCATCGATCCACGCCTGCTGCATCGAATCGTGATGAATGGAAATGAAGAAGTCGGCTTTGGGCGCGGCATTGGGCCGATCGGTCAGCGAAATATCGCGTCCGTCCGCGCCCGTACGTGTGACGCGCTCGCCCGCTGCGGCCAGATCGCTCGCGACGGCCGCGCTCAAATCGAGGTTATACAGATGTTCGACGCGACCGCTCGCGCCCGTGGCGCCCGGATGTGCCGGCGTATGGCCGGCGTCGACGATTACCCATGCCGCCTGGCAGGTGGCGGCGCACAACACGCCGAATATGACTGGAATAAGGCGAGTGACGAAAGTTCTTGCCATGGGAAAACCAAGCGCGGAATTGAAGTTTGTTTTTAAAAGCAAAGGCGGCCAGTTCGCAAAGCGCCGCTAGTATCGGCGATGCGGCGCGCGTAAGTCTACCTTTAAATCGCCCGCGTCTTGGCGTAATGAGGTTTTGCAGTGGGAAGTGGGAAGCGAGAGGCCCCGGCCGCCTGCGCTCGACCTCGATCGAGCGCAGGCGCGGCCTTTAAGGGGCAAGCGGCGTCGAAGCCGCTGCGGGCTGGCTTGCTGCGGCTGACTTCGACCTAGTCGGAATGCCGTTCGGCCGAGTTGGTAATGGCGTGACCGCCCTTCGAAATATCTTCTCCGGCGCCGGCCACCGTATTGCAGGCGGCCAGCAAAACCGTGCCCAACAGCAAGAAAAGTGCGGTGAGTCGCGTCATGTATGTTCTCCATCGGCGCACCTACGCCTATGCTTAGGGGGAGCAATCACTGTGCCAACGCGCTGGGCCAAGCAGGACGGTACGTTCCGACGCATGTCGCCGGTTTGACTTGGGAAGAAGCGTCGCGGGCTTGAAAAATCGTCCGTATGATATTTTTCGACGCGATTGTCCCTCAGCGTTGCGCCGGCGCGTCATTGTGACGGCGGCCAGAAGTCAGTCACCCGCCGCAACCCTACGACGGAGGCTTACATGCAATACCTGTTGATGATCTATTCCGAAGAAAACGGCTGGAACAAGATGACGGACAGCGAGCGGCAGCAAGGCGTCGCCGCCTATCAGGCGTATACGGAATCGCTGCGCAAAGCCGATGTCCTGCTGGGCTCGAACCGGCTGCAGAACACGAATACGGCAACCACGGTGCGGCTCGTCGACGGCAAGGCGCAGGTGCTCGACGGCCCCTATTCGGATTCGAAGGAGCAGTTGGCCGGCTATTACCTGATCGACGTGCCCGATTTGGACGCCGCCATCGCCTGGGCCTCGCGCTGCCCCGGCGCAGCGCACGGCCTCATGGAAGTACGCCCGATCTGGCCCATGGCGACCTACGCGCAAACCGCGGCATGACTCCGGGCGGCGGCGAGCCTCAATTCGACCACGCCGCCCATGTCACAGCGGAGGCCGTCGCTCGGCGCAGCTACGGCAAGCTCGTGGCGCTGCTGGCCATGCGCACGCGCGACGTGGCGGCGGCCGAGGACGCCTTGGCCGACGCATTCGCCGCCGCGCTCGCGGATTGGCCGCGCCATGGCTGCCCCGCTAACCCCGAAGGTTGGCTGATGACCGTGGCGCGCCGCCGAGCGATCGACGGCGCACGCCATCGGCGCATTGGCGACGAAGTCACGAATCAGCTCGCCATTCTGGCCGACGAAATCGACCAGCGTGAAGCGGGTGCGCTGCCCGATCGGCGGCTCGCCCTGCTCTTTGCGTGCACGCACCCCGCGTTGGATGCCGCGATTCGCACGCCGCTCATGCTGCAAGTCGTGCTGGGGCTCGACGCTAAAACGGTCGCCTCCGCGTTTCTCACCTCGCCCTCCGCGATGGCCAAACGCCTCGCGCGCGCCAAGACGAAGATCCGCGAAGCAGGCATTCCCTTCACCGTGCCGGAACCGGAAGAACTGCCTGGTCGCATCGATGCGGTGCTGCAAGCGGTTTATGCCGCCTATGCGGAAGGATGGACCGATCCGGTGGGCGGTGACACGATGCGGCGAGACCTCGCCGACGAAGCGCTCTTTCTCGCTCGGTTGCTCGTCGAATTGCTCCCTGACGAACCGGAAACGCTGGGGCTGCTCGCGTTGATGCTGTACGCGCAGGCGCGGCGCGATGCACGGCGCGATGCCGAGGGCAACTATGTGCCGCTGTCGGCCCAAGACACCGCGGCATGGAATGCGCCGATGATCGTTACCGCGGACGCACTGCTGCGGCGCGCCAGTACGTGTCGAGCGATAGGCCGGTTTCAGCTCGAAGCCGCGCTGCAATCGGCGCATGTGTACCGCTGCCGCACGGGCCGGCCGAACTGGGACGAAGTGGTGCAACTCTACGATGCGTTGCTCTCGATCGCGGCGTCGCCGGTGGTCGCGGTGAACCGCGCGATTGCGCTGGGGCAGCGCGACGGTCCGCAAGCGGCGTTGGATGCGCTTGCCCCCTATGAGGACGATGCGAGGCTGTCCGACTATCAGCCGTATTGGGCGGCGCGCGCCGATCTGCTCGCACGCGTGGGCGCCACGCGCGAAGCGCTCGAAGCGTACGATGTCGCGATCGGGCTCGAGCGCGATCCGGCGGTGCGACGGTTCTTGCAAGGCAAACGCAGTGAACTCGCGCCCACATAGGTGCGCCGGCATGCGCCGTTTCGCGTAGACTGCGCGAGATCCCCGCCCGCGAATGGGTCCCAGGCAGGTACCGGGCCCGCCGGCGGCGACGGCCAAAGCTCCCGTTCTAAAAGGAGGCGTTACGCATGCATGCAATGCCGGTGCTGGACAGCAGTGCCATCGACTCCCCCGCAAGCGCGGGCGCGCGCGATCTGCGCCGCGTCCCCATCCATCCCGATCACTGGTACCCCCTCGCCTGGTCTCGCGAAGTCAAGCAGGGCAAAGCCCTCGGGGTGCACTTCGCCGGCGACCCGATCGTGCTGGCGCGAACGCAGTCGGGCAAGGTATTTGCCCTGGAGGATCGTTGCGCGCACCGCCAGGTGCCGCTGCATGGGGGTGTCGTGGAGGGCGAGTCCATTCGGTGCGGCTATCACGGCTGGACGTACGACTGCACCGGACATTGCGTGGATGTGCCCTACCTCGGGCGCGAACGCCTGCCCAACGGCGTGCGCGCCTACCCCTGCCGCGAGGCCTACGGGCTCATCTTCGTCTTTCCGGGCGATGCGGCGCTTGCCGAAGACAAGCCGCTGCCGGCCATGCCCTCCGTCGAGGACAAAGCGTATAAGACGCGCCGCTTCGGGCGTGAGGTGAAGTGCCACTACTCGTTCATGCACGAGAACTTGATGGACATGAACCATCAGTTTCTGCACCGGCGGCAGATGGGGCAAATGCGGGCGCGCTCGCTCGGCCGCCGCCGCGGCGACGACTGGGTGGAAGTGGACTACACGTTCGCGCGCGAGGAAGGAAAACAGCCCGTGGGCGAAGCGCTGGTATTCGGCGCCAGCAAGAAGACCGAGGCCCCCGACGCCAAGGACGTCATGACGGTACGCACCGGCTATCCGTATCAGACACTGCAGATCCGCTCGAGCGACGGCACGCTCGTGATGGACCTTTGGATCGTGTACGTGCCGCTCGATGCGGCGCAGCGCACGAACCGCACCTTCGGCATGCTTTCGATCCGTAAGCCGGGCATCCCGTTCGCCCTGGACTTGGCTTGGCCGCTGCTCGTCTGGTTCACCGAACGCATCTTCAAGGAAGACCGCTGGATCGTCGAGCGGGAACAAGCGGCCCATGACATGCAGGGCGCAGATTGGAACCATGAGGTATTCCCCGTCATCCTCGAATTGCGCGACCTGTTGCGCAACTGCGGCGGCCGGACGGTGATCCCGATTCGGCAGACCAGCGATACGGCCTGACGGCGTCCGGCGACGCAAGGTTCCGCATGACAACGCGTGCCGGATGCCGAAGCAACGGCGCAGCATTCCAATGAACGAACACGCCCTACTGAATCTCGCTCACCTGCACGCGGTGCATGTCATCGCTGAAACGGGCAGTGTCAGCCGGGCGGCCGTTGCGCTATTTCGCGCTCAATCAGCGGTCACGCGCGCCGTTCAGGAGACTGAAAAGACGATCGGCGAGCGCCTATTCGATCGCAAGCCCTCGGGCATGCTGCCCACGCCGGTATGTCGCGTGGTGCTTCAGCGCGGCGCTCGCGTTTTCGCGGAACTGGAAGCGCTGGCCAAGTGGAGCCGAACGCGACGCTCGGCGAGACAAACGGCCGCCGATACGCCCCTGCCCGCCTACCTGCTCAACACGCGAAGGCTACAGCTGTTCGTCGTCCTCGCGCGCCACAAGCATATGCCGAGCGCCGCTCGTACGTTGGGCATCTCGCAGCCGGCCCTGAGCAGCGCGGTGCGAATACTCGAGAGCGGCGCGGGCATGCCGCTCTTTTATCGCAATCCCCGGGGGCTGCTGCTCACGAGCGAAGGCGATACTTTCCTGCTTCATGTACGCCGCGCGCTGAACGAACTGCGGCACGTATCGGACGACGTCGCCGCGTCGCGAGGCAGCATTCAAGGCAGCGTCACCGTGGGCGCTTTGCCGCTCGCGCGAACCCACGTGCTGCCCGAAGCCATTGCACGCGTGGTCGGCAAACATCCGGGCGTACGTATCGTGACGGACGAAAGCGCCTATGAAACGCTCGTGGGCGGGCTGCGCGCCGGCGATGTCGATTTCATCCTCGGTGCGCTTCGAGACAACGATGCGGCGAGCGGCCTCGCGAACGAAAAGCTGATGTCGGAGGACCTTGCCGTGCTGGCGAGGCCGGGCCATCCGTTGGCGCAAACGCGCGGCTTGACGGTCGGTCAACTGGCGCGTGCGCAATGGATCTTGCCGCGGCGGCAGTCACCCTCGCGCGGCCTGTTCGAAAACCTATTCAAGCGCGCGAAAATCAAGCCGCCGATGCCCACCGTGGAAACGGCCGATCTGGCGGTCATTCGCGGCTTGCTGCTTCGCACCGACATGCTCGCCGTGCTGTCGGCGCAACAGCTGCGTTACGAGTGCGAGTCGGGGCAGCTCGTCGTCCTCGACGCACCCACCAAGAACACGAACCGCGATATCGGTCTAACGCTGCGGGCGGGCGGTACGCCCTCGCCCGCGGCGCGCGCGCTCATCGATGCCATTCGGACGGTGGCCGGAGAAGAGGTGGGAACGCGGCGCATCGTTCATCGCTAGCGCCGCGAATGCGTTCGGCTCGCGCAGCGCGAAAACGCCCTTAGGCATCTCCTCGGCGCGGCGCCGGACGCACCAACCCACATCGCTCATGCCGCCTCCATGCCGTAGCGCTGCTTCACCGCATCGCCCTCGGGCGCGGCAAGGAACGACAGCAAAGCTCGCGTGGCGTCGCGGCGCTTCGATGTCGAACAGACCGCCGCCGAAAACACCGTCACCGCTTCGATTTCGCGCGGCAGGACGCCAACGACATCAATGCCAGGCAGATCGATCAATTCGCTCAGCTGCTGAAAGCCCAATTCGACTTCGCCCCGTTCGATCAGCGTACCCACCGGCGTACCGGGCGGAGCTTTGACGATACGACGCGCAATTGTTTCCGCAATGCCCCAGCGCTCGAATAGCGCAACGATATGCCCACCGCTCGGGCCGGTCGAATAGCCCACGCTGCGCGCGTCCAAGACCGCCTGCCGGATAGCGGCCTCGCTGCGCACGTCAGGATGAGGCGCGCCGTTTGCCACGGCGACGGCCACCTTCGAACGAGCCACATCGACACGGCCGCCCATTTCCACGCGTCCCGCTTGAGCCAACCGATCGATCGCGTCGCTGGCCAACACGACGAAGTCGAACGGCTCGCCGGCCGCCACACGCCGGGCAGCGTCCACGCCGCCGACCGATTCGATCAGAACCTGCTGGCCGCACTGCCGTGCGTAGCCCTCGACGAGCTCGTTCAGAACATGACGGGTCGCCATCGACGAAATGCCGGTAATCGGCCCGGTCGCCACTGCATCGTGATCCATCGGCATGGCCTCCTCAATCGATATAACGCAACCCGGCGCGTTGCAACGGTTCGCGCATTTGATACATGTCCAACCCGAGCACGCCCGACGCGAGCTTGGCGCGCTTTTGAACTTCATTCGCTTCGCGCGCGGCCGCTTTGTCGAGCGTTTGCGCCGCCGCGGCGGCCGGCACGATGACCACGCCGTCATCGTCGGCGACCACCACGTCGCCCGGATTCACGAGCGCACCCGCGCACACGACGGGGATGTTGACCGAGCCCAGCGTCGCCTTGATCGTGCCTTTGGGGGAAATGGCTTTGCTCCAGACCGGAAAGCGCATTTCCTCCAGCACCCGCACATCGCGCACCCCGCCGTCGATGATCAACGCCTTCGCGCCGCGCGCCTGAAAGCTCGTCGCCAGCAGATCGCCGAAATAGCCGTCCGTGCAATCGGCCGTCACTGCGGCAACGACGATATCGCCCGGTCGAATCTGTTCGGCGACGACGTGCATCATCCAATTGTCGCCGGGCTGCAGCAACACCGTGACCGCCGTGCCGCTCGCCCGCGCGCGAGGGTAGACGGGCCGCATGTAAGGTTTCATCAGACCGGTGCGGCCCATCGCTTCGTGCACCGTGGCGCTGCCGTATTCGCCGAGCTTGTCGGCCACCTGTCCGTCCGCGCGCGCAATGCTGCGGTATACGACTCCCAGCTCATACATGATCAAAGCCCCTTGGTGTTCAATGCGGCGTGAAGGCGCGGGTACACACGCCGCGCATTGCCTTCGTAAATCTTGTAGCGATCCTGTTCGTCGATGTTCACCGCTTCGATATAGCGCTTCGTGTCGTCGAAGAAGTGCCCCGTTTCCGGATCGATGCCACGCACGGCGCCGATCATCTCGCTGGCGAAGAGAATGTTGTCGACGGGGATCACGCGCGTGAGCAGATCGATGCCGGGCTGGTGATAGACGCAGGTATCGAAGAAGACGTTGTTCAGCAGGTGCTCCTGCAGCGGCGGCTTCTCCAGCGCCTGCGCGAGCCCGCGAAATCGTCCCCAGTGGTAGGGCGCCGCGCCGCCGCCATGCGGGATGACGAAGCGAAGCGTCGGAAAATCGCGGAATAGGTCCGACGTCAGGCACTGCATGAAGGCGGTGGTATCGGCGTTCAGATAATGCGACCCCGTGGTATGAAAGCACGCGTTGCAGCTCGTGCTGACATGGATCATCGCCGGGATGTCGTATTCGACCATCTTTTCGTAGATCGGATACCAGTAGCGATCGGACAGCGGCGGACTCGTCCAATGGCCGCCCGAGGGATCGGGATTCAGGTTGATCGCGACGTTCCCGTACTGCTCCACGCATTTCACGAGCTCGGGAATGCAGCTTGCCGTATCGACACCCGGGCTTTGCGGCAACATGGCTGCGGGAATGAAGTGATTCGGGAAGAGTTCGCTCACGCGATAGCAGAGCTCGTTGCAGATCGCCGCCCACGTGCTCGACACCTGGAAGTCGCCGATGTGATGGGCCATGAAGCTGGCCCGCGGGCTGAATACGGTCAGGTCTAGGCCGCGCTCCTTCATGAGCCGCAACTGATTGCGCTCGATCGATTCCCTAAGTTCATCGTCGCCGATGCGAAGCTCCGATGCCGCCGGCATCGCCGAGGGATTGCCGATAGCAGCCACCTGGCGATCGCGCCAGGCCTCGAGCGCCTTCGGGGCCGTGGTGAAGTGGCCATGAATATCGATGATCATCGATCCTCCGTGCATTGAATGGGTCGCCGACTCGCGATGCATCGAGCGACGACCTAAGGCTAGGGACTGCGCGCCGTGCTGAGAAGTACCGGTTAACGGGATTCGATGGGGAGCGCGAGGCCTAAACGGCACCTCCCGCCGCGCGATGAAAGATGCTGCCGGCCGGAGTGCCCTGTCCGCTATGGGTTTGTCCGAGCGGTGCCGACGACTGCCCCGCCGCGCCCGCCCATCACATCCGATAAACGAATTAGATGGAAAAAGAACAAAGTCGCACAGCGCGGCCGGCGGGACGCCGTGCAAAGTCGCCAGATGCGTGCTCGCCTGCGACCATGTCACAATGGCAACCGACCCGCGCATAGGCGTCTGGGGCGCGGACCGGAGCACAATGGCGTATTTCCCGTGCTTGCCACAGTGGTGGAAAATAGCGGGAGGGCGTTGGCTCATCGCCAGCAGCCGGCCGGAAGCGGAAAACTTCAGAAGCGGAGAAGGGATGGACAAGCAAGGCTTCACCACCAGCATCGTTCACGGTGACCGAATCATGGGCACGGAGCACGGCGGCGTGCGCCAGCCGATTCATACGTCGGTTCAATATGGTTTCGAGCGGGTCGAGGACCTGATCGGCGTGTTTCAGGGCACGAAAAAGGGCGGCTTCAACTACGCCCGGCAAGGCACGCCCACGACCGCCGCGCTCGAGCGCAAGATCACGACGCTCGAAGAAGGCGTCGGCACGGTGTGCTTCGGCACCGGCATGGCGGCGATCACGGCCACGTTCCTCACGCTGTTGCGCGCGGGCGATCATATGGTGTCGAGCCGATTCGTGTTCGGCAACACCAACAGCTTGTTCGGCACGCTGCGCAACTTCGGCATCGAGGTTACGACCGTCGATGCGGGCGATGCCGAAAACGTAAAAAACGCCATCCGGCCGAATACGCGCATGGTGTTCGTCGAAACCATCGCGAATCCGGGCACGCAGATTCCCGACTTGCAAGGCATCGGCGATCTATGCCGCGAGCGCGGCGTCGCTTATGTGGTCGATAACACGATCACCTCGCCCGCGTTGTTCAAGCCGAAAGCGGTGGGAGCGAGTCTCGTCATCAATTCTCTGACGAAGACGATTGCGGGCCATGGCGCCGCGCTGGGCGGAGCGGTGACCGATACCGGTCTGTTCGACTGGAGCGCTTATCCGAACATCGCCGACGAGTACCGGCGTTCCGCGGCGAAGGATCAGGGGCTCTTGCAGATCCGCAAGAAAGGTTTGCGCGACATGGGGGCGGCTTTGTCGTCCGAGCAGGCGCATTCGATCGCGATGGGCGCGGAAACGCTCGCCTTGCGCGTCAAGCAGAGCAGCGACAACGCGTTCGCCCTCGCCCGGTTTCTCGAAGGACACGAAGCAGTCGGCAAGGTGTTCTACCCGGGGCTGGAAAGTCATCCTCAACACGGGATCGCGAAGGCGCTGTTCAAGGGCGCGTCGTGGCTGTTGTCGTTCGAACTGCGCAACGCGGAGCGCATGGTCGATGTCGTCAATGCGCTGAAGCTGCCGATCAAGGCCACGGGCTTGGGCGACACGCGCACGTTGATCATTCCCGTCGCGCCGACGATCTTCTTCGAGGCGGGGCCGGAGACGCGCAAGGCGATGGGCATTTCCGACGGCATGCTGCGGCTGTCCGCCGGGATCGAGGATGTCGAAGACCTGATTGCGGATTTCGAGCAGGCGTTGAAGCTGGCGGCTTAGGGTTGATCGTTTAGAAACCGACGGGCGGTGTGGGGCGTGAAGGCCCCCTCATCGCCCTATGAGCTATCGTGCTGCCTCGCGCCGATCGTCAGGCAAATATCGCCAGGCCGTTCTTCTGCACGAGTTGCAGCATTCGAGCCGCAATCCCGCTCGGCTTCTTATCGCCTTGCTCCCATTGGCGCACCGTTGACGTGGTGGTGTTGAGATACAGGGCGAAGACGCTTTGGCTGACATGCAAGCCTTCGCGGATTCTGGCGATCTGCTGAGGGTTGAATTCCGGTGCCTTCTCGATGCATAGCTCGTCGTACTCGCGCATCGTCTTCTTACCGATGACCTTAGCGCGATGTAAGCCGGCAGCGGCGCTATGAATCGCTTCCGATGCGTCGCTTTTGTAGCGGGCCTTAACCATTACAAATCTCCGTTAGCTCCCTCAACGCCAACATATTTTCTACATCCGCGTTGTTCGCCTTCCATAGTCCCGAGCAAGTTTTTTGAAATCCCGCAACTCGCGTTCATCGATGTTCGCGCAATCATTCTTTGCGAATAAGTAAACGAATACCCAGAAATCACCGACCTTGTTGACGACGATGCCGCGCTTTCTGTTTCTATCTAGTCGCTTCTTCCAAACGTTGCCCCCAAGATCGTCGCCCTGCCCGTCGTTCAACTCTCTAGCAGCCTTGCACAAGGCCGCGTCGGAAATCTCCCCAACCCTTGCCGCCTTGGTGAACCATGCTGTCTTGAATACTCTCGGAGCCCGTCTTTCCATGGATGTCGAACTGAATCTTAGTGTACCACTTAGTGGTATGGTTATCAACTACCCACATGCGGGGGAAGGATTCATCCGGGCGTTGGGTCCATAGGGGGTTTCGCGCTTCAGCGGGAGATCGCGCCCAGGAGCCATGGGTAAGCTCCCCGCCATGTCAAATTGAATCTCACGCGTTCCCGCTTGAGGTCGACATTGTCTTAGCACTGTGCAGGCGTTATGCAATAACGAGTCGCATCTCGGACGCAATCACCATATGACAGAGCCATCCCGCCAACGAGTGGAAGGCGGCTCTATCAGGTATCGCCTACCAGCCCTTGTGCGCCCCCTACCCCGCCGCCACGACGACATGCGCTTGAATCTTCCCCGCCACCGGCCCTTCGCCGTGGCGGCTGGCGATCGCCTCGGCCGCTTTGTCCGTAGCCAACTGCAGCAAGCTCGCATCGCGCGTTTCAATCTCATTGCGCAGCGGCGTTCCCAAGCAATAAGCGGTCGCGACGTCGCGCGCCGACGCCGCGCGGCCGACCTTTTCGTGCGTCGTGATTTCGATATCGGTGAATCCCGCGCGCCTGACGTCTTCGCGGATCAGCGCCGCATTGTGATACCCGTGCGGCGTACGGGCCAAGAAGTTCGGAGGATCATGCGGAAACAGCGTGCCCACCGCACGCGTGATTTCATCGGCGAAAGCGTTGTCCTCGATGCGGTCCCACACACTGAAAATAAAGCGCCCGCCCGGCTTCAGCACTCGCCGCGCCTCGGCGTACCCCGCAACCCTGTCTGGAAAAAACATCGCACCGAATTCGCAGCAGACGATGTCGAACGACGCATCGTCGAACGGCAAGTCGAGCGCGTCCGCCTGGCGCCATTCGATTCGACTATCGGCCCCTTGCCTGGCCGCCGCAAAGTCGAGCATGGGCTGATTGAGATCAGTCACCACGTAGCGTGCCGAGGCATCGAGTTTAGGCGCCAGCGCTCGGGCTACGACGCCGCTGCCGGCCGCCGTTTCGAGCACAGAGCCAGGAGAGAACGCCGCGACGAGCGCCGCCATATCGGCGGCGTAAGCCTCGAAGATCATCGGGACCATCAGCGTGTCGTAGAACTTCGGGATCGATCCCGCGAACGCCTTGTCGCTCTCAGTCATGATGCCTCCTTCAAAGCGCTGCCCGCGCCTTCAATCATCGATTGGAGCGGCGATCGCGTCGCTCCGCCCTATTCCGCTAAAGCCGCTAACCTCAAGATCCCGCTCCGCAATATCAGCTATCCCACGAAAGCCGCGAGCCGCCATTACCGGCTCAGGGCCGCCTGCGCGCGTTGCAGCCACTCGCGATTATGGTCTCGGGCATAGCGCGGCCAATGCTTGGCATCGTGCACGATCTCGCCGTAAAGCACCCGCGCACGCCCGCGGTCGGCGTCGTCGGACCGCGCTGCCAGCCAATCGGCGTATAGACAACGCGGCGCCGCGGCACTTGCGCTGGCCAGCGCCACCTCGATTGCGGCACGCGGGCCCGGCGGAGCGAGCGCCGCCAGCGCGTGTGGGTCCACGACGGCCGGGGCGGAGTTCTGCCGGGCGTCCG
>NZ_JBQCHR010000122.1:0-4513 GCF_051954495.1 Trinickia sp.
CGGGGCCTCGCAGTATTCGCCAGCCACATGGCACGCTTCATGCGTTGCTCGGCGCGCTCCGGCTGGCGCCGCGAATCGATGATCAAGATCGCTCGCGGCACCGGCCGGCTCGCTCGATACCTCAACAGGGTGTCGCAAGAGTGCGCGGCGCGGGGCAGCGCACCGGGGTCAGTTTTGCCGAGGTGAGGACATATGGTGTTCGACGATTTGAGAGATAACGAATGGGCGCTGGTCGAGGCGCTGTTCTGTGCCGAACCTGCACGGAGCGAGCGACGCGGACGCCCGCGCGTGGAAGCGCGCGCTGTCGTCAATGCCGTGCTTTGGGTGCTGTCGACCGGCGAAGGCTGGTCGAAGCTGCCAGGCCGCTATCCGTCTCCGCCGACGTGCCGGCGCCGCTTCGACGAATGGCAGGCGGACGGCACGCTCATGGAGATCGTCAAGCGTTTAGGCACCTGCGGGCGCCAAATTTCGCTGCGCGGGCGGATCGGCGCAAACGCCGTCAAGCCGCCTGCGCCGCGTAGCCCGGATCGCCTGCGCGGTGCGTTCTGGACGAACCCGGAATCGTGGCGTGCGCCCGTGAAAATGGCGTAACGCGCATCGCGTCAGCGTCATAGGACGCGCGCCTTTCGATGCCGCCCGAGCCGAACTCGAGCGGCATCGATTCGTCGGCGGATAAACGATGCGCGGCGCACGCCGATTGCCGCCGCGCTTGCCGCTCGTCTGATTCCTTAATCTATTTCCCTTTCGCTTTTCGATCGCGATTTCGATTCGCTTGGCATCGCGACGCCAAACGATTCCGAAACATCCATTTACTAATATTTACAGCGTGCTTTCGCCCATGAGCCTATCGTGTCCCTATGCGGACACGCCGCCGGCATGTCGTGCCCGGAGCTCATTGAATGAAGGCAGCGATTTACGCAGCGCGCTTGCTCGTATGCGGTGTCATTCTCGCGCATGCGGTTCTCGCGCGTGCGCGACCCCCTCACGGACCACCCACGCGGCCGCCTGAAATGGCCGCCGGCTGGCGCGCGCCGCCGTCAAGCCCCCCCGACGCCGCGTCGGCGCCGCGGGGCAACTTGCGAGGGGACATCGAAAACAATGCGCGCTGGAGCGGCAACGCCCCCCGCCCGCCCTCTCCCCCGCGACGCTGATTCGCACCGACAAACCGAAACCTAGGGAACCACTAGCCGTTTTGCTAGTCGTAGTCAGTGCCATGAGCACAGCGTGGCAGCAGAAATATCCGGTACCCGTATCCTTGCGATACGGGTTTTTTTGGATAAATACCGCTAAGCGGTGTAACGTGGAACGGCGCCCCGGCGCAATCGGCGCTATTGCCTCAATTCGACGGCGGCGTTGGCCTCGCCTAGAACATATTCGCTCGTGCGTGCGTCGGTCCAGCTTTGCGCGCGCTCTTCCCGCGCCAACCGGTTGAATTCGGCTCGACCGCGATCGGTCAGCACCGCGATGTCGACCGGCGCATGAAAACCCGCCCCCGGCGCTACCGTGCGCTGGCGGACCGTTTCCATCAAGCCGAGCCCTCGCAGATATTCGAACACCCCAGGGCGCTTGGCCCATGGAACCTGACGATATTGCACTCGCCTAAGCGCTTCGAGCACCGCTTCGTTGGAATACGTGGTCATCTCGACTCTTTCTTAAAGTGCAGCCGTCGTCACACTTGACGGCGCATGCCGTGCGGCAGCCGGTACAGGTATGCGCCAAGCCGCCGAGCCGGGGCGGCGACCGAATGGTTCGGCGCCGTCGATCGCTGGTCCTGCCTATAATCGGGCGCCTTCGCGCGCAAAAGAATGCGGATTGCCCGTGGTACTTCCAATGCACCGCCGGCTGCGCGCGATGCTTTTCCCCGAACCCATACGTTACCCCATCTCAATTGATCATATTCACTTTATTCCTGCTTTTTTTGGCAGTTTTCGTGCTATGGCGCGGCGCACGCATGCTCTGCGCGGTCATCGGTTTGGCGCTCTTTTGGCTGCTGGCGGCCGGTTGGCTGACCGCCCCGCTGCTCGCCAGCGTGCAGGACGGCGCGTTACGCTACCCGCCGCCGCGGTTCGGCGAGCGCACCGTCATCGTCTTGCTGGGCGCGGGAACGAAGCATGACGCGCAAGGCGTGCTCGTGCCGAAGCAGGACGCGATGCAGCGCATCGCGACCGCGGCGTCGCTGTATGCGCGATGCAAGCAAGAGGCGCCGCATTGCCAGGTGGTCGTAAGCGGCGGCAATCCGCAAGGTCACGAAGCGGCAGAGGCCGACAACTATGCGCCCTATCTATTGCGCGCGCATGTCGCCCGCGACGATCTCCTGCTCGAGAACAAGAGCCGCACCACGTATGAAAACGCCCAGTACGTCGCACGTATTTTGCGCAATGAACGTTACGATTCGTTGATGCTCGTGACGTCGGCCTACCACATGCCTCGTGCGCTCTTGGATTTTCGGCGATTCGCGCTCACGCCCACCCCCGTGGCATCGAGTGCAAGGGTCGCGCAGCGCGGTGTTTTGCCGCGCTGGAAAAATCTTGTCGCCGCCAACATCGCGTTGCATGAACTGATCGGTATGGTCCAGTTCTACGTCTATCGCGCGTTTGGCTGGTTCTGACTGAAAATGTCCCGACATGTAACGAGAAGTAACGGAACGTCGCATTTGCTCCACACGAATCGCGTTCTTGGGCTTATGCTGGCTAGAATTTGCAATGTCCAGCCGGACGGGCAGCATTTGGACCACCATCCATCCACTTTTCGCACGGAGGCAATAATGAAGAAAGCGTCCCTGACTGTCTTGGTTTCCCTGTCGATGCTGGCCGGCGCCGCTTATGCGCAGACCGAGGGCGGCGTCATGATGAGCACCGATCCGGCCAAAGCCGCCGACGTCGAGCAGCGTGCTCAAGCGTTGCAGCAGCAGCAACAGCAGATGCCGATGAACGAGACGATGCCGATGAAAAAGGCGCCGCGTCACCATAAGCCGATGCACAAGCCCATGCACAAGCATGCCGCGAAGGGCGCGGCCGCAGCGGCTCCCGCGAGCGGCGCCAGCCAGTAACCGAATCGCGCCGGCGGCGCTTGAACCGCCCATGCACGATGAGCCGAAGCCGGTTTCGCCGGCTTCGGCTTTTTGTTGGGTCGGGCCGAGCAGATCGGTATGCTAAAGTCGCGCACCGAATCGTTTCACCGTCTTACAAGATCGCACGCCACGCCGTGCGCAGAGGAAAGCATGAGCAACATCCAGTTGGATATCGAATGGACCGAGGCTGCATCGCGCAAAATCGAAAAGCTGATGCCGCGCGGGTCGCAAGAAGCGTTTCTGGCGCTGCCGCCCGTCGAATGTCTGCCGATGGAGGGCGATGTGCTGTTCCTCGGCCCGGCCGGCAAACAGCAGCCGTTCATCGTCGTCGAACGCCAATATCATCATGACGGCGATGCCGATTGGACGATCATCCTGATTTTGGACGTCCCGCAAGCAAGCCACTGATCACATCGGCAATTCGTTTGCAGTCCTAACGAACCCTCGCGGCACGGGCGTGGCCTTTTCCCGCTCGTATTGCGGGAGGACAAAAAAATACCCGCGTTCCGTGGAACGCGGGTAAAACCGTCGCCCTACGAGGATAGGCGACGGGGCCACCGACGCTCGCGCAAGGGACGCGAGCGGTGTCGTGTAAGGCGGCGCTTCGAATGGATGTCGAATGGCAACGCGCTCGTCGGTGCAGCCGCTGTGAACGCGGCACGCACATGACGACCGGTGCGTTATGGTCGAAGCCCGCCCTGGTCCTCCCTGCACTTTTGCCCTACGCGAGGTAAAAAGCAGTTTGCGTGCCACGCCAAATCGTCCAGATAAGCGATTGATTTAAAAGAGAAGTTTAAAAACGCGCCGGATAGAATCGTTTCGTCCGCGAAACGTTACCCCGTAACGTCACGTGACATCCGAACGATGGCCCGAACGGGCGTATTGGGACGCTGTCAAAAAAGAACCCGCCGAGCGGCGGGTTCCAGTCAAGCCTTGGTAGCTTCGATGACGGTCAGCGCAGCTGATCGACGAGCAGCGACATGATTTCCTTTGCCGGCGTCGAACGCTCGACGTTGCCCTTGTCGTCGACCACGGCCACGCGTGTTTGATTTTCCGTCACGGCTTTCACGTTGACGAAATACTGCTTGGCGACCTTTTCCTTGCGGCCGTGGAAGACCTGGCTCCAGAAGCCCTGTTCGTCCGAACTCTTATCCTTCGGATCGACATAGCGAATCGAGTAGAGGCCCTTCGTGCTATCGCGATCCTCGACCGTGAAATTCGAACGATCGAGTGCGAGGCCGACCCGCGCCCATGCTTGATCGTACGACTCGTCGAGCGTCAGTTCGGTCGACGTGTATTGCCCGTTGGTCGGTTGACGCGCCGGCGCTGCCGCTTGCGCGGACATCGCAGCGTTGCGCGCGGCGATGGCGGCTTCGTCGGCATTGCCCTTGCCGGGCTTCGTCGCCGCCGTCGAACTCGCAGCGTCGGGGGCGATGTCGGCCG
>NZ_JBQCHR010000123.1:0-10561 GCF_051954495.1 Trinickia sp.
ACACCTCGTTGTGCGCGTTCAAGAGGATGATGCCGACGTTCGGGCGAAAGCCTTCGCGATCCAGCATACAACCACCTTCGAATCCTTTAAAATTGCTTTGATTATAAACAGATAACGAGCCTTTGGCATCGGCATGCACCAGAAGGGTTCCGGGCGCAGCATCAATCGTGCCCTCCTACTGCCGATGGCTAGTCTGACGAATCGCGTCGCGCTAGGCTACGCATGTGATCCATGCACGGCGGCGGCTCGCGCTCATGTCCCAAATCACTCGTTCCCCCTTTGGGCGGCTCGCTGCGGGCTGCCGCTTTTGGAAAATTCTTGATGAAAGCCTCCTGTTTCTTTATCGGCACCCTGAAGGAAGCTCCGGCTGACGCGGAAGTCGTGAGCCACAAGTTGATGTTGCGCGCGGGCATGATTCGGCGCGTCGCCGGCGGGATTTACAGCTATTTGCCGATCGGCCTGCGTTCGATCCGCAAGGTCGAAGCGATCGTGCGCGAGGAAATGAATCGCGCGGGCGCGCTCGAACTGCTCATGCCGTCGGTCCAGCCGGCCGAGCTCTGGCAGGAGTCGGGCCGCTGGGAGCAGTACGGCCCCGAACTGCTGCGTTTCAAGGATCGCAAGCAGAGCGACTTCGTTCTCGGGCCCACGCACGAGGAAGTCGTGACCGACATCGCGCGCAATCAGATCAAGAGCTACCGGCAGATGCCGGTGAACTTCTATCAGATTCAAAACAAGTTCCGCGACGAAATCCGTCCGCGCTTCGGCGTGATGCGCGGGCGCGAGTTCACGATGAAAGACGCGTACTCGTTCGATAAGGATCAGGCGGGCCTGCAAGAGTCGTATCGCAAGATGTACGAGGCCTACGTGCGCATCTTCACGCGTATCGGCCTCGAGTTTCGGGCGGTCGCGGCAGATAGCGGGGCGATCGGCGGCAACCGCTCGCAGGAGTTCCACGTGATCGCGGCGACGGGCGAGGACGACATCGCCTACTGCCCGGCATCGGATTTCGCCGCGAACATCGAGGCGGCCGAAGCCTTGCCGCTGTACGCCGAGCGCGCCGCGCCGCGCGAAGCCATGCAAAAGACGGCCACGCCGGGCAAGGCGAAATGCGAGTCGGTCGCCGAGTTTCTCGGTATTGCGCTCGAGCGCACGATCAAGTCGATCATTCTCGCGACCGACAACGAAGGCGCCGAACCGACGATTTGGCTGTTGATGCTGCGCGGCGATCACGACCTGAACGAAGTGAAGGTCGGCAAGCTGCCGGGGCTGGCCGGTTTTCGTTTCGCCACCGAGGCGGAGATCGTCGAATGGTTCGGCACGCCGCCGGGCTACCTCGGCCCCATCGGCACGAAAAAGCCCGTCAAGGTCGTGGCCGATCGCACCGTCGCGAACATGAGCGACTTCGTCGTCGGTTCGAACGAGGTCGATTACCACACGACCGGCGTGAACTGGGGGCGCGACTTGCCCGAACCGGTGGTCGCCGATATCCGCAACGTGCGGCCCGGCGATCCGTCGCCCGACGGCAAGGGCACGATCGAAATCTGCCGCGGCATCGAAGTCGGGCACGTCTTCCAACTCGGAACGAAATATTCCGAGGCGATGGGGGCGACGTTCCTCGATGAAACCGGCAAGCCCCAGCCGATGGTCATGGGCTGTTATGGCATCGGCATCACGCGCATTCTCGGCGCGGCCATCGAACAGAATTTCGACGACCGCGGCATCATCTGGCCCGAGGCGATCGCGCCGTTCGAAGTCGTGCTGTGCCCGATGGGATACGACCGCAGCGAAAGCGTGCGTGCCGAGACGGACAAGCTCTACGCACAACTTTCGGAAGCCGGTATCGACGTGGTGCTCGACGATCGCGGCGAGCGCCCCGGCGTGATGTTCGCCGATTGGGAGTTGATCGGCGTGCCGCATCGCCTCGTGATCGGCGAGCGTGGGCTCAAGGAAGGGAAGGTGGAGTATCAGGGCCGTCGCGATCCGGAAGCGACGCTGTTGCCGATCAGCGAGGCTGCCGCTTTTGCCGTCGACAAGGTGCGTGCGGCGCTCGCACATCCGCAGCAAGCTAACTGAGTCTGCTGTCGGGCCGCCGCCATTGGGTGAGCGGCCCCGTGCGCGAGGCATTGTGCCCGGGGCCTGCGCGACATCGCCCGGGCCCGGCTAGGCTACGCCGCCGCGGCGAATCTTCTTGCCGAGACCGTCTCGGTTCGCTAGCGCGCTCAAGCGCCTTCGGTCAGCGCGCGGATCGTCGGCAGGTTGCGCCAATACCCCTTGGCGTCCATGCCGCAACCGAACACATAGCGGTCAGGCACCTCAAAGCCGCAAAAATCGGGACGCAGCGGTTTGGCCTTCGCGATCTGCTTTTCGCAGAGCACCGCGCTCAGGAAGCGTTTCGCCCCCATGGCGAGAATGCGGTCGCGGATGGCGGCCATCGTTTCGCCTTCGTCGAGAATGTCGTCGAGCACGAGCACGACGCGATCCTTCACCGATTCGGCCGGCGCGACGCGCCACTGCATGTCGGCGCTGCCCTTGGTGGTATTTCGGTAGCGCGTCAGGTGGATGTAATCGAACTCGAGCGGAAAATCTAGATGAGGCAGCAGCATGCCCGTGAAGACGGCCGCCCCGCCCATGACCGACAGCAGCAGCGGAAACTCTTCGCCTATTTGGACGCCGATGGCTGCCGCCATGCGCTCGATGGAGGCGTTCACCTCGGAAGCCGAGACGATTTCCTCGGAGTGGCTAAAGATGTGAAGGGCTTCTTCTCGGTTCATGGCATTGAGCGAGCGGTGACTGTATAGGCTGTATACATAGTGTGAAGCGGCGCGCCGGCGCGCGCCACGGCATAAACCCTTCGCTTACCGCATGCCCGGAAGCATACCCTTCATCCCGCGCATCATTTTTTGCAGGTTGCCGCCCTTGAGCTTTTTCATCATCGTGCGCATCTGTTCGTATTGATTGAGCATGCGGTTGACCTCCTGCACCTGCACGCCCGCGCCCGCCGCGATGCGGCGCTTGCGCGTCGCTTTGATGAGCTCGGGCTTCGCGCGCTCCGCGGGTGTCATCGAATTGATGATGCCTTCCATGCGGCGCATCTGCTTTTCGGCCTGACTCATGTCCGCGCCCGCCGCCGCTTGTTGAAACTGCGCGGGCAGCTTGTCCATCAGGGTGGACAAACCACCCATGTTCTTCATTTGCGAAAGCTGAGCACGGAAGTCGTTCAGGTCGAAGTCGCCGCCTTTCTTGACCTTGTCGGCCAGCTTTTGCGCGGCTTTGACGTCGACGTTGCGCTGGGCTTCCTCGACGAGGGCGAGAATGTCGCCCATGCCGAGGATACGGTTGGCCATGCGCTCGGGGTAGAACACTTCGAGCCCGTCCAGCTTTTCGGCCACGCCGACGAACTTGATCGGCTTGCCCGTCACGTGGCGCACCGACAGCGCGGCGCCGCCTCGCGAATCGCCGTCGAGCTTGGTGAGCACGACGCCCGTGAGCGGCAGGGCGTCGTTGAACGCCTTGGCCGTATTCACCGCGTCTTGGCCGAGCATCGCGTCGACCACGAACAGCGTTTCGACCGGCTTGATCGCCGCATGCAGCGCCGCGATCTCCTGCATCATCGCCTCGTCGATACCGAGACGGCCGGCCGTATCGACGATCAGCACGTCGTGATAGTGCCGCTTGGCCCAATCGAGCGCGCCGAGCGCGATGTCGACCGGCTTTTGGTTCGGTTCGGACGGGAAGAAATCGGCGCCGACTTGCTCCGTCACCGTCTTGAGCTGAGCGATTGCCGCTGGGCGGTAGACGTCGCACGAGACCGTCAGCACCTTCTTCTTGTACTTTTCGCGCAGGAGCTTCGCGAGCTTGCCCGACGTCGTCGTCTTACCGGCGCCCTGCAGGCCGGCCATGAGGATGACCGCGGGCGGCGTGACGGCGAGATCGAGTTCGGCGGCGCGGCCTTCGTAGTCGCCGCCGATGACGGCCGTCAGCTCGCGCTGGACGACGGAGACGAGCGCCTGGCCCGGCGACAGGCTTTGCAGGACTTCTTCGCCGAGCGCCTTTTCCTTGACCTTGGCGACGAACTCGCGCACGACGGGCAGCGCGACGTCCGCCTCGAGCAGCGCGAGACGCACTTCGCGCAGCATTTCCTGCGTGTTGGCTTCGGTGAGGCGAGCTTCGCCGCGCAGCGTCTTGACGACGCGCGCCATCCGTTGGGTAAGTGTGTCGAGCATGGGGAGCGATTGGGCACGAGGGCTGCGGCTCGCCCAGCGCGCGAGCGGGGCGGGTTCAGCGGCCTAGTGTAAACTTGGGACATGGATATTGTACTGTCTGCCCTCACCGCGCGTCTTTACGGCGGTCTCGCCGTGGCCGGCTGGCGCGCGCATCGGTTGGAGAGCGCCCCGTCGATGCTCTCCAGCGTGCCGCCCGTGCCCGCCCAGGCGGCCTCGCCGTCCCCCGGGGCGATGCGCGCGGGACGCGCGCTGCTGTTCGTCGCGCTGGCGGTGCATGGGCTGCTGCTGCATATGACGATCTTCCCTCGCGACGCGATGGTGTTCGGGTTCGCGTTTGCCTTGTCGGCCATGTTCTGGCTCGGCGCCTGTATCTACTGGATCGAAAGCTTCTTCTTTCCGCTCGACGGGCTGGGCCTGCTCGTACTGCCTTTCGCATGCGTCGCCTCGCTGCTGCCGCTCGCCTTCGGCGGCGTGCATGTGCTGCCGTACGCGGCCGCGCCGTTGTTCAAGGCGCATTTCATCATCGCGAACATCGCCTACGGGTTGTTTGCGATCGCGGCGCTGCATGCGGTCCTCATGTTGTTCGCCGAGCGGCGCCTGCACATGTTGCGCGGGGCGCTGGAGCGCAACGGCGGCTGGCTCGCCGGTTGGCTCGATGCGCTGCCGCCCCTGCTGACCCTCGAGAAACTGCTGTTTCGCTTGATCGGCGCCGGTTTTGTCCTATTGACGCTGACGCTCGTGTCCGGCGTACTGTTCAGCGAGCAACTGCTCGGCCGTCCGTTGACCTTCGATCACAAGACCGTGTTCGCGGTGCTGTCCTGGCTCATGTTCGGCGCGCTGCTCGCGGCGCGACAGCTTTCCGGCTGGCGAGGGCGGGCCGCGCTGCGCTGGGTGCTCGCGTCGTTCGTGGCTTTGCTGCTGGCCTATGTCGGCAGCCGCTTCGTGTTCGAGGTCTTGCTCCACCGTCCGGTGGTTTGATTCCCATGCGACAAATTCTTCTTCTCGTCGTGTTCGTGCTCGCCGCCCGTTGGCTGGTGAAGACCATGCGCGCGGCTCAAGCCCAGGCCACGATGCGGGCGGGGGCGCGCTCGGGCGCCGCGGGCGGCGCGCGCCGGCAGGCGGCGCCCGAACCGCGCCAGCTCGCCGAGCCGATGGTGCGCTGTGCCGTCTGCGGCGTTCACTCGCCCAAAAGCGAGTCGGTGCTCGCCGGCGCGCAGTACTTCTGCAGCGCAGAACATGCGCGTCGCTACGCGGCGCGCGCGGGCGGGCGCGACGGTCGATGAGCGGCGCGTCTTTCGTCGTCGGCGACGACGGCTGGGTGCGCACCGCGCAAGTGCTGCCGTCGCCGAATTTCGAGATGCGCCCCCCGCTCGCCGTGCCGACCCTTATCGTCATCCACAACATCAGCCTGCCGCCCGGCCAGTTCGGCGGCACCGCGATCGCCGATCTGTTTCTCAATCGCCTCGATTGCGACGCGCATCCTTACTACGATGCGCATCTGCGCGGCCTGCGCGTGTCGTCGCATTTCGTGATTCGCCGCGACGGCGTGCTCGAACAGTTCGTCTCGTGCGATCAGCGCGCATGGCACGCGGGCGTATCGAGCTTCTTCGGGCGCGAGCGATGCAACGATTTCTCGATCGGCATCGAACTCGAAGGCGCGGACACGCATCGTTTCGAGTCGGCGCAATATGAAGCGCTGGCGGCGCTCGTCGCAGCGCTCACGGCGCACTACCCGATCGATGCGCTGGCCGGCCACTCCGATATTGCGCCGGGTCGCAAGACCGACCCCGGACCTCACTTCGATTGGGACCGTTTGCAGCGCGACACCGCGCTCGCGGATCGGTATTTCCCCTATCGCCATCCCTGACGCTCGGCATTTCGCGGGTGCTCGCGGTGTCCTCAAACCCGCGCGGCGCTTGCCTTTGCGGTAAGTCCTTGTCCGGGCTCGGTTAATGAAAAGTCAAGCGCTCGCCTCCAAATAAACCGTTTTGACTTGGCGGGTTGGTCCACTATACTTGGTATCAACAAGACACAATTGCACTAGATATTGTGTCGACACGCCGGGGCGTCCGAGTATCAGGCTGGGCGCCGGAACCGCAGAACGCGGCGTGTAAATCATGCGGGTAGAACGCCGGGCGATGCTCGGCGTTCTACCTTCAGGGAAAAAACGGGGCGAGCCACAGCCGCACATCAATGACGAAAACCATCGTCCTTTCCGACGCGCACTGCGACGCGACGCCATCGCTCCGTTTTGTCTCCCGCACCTCATCGTTCGCGCTCGGGGTGGCGCGGCGGTTGTTCCAATCCGCGGTTTGACCGCACATCCAAGATCAGGAGCTTTGCACATGCAAACGACCGACAACATGACGAGCCAGCACGAAGGCGCGCAGGCGGGGCGCCCCGTCGGCGGGCAGGCTGCCTACGCACAGCCGCTCGCGCCGCAGGCGACCTTCGCGGATTACAAGGTGATCCGCCGCAATGGCAGCGTCGTGTCGTTCGAGCCGTCCAAAATCGCGATCGCGGTCACGAAGGCGTTCTTGGCCGTCAACGGCGGGCAGGGCGCCGCGTCCGCGCGCGTGCGCGAGCTCGTCGAGCAGTTGACGCAAAGCGTCGTGCGCGCGCTCGTGCGCAGCCGCCCGAACGGCGGCACGTTCCACATCGAAGATATTCAAGACCAGGTGGAACTGGCGCTCATGCGCGGCGGCGAGCACAACGTCGCGCGCGCCTACGTGCTCTATCGCGAGAAGCGCAATCAAGAGCGCGGCCATGAGCAAGAAGCGTCTGGTGCCCCCGCGTCGGGCCTGAACGTCGTCGACAACGGCGTCACGCGTCCGCTCGACCTGCCGGCGCTGCGCGCGCTGATCGCGTCGGCCTGCGACAATCTAGGCGATGCGGTGAGCCCCGAGCCGATCGTCGCCGAAACGGTCAAGAACCTCTACGACGGCGTGCCGATGAGCCAGGTCTACGACTCGGCGATCCTCGCGGCACGTACGATGATCGAAAAGGACCCGGCCTACAGCCAAGTGACGGCCCGCATTCTGCTGCACACGATCCGCCGCGAAATCCTCGGCGAGGAAGTGACGCAAGGCGAGATGGGCGAGCGCTACGCCGAGTACTTCCCGCTGTTCATCAAGCGCGGCGTCGAAGCGGAACTGCTCGACGACAAGCTGCTGCAGTACGACATGAAGCGCCTGGGCGCTGCGCTCGACGCGAGCCGCGACCTCCAATTCGGCTACCTCGGTCTGCAAACGCTCTACGACCGCTACTTCCTGCACGTCGAGGGCACGCGCATCGAAATGCCGCAGGCATTCTTTATGCGTGTCGCAATGGGTCTCGCCCTGAACGAGATCGACCGCGAAGCGCGGGCGATCGAGTTCTATAACGTGCTTTCGACGTTCGACTTCATGAGCTCGACCCCGACGCTGTTCAATTCGGGCACGCGCCGCTCGCAGTTGTCCTCGTGCTACCTGACGACGGTGGCCGACGATCTCGATGGCATCTACGAAGCGCTGAAGGAAAACGCGCTGCTCTCCAAGTTCGCCGGCGGCCTCGGCAACGACTGGACGCGCGTGCGCGCGCTCGGCTCGCATATCAAGGGCACCAACGGCAAGTCGCAGGGCGTCGTGCCGTTCCTGAAGGTCGTCAACGACACGGCGGTGGCCGTGAACCAGGGCGGCAAGCGCAAGGGCGCGGTCTGCGCGTACCTCGAAACGTGGCACCTCGACATCGAGGAATTCCTCGAGCTGCGCAAGAACACGGGCGACGACCGTCGCCGCACGCACGACATGAACACGGCGAACTGGATTCCCGATCTGTTCATGAAGCGGGTGATGGAAGGCGGCGACTGGACGCTGTTCTCCCCTTCGACCTGTCCGGATCTGCACGACAAGTTCGGGGCCGACTTCGAGCAGGCTTACACGGCGTATGAAGAAAAGGTCGAGCGCGGCGAGATCAAGCTGTTCAAGAAGATCCCGGCGGCTCAGCTGTGGCGCAAGATGCTCGGCATGCTGTTCGAGACCGGCCACCCCTGGATTACGTTCAAGGATCCGTGCAACGTGCGCTCGCCGCAGCAGCACGTGGGCGTGGTGCACTCGTCGAATCTGTGCACCGAAATCACGCTGAACACGAGCGACACCGAAATCGCCGTCTGCAACCTCGGCTCGGTCAACCTCGTCGCGCACCTGGTGAAGCAGGCCGACGGCAGCTACGCGCTCGATCACGACAAGCTCAAGCGCACGGTGAGCGTGGCGATGCGCATGCTCGACAACGTCATCGACATCAACTATTACGCCGTGCCGAAGGCGCGCAACTCCAACCTGAAGCATCGCCCGGTCGGCATGGGGATCATGGGCTTTCAGGATTGCTTGCACCTGCTGCGCGTACCGTACGCGTCGGACGACGCGGTCGAGTTCGCCGACCGGTCGATGGAGGCGGTCTGCTACTACGCCTACTATGCGTCGACGGAACTTGCCGAGGAGCGCGGCCGCTATTCGAGCTACCGCGGCTCGCTGTGGGATCGCGGCATCCTCCCGCAGGACACGCTCAAGCTCTTGGCCGAAGCCCGGGGCGGCTACGTCGAGGTCGACGCGAGCGAGACGATGGACTGGCCGACGCTGCGCGCGCGCATCGCGACGTACGGCATGCGCAATTCGAACTGCGTCGCCATCGCGCCGACGGCCACCATCTCGAACATCATCGGCGTCTCGGCCTGTATCGAGCCGACGTTCCAGAACCTCTACGTGAAGTCGAATCTGTCCGGCGAATTCACGGTGGTGAACGACTACCTGGTGCGCGACCTGAAGGCGCGCGGCCTGTGGGATGAGGTGATGGTTGCCGATCTCAAGTATTTCGACGGCACGCTCTCGCGCATCGACCGCGTACCGGCCGACCTGCGCGCGATTTATGCGACGGCGTTCGAAGTGGATCCGAAGTGGCTCGTCGAGGCGGCCTCGCGTCGTCAAAAGTGGATCGACCAAGCGCAGTCGCTGAACATCTACATGGCGGGCGCATCGGGCAAGAAGCTCGACGAGGTCTACAAGCTCGCTTGGCTGCGCGGACTGAAGACGACCTACTACCTGCGCACGATGGCGGCCACGCACGTCGAGAAGTCGACGGTGGCGCACGGCGCGCTGAACGCCGTGCCGTCGGCCGACGGCGGTGCGAGCGGCGGTGGCGCGGCGGGCGGCTTCGGTGCGACGGGCGGCGCGATGGGCGGTGGCGCGAGTTCGCCGATGGGCGGGTTGAACGCGGCGCCGGTCGCGCAAGAGGAGCCGCAAGCGGACGGTCCCGTCTGCATGATGCGTCCGGGCGATCTGGGCTTCGACGAATGCGAGGCCTGCCAGTAAGGGCCTCGCTCGATACCGGCGCGCGTGAGTGAGCGGCGCGCCGGGATGGCCGAAACCGGGCGCGCGAACCACAGAACGACAAACGCGCGCCCACGACGAACGGCAGAGATACCCCGCGACGCATCGAGCGTCGAAGAAGAGGCGGGACGAGGAACAGGCGGGACACGGAGCGTCGACGATCGATGCTCGGATGGAGCTCTCTTTCACGAGAACACATCGCATCGAGACGACCCTTCGCACGTCTTCGACGATCTCGCGTGTGCGACGTGACGAACAAAGTGTTGTATCGAGGTCGCAGCGTGAATCGAAAAACAAGGATTTTCATGAGCGAACCCTTTTATCGCTCGTGAAAAGATGGTACAAACCGATCTAAATTGATGGTGAGAATTTATGCTCAACTGGGATGACGAGACGACTGCCGTAACTCCCTCGAGCGGTTCGCAACTGAACGCGTTGCGCAACCCCGCGGGGCAGGCCGTTGGAACGCAAGCTGCGACGCGCGTCGCGACGCAAGCTTCGCCCATGCAAAACATCTTCGCGGACGACTTCGCCGTCGCGCCGTATGCGGGCGCCGCACAAGCGCCCGCTCAACCTGCCGCCGCATCCGCCGCGCGTGTGAACGTCGCCGACAAGCGGATCATCAACGGCAGCACCGACGTCAACCAGCTCGTGCCGTTCAAGTACAAGTGGGCGTGGGAGAAGTACCTCGCCGGCTGCGCGAACCACTGGATGCCGCAGGAAATCAACATGTCGCGCGACATCGCGCTTTGGAAAGACCCGAACGGGCTGACCGAAGACGAGCGCCGCATCGTCAAACGCAACCTCGGCTTCTTCGTGACAGCCGACTCGCTCGCCGCGAACAACATCGTGCTCGGCACCTACCGGCACATCACGGCGCCCGAGTGCCGTCAGTTCCTGCTGCGTCAGGCGTTCGAGGAAGCGATCCACACGCACGCGTACCAATACATCGTCGAATCGCTCGGCCTGGACGAA